>USBB01000005.1 GCA_900552795.1 uncultured Eubacterium sp.
TCCTTGTGTTCAGCCTAGTTCGTAAATATGTGTCCAGAATTCTGGGTACATATCACACATGTCATCGACCGTTTTTCTTTTGGGCATATAGTTTAGATGACACTGATTTTAATATGATTTTTATGAATAAAATAAGTTGAAAAAGGACATAATTATGGTATAATTATGTCATAAACAAGGAGGTGTATGTTATGCCACAAATAATTCCAATTAAAGATTTGAAGAATACCTCAGAGATATCTGATATGTGCCATAAGACAGAGGAACCAATTTATGTTACAAAAAATGGCTATGGCGATATGGTAATTATGAGCATGGAGATTTATGAGTCAACAATGAGACAGATTGCTATGTACAGAGATATAGAGATATCTGAAAAGCAGATAGAGGCAGGACATGTAAAGGATGCCAGAACAGCACTTAGAGAAACGAGAACAAAGTATGGCTTATAAATTAAATGTTACAGAGCATGCCGATGAATTGCTTGATAATCTTGTGTATCATTTGATTTATCGCTTAAAGAATGAACAGGCAGCGGAGCATCTGTTAGATAGTATTGATGTAATCTATGACAGGCTAGAGGTTAATCCTTTTCAGTTTGCAGAGTGTAGAGATGCATGTCTTGCTAAGAAAGGATATCGTGAAGCAGTTGTGCCACAGATGAATTATATTATCATTTTTGATGTGAGAGTTGATGTTGTAAATGTAGTTGGTATTTTCCATCAGTTAGAGAATTATCCCAATAAATTGTAATATGCTTGGGGTAGATCAGAGTCAGTCGAAAGGCTGGCTCTAATTTTTTTTCCTTTTTTCGCAATCTGGCAGATAATTCAGCAGTTCCAGCAAATATATTACAAACCTGTCCGATACCAGCTTTGATATTGGGATTAGGTGAAGAAGCGAATATGGATGAATAAAATGGAAAGTATTTAAGTTATGACAGAAAAAAACAGTTGACTTTTAAAAAAAATTATGATAAAACTATTTTCAACAAAAAGGGAGTAGTTGCATGCGAAGCATGTCCTAATTTTCGTCAATACGTCTTTTGAGACCGGAAGTTAGGTGACGTTATGTTGAACAAGACTTTTTGTGTACAAAATGTACACAAGAAGTCTTTTTTTGTGTACATCTCTGAGAAAGGAAAGGAGAAGAAATATGAAAGAAGTTTATCAACAGACAAAGCAGGAACTATATGAAACATATGGCAGTGCAGACGGACACTCTAAGGACAAAGCAAGTGAACTGCTTTTAAAGTATGGAGAAAATGTATTAGAGGAAAAGGGGAAGAAAAGCGTATTCAGAATCTTTTTGGAGCAGTTTGCAGATCTGCTTGTAATTATTCTTATAGCAGCCGCTGTCATATCAATGGTTTCAGGTAATGTGGAAAGTACATTGGTTATTTTTGCGGTAATCATTTTAAATGCTGTTTTAGGAACAGTTCAGTATGTTAAGGCAGAGAAGTCGTTGGATTCTTTAAAGGAATTATCTGCTCCTAAAGCTAAGGTTTTAAGAGAAGGAATTAAGACTGAGATTGCATCAAAGGAAATCGTGCCGGGTGATGTGCTTCTTTTAGAGGCAGGAGATATGATTGTAGCCGATGGTCGAATTATTGAAAATTATTCACTTCAGGTAAATGAAAGTTCATTAACTGGTGAATCAACGAATGTTGATAAGAAAGATGAAGAAATTACAGGCGAGGCAGCTTTGGGTGACAGATGCAATATGGTATTTTCGGGGAGTCTTGTTACTTATGGCAGAGCCAGTGTTCTTGTAACTGCCACGGGCATGAATACTGAAATGGGTAAGATTGCAACGCTTATGAATGATACAAAGGATAAGAAAACTCCTCTTCAGGTAAGCCTTGATGACTTCAGTAAGAAGCTTGCAATAGCTATCATGATTATAAGCGCGATTGTATTTTTGCTTAGAATATGGCAGAAAGAGCCTGTGTTGGATTCACTTATGTTTGCTGTTGCGTTAGCTGTTGCAGCTATTCCTGAAGCACTTAGTTCAATCGTTACAATAGTTCAGGCTATGGGAACGAGAAAGATGGCTGCGGACAATGCGATTATAAAGGATCTTAAGGCTGTTGAAAGTCTGGGCTGTGTATCTGTTATCTGCTCTGATAAGACAGGTACATTGACACAGAATAAAATGACGGTAAAGGAAGTGTATATAGATGGAAAATGTATGCTTCCGGAGGACTTGGATTTAAAATCACGTCTGCACAGATATTTTTTGTATATTGCGATATTAAATAATGACTCAAATATAAATAACGGAAAAGATATAGGTGATCCTACAGAGACATGTCTGTTAAATATGGCAAGAAAGGCAGGTCTTGTAGAGGCAGGAGCGACGGAAGAGGATATAAGGAGTATGATGCCCCGTATGGAGGAAATTCCGTTTGATTCCGACAGAAAGCTTATGAGTACAAAATATCGTGTTCATGGAGTACCGACAGTACTTACGAAAGGTGCTGTTGATGTTTTGTTGGACAGAATTGAAAATATTGCAACAGAGGATGGAGTAAGACCGATAACTCAGGAGGACAGGGAAAAAATCATTAAACAGAATCAGATTTTTTCAGAAAATGGTTTGCGAGTGTTGGCATTTGCTTACAGAGAATGTGAAGAAGATGATGTTTTGTCTGTTGAAAATGAATGCGGATATACATTTTCAGGTTTGGTAGCGATGATTGACCCTCCAAGAGAGGAATCAATAGAAGCTGTAGCAGATGCAATAAGTGCAGGTATTAAACCGGTTATGATAACTGGTGACCACAAGGTGACAGCGACTGCCATAGCAAGGCAGATTGGAATTTATCATGATGGGGATATGGCTGTTACAGGTCAGGAATTAGATAAAATGTCTGATGATGAGCTTGACAGTGTGCTTGCTGATATTTCAGTATATGCGCGAGTTTCACCTGAAAATAAAATCAGAATTGTTGATGCATGGCAAAGAAAAGGCAATATTGTGGCAATGACGGGCGACGGAGTAAATGATGCACCGGCACTTAAGAAGGCAGATATCGGCGTTGCAATGGGAATTACAGGAACCGAGGTATCAAAGGATGCTTCTGCAATGATTTTGGCGGACGATAATTTTGCTACAATTATAAAAGCAGTTTTGAATGGAAGAAATGTTTACAGAAATATTATGAATGCAATTCAGTTCCTGCTTTCGGGCAATATGGCTGCAATTTTAGTTGTTTTGTTCTGTTCATTTATGGCTCTTGATACACCTTTTGAGCCGGTACATCTTTTGTT
Source organism: uncultured Eubacterium sp. (assembly GCA_900552795.1). Lineage (GTDB taxonomy): Bacteria > Bacillota > Clostridia > Lachnospirales > Lachnospiraceae > Lachnospira. The sequence goes on from USBB01000005.1 coordinate 3,273, forward strand.
TATCAATTTGCTGACAGACTCACTTCCGGCATTGGCAATAGGTATGGAACCATCTGATAAGCAGCTTCTTAAGAATAAGCCGAGGGACCCAAAAGCAGGAATGCTTACAAAAAACTTTTCACTCAGATTGTTAGGTTACGGATTATTAATAGCTGTTGTAACTCAGACTGCATACTATATTGGTTTGGAAATAAGTCCTATGGCGGCAAGTACAATGGCGTTTGCCACATTGACATTAGCAAGATTGTTCCACGGATTTACATGCAGAAGCGAGTTTTCAATTTTTAAGATAAAGTTTACAAGCAATATGTGGAGCGTTGCTGCTTTTGCTACAGGTGTTTTACTTCTGGCATTTGTTTTGTTCGTTCCGTTTATGCAGGGACTGTTTATGGTTGAAGCATTGAAAATGGTTGATATAGGATTAATTTTACTTCTGGCATTTATACCTACTGCATGTATTCAGCTTGTCCGCGTAATAAAGGAACAGGTAAGAAAATAAATGATAAGATTTAAAAAATTACGAAAGTGTCGGTTTTAAATTGTACAATACGAAGAAGAATGATTCTGAAAGCCGGTATACCGGGGTGTATATGTATTATGAAATAAAATGCGAATAAAGGAAACTGAGAAAATGAGAATTGCAGTAAAAGAGTTATCATATGAAGAATCATCAGGTAATGAATTAAGAGAAGCAGTTGCTATTTGGAATGATGTTGTTGAGGATGGAGAGGCGTTTCCGCAGCTTGAATTGCTGGACTGTGATACGGGAAAGGAATTTTTTATGCAGCAGTCGTTTACAGGTGCTGCATATGACGAGGAAAACGGTGAGATTGTCGGTTTGTACATACTGCATCCTAATAATGTCGGAAGATGCGGACATATATGTAATGCGAGCTACGCGGTAAAAAAGGATAAGAGGGGGCAGCATATAGGAGAGCATCTGGTATGTCACTGCATTAAAAAGGCAAAAGAACTCGGGTTTGGAATTTTGCAGTTTAATGCGGTGGTAAGGAGTAATAAATCGGCGCTTGCGCTTTATAAAAAGCTTGGATTTGTGCAGCTCGGTGTAATTCCGAAAGGATTTTTGCTAAAAGACGGAAAATATGAGGACATTATCCCTCATTATATAGAACTGTAGGACAAAAGGCTGTATAATGTAAGGAAATTTGTCGCTGCAACGATTGTTTACATAGCTGTTTGTATATGAGATTATAGTGTCCCAAAACAAACAGTCAGCAGCAATATTGCCGGGAAATGAGGATTATTATGGAAAATAAAACTAATGTGATGAGAATTTTGGACAGCAAAAAAATAAAATATGAGATGTATGATTATTCTGAAAGTGATGCGTTAAGCGGAACGGAAGTAGCGCAGTTTTTAAATCAGAATCCTGATACTGTTTTTAAAACACTTGTTACAGCAGGTAAATCAGGAAATCATTATGTTTTTATGGTGCCTGTATGTAAGGAGCTTGATTTAAAAAAGGCTGCAAAGAGCGCAGGAGAAAAGAGCATAGAAATGATTAAGTCAAAAGAACTGCTGCCGCTTACAGGATATATACATGGCGGCTGTTCACCTATAGGAATGAAAAAACAGTTTAAGACATTTATTGATATAAGTGCAGAAAATTATGAAAAAATAATTTTCAGTGCGGGAAAAATCGGATATCAGGTAGAGGTTGCTGTTGATGAATTTAAAAAAGCAGTAAATTATGAATTAAAAGACATTTGCGTCATGTGATTTGTTATTGATATTTATATTATGATAAACATTTAGCATTTTAAAAAGCCGGAGATTTCATATTATATGAAATCTTCGGCTATTGATTTGTCCATGACTTTTTTGATGTCAAGATTATTGCTTATGGCAAGCCACAATTTACAGTAGGCTGCAATAAGTGCACTGTCATGAAGAGCAATTATGCCTGATTTACGATAAAGCTCAACTGTATCATATTCTGTCATATATGAAGATAATCCTGAAAGGTATATAGGTATGTCCAAAGCTTTTGCTGATTCGGCAAATTCTTCAAGGTCTTTGCTTATACAGATTGTTCCCGAATGGAAGCTTTCATGCAGTACAGCTTTTGTTTTCTGTGAAAGAGCAGGATATTTAAATCCCGGATAAGCCGGAATTCTTAGTATAAAATCTGAACAGTCACTTAAATTTACATTTTCAGGATTGACAAATTCATAAGTATTGTCTTTTGAAACTTTGTAGTCCGGATTAGCAATATATCCGTTTTCGCAATATTTTCCATACCATGAATCAGACACGCTTGATACGTCACCCGAGTACGGAACAGGAGGCTGAAGTCTGCTGCCGCGGTGTATAGTCGGAATACCGCCTTTGTTGCAGTAGCTTACGAATACTCCATGACCTCTTTTGTTAATAATAAAATCAGCGGCATATGTGTAATTGATAAGACCGTTTGCACGCGCATCGTCCAAAACAAAATCACTTGAAACAATCATAATCGGAAGCTTTGCAGCTGCAAAGACATAACAGAGAATTGCGGCTGTATACTGTAGGGTGTCTGTTCCGTGAGTTATTATTATTCCGTCAATATCAGTACGTTTCAGTGCAGTATTTACGGAATTTATAAGTGACAAAAGATTTTTGGCACAGAGATTTTCACTTAAAATGCGATAAGGCTCATAATTTATGAAATTAACATTTCTGTGATTTTTTAAGTACATTTCTGTGAGCTGAAAAGGTGCATCACCGTTTGTTGAAATGGAACCTGCATTATTGATGCGGCTTCCTATAGTGCCGCCCGTAAAAATATTATAAATAGTAGTAAATTTTTCTGACATTATATTTCTCGCTTTTTTATAGATTACAGTGTCAAAAAGTCTGAACCCTACTGTGCTTGCACAAGTATGGGGGAAGGACTTTGGAACACGCCCCCAATTGAGCATAAAAGTGGAGCGTAAGCTGCACGATATGCGAATATTGGGTAGGATTGTGGGAGTGCAAAGCACGGAACAATCCGTGTAATCTTTATTATTATATTTGACACTTTAATCATTATATTAACAATAAAACCATTTTTATGCAATATAAAGGGTGAGTTGAAAATGTAGGAAGAATATTTTATAATTTATCAAAATAAGTAAAGGCAGGTGCGTACTATTGAACAATAAACAGACATTATGGGTTATAGGTGATTCTACAGTCAGCAGTTTTAATGATAAATATTATTATCCGAGATTCGGTTACGGAACAAAGCTGGAATGTTATCTTGATGACTGTATAGAGGTAAGAAATATTGCTTTGTCGGGAAGAAGCAGTAAAAGCTATCTGGAGGAGCCTGAATATAAGGAACTTATCGCAGGTATGAAGCAAGGGGATTTCCTGCTTATAGGCTTTGGACACAATGATGAAAAGACGGAGACTGAAAGGTTTACGTCTGCGAACGGAACCTATAAGGAGAAAGGAACATTTGCAGCTTCATTATATGAAAACTATATAAAAAAGGCTGAAAATACAGGCTGTCAGACAATTCTGTGTACACCTGTTGTAAGAAGAAATGCAACGGGTGAATGGAAGGAACAGGAGCTGCATATAACAAAAGATACAGCAGATTTTCCGGGTGGAGATTATGCAGAGGCTGTAAGAAAGCTTGGAAAAATGCTCTCAGTGCCTGTAGTTGATATGACATCCATGACAAAGGTACTATATGATGAATTAAAGCCTGATAATACTATATATCTTCATGCATGGCCGTCAAATAATAAGGCGAGTGTTGATAACACTCATACAAATGTGTGGGGTGCGAGAGTAAATGCGTATCTTTGTTTAAAAGAAATAAAAAAATTAAATATAAAAGGACTTTCAGAACATGTTACGGGAATTGATGAGGATGCACCTTACCCGGAAATGGATAAATATTTATATTCAGATGAAAATTATGTTCCGACAGTGTTTGATGCAAATCTTAGTCAAAGTAAGCTGTGGGAGGATGCAGGTATTTGGAAAGGTACGGTTTTTGGTGATTTGCCTGAAAAAATTGATACGGACAGCTTTGTTATGCAGCCGCTTGCAGATGACAGTGTGCATATAGCTGTTAAAAATAATTCTGGAAAAATTGCGGCAGTGTCTGACGGAATAGCAATGTATTATACAAAGATTCCGGCAGGAAGGGATTTTGAGCTTACTGCGAAAGCAGTCATAAATGATTATTTTTTAAATGACCAGGTTTCTTTTGGGTTAATGGTAAGAGATGACATGTATATTGATAAGGTTACACCTGATATTTTAGGTGACTATGTGGCTGCCGCACCGCTTCTTTTAACACATGGAGCCGGAAGCGTAAACTGTTTTGCAAGAAAGAGTGGTGTTCTTACGTATGGCGGAGAGTGTACAAGAAAATATGAATCAGGTGAGACTGTTGATTTAAAGATAGAAAGTACATCAGACGGATATGCATGTAAATTTGCAGATGAAGAAACAATTACAGGCGGTTTTGATTTTAAACTCACAAGTATTGATCCTGAAAATGTATATGCAGGTGTGTTTGTTTCAAGAAATGCAGATGTTACATTTTATGATATAAATTTAGAACTAAAATAATTCTGCGGAATGGAGACTAGTGTGAAAAATCATGTTAATACGATGATTTTTCATACAGCTATTTGTTTCGGAGCAAAACAAATAGCATTTATGGCAGAAGAGAAATCGCCTACGCGAATTTTTTTCGCCTCTTCGCAACAAAGTTGCTCAAGAAATGAGGATTAGTATGGACAAGGTTAAAAAGGTATTAAATCATATATTTATTGATGGTCTTGGAGGCATGGCATTAGGATTGTTTTCAACGCTTATAATAGGAACGATAATATCGCAGATTGCTGCTTTTGTCGGAGGAACTGCCGGGGAGTATATAAACGGAGTTGCGAATGCTGCCAAGACACTTACAGGTGCCGGAATAGGTGTGGGCGTCGCAGTAAAATTCGGTGCAGGGCCGCTTGTGACGGTCTCGGCGGCAGTTGCAGGTATGATAGGTGCTTTTCCTGATATTGCTTCGATGTCTGAAATTGTGATAGGAAAACCTGGAGAACCGCTTGGAGCCTTTGTCGCAGCACTTGTTGCTATAGAAATAGGAAAGCTTGTGTCAGGAAAAACAGGTGTCGACATTATCGTAACGCCGGCGTTATCGATAAGTACAGGAGCTTTTGTTGGATTTGTCGCAGGACCGCCGATATCTGCTTTTATGATATGGCTTGGAAATCTTGTAAATATAAATGTTGAACAGCACCCTGTAATCGGTGGGATTCTTATATCGGTATTTATGGGAATGATACTCACACTGCCTATAAGCTCGGCAGCTATAGGAGTTTCTATGGGAATAAGCGGAATTGCGGCAGGAGCTGCGACGGTAGGCTGCTGCTGTCAGATGGTAGGCTTTGCGGTGGCAAGCTACAGAGAAAATAAAATGGGAGGACTGATTGCGCAGGGACTTGGAACGTCAATGCTGCAGATACCTAATATAGTAAAAAAACCGATGATATGGCTTCCTGCAATAATTTCAAGTGCCATTTTAGGTCCTGTATCAAGTACGCTTCTTAAAATGACAAGCACTCCGACAGGTTCAGGAATGGGTTCCGCAGGTTTTGTAGGACAGATTATGGCATGGCAGAGCATGTCACAGACAATGCCTGCACATATAGTTATTATAGAAATAGCAGTGATGCATTTTGTGCTTCCTGCCTTAGTTACACTTGTGATATCTGAAACTATGAGAAAATATAATCTTATAAAAAAGGATGATATGCTGTTAAGGCTGTAAAGGGTTAATATGTTTGATAAAATAGAAATAAATAAAGGATTATTAGAATTTATAGAATCATCACATGTGTCGTATCAGACGGTTGATACGATAACAAAAAGACTTAAAAATGCAGGCTTTTGTGATATTTGTGATAGTGATTTTAATGAGAGCGTAAAAGGACGATGCGCGAAAATTTATTCGATCCGGGCAGGCTCGTCACTTATAGCGATGAAATTTCCGGAAAATAGTGAAATCAGGCCCAAAGGGTTTCATATGGTATGTGCACATACTGATTCACCTATGTTTAAAATAAAAGAAAATGCAGAGCATACCGATGCAAACGGTTACTGTAAGCTTAACACAGAAAAATACGGAGGCATGATAGTTAATACATGGCTTGACAGGCCTTTGTCAGTTGCGGGCAGGGTTGTGTTTGAAAATGATGGAGAGCTTAATACACGCAATGTGGATTTAAAGCAGCCTTTATATATAATACCTAATGTTGCGATTCATATGATACGCGGCTTGGATGAGAAGCCTTTAAGCATACAGACTGATTTGCAGCCGATAGGCGGTGAGGGGCTTTATGAAATGCTTGCAAAAGAGGCAGGCTGTAAGGACGTTTCAGATATTTTAGGGACTGATTTATATTTATATAATGTGCAAAATGGCTGTATTTTGGGAAGTGACAGTCAGTTTGTCTGTTCACCGCGCCTTGATGATTTACAGTGTGTTTATACTGCGCTTGAGGCTTTTCTTGCTGCGGACAGTGACGATTATATCAATGTGTTCGGTGTGTTTGATAACGAGGAGGTTGGAAGTCTTTCAAGACAGGGGGCAGCGTCTGATTTTCTTAAAAGAATTCTTGATATGACATCAGAGGCACTTGATTTGTCAGCTCAGGAGTATGCACAAATGCTTGATAAAAGTTTTATGGTCAGTGCGGACAATGCTCATGCGGTGCATCCTAATCATCCTGAAAAGGCGGATATTGTCAATCGTCCAAAGCTTAACGGTGGCGTGGTAATAAAGTATCATGGCGGACAAAGATATACTACCGATGCGTATTCGGGAGCATTTATAAAGCAGATTTGTAAAAATAACAGAATACCGTATCAGATATATCACAATAATTCCGATATTGCAGGCGGTTCAACACTTGGAAATCTTATACAGGCAAATGTGTCTGTAAAGGCAGCTGATATAGGAGTTGCACAGCTTGCGATGCACTCATCATACGAGACAGCAGGTGCGGAAGATACATTGAATATGTATAAATTTATGAAATTATTTTATTCTATATGATACCAATATTTGGTAATATGCGTATAAACCTTACAAATTAATTGAAAATTGTGGTTTCATATCATAATTGATTGAAAATATTTTTTGTTAATGATATAATAGCGGCATATAAAAACGTGTTTAATAATATAGCTAAGGGGGATTACGCAGCAGCGGTTGCAGGCGGAAAATAGTAGTGGATAAAAAATTAACAATATTACTTATTTTGGAAAATAAAGAAGAACGCAGTCAGTTATATCAGATGTTTAATGAAGAATATAATGTTGTACTTGCAGATAATTATGATTATGCGATAAGCATTCTTAAAAAAATCAAAGTTTCGCTGATTATAATGGGACTGAATAAGGATAATGAGAAAAATCTTTGGTTTGTGGAAAGATGTGTAGGAAATGAAAAATTTCGTAAAATTCCTATTGTTTTATCGGTAGATCATTCAGCAGATAAAGAAGAGGCGGTAAAGTATCTTGAAAATGGTGTCTGGGATTATATAAAAACACCCTACAATGAAAATCTTCTTAAGTATCGTGTTAAGAATATAATCAGTACTAATGAAATGTCTATTTACAGGGAATTGAAGTATCGGGAAAGATACGATTTGCGGACAGGAATGTATAACAGAAACGCTTTTTTTGAGGAAACCCGTAAAGTAATAGACAATAATCCACAGTATGATTATGCATTTATACGTTTTGACATACACAAATTTCAGCTTGTTAATCAGTTTTACGGAATAGAGGAGGGGGACAGGCTTATAAAGTTTATTGCCCACGACATAGTTGAGGATATGCGTCTTGTGCATGAACGGTCAGGTATAGAGGGCAGAAGAGTCGCAAGTTACGGGCATATAATGGTGGACGTGTTTTGCTGCTGTGTTCCTTATATAAGTAAAGATGACATTTTGCAGCATTTTAAAAATATAAGGGACAGAATTTCTACATACGGAATTAATCTCGATTTGCTGCCTGTTTTTGGTGTATATATTGTTAAAGACAGAAGTCTTCCTGTTAATGAAATGTATGACCGTGCTAATATGGCATCAAAGAAGTGCAAGGGTAATTATGTTAAAAATTATGCATTTTATGATGAAAGCATGGGGAAAAATATGCTTGATGAGCAGATGCTTGTAAATGAGATGTCGCAGGCACTTGCAGATGAACAATTTGAGATTTATCTTCAGCCTAAGTATGAGGTGAGAAAATACAGGATGATTGGTGCGGAAGCACTTGTGCGGTGGATTCATCCGCAGAGAGGAATGATTTCTCCCGGAGATTTTATACCGTTATTTGAGAGTAACGGTTTTATAATGCAGCTTGACGAATACGTGTGGGAACACGCATGTATGCTTATAAGAAAGTGGCTTGATGATGGCAGAAAACCGTGTCCTATTTCAGTTAATATGTCAAGGGTAAGCGTGTATAATCCTCATCTTGTGGAAATATTATGCGGGCTTGTAAAAAAGTATAATATACCGCCAAGACTTTTAGAACTTGAACTTACTGAAAGCGCATTTGTAAATAATCCTGCAGTTATTAAAAAAACTATGGAAGAGCTGCAAAATAATGGGTTTACAATTCTTATGGATGACTTTGGTACCGGATATTCAGCACTGAATGCTTTAAAGGATATTTCGCTTGATGTGATAAAAATGGATATGAGTTTTTTGTCAAAGACTGAATATCCGGAGAGAAGTAAATGTATTATGGCATCTTTAGTGAAAATGGCGAAGCGGCTTAAAATGTCAGTTGTTGTGGAAGGTGTTGAAACTAAAGAACAGCTTGAATTTTTAAGAAGCATAGGCTGCGAATTTATACAGGGTTATTACTTTGCAAAGCCAATGCCTGTTGAAGATTATGAGGTTTGTGCATTTGAGAATTGTACTGAATGTGAAATAAATGAAGATGAAAGATTTGATATCGGGGATACGACACTTTTGGCATATAATGAACATATGGATATGTTATTTAATAACATATTTCAGCCGATTGCGATGTATGAATATATAGATGGTGATATAGAAACGATACGTGTTAATAATTCGTATCAGGAAACATTTGGATTCGATAGTGTAATTTTAAGGCTTAAGGATGGAACTGGTGATATATTTATATCAAAAGAAGATAAGCGGATAGTATTTGATGCATTTAAAAAAGCAGTTGATACACAGGATTGTGCAGAATGTGAATACTGCAGAATGACAAAAGAAGGTGTAGGAAAATGGGTTCGTATAAGTCTTATGTATATGGGAAGTATTGAAAACAGGCATATTATTTTTGCTACTCTTACAGATATGAGCATGCAGAAAAAAATACAGGAAAGATTAATGAGCTATAAAAATATGCTTTTTAAAGAAAAAGAAAAAAAGAAACGGGGTGTTTATTATGAGACTTAATTTTTTGGGTGCAGATCATGAGGTTACAGGAAGTTGTCATTATATTTGTGCATGCGGCAAAAATATTTTGATTGACTGCGGTATGGAACAGGGAAATGATGTTTATGAAAATCAGGAGCTTCCTATACCGGCATCTGATGTGGATTATGTGCTTCTTACACATGCACATATTGATCATTCAGGGCTTATACCTTTATTGTATACCAATGGCTTCAGAGGAAATATTTATACTACAAAAGCAACCGTTGATTTGTGTGATATAATGCTTAAGGATAGTGCGCATATACAGGAGTTTGAAGCTGAATGGCGAAACAGAAAGGCAAGACGTTCAAATGGCTCATTAAAAGAATTTCTGCCTCTTTATGATATGGATGCTGCAGTAAATGTAATGAAACAGTTCGTGGGTTGTGAGTATAATCAGATGATTGAAATCTGTGACGGGGTAAAGATACGTTTTAATGATGCAGGTCATTTGCTTGGCTCTGCAAGTATAGAGGTATGGCTTACGGAGGATGATGTATCAAAGAAAATAGTATTTTCAGGTGATATAGGTAATATAAATAAGCCGATTATCAAAGATCCGTCACATATTGATGAGGCTGATTATGTGGTTATGGAGTCAACATACGGTGACAGAACGCACGGAGGAACACCTGATTACATTTCTGAGCTTGCCGAGGTATTTAACAGAACCTTTGCAAGAGGCGGAAATGTTGTTATACCGTCTTTTGCAGTAGGAAGAACGCAGGAGCTTTTGTATTTTATAAGAAAAATAAAGGCTGATAAGCTGGTCGACAGAACGTTTGATGTGTATCTTGACAGTCCTCTGGCTATAGAATCAACGGCAGTATTCAGTAAAAATATATACCAGTGCTTTGACGAGGAGGCAATGGAACTGATAAATAAAGGAATTAATCCGCTTACTTTTGATGGACTTAAGTTTGCAACAACAAGCGAAAATTCCAAGATGATTAATTTTGACCCGAATCCAAAGGTAATTATTTCTGCTTCAGGAATGTGTGAGGCAGGAAGAATAAGACATCATTTAAAGCATAATCTGTGGAGACCGGAATGTACGATTCTTTTTGTTGGATATCAGGCTGTTGGTACAACCGGAAGAGCTATTGTGGATGGGGCAAAGGAAATAAAGCTGTTTGGTGAACCTATTCAGGTAAGTGCAGAGATTGCACAGCTTGCAGGTGCAAGCGGTCATGCGGACAGAGAAGGTCTTATAAGATGGATCAAAGCCTTTAAGAAAAAACCGCAGAGAGTTTTTGTTGTTCATGGCGAGGATGGAGTGTGCGATACATTTACAAATCTTTTAAGGGTGGAGTATGGTTTTGATGCAGTTGCGCCATATACAGGTGCATCATTTGACCTCATTACGGATGAGTTTGTAAATGATGGCAACAGAGAAAAGAAAACGCGAAGAGCTGTTGCAAATGCTAATAGAAATCAGGGAGTTTTTGCTAGACTTCTTGCAGCCGGAAGCAGACTTATCAGCGTTATAGGCCGCAATGAGGGCGGTGCCAATAAGGATTTGGCTAAGTTTGCAGACCAGATAAATGCGCTCTGTGATAAATGGGATAAATAATTTTAGATTTGAAGGAAATGTGAGTAAGTTATGAAAAAAATACTGTTTGTGTTCAATCCAAATTCAGGAAAAGGTCAGATAAAAAACAATCTTATGAAAATAATACAGATATTTTCCGAGGAAGGATATGAAGTTACGGTATACCCTACAAAAGCTGAAAAAGATGGATATGAATATCTTGTTAAAAATGAAGGTAATTATGATATTATAGCATGCAGCGGCGGCGACGGGACATTAAATGAAACAGTTGCTGCCGTGATGGGCTATAGCGGTATAAAGCCGCCGATAGGCTACATACCGAGCGGTACCACGAATGATTTTGCAAATAGTCTTAATATACCTAAAAATATGATAAGTGCTGCGAGACATATAGTTAATGGCAGCAGATTTTCTATAGATGTGGGAATTGTAAATAAAGAAAGATATTTTAATTATGTTGCGGCTTTCGGAGCATTTACGGCAGTTTCCTATGCTACGCCGCAATCACTTAAAAATGTGCTCGGACATCAGGCATATGTACTTGAAGCAGTAAAAAGCTTATCTGAATTAAAACCTATATATATGGAGGTTGAATCTGACGGTGTATCCGTAAGGGATTGGTTTGTATACGGGATGGTGAGCAACACGATGTCCGTAGGAGGCCTGAAAGGGCTTACTGGAACAGGAATTGATTTGCAGGATGGACTTTTTGAGGTGACTTTAATAAAAGAAATTAAAAGTCCTCTTGATTTTCAGCAGCTTGTAACGGCATTTCTTACACAAAAGCTTGATGAGTGTGAAATGCTGTATTCATTCAGGACAAATCACATTACCTTTAAGTCAGATGAAAAAGTTGCGTGGACTCTTGATGGAGAATTTGGCGGAAAGCATGATGAAATAGTGTTTGATGTTATAGAAAAAGCAGTTGATTTTTTGGTGAAAACGCGAAAAATGTCGGAAAATGAAAGTTTGCCTGTTTTTTAAGTTGTCTTTATCGCATTTATGTAGTATCATACAGTAAAACAGCTGACTGTTTATGGCGGTCTGTTATAATGAGGTACAAAGGGAGGAACTTTTATGATTACAGTATCAATATTATTAGACTCGGTAGAAAAAGTTCAGCGTTTCGTAACAGTAATCAGCAGATATTCGTGTTCTTTTGACATAGAGTCGGGACACAGCTGTGTTGATGCAAAATCACTTGTAGGACTCTTCAGTCTTGATATAAGCAAACCGTTACATCTTACAATACAGGATGAGGGAGAGCAGATAGAGGATATATTAAGAGATATTAATGAATTTATGGAGTATTGATGGCAGGTAATTATGTAAAGCATGGGGAACCTGAAAGAGCAGGCATAAAAGGCAAAGAAAATGATTATATAAACTGTGTATATAACAGAAAAGGTTTATGCATTCTTTCAGATTGTCCGTGTTTGAAAGCGGCAGACAAAAAACTTTTGTGCAGCAGCTTTAAAGAAGGTTGACAATTACACCAAAAACATTATACAATATATGTCGTTGTGTGTGACACAATATGCGGAAATGTCGGAATGGCAGACGAGCAAGATTCAGATTCTTGTGTGGGTTACCACGTGTGGGTTCAAGTCCCATTTTCCGCACTTGTATTTTTATGGTGCACAGGTATCGTTTCATTTTTTTATTTGAAACGGTCCTGTGCTTTTTTCTTTTCAGTTATCCTTTGATTTGTATGGAAATAGTTGATATTTAAAGATGTTGTGTGTTAATATAAAATAAAATCACCTAATATTCAAAAAAGTGAGGAGGAGTTATATGTTTGGGCAGTTGTTCGGAAATTATTTAGTAAAAGAAAATATATTGGAGGAGTCACAGCTTAAGCAGATTTTGAATGAGCAGTCAAAGACGAGAGTCAAACTTGGCACAATCGCTGTTGCTGAAAAATTATTGACGCAGGAGCAGGCGGATGAAATTAATCAGGCACAGATGCAGATGGATAAGCGCTTTGGGGATATAGCTGTCGAGAAAGGATATATCAGTGAGCAGGATATACAGGTGCTTCTTGAAAAACAGGGAAGTCCTTATATGAAGTTTTTACAGCTTCTTGTTGAAAATACTGATATAAAAATTTCAAAGATTGATGGTTATATTGATGATTTTAAGGCGGAGAATGGTTTTAATGATGCAGAACTGGACGCATTAAAGAAAGATGATATAGATGCAATAGTCCCGGTCTTTGCTTTTGCATCAAAACCATATATTACAGAACTTGTCGCTTTAATTCTGCGTAATATAACAAGATTTGTTTCATCTGATTATTATATTGGACAGATTCAAAGCGTTAAGCAGTTTGAATACAGAAATTTTGCAGGCCAGAAATGTGAAGGCGATTATGATATATGTATAGGTATTGCAACAAAGAATGGAAATGAATCTTTTGAAAAAGTAGCAGCGGGATTTACAGGTGAGAAATTTAGTCTTATGTCAGCGGACGTATATGATGCAGTAGGCGAGTTTGTAAACTGCATAAGCGGACTTTTTGCATCGTCACTTAAAGATGTCAGGCTTGAAATTATGCCTCAGTTTGCTTACGAAAATCAGGTGGCTGTGGGAGATGCATACATAGTGCCTGTATATATTGAGGGCAATGAGCTTTATTTATATCTTGCAGTTGATGCAGATGTTAAAATAGGAACAATGCCGCTTACAAGAAAAGTTGTTTCGGGAATTTGCGGTGCTTACGATGAAAACAGTAAGGGTACTGTGGTTATTGTCGATGATTCTGGCATGTCAAGAAAGATGCTTAGGAATATACTTGAATCACAGGGGTATTGTGTGGTTGCAGAGGCAGCAGACGGAATGGAGGGGGTGCTTGCATATAAGCAGTATAATCCTGATGTTATTACACTTGATATAACAATGCCTAATATGAGCGGAACGGATGCTCTTCGAGAAATTAAAGATTATGATCCCGATGCCAAGGCTGTTATGATTACGGCGGCAGGACAGCAGGAAAAAATTATAGAGGCTTTAAAAATAGGTGCAGAAAAATTTATTACAAAGCCATTAGACGAGGCAGAAGTAATAAAAAGTATTTCTGAAGTTATTCACGCAATTTAAATTTGAAAAAGAACTGTACACTAAGAATCAGGTATTGGTGTGCAGTTCTTTTGACACTGTAATCATTAAATTTAAAAAAATTTAAAAAAATTCAAAATTATTGTTGACAAATGAAAAATTCAATGATATTATAAACAAGCGTTGTGAGTGCAACGCAGTAAACAAAACGCAGTCGTGGCGGAATTGGCATACGCGCTAGACTAAGGATCTAGTCCATATTGCTTGGGTGCGGGTTCAAGTCCCGCCGACTGCATTGATTAAGCTCTTGTATCGTTAAGATATGAGAGCTTTTTATTTCTTTATAGGAAATTGCGTCCAAGACGCATTCTGATAACAAGTTTGCGAAGCAAATCTTGCAAGCGTCGTGAACGACACTTTTTTATATAGGATTAGGGTATTTTGACGCCCTAATTATGATTACACGGATTGTTTCGTGATTTGCACTCCGTAAAGATGTGACTGGCGCGTACGAATATTATATAAATTTATATCTAAAAGCTTCGCTGGGCTTGCATAGAGGAGTATTTTTAAGTTGAAATAATATATGCGTTGTGTTATAATAAGCGATAGTTTATTAACAAAAGGAGGTATTGTCGTGAAGCATATTAAGACAATCAGCAACCGCGTATTGAAAGAAACAATGAAGAACGGCGGATGTGGTGAATGCCAGACATCTTGTCAGTCAGCTTGTAAGACATCTTGCACAGTTGGTAATCAGAGCTGTGAGAATAAGAATAATTAATTGAAGTGAAAGAGCGTGTTTAGCATTTCAACACGCTCTTCTTTTCGCGTTAAGCATGATTAAAAGTGCAGATTTTTTGCGAAAGGTGGAAAGGTTAGAATGGTACATCAGTATAAGAATAACGGTTATAATATCTGTCTGGATGTTAACAGTGGTTCAGTACATGTAGTAGATGATATGGTATATGACATTATAGGCATGTATGAAGAAAATTCGCTTGAGCAGATATTATACAGTTTGGAAGACAAATATCCCGAAAAAGAGATTAGGGAAGCATACAGGGAAATAGAAGAATTAAAAGAAGCAGGACAGCTTTTTTCAGAGGATATATATGAGAAGTATATAGACGGTTTCAAGAATAGACAGACTGTTGTTAAAGCACTTTGTTTACATATTGCTCATGACTGCAATCTTGCGTGCAAATATTGTTTTGCAGAGGAAGGCGAGTACCACGGAAGACGTGCGATGATGAGTTTTGAAGTAGGAAAGAAAGCACTCGATTTTCTTGTTGAAAATTCAGGAAGCAGAAGAAATCTTGAGGTGGATTTTTTCGGCGGCGAGCCGACTATGAATTTCGAAGTTGTAAAACAGCTTGTTGAATATGGAAGAAGTATAGAGGAAGCGAATAACAAGAAATTTAGATTTACTCTTACTACGAACGGAATTTTGCTTGATGATGAAATACTCGACTTTGCAAATAAAGAGATGGGTAATATTGTTTTAAGTATTGACGGACGAAAAGAAATCAATGATTTAATGAGACCGACAAGAAACGGACACGGCAGTTCATATGACATAATAATGCCTAAGTTTAAGAAGGTGGCAGAAAGCCGCAATCAGGATAATTATTATGTTCGTGGTACATTTACACATAACAATCTTGATTTTGCCGAGGACGTTCTTCATCTGGCAGATGAGGGCTTTGAACAGATATCAGTGGAGCCTGTTGTGGCTCAGCCTACAGACGATTATGCAATAAGACCTGAGGATGTTCCTGTTATTTGTGAGCAGTATGATAAGCTTGCAAAGGAAATTATAAAACGAAAGAAAGCTGGAAAAGGATTTAACTTCTTCCATTTTATGATTGATTTAAATGGTGGTCCGTGTGTAGCAAAGAGACTGTCGGGATGCGGTTCAGGATGTGAATATCTGGCTGTTACTCCATGGGGCGATTTTTATCCGTGTCATCAGTTTGTCGGAAATGAAGATTTTCTGATGGGAAATGTTGATGAAGGTATTATAAGAACAGACATAAGAGAAGAGTTTAAAAACAGTAATGTGTATTCCAAGGAGAAATGTAAAAATTGTTTTGCTAAGTTTTACTGCAGCGGCGGATGTGCGGCAAACGCTTACAATTTCCACGGGAATATAAATGACGCTTATGATATAGGGTGTGAATTGCAGCGTAAAAGAATTGAGTGCGCTATAATGATTAAAGCGGCATTGGCAGATAATTAATGCATGAAAGGGGTTTACTAAAATGAAGTACAGTTTAAAGAAGAAAATCGGATATTCAGTACTTGTTGTTGCCATGGTAGTTGGTTTTACACTTATGGCAGTATTTGGATACGATAAAAACGGTTCGGGCAGTGTTGGAAAGATAAGTCTCGGACTTGATTTGGCCGGCGGTGTAAGTATTACTTATGATATTAAGGAAGATAATCCAAGTGATCAGGATATCAAGGATACAATTAAAAAGCTTGAAAAGCGAGTTGAGAGTAAATCAACAGAGTCACAGGTTTATAAGGCTGGTGAAAAGCGTATAACAGTTGAAATTCCAGGAGTTACTGATGCTAATGAAATTCTGGAGGAGCTTGGAACACCGGGTTCTTTGGAATTTTTGGATACCGCAAATTATGAGCTTTGGGATGCAGAAAAAGAGTATAAGGCAGTTCTTACAGGTTCTGATGTAAAGGGCGCTCAGGCATATACTGATACATCATCATCAACAGAATCATCATTTGGTGTTCAGCTTACATTTACAGATGAAGGAGCAAAGAAATTTGAGCAGATAACATCTGAAAATAAGGGTAAGCCTATATATATAGTATATGATGGTGAAGTAATCAGTGCACCAAAGGTTGAGGCGGTGATTTCAGGCGGTACAGCTTCAATTACAAATATGGAATCATTTGAGTCCGCAGACAGCCTTGCTACATTTATAAGAATAGGTTCAATTCCGCTGACACTTGAAGAGGCAAGCTCAAATATTGTTGGCGCGCAGCTTGGTAAGGATGCTATTAATACAAGTCTTTATGCTGCAATAATAGGTCTTGTAATACTCTGTATATTTATGATTATTGTTTACAGAATACCGGGTGTTGTTGCTACATTTTCATTGTGGATTTATACAGCACTGGTTCTTGTTTTAGTCAGTGCTTATGAACTTACACTGACGCTTCCTGGTATTGCCGGTATTATACTTGGCATAGGTATGGCAGTTGATGCAAATGTTATTATATATTCGCGTATAAGAGAAGAAATTGGTGCAGGAAAGAGTGTTGACAGTGCCATTGTTTCAGGCTACAGTAAAGCAACATCGGCGATTGTAGATGGAAATGTTACTACACTTATAGCCGCAGCTGTGCTTTATATATTCGGAACGGGCCCTATTAAAGGCTTTGCTACAACTCTTGCAGTTGGTATTGTTGTGTCTATGTTTACGGCGCTTGTTGTAACTAAGATTATAATGAAACTTTTCTACAATTTTGGTATAAAGAATCCAAAATGGTATGGAAGAACAATACACAAAAAGAAATTTAATGTTCTTGCAATCCGTAAGTGGTGCTTTATAGGTTCTGCAGCAGTCATAATAATAGGGTTTATCGGAATGTTTGTTTTCAATGCAGGCGGAAAGAGAGCATTTAATTTCAGCCTTGAGTTTGTAGGAGGTACAACGACTACATATACATTTGATAAAGAGTATACACAGCAGGAAATTGAAAATGATATAGTACCTTTGATTAAAAGGGCCGGCGGCATAACAGAAGTGCAGCAGCAGAAAGTAAAGGACAGTACTAAGGTTACATTTAAAACACCTGAGTTAAATACAGAGAAAAGACAGCTTATTGAAGAAGCTGTTACTGAGAAATTCCCAATAGCGAAGGACAGCATTGTTGAATCTGATACAATTGGTTCGTCAGTAAGTGATTCAATGAAGGAAAGTGCAATTATTTCTGTTATAATTGCCACAATATTTATGCTTCTTTATATTTGGTTCAGATTCAGAGATATAAAATTTGCAGCAGCGGCAGTTATTGCTTTAGTTCATGATGTTTTAATAGTTCTTGCATTTTATGCCCTTTCAAGAGTGCCGGTAGGTACAACATTTATTGCATGTATGCTTACAGTTGTTGGTTATTCAGTTAACGCAACTATTATTATATTTGACAGAATACGTGAGCAGTTAAAGTCAGCTAACGAAAAAACAAATATTACTGACCTTGTAAATGGTGCGATAACGGATACATTTACAAGAACTGTAAATACAAATATAACAACACTTATAATGCTTATTTCGTTATTTGTATTAGGTGTAGCTTCTGTCAAGGAATTTGCACTTCCTCTTATGGTAGGTGTTATCGTGGGTGCGTATTCTTCAGTATGTATTACAAGTGCGTTGTGGTATGTTTTAGGCGGCAGGAAACGAGGAATTGTTATTGAAGAAAAGAAAGAAAAGCCGGTAGTTGACAAAGATGGTGCACAGGTTTAATTTATAAGATATGAGATTTATTGTCGCAGGGGGCATTTTCCGCCCTTTGCGGCAATTTTGATTTAAGCGAGGGAAAATAAGTGGCTAAATGGTTTGTTTATGCAAAAAAGGCAGATTTTAAAGCGATCGGAGAAGCTTATGGGATTGATCAGGTAATTGCGAGAGTTATAAGAAACCGTGATATATGTACAAAAGAACAGTTTGATATGTACTTGTCTGATTCTTTGGAAGGTATGCATATGCCTGAGCTTTTAAAGGATGCTGATAAGGCTGTTGATATAATTATAAATAAGATAGAACAAAAAAAGAAAATAAGAATTATAGGTGATTATGATATAGATGGTATATGTTCAACAACGATTCTTTATAAGGCGTTAAAAGAAACAGGAGCAGAGGTTGATTACGCTGTGCCTCACAGGATTAATGACGGATATGGTATAAATGAAACTTTGATTGATGCAGCAATAGCGGATGGTGTTGATACAATACTAACCTGTGATAACGGAATAGCTGCAATAAATCAGGTTGAATATGCAAAAAGTCATAATCTGACTGTTATAATAACAGATCACCATGATATTACGTTTGAAGAAAACGGTACACAAAAGCGATATATTTATCCTAAAGCTGACGCTATTGTAAATCCCAAGCGTGATGACTGCGGCTATCCGTTTAAAATGCTCTGCGGAGCTGCAGTTGCTTATAAGCTTGTGGAAGTTTTGTATAAAAAGAGATGGCTTTCAGAATATGATAAATATAAAAGCAGTCTTGATGAATACAGGCAGTTTGCGGCGATAGCCACTATAGGCGATGTTGTTGATTTGATTGATGAGAACAGAATTCTTGTAAAAAACGGTCTAAGGAGTATTGCAAATACAAAAAATATCGGTCTGAGGGCTCTTATAGATATTTGTAAAATAGATATCAACAAACTTACTCCGTACAGTGTCGGATTTGTTATCGGGCCATGCCTTAATGCGAGCGGCAGGCTTGATACTGCAAAGAATGCAATAGAGCTTTTTCTTGAAACTGATGAAAATACTGCAAAGTCAAAAGCAATGGAGCTTTATGCCTTCAATGAGGAAAGAAAAGGAATGACAGAGAGCGAACTTAGTAAAGCTCTTAAAATAATTGATGAGACGGAAATAAAAAATGATAAAGTGCTTGTTATTTATCTTCCTGACTGTCATGAGAGTATTGCAGGAATTATAGCAGGGCGCATAAAAGAGCTTTATTATAGACCTACATTTGTTATAACTGACGCAAAGGACGGAGCAAAGGGTTCAGGCAGGTCCATAGAGGGTTATAATATGTTTGAGGAAATTACAAAATGTGCAGGCCTTTTGACTAAATTCGGAGGACATCCTATGGCGGCCGGAATATCACTTGATAAGGATAAAATAGATGAGTTCAGAAAGAGATTAAATAAAAATCAGACATTGACCGAGCAGCAGCTTGAGCCTGTTGTGTGGATTGATGTTCCGATGCCGCTGAACTATGTTACGTACACACTTGTAGAGCAGTTAAGTATTCTTGAACCTTTCGGCAAGGGCAACGAAAAGCCTGTATTTGCAGATAAGGATCTTATCGTAAAAAGCGTAAATATAATCGGTAAGAAATCAAATGTTCTAAAGCTTATGCTTGAGGCACAGGACGGAAGTGTGTTTGAGGCTATACAGTTTATGTATGACGGAAATAAACCGCAGGTCGGACAAAAAATTGCAATAACATATTATCCGGATATAAATGAGTTCAGAGGAAAGAGAAACCTGCAGTTTATTATAAAAGAGTGGAAACAGAATTAAAGAGCAAAAAATGGGCAGAATTTGCTTGAGAATGGAGATTAATATGAAAAAATTAATAAAACAGAGTGTAATTATTATGATAATCATATCTATGTCAGCTTTAACAGCTTGCGGTATCAATGGGAAAAACACTGATAATGATGAACAGAATAATACACAGGGTAATGCTGAAAGCGCACAGGTGGGAGAACTTAAGGTTGCTGCCTTAAAAGGGCCTACTGGTATAGGTATGGTTAAGCTTATGCAGGATTCACAAGACGGAAAAACTGCAAATAAATATGATTTTAAGATAGCTGCAGCTGCTGATGAATTCAGTGCTTCGCTTATAAAAGGTGATATAGATGCAGCAGCGCTGCCATGCAATGCGGCAGCGGCGCTATATAATAAAAGCGGTGGGAAAATAAAGGTTATAGCGATAAATACGCTTGGAGTCCTTTATATACTTGATACCGGAAATGAAGTTAAAACCCTGTCTGATTTAAAGGGAAAGACAATATATACAACAGGTAAAGGGACTACACCTGAATATACGCTTAAATATCTGTTGGAACAGGCCGGACTTGATGTTGAAAAGGATGTTAAAATTGAATTTAAGTCTGAAGCAGCAGAAGTGGCTGCAATTATGAAGAAGAGTGAGAAGGATGTCGTGGCTATGCTTCCGCAGCCTTATGTTACGACAGTTATGGATTCTAATCCCAATGTGCGCATAGCGATAGATGTAACAAAAGAGTGGGAAAAATTATCAGGCGGCGCAAGTACTGTTGTTACGGGTGTGATAGCAGTTAATACTGACTATTATAATAACAATAAAGCAGTTATTGACAAATTTATGGAGGAATATAGAGCTTCTACTCAATATGTGGTGGAAAATGTTGAAGCATCATCAAATTATGTGGAAAAATTCGGTATTTTCAAAACTGAGGTTGCAAAGAAAGCAATTCCATATTGTAATATAACATTTATCAGTGGTGATGAGATGAAAGAAAAAATCCAAAGCTACCTTGAAGTTTTATATAAAGAAAATCCGGCATCAGTCGGAGGAAAGATGCCGGATGAGAATTTTTACGGAATGTAAACGCTGTATAATGAAAATTTTTAAGTGATGAAAAATTTTATAATGACTGTTTATCAATATAGTTTACTTTATATTTTATGTTAGAAAACTTCTGACTGCTGTAGAGGCTGAAGTATCCTGACAGCAGGTAACTTATCGCTATACAAAGAACACAAAAATGCAGGCTTTGTGAGCCGAACATTTCTATTGCCATCAGAAGAGATGTTATCGGACAGTTGGTAACTCCGCAGAATACACTGACCATTCCGCAGGCTGCACATATTCCTACCGGAAGACCGAATACAGGAGCAAGAAAGCTTCCGAGTGTTGCACCTACAAATAGCGTCGGAACTATTTCTCCCCCTTTAAATCCGCCTCCGAGTGTAACTGCAGTAAACAGTATTTTTAGTAAAAATACATACCATGCGCAGCTTGTTACAAAGCTTGCAGATATAATTGAAGTACCTGCACCCAGATAATCTGTTGTATTAAAAATATATCTTAAAGCGATTACTAAAAGTGCAGCTGTGATAATTCTTATGTACTGATTTTCGATAAATTTTGAATATATTTTTTCAGCCTGATGAAGTGCTATGCAAAGAAGGGCACTTGCACAGGCGAAAAATACTGCAATTATGACCATTTTAAGCCCTGATATTGCAGTAAACGAGGGAATTTCATTTACTGCAAAGGCGGTGGCCTCATTACCGAAAAGCAGTGATATTTTCCCTGCTATTAAAGAAGCAAGAACACAAGGAACCAAAGCAATGTAATACATTTTTCCTACAACTACGACTTCCATGGAAAATACAGCTGCTGCGACAGGCGTTCCAAAAAGTGCTGAGAAACATGCACTCATACCGCACATGGTCATCACCCTTGTATCATTTGCATCAAATTTGAATATTTTTGCAAAAAATGAGCCAAGTGAGCCGCCGACTTGAAGTGCCGCACCTTCACGACCGGCTGAACCTCCGCAGATATGTGTGAGAGTGGTTGCAATTATAATCAGAGGTGACATTCTGACAGGAATACTTTCGCTTGTCCTTAACGATGAGATTACGAGGTTGGTTCCTTTTTTGGCAGAAGCACCGAATATCCTGTACAAAAAAACGATTATGATACCTGAAACAGGAAGCAGGAAAAGCATCCACGGATTTGACTGTCTGAAATCGGCTGCAAAAGAGAGCAGATGATGAAAAAGTGCGCCTATGGCACCTATAACCACGCCGGATATACATGCACAGGCTGTCCATTTAAAAAATGCTTTTAACAGAGCCGGCAGAGTCTGAACCTGTTCTGTATTTTTTATTTTATTAAATAAATCTTTAATTTGTAAGGTTTTCATCTTATTGTAAATTCTCCTTAAAAGCTTTTTGGCTCATATTGCTGTTGTGATATGCAGGGTCATTAGTTACATCTTTAATAAACCATGATGGCGGAATATAATCCTCCGCTTCTTTGGTGTTGTCAAATTCAACCTCAGCAAGTACAGTTCCGGCAAATACACCCTCAAAAATATCAAGTTCTATTGTCGTGCCGGTTTGTTCCGGTATTTCATATCTTTTTTTGGTTATTATATTGCCGTCAGATTTCTTTATAAGATGTTCATATGACTGCTTTGTTAAAGGCAGATTATATTCTTCCCTTGACATAAGGCCGCTTCCTTTGTAAGTAAGATAGTAATTATCATTGTCTTTGCGGACTCTTATTACAGGGTTTGTGCAAAGGTATCCTTGCTCGATTTCCCTGCATTTGTAGTTGTTAAGATTATCCGGTAGTTCTGATATTAAAAATTTTCGTTCAATTTCCATATTTAAATGAATTCTCCATTCCTAAGATTTTAGTTTTATTATGATTACACAAAAAATGGCTGCGCAAATTAAATTTGCAACAGCCATAAGTAAGTCGATTTCAATAATATTAAATCGGACATTAACCGATATTAGTTGTTAACAATATCCTTTAAAGCTTTTCCAGCTTTGAATTTAGGAGCTTTGCATGCAGGAATTTCAATAGCTTTACCTGTCTGTGGATTCTTGCCTGTTCTTGCAGCTCTCTTAGAAACTTCAAAAGTACCGAATCCAACAAGCTGAATCTTACCGTCATTCTTTAATTCTTCAGTAATTGTGTCTGTGAAAGCTTTTAAAGCTTTTTCTGCATCTTTCTTAGATAATTCAGCCTTTTCAGCTATAGCTGCGACTAACTCTGTCTTATTCATGTATAATACATCCTCCTTGAACCATATAGGTTAATAATATAATTCTATATATACTCCTATAAAGTAAGTTTGTCAATAAAAACCGCTATTTTCCGACAAATCCTCCCATTTTTCGTAAAGCGTATCAAGTTCATCACTGAGAGAAGTTTTTTCATTATGCAATTCCATAAGCTTTGCGGTATCACGGCACACCTCGGGCAGAGATGATTCTTCATCAATTGCAATTATGCGTTCTTCAATACGCGCAATATTTTCTTCTGTTTTTTTAAGCTCGTTTTTTAATTTACGCAGTCTTGCCTGTTCTTCCTTTGATTGCTGCCAGCTTATCTTTGCTTCTGCTTTTGAAGACGTATCATATGTGTTTGGGACTTCTGCTCCTGATATAGATGCATTTATGCCTGCAGCTTCAGAGAGTATTTCCCTTTTTTCGATATAATAATCATAGTTGCCTATATAATTGATTATTTTTTTATTGTTAAGCTCCAAAATTCTTGTGGCAGTAGTATTTATAAAATACCTGTCGTGTGATACGTAAAGGATTGTGCCTGTATAGCTGTTTAGAGCATTTTCAAGAATTTCTTTTGAAACTATATCAAGGTGGTTAGTAGGCTCGTCAAGTATAAGGAAATTAGCGTTTGACAGCATAAGTTTGGCTAAGGAAACGCGTCCGCGCTCGCCGCCGCTTAAGTCACG
Organism: uncultured Eubacterium sp.; assembly: GCA_900552795.1. Classification (GTDB taxonomy): domain Bacteria; phylum Bacillota; class Clostridia; order Lachnospirales; family Lachnospiraceae; genus Lachnospira. The sequence continues at coordinate 27,636 of USBB01000005.1, forward strand.
TATAAGTTTAAATACGTCATCGCCTGTAAAAAGAAATGCAGCAAGTGTATTTCTTATTCTTGTATTATTCAGGTCAGGATAAGCGTTCTGTAATTCATCAAACAGAGTATTATCGGGATTAAGTATGTTGTGTTCCTGATCATAGTAGCCAATGTTAACGTTTGTTCCGAGTGTTATAGTACCTGCATCAGGTGCGGTTATACCGTTTATAAGCTTAAGTATTGTGGTTTTACCAGTTCCGTTATTGCCTATGAGAGCAACACGTTCACCACGCTTTATCTCAAAATCTATATTTTCAAATAAACAATTATTGTCAAACGATTTGGAAAGGTTATTTACGTTAAGAACATCATTTCCGCTTACTATATCGGGCTCAAGTTTTATGTTCATTTTATCGTTTAATTCGACAGGTTTATTGACACGCTCTATTTTATTAAGCATTTTTTCTCTGCTTTCTGCACGCTTTATAGATTTTTCCCTGTTAAACTGCTTAAGCTTTGTTATAACCTCTTCGTGATGTTTGATTTCACGCTGCTGGTTTAAATATTCTTTAAGCTGCATATTTCTAAGAATTGCCTTTTTTGCTGCGTAGTCGGTATAATTGCCAGAAAATACGCTTACAATGCCATTGTCAATCTCTATAATTTTTGAGACGATTTTATCAAGAAAATATCTGTCGTGAGCGACGATAATAACACTGCCTTTATAAGACGAAAGGTAATTTTCAAGCCATGCGATAGATTCCATGTCGAGGTGGTTAGTAGGCTCGTCCAAAAGTATTATGTCGGGTTTTGATATGAGAAGTTTGCCTAAGGCTATTCGTGTTTTTTGGCCTCCGGATAAGGTGTTTGTTTTAAGTGAAAAATCCGCTTCATTAAATCCCAATCCTTTGAGAATTCCTATAACCTCGCTTCTGTATGCGTAACCGTTTTGAAGTTCGAATTCATGGTTAAGCCTTGTGTACTGTTCTAAAAGATTTTCAAGGTCACTGCCGGTTTTGTCTTTCATACTGATTTCAAGAGCTCGTATGCGCGCTTCCATATCAATAATTTCCTGTTTTGTGGACATTACTTCGTCAAAAATAGTATTGTTTGATGTCAGATTCTGGTGCTGCGATAAATATCCGAGAGTTTTGTCTTTAGATAATGTTACCTGTCCTCCATCAGCAGACAGCTCGCCGACTATTATTTTTAAAAGAGTCGATTTTCCGGCTCCGTTTATACCTATTACTGCAGCTTTTTCGTGGTCCTCTATATTGAAAGTACAATCTTGTATTATTTGATTTGTTCCAAAAGCCTTACTTATATGACTGCATGAAAGAATCATAAAAAATCTCCTTTTCCGCAGCAACTTATGCTGCGTCCTTTGCACATTGTAATTAGGGTATCAAAATACCATAATTATGATTATATGGATTGTTTCGTGTTGTGCACTTCTTTAATCCTCCACAATATTATAAATGTAAACAGTTATAAAAGTAAATAGAAACTACAGTATTTCTTTGACTTATGAGTTGAATTATCATATACTGTTTAAGTTAAATTTAATTGAGGAAAGAGAATAAGAGAATGAGATTTGAAGAATTAGTAGCAGATGAGAGAATTTTAAGGGCAGTTGAAGATATGGGATTTGAGGAGGCATCTCCGATACAGGCACAGTCAATACCTGCTGTTTTGCAGGGCAAGGATATAGTAGGACAGGCGCAGACAGGAACAGGTAAGACAGCAGCTTATTCAATTCCGCTGCTTGAGAAGATAGATCCTGATTTAAAAAAGGTTCAGGCAATAGTTCTTTGTCCGACGAGAGAGCTTGCAGTTCAGGTTGCAGAAGAAATACGTAAGCTTGCAAAATATATGAGTGACATAAAAGTACTTCCGATATATGGAGGGCAGGAGATTGTCAGACAGATAAAGTCATTAAAATCAGGTGTTCAGATTGTTGTGGGAACACCGGGACGTGTTATGGATCATATGAGAAGAAAAACTGTAAAGTTTGATAATGTATCAATGGTTGTTCTTGATGAGGCAGACGAGATGCTTGATATGGGATTTCGTGAAGATATGGAAACAATTCTTAAAGAGACACCGAATGACAGACAGACTGTTATGTTTTCTGCCACAATGCCGAAAGCTATTCTTGATATAGCAAAGACTTTCCAGAATAATCCGGAAACCATAAAGGTTGTAAGAAAAGAGCTTACAGTAAAAAATATAGAGCAGTATTATTATGAAGTGAGACAAAAGAATAAAAACGAAGTTCTTTGCAGACTTATCGATATTTACAATCCAAGACTTTCAGTTGTATTTTGCAACACTAAAAAGCAGGTTGATGAGCTTATTTCTGCTCTTAAGGGCAGAGGCTATTTTGCAGATGGGATACACGGTGATATGAAGCAGGCCCAAAGAGACAGAGTTATGGCGGATTTCAGAAGCGGAAAGACAGAAATACTTATTGCTACAGATGTTGCGGCAAGAGGTATAGATGTTGATGATGTAGATATTGTATTTAACTATGATTTGCCGCAGGACGAAGAGTATTATGTACACAGAATCGGAAGAACAGGCCGTGCCGGAAGAAGCGGACTTGCACTTTCGTTTGTATCAGGCAAAGAGGTGTACAAATTAAAGGATATAGAGCATTACTGCAAGACTAAAATTAAGGCAAAGCCTATTCCGTCAATGGATGATGTAAAAAATACAAAGCTTGAGGTATTGTTTGATAAGGTTAGAGAAACTGTTAATGAGGGTGGTTTGTCTGACATGATAGAGATGGTTGAAAATCAGATAAATGAAGAAGATTATACTATTATGGATATGGCAGCGGCACTTCTTAAGATGACAGTCGGCGAGTCTCTTGCTGACAGGGAAGATGTCGAGGAGGTTCATTTTGACATGGAGGGTGACAGAAGAGGAATGGTTCGTCTGTTTATAAATGTCGGAAAGAAAGATAAGATAAAACCTGCTCATATTTTAGGAGCGATTTCAGGTGAATCAGGTATACCTGGAAAGCTCGTTGGGGCAATAGATATGCTTGACAGTTATACGTTTGTGGAGATTCCTGCAAAGCATGCCGATGCAGTTCTTAAAGCAATGGAGAATGTTAAAATCAGAGGCAGAAAAGTGAACATGGAAAAGGCAAAGGGCACAGGACTTAGAAGAAAGAAAAGAAAAAAATAATATGAATGATAAGATAATCCTAAGCAAATTGAATAGAAGAGAGGCGTTAAGATACTTAGGATATAAGAGTACAGACGTCGACGAAAATATAAAAAATATTATGGATATATGTGAAAAAAAGGTTCTTTCGGCAGCGAAGCCGAGGTTCACATATAAGGTATTTAACATTGAGATTACAGGCGGCGGAGTACATTGTATAGGAACAGATCTCGTTCTTAAGGGTAATTCGATTCTTGAACATTTAAAAGGATGTGAAATGGCAGTGCTTATGGCTGTAACGATATCGTCTGATATAGACAGGCTGATAAGAATTGCACAGCTTGAAGATATTGCACATGCTCTTATAATTGACAGTATGTCAAGTGTTGCGGTAGAACAGGCTGGTGACAGGGCAGAAGAAATAATTGACAGTGAATTTTCAGAGTATTACAAAACATTTCGTTTCAGTCCCGGATATGGTGATATGCCTATACAGCAGCAGCCTGAGTTTATAAAGCAGTTAAATGCTGACAAGCTGATAGGGCTTACTGTAAATGCAGATTCATTTATGCTTATGCCGACTAAGTCGGTCACTGCGGTTATAGGATTATCAAAAAATAAAATAGACGCAAAATCAAAAGGCTGCATTACATGCAGTATGTACAAAACGTGCAAATTCAGAGAAGAAGGTGGTCGTTGCAATGGGTAAAGGTTTTAGGGAGCTTTTAGAAAATGAGTATGTTATATTTGACGGCGGCATGGGAACTATGCTTTTTGATGCCGGCATGAAAACAGGTCAGATACCGGAAACTCTTAATATAACAGATCCGCAGCTGCTTATTTCAATACATGAAAAGTATCTTAACGCAGGGGCTGATGTTATCTACGCAAATACTTTCGGTGCAAACGCATATAAGCTTGATGGCTGCGGTTACAGTGCAGATCAGCTTATTGAGGCTGGAATAAAAAATGCAAAAACAGCATGTGAAAATGTAAATAGTGAGGCGCTTGTAGCACTTGATATAGGGCCTATCGGACAGCTTCTTGAGCCATCGGGAACATTAAGCTTTGAGGAAGCTTATGAAATGTATGCCGAGGCTGTAAAGGCCGGAGCTGCGGCCGGAGCTGACCTGGTTGTGTTTGAGACGATGACGGACCTTATGGATGTTAAGGCTGCAGTGCTTGCGGCAAAGGAAAATACGGAGCTTCCAATTGTGTGCACTATGTCATTTGAAGAAAATATGCGTACCTTTACGGGCTGTCATGTTTCAGCAATGGCTCTTACATTGCAGGGACTTGGTGTTGATGCGATAGGAATTAATTGTTCACTTGGGCCAAAGGAGCTTGCTCCGGTGGTTTGCGAGCTTTCTAAATGGACAACACTTCCTATAGTTATGAAGCCTAATGCAGGACTTCCTGATCCAAAGACAAATAAATACAATGTTGATGCAGTTGAATTTGCAAATCTTATGAAAGATTTAAGAAAATTCGGCATTAAGATTTATGGAGGCTGCTGCGGAACAAATCCTGAATATATAAAAGAGCTTTCCAAAATGCTTAAAGAATATGGCAATGAGTGTGATGAGAGCTTTAAAATTAAAAATATTCCTGCGGCGGTGTGTTCAGCGACAAAGACTGTTACAATAACAGAGCCGAGGATAATCGGTGAAAGAATTAATCCTACGGGAAAGAAATTATTTAAGGAAGCTCTTATTAACGGCAATATAGATTATATATTAAATCAGGCACTTGAGCAGGTTAATGCAGGGGCTGATATTCTTGATGTAAATGTCGGACTTCCGGGAATTGACGAAAAGCAGATGATGATAACTGCAGTAAAATCAATACAGTCTGTTGTTGAAGTTCCTCTTCAGATAGACTCAACAATTCCTGAGGTTCTTGATTCTGCATTAAGAGTATATAACGGAAAGCCGATAGTTAACTCTGTTAATGGTGAAGAGGAATCACTTAAAACAGTACTTCCTATAGTAAAAAAATACGGAGCAGCAGTTGTGGGTCTTACCATTGATAAGGACGGTATACCGGAAAAGGCAAAAGATCGCTTTGCTATAGCACAAAAGATACTTGATGCAGCTTTAAGCTATGGTATTCCAAAGGAGGATGTTTATATAGATTGTCTTACACTAACCGCTTCTGCACAGCAGGAGGGCGTGACAGAGACTCTTGAAGCAGTGAAAAGAGTGAAGGAAGAGCTTGGATTAAAAACAGTTCTCGGAGTGTCAAATATTTCTTTCGGATTGCCTAACAGAGTTTTGGTAAATCACATTTTTCTTACAATGGCACTTCAAAACGGGCTTGATTTGCCTATAATAAATCCTAATATTGATGAGATGACGGGAGCTGTGCGAGCATATAAGCTTCTTGCTGGGATAGATGTAAATTCTGTATCATTTATAAAGGCATATTCGGATATGCCTAAAATAAAACCGATTGGCGAGGTGAAGCTTACTCATAATAACAGCGTTAAGACAGAAGATGTGCCTGGCACGTCACTGCAAACTGGAGACGCAGGGCAGTTAAAACAGGAACTGTACAAGTCTGTGCTTTCAGGACTTAAAAATGAGGGAACGTTGCTTACGGAAAAGCTTCTTGAAACTGCTGACTCAATGGAAATAGTCAATGATGTATTAATTCCGGCGCTCGATAGGACAGGCGAGGAATTTGAGAAAGGAACGCTGTTTTTGCCTCAGCTTATAATGGCGGCTTCAGTTGCTCAAAGTTCATTTGAGGTTATAAGAAAGCGTATGGCGTCAAATAAGGTTTCACCTGTCAGCAAAGGCAGGATAGTTATTGCGACCGTAAAAGGAGACGTGCATGATATAGGTAAAAATATAGTCAGGGTTTTGCTTGAAAATTATGGCTATGAGGTTATTGATTTAGGAAAAGACGTGCCTTATGAGACGGTTGTGGAGGCAGTTAAGAAATATAATGTAAAGCTTGTAGGTTTGTCAGCCCTTATGACAACTACGCTTAAATCTATGAAAGAGACAATTCAGCTTATTCACGATAATGGTCTTGACTGTAAAATCATGGTGGGAGGAGCAGTTCTTACACCTGAGTATGCAAAAGAGATTCATGCAGATTTTTACTCAAAGGATGCAAAGGAATCAGTAGACATTGCAAAAAGAGTGTTTGGCAATTAGCTTTGACAATATTTTCACACTGATATATAATTACGTCAATATATGTAACTTAGAACTTAGGAGAGAAGTATGGGAGAAACAAAGAAAATATCATCTGCGGTTATAAGGAGGCTTCCAAGGTATTACAGATATCTTGGTGAATTGATAGAAAGTGATGTCCAGCGTATTTCATCGAAAGAATTGAGTGCAAAGATGAAGGTTACTGCGTCGCAGATAAGACAGGATTTAAATAATTTCGGAGGCTTCGGACAGCAGGGATACGGATACAATGTAAAATATTTATATGACGAAATTGCTAAAATATTAGGAATTGACAGAAGTCATAATATGATTATAGTAGGTGCCGGAAATCTCGGACAGGCTCTTGTAAATTCAGGCGATTTCGCAAAAAGAGGATTTTTGATAAAGGCTGTATTTGATAACAATCCTGATATAGAGGGAGAAAAAATCGGTGATTTATCTGTACAGATGATGGATAAAGTAGTCGATTATATTAAAGATAACAATATTGAGATTGTCGCACTTACAATTCCTAAGCATGCGGCAAAGGATGTAGCTAAAATGGTGACAGATGCAGGTGTAAAGGGAATTTGGAATTTTGCTCACACAGATTTAAATCTTCCTGATAATGTAACGGTGGAAAATGTTCATCTGTCAGAGAGTTTGATGCGATTGTCTTATAATATCGCAAATAAAGACGATAAGTGATTTTTTACACAGCTATTTGTTTGTGAGCAAAAACAAATAGCCGGCAGCAAAGTTGCTCAGAAATGGGGGTTAAAATGGCTGATATAACATATGATTTGTTAAAAGATGTTCCGGCATTCAGACATATTCCTATTTTGACGCTCGATCCGCGCTGGTATAAGCTTATTCCGGAAAACAGTAAGACAGATGAAATTAAATACTGGGAAAAGCAGGTAAATGATCTTTTAAAAAGACAGGGACAAATAAATAATGATATTAAGGATGTAAAAAAGATTAAAAGCCAGATTATCCAGGAAGTTGTCCAAAATATGGAAAGTGACGAAAATGAAGCCAGACACCAGAAATTCATGAATCAGAGACAAAAACTTATATATGAAGCAAAAGAGAAGATATCGGAGCTTGAGGATGAGCAGAAAGAGATTCCAAGAGAGCTTGCGAGAGCAAATCAGATGCTTATGGTTGAAACTGTGCGTGTGTGCTTTGCAAAAATTAATGAAAATAGTGAAGATATAGAAATCCTTGAAAAGTGGATAAGTGAAACGAGAATTAAGCTTAAAAAAAATTTGTTGATAAAGCAGGACAAAGAAAGTGTAAATTCAAATATGTATGCAGGTATGCATGATATTCTCGGACCGCAAATTATGAGTGCTTTGGACAGGATTAATGATAATTAAGTATGTGTAGAATTGCTATGCTGTCATGACTGTTATGCAGTAATAACTGCATTGTGGTTGTGGCAGCTTTAATTTTTAATTGCCGCAGAATGGGGGTTAATATGGAGTATTTGATGAGCAGTGAGCAGATGAAAAAAATTGATAATTATACGATTAACAGGGTAAAAATACCGTCAATGGTACTTATGGAAAGAGCGGCTCTTGCGGTTAGTGATAAGGTCAGACAGCTTTTTTCAAATAAGGGGTACGCAGTATGTGTTTGCGGAAGCGGTAACAACGGTGCAGACGGGCTTGCTGTGGCAAGACAGCTGTGTCAGAGCGGCTGGTATGTTGATGTGTTGGAGGTTGGAAATAAAAATCATGCTACACCGGAGTATGAGCTGCAAAGAAAAATTCTTTCAAAATTCGATGTTCACTTTAGAAGAAATGTACAGTTTGGTGAATATGATTGTATTGTGGATGCAATATTCGGAATAGGACTGTCAAGAGATATAGAGGGTACATATAATATAATTATAAATGCAATTAATTCTGCATCTAACCGCAAGCCATCATTAAAAATTGTTTCGGTAGACATAGCATCAGGTATTAATGCAACTACAGGCAAGATTATGAATAACGCAGTAAAAGCGACTGATACAGTGACTTTCGGATATAAAAAGCTTGGTATGGCATTGTACCCTGCAAGAGAATACTGCGGAAATATAAGTGTAGCGCAGATAGGATTTTTTCCGGCGCAAAAGATAAAGGACTGCAATACAGCCGCATATACATATACATATGAGGATTTAAGTGCGCTTCCTCAAAGAAGAGCATATGCAAATAAAGGAGATTGCGGCAAGGCCCTCATCATTGCTGGTTCAGAAAATATGGCAGGTGCCGCATGTATGTCGGCTCAGTCTGCATTAAGAAGCGGCTGCGGACTTGTCAAGGTATTTACACACGAAAATAACAGGAGTATACTGCTTGGCAGGGTGCCTGAAGCTATATGTCAAACATATAATGATAAAAATATTGATAAAAAAATAGAAGATGAGCTTGGAAAGTCTTTGGAATGGGCTGATGTGGTTGTGGCAGGTCCCGGTTTATCTACATGTGATTTATCAAAGAAAATAGTTAAATCGGTCATTGCATCTTGTGAAGAGTCATCATTTAAGCTTGTGCTTGATGCCGACGCGTTAAATATCATATCAGATGATAAAGATGCCGGAAGGCTGCTTGAAAAATCATTGGGAGACATAGTTATAACACCGCATATAGGTGAAGCATCAAGGCTTATGAAAGAAGATATAAGCAATATTAAAAATAATCCGGTTGAGAGTGCGAAGCTTCTTTGCGAAAAATCGGGAGCCGTATGTGTTTTAAAGGATGCAGCAACAGTTGTATGTGATAAAGACAGAACATATATAAATATGTCAGGCAACTGCGGTATGGCTACAGCAGGAAGCGGAGATGTTCTTACGGGAATTCTCTGTGGAATGATTACAGCAGGTTTTGACAGCTTCTTTGATGCTGTTGCCATGGCTGTTTATGTTCATGGACTGGCAGGAGATATATGCCGGAAGAAATTTGGCATGAGGTCAATGAAAGCGTGGGATATAACAGATGCACTTTCTGACGTGTTAAAAGAGCAGGCTGAATAAAGATAAATATAATAAAGCAAAATGAATGGAGCGGAAGAATACGATGAGTAAGTATTACAGAGTATACGCAGATATCAATCTTGATATGATAGCTGCAAATGTTGATGAGCTTATGTCTCAGACAGCTGAGGGTACAAAGGCGATAGCTGTCGTAAAAGCAGACGGATACGGACATGGTGATGTGGCAGTTTCGAAAGCTGTGTATGACAGGGTGGCCGGATATGCAGTTGCAACATTGGATGAGGCTGTAAATTTAAGAGAAAACGGAATTGATAAGCCGATACTTATATTGGGCTTTGTAAATACTGATGAGTATAGAATTCTTGTTGAAAATGAAGTATCTGCAACTGTGTTTGATTATGAGACGGCAAAGATGCTTAATGAGGTTGCAGGACAGCTTGGAAAAAAGGCACGTTGTCATATAAAAGTGGATACAGGTATGAGAAGAATCGGACTTGAACCTGATGAAAGCGGCGTAGAAACAGTTAAGAAAATCAAGCAGTTAAAAAATATTGATGCGGTGGGGATATTTACTCATTTTGCCACAGCTGATGAGATTGATAAAACAAAGAGCATAAGACAGCTTGAAAAATTTGATAATTTTATAAAACAGCTTGAAAAAGAAAATATAACGTTTGAATATAAGCATTGTGCAAACAGCGCGGCTGTAATAGATATGCCGCAGACAAACAAAGACCTTGTAAGACTTGGAATTGCCATGTATGGAATGTATCCGTCAGAAGATGTTATAAAAAGAAAGGTGTGTTTAAGACCTGCGCTTGCCTTAAAGAGTCATGTAACCATGGTGAAATGTGTTGGTGAAGGTCAGGAAGTAAGCTATGGCGGAACATTTGTAACAAAAAGACCTACAAAGATAGCAACTGTATCTGTGGGATATGGTGACGGATATCCGAGAGCACTTTCATCAAAAGGTTATGTTTTAATAAAGGGTAAAAAAGCTCCTATTATAGGAAGAGTCTGTATGGATCAGCTTATGGTTGATGTTACGGAAATTGATGATGTTACAAGAAATGATGTTGTTACGCTTATCGGAAAAGACGGCGATTTGTGTATTACCGTTGAGGAAATTGCAAAGCTGGCAGGTACATTTAATTACGAATTTGTGTGTGATTTAAATAAGAGAATACCAAGAAATTATTACAGTGGAGGGAAATATATCGGAAGCCATGATTATTTTCATGAGAAATGGGTTTTAAATAATCTGTAAAAATCTGAATACACACCCGTAAGCTGGAAATACTACGAGTATATTAAGTAAAAATGTGCTTTGGGAGTGTGATAATATTGGTAATTAAAAGGGGAGATATTTTTTACGCAGATTTAAGACCTGTAGTTGGTTCAGAACAGGGAGGAATACGTCCGGTACTTATTATACAAAATGATACGGGAAATAAGCATAGTCCGACGGTAATATGTGCGGCTATAACATCTAAGATGAATAAGGCAAAGCTGCCTACACATGTAGAGATAGATGCTGTAAGGTGCAATATTGTAAAGGATTCGGTTATACTTCTTGAACAGTTAAGAACTATTGATAAACAAAGGCTTAAAGACAAAGTATGTCACCTTGATAATGATATTATAAGTCAGGTAAATCATGCGCTTCAGGTTAGTCTTGAGATGGATGAGGATTAATATTATACGCAAGAATTATATAAATAATATTTTTATAATATTTGACGTCATAATATGCGTATGATACAATTAAATCTATATAAGCAGATGTAAATATATGGATTATTTTTTATATTTGCCAGACAAAGTGTGATGTTTTTACAGAGCAGTCATACAAAAAGAAACGAAAAGGAAGGTTTACAAACATGAACGATGGCCATCCCGCGGATGGGAATCAGAATTTTATTTCTTCTTTATTGAGCTTTTTTTCAAAAAGAAGAAAAGAAGATGATGTTACGGAAGAGGAAATCATTGACATGGTCAATGAAGGACATGAACAGGGTGTACTAAAGGAAAATGAAGCAGAGATGATAAACAATATCTTTGAGTTTGGAGAAAAACAGTCTTCAGATGTTATGACTCATAGAAAAAATATTGTTGCCATCGATGCAGATAAGACAATTTCAGAAGTATTTGACATCATATTAAATGAGAATTTTTCAAGATATCCTGTGTATGATGGAGATATTGATAATATAATCGGTATCATACATATAAGGGATTTACTCAAAGCCTATGTGATAGAGAATAACAGGAACAGAAAGCTTTCAGACATGAGAAAACAGGTGCTTTTTGATGCAGTTTATATTCCTGAGACACGCAATTTGAGTGTGCTTTTTAAGGAAATGCAGTCTAAGAAAGTACATATGGCAATAGTTGTAGATGAGTATGGACAGACAGCGGGACTTGTTACGATGGAAGATATCCTTGAAGAGATTGTTGGTAATATTCTTGATGAGTATGATAATGAAGAAGAATTTATAATCAAGCAGCATGATGGTTCGTATATATGCAACGGACAGATGCAGCTTGAAGATCTGGAAGATATGTTAGAGATAACATTTGACTGCGATGATATTGATACAATAAACGGATATCTTATTTACAAAATAGGCAGAATTCCTCAGGAAAATGAAGAATATGAGGTTATATGCGGTAATTATTGCTTTAAGGCAGTTGAAATAAACAATAAAATGATTACAAAAGTAAAAATAAGCGTTTGTGCCGGAAATCAAGAAGATGAAAAGCAGACTGATGACTGATAAGTAAAATAACAATAAAATACAATATAAGACGCCGGATTATACGGGCAGAATGGAGAAATAATGAGCGATTACAAAATAGAGACAAAATGTATTCAGAGCGGATGGGAACCAAAGAATGGTGAACCGAGAATTTTACCGATTATACAAAGTACTACATTTAAGTATGAGTCAAGTGATGAGATGGGAGCTTTGTTTGATCTTGAAAAAGAAGGTTATTTTTATTCAAGACTTCAGAATCCTACTAATGATTGTGTCGCTAAGAAAATTTGTGATCTTGAGGGCGGTTATGCTGCAATGCTTACATCATCAGGTCAGTCTGCAAATTTTTATGCTGTATTTAACATATGTGAAGCAGGAGACCATTTCATAAGTACTTCAGCCATTTATGGCGGTACATTTAATCTTTTCGGCGTAACCATGAAAAAGCTCGGAATCGACGTTACATTCGTTGATCCTGATGCCACAGAGGAAGAAATACAGGCGGCATTTAAACCTAATACTAAGTGTGTGTTTGGTGAAACTATTGCAAATCCGGCACTTGTGGTGCTTGATCTGGAAAAATTTGCACGTATTGCCCATAAAAATGGTGTACCGTTTATAGTTGACAATACATTTGCGACACCTGTCAACTGTCGTCCGTTTGAATTTGGAGTTGATATTGTAACTCACGCAACAACAAAGTATATGGATGGTCATGCTGCGACAGTTGGAGGCTGTATTGTAGACAGCGGTAATTTTGACTGGACAAAGTATCCTGATAAATTTAAAGGTCTTACAACACCTGATGATTCTTATCATGGTGTGATTTATACTGAAAGATTTGGAAAGGGTGCGTACATAACAAAGGCAACTTCACAGCTTATGAGAGATTTGGGGTCTATACAGTCTCCTATGAATGCGTTTTTGATTAATTTAGGTCTTGAGACACTTGTTTTGAGAGTGGAAAGACATTGTTCAAATGCATTAAAGGTTGCAAAGTTTTTGGAAGCTGATGAGAGAGTTGCATGGGTAAATTATGCAGATTTGCCTGATAATAAGTACCATGCTTTACAGCAGAAATATATGCCGAACGGTACGTGCGGTGTGATTTCATTCGGTTTAAAGGGCGACAGGGAAACAGCAGTTAAGTTTATGGATAATCTTAAGATGATTGCTATTGTTACACATGTTGCTGATGCAAGAACTTCAGTACTTCATCCTGCAAGTCATACACACAGACAGCTCACGGAGGAACAGCTTGTTGAGGCCGGAGTACAGCCGGATCTTATAAGGCTTTCAGTTGGAATAGAAAATGCAGATGATATAATAGCTGACTTGGCGCAGGCTATGGATAAAACATTTTAATAAAATTTTTTAAGGGGGGGGGTAGTTGTGTTCCCGGTTAGTACAGATATAAAAGACAGTAATATAGTTGAAGCAAATTGCACTATTGACGAAGATTATTCTATAGTTATGGGAGATGAACGCTTTTACAGACTGGTTGGTGAGAAATCAATGTATACGTTGTATCAGCTTGTTCATCCTTATGATAGGGATGAGTTTGAGTTATATCTGGCAGCGGCTGAATCTGATAAGGTAATATTTATAAGGATTCAGCTTAAAGTTGATAAATATCACTGGTTCATTTTAAGGAAAGTTGATGAGCATAATGAAACCGACGGAAGACATCTTATCGAATTAAGACTTTCTGATGTTATTGCCCAAAATTCAAAGTTTGATATGTATACCATAAATGTTTCAAAGTACAGAGCAATGCTTACCATGTTTAATGAGAAAGTATTTGAGTATGATATGGAAACAGGAATTATTACAATATACTTTTACAGTAACGGTCAGGCAGAGATTCTTGAACGGGATGATTTAGATGAGTGGCAAAAAAGAGTACTCCGTCTGGGTTATGTAGAAAAGACCGAACAGGCAGATTTTGAGCGTTTATGTTCTGATATAAGAAATGGTGCTGATTCATTTACTCAGTCGTTTTATGCAACGATATTTTCTAAGGGAGCGAGAAGAGATACTCTGATTTTTAAAGGAGAGACCATAAGTCTCGGAACGCAGAAAAAATTAGTTGTCGGTGTAATATCTGAGCTTGGTGCAAGAATTAAGCAGAAGGTTGTACAGTATGACAATGATGCAAACAAGGATTCTTCAACAGGTATTCTTAATAAAAAAGCTGTTACTGATGATATTATAGCTGTATTTAATGATGAGCAAAAAATTAAAAGTTATAAGAAGGTGTATCTTGTTATATATGATATAGATAATTTTAAATCAGTTAATGATACATATGGGCATTATTTCGGTGATGAGGTTATATCCAGTTTTGCATATGAGCTTTCTAAGACAATAGGAAATAACGGTATAACAGGAAGAATAGGCGGAGATGAGTTTATGTCGCTTCTTACCGGTTATGATGATATCGAGGATGTAAAAATGATGCTCAAATCAATCAGGAACAGTCTGAAGCTTAAATTGTCAGAAAAGAAAAAAGATTACTATTTTTCATGCTCGATTGGTATATCTGAATATCAAAAAGACGGTGTTACATATGAGGACCTGTTTAAAATAACAGATGGTGCTTTATATATAGCAAAAGAAAAGGGCAAAGACAGATATATAATTTATGATAAGGAGCTTCATGGGAAGCTTATAGGCGGAAGTTTGGAATGTGCAGGTGAGAAAGTTGTTACCGAATTTTTGAAACCTATGGACAAATGTGCTCTTGCAACATCGCTTGCCATAAAGACTTTAAAAAATGGCAGGAATGTTGCGGTTGAAGTATTAAAAGAAATGGTCGATAAAATGAATATACACGGGATCAGTATATATGAAGGTGAAAATCTTAAGTGTGTTTTTTCATTGGGGCATTATCAGAAGGTAATGGAAAATGCTTCATATGCTTTGAGGGATGAATACAGAGCTTTGTTTGATAAGCATGATGTTAATGTAATAAATAATATTGTCTCTCTGGCTATTGATTTTGTTGATATTTATGAGTTTTATAAAGAGCATAATATCTGTTCATCGCTTCAGATTATACTAAAGTCAGATGGAAATCGTATCAATTCTCTTATATGCTGCGATACATTTGGCGAGCATAGAAGAAAATGGAGCAGAGAAGATATTATGACCGTTTATGCGGTAGTAAAGGCATTGGCAAATGTTTAAACATAAAAAGGTTAATTTGATTCTGAAAAAAATATTGATTATTTTTGTCTGGCTTGCCATATGGCAGTCAGCAGCAGTGTTAACAGGACTTGATTTTTTAATTGCAGGTCCTGTTAATGTATTTATGGCACTTATAAAGCTTTTGAAAACGAGAGTGCTGTATCTGTCTGTGGTGCATACGTTTACGAAAGTGACTGCAGGTTTCGTGATTGCTTTTTTATCAGGGAGCCTGCTTGGAAGTATGTCGGGAAAATATAATAATTTAAGGCTTTTTTTACAACCGCTTTTATATACAATGCAGACACTTCCGGTGGCTTCATTTATAATTCTTTTGCTTATATGGTTCGGTTCTTCCAGTGTTGCTTTTTTAATATCGTTTATAGTTGTATTTCCGATGATTTACAATGGATTTTTGTCAGCAATGGATAATTTGGACATTAAACTTGAGCAGATGTCTGATGTTTTTGGTGTACCGTTATTGAAAAAAATACGCTGTGTATATCTTTCACAGCTTATGTCTGATATTCAGGGAACATTAAAAAGTGCCGTCAGTATGGGATTTAAGGCAGGTGTTTCGGCGGAGGTCATAGGGCTTGTTAAAAATTCTATAGGAGAACAGATATATTATTCAAAGCTGTATATGACGACAGCGGATTTATTTGCATGGAGTATAGTTCTCATATTTATAAGCATAATTTTTGAGCATATTTTTATCAAATGTATAAACGGTTTTACCAATTTTGTAAAAAGACCTTAGGAATTTAAGAATGGAGGCAGCTTGAAAAAAATAGTTATCGAAAATTTGTCAAAAAGCTTTGATGACAAAGAGATTATACGGAATTTCACATATACGTTTGAAGCAGGAAGCGCAACGTGTATTATGGGACCGTCGGGAATAGGCAAGACAACTGTTCTGAATATTATAATGGGACTTGAGAGGGCAGACAGCGGAAATGTTGTGATATCAGATGAAAGCGGTGCTTCGGCTCTGGCAGACAATAAAAGTACATTTGCATGTCAAAAAAATATATTTGGCGCGGTGTTTCAGGAAAACAGGCTTATTGAGGGTTTGTCTGCGATTGATAATGTAAGGCTTGTGATAAATACAAAGCAAAAAAGAAGCGTTGTAATACAGAATATAAAAAATGATTTGAGCATGATTTTGCCGCCGGATTCCCTTGACACAGATGTGAGATTTTTAAGCGGCGGAATGAAGAGGAGAGTAGCTGTTGCAAGGGCCATGAATGCTGATTCGGATATAGTGCTTATGGATGAACCTTTCGCAGGACTTGATGAGGAAAATAAAAGACATGTTATAGAATATATAAACATAAAAAGAAAAGATAAAACATTAATTGCAGTAACACATGATAATAATGATGCAGCTGCTTTAAATGCAAATATTTGCTTATTGACAAGCTGTGATGCAGTTGCTAAAATATTAGGAAAATGTTAGAGTTATAAAAAAGGTTTGTAATAATTATACATTTATATGTATAATTATATAAATCAGGACGGAGGCATATATGAGACAGGCGGTATTTTCTATTCTTGTTGATAATTCATCAGGTGTTTTAAGCCGTGTTGCAGGATTGTTCAGCAGGAGAGGATATAATATAGATAGTCTTACGGTTGGAGAAACAACAGATGTTAAGATATCAAGAATGACAGTTACGGTTACGGGTGATGATGATGTTTTAGAACAGATACAGAAGCAGCTTTCAAAGCTTGTTGATGTAAGAAGTATTGTTGAATTGCCTCACGATGCAGCAGTGGCAAGGGAACTTGTTCTTATTAAGGTTGAGTGTGACAATGAGCAGCGTCAGGATCTGATTTCTATCAGCGATATTTACCGCGCTAAGATAGTTGATGTATCGCCGGGCTCTTTGATTATTGAGCTTACAGGTGCAAAGAATAAGGTTAATGCATTTATTGAATTACTTAATGGTTTTAAAATTACAGAACTCGCAAGAACAGGTATTACCGGACTTGCAAGAGGCGCTGCAAATTTAAAATAATAAATTTTTTACTATGTGGAGGTAGAGTAAAATGGCAGAAGCTAAGATTTTTTATCAGCAGGATTGTAATTTATCATTATTAGACGGTAAGACAATCGCCATTATCGGTTATGGTAGCCAGGGACATGCACATGCATTGAATCTTAAGGATTCAGGATGCAATGTAATCATCGGCCTTTATGAGGGCTCAAAGTCATGGAAGAGAGCACAGGAGCAGGGTTTTGAAGTATATACTGCAAGTGAAGCTGCTAAAAGAGCTGATATTATCATGATTCTTATTAACGATGAGAAGCAGGCTAAGTTATACAAGGAAGATATTGAACCAAATCTTGAACCGGGCAATATGCTTATGTTCGCACATGGATTTAATATACACTTTGGTTTGATTAAGGCTCCTAAGGGCGTTGATGTTACTATGATAGCACCAAAGGGTCCTGGACATACAGTAAGAAGTGAGTATCAGGCAGGTAAGGGTGTTCCTTGTCTTATAGCTGTTGAACAGGATGAGACAGGTAAGGCTCAGGATATGGCACTTGCTTACGCATTGGGTATCGGCGGAGCAAGAGCAGGTGTTCTTGAGACAACATTCAGAACTGAGACAGAAACAGACCTTTTTGGTGAGCAGGCAGTACTTTGTGGCGGTGTTTGCGCATTGATGCAGGCTGGTTTTGAAACTCTTGTTGAGGCTGGTTATGACCCAAGAAATGCTTACTTTGAGTGTATTCATGAAATGAAGCTTATTGTAGACCTTATTTATCAGTCAGGTTTTGCAGGTATGAGATATTCAATCTCTAACACAGCAGAATATGGTGATTACATAACAGGACCAAAGCTTGTTACAGAAGAGACAAAGAAGTCAATGAAGAAGATTCTTTCAGATATTCAGGATGGTACATTTGCTAAAGAATTCTTACTTGATATGTCAGAAGCAGGCGGACAGGTTCACTTTAAGGCTATGAGAAAGCTCGCAGCAGAGCATCCATCAGAGCAGGTTGGTGAAGAAATCAGAAAGCTTTACAGCTGGAATGATGAATCAAGCAAGTTTATAAATAATTAATTATATGATTTTAAGCGCTTTGCGCATATCAGGGCAGAAACGGTTTTGTGGGTTTCTGCCCATTTTTGGAATGTGGAGATAAAAATGTTATCAAAACTGTTGAATGGAGAAAAACAGGAATTGTGCATTGATTTAAGCAGGCTTGAAATGTTTTTGAGAAGACACTCAGATGCACATATTGAAAATAATATAAAGATTGCGGCTGTAAGAAATGGCAGGGATATAAGATATGTTCTTGCTACGAGAAAAAAAGACAGAAATTTTTATAATATAAAGGTTGAGACGGTGAGTGAAAATGCCGGAATACAGCTTGAGAATATGTTTGATGGTATAAGTGTACAAAAAATACACGATGATGTTATAAAAAGTGCGAAGAGGTTAAGCAACGGAGTATGTTCAGGAATACTTATAAAATCATCTGATGTTGCAAAGTTGAAGGGAGCAGGGATAAGAGGATTGAATTACAGATATTTTGAGACTGACGAGATAGTTCCGGTTTCGGGCAGAGGAATAGTTGCTGTTGTGGTCAGGGATGAAAATCCGGATTGTAAAAAATATGAGTCTGACAAAGAAGCAATAGAGCGATTGGAGATAGAGAGGTCTGTTATTGAAATGACAGATTATGGGAATAATATTGTTGTAAACGCATGTATAAACCGCAGTAATGTTGTGCTGAGTGTGTTTATAAATGCAAAGGGCGGAAGGCTTTTGGTGGAAAAAGGCACGCTGGCTGATAAAGAAAGAATGGTATGCCATATGGTTGAAAATATAGATAGATTTATGATAAAATAAAGTTTACCGAGAAAAAATATTTAATGCAAATTTTATGAAAGGCATGATTTTATGGAATTTAAAAAAATAGATGATACAAAGTTTCAGTGTTTTTTGAATGAAGAGGATTTAGAAGATAATAATATTTCTTTGGATGATTTTTTCAGAAATGATACTGATAAGATACATAACCTGCTTGATGTTATTATGCAGGAAGCAGAAAAGAGCATAGGTGTTATTTTAAGCAGCAGAGTAATGTCACTTCAGCTTACGCCGCAGCCGGATCATTCACTGATGCTGACGATTTCTTCAGGGCAGGATGATTTCGGAGAGATGTTAAAGCAGGCAGGAGAGCGCGCGTCGCAGGCTCTATCAGCATTAAAAGGTAATAACAGGGAAAAATATAATAACGTTATTAAGAAGAATGATGAGAAAGCAAAAACAAGTATAAAAGCATCTGAATTCAAGCCAGTTTCAAAGGAAGTCCCGGCGGTAAGCTTTGCTGTTGACACGGAAGGCAATCCGGTAGGTACGGAGAGGGCAATATGCCATATGCCGAACCTTGACACATTCGAGATATTTTGTAAAAATGCTACTAAAACGTGGGGCATTAAAAATAAATTGTATAAGGATTTGGCTGACGGTTCATTTTATCTTTGTCTTGAGAGAGGCAGGAGTTCAAGAGTGCGTTTTGAGCAGTTTGTGAATGGACTTATGGAATATGGCAGGTTTGTTCCATGCAGTTTAAACAGATTAACTTATATGGATGAGCATTTCAAAATTTTTATACCGGATAACGCTGTTAATTCAGTAAAAAAATACTGTAATGAATAAATTGTAAAAATATAGTCGGAGGGCTTATGTTAGAGTTAAAAGATATATGTTTTCAGGTAAATGATGAAGGAAAAGAAAAGGAAATATTAAAAGATATCAATCTTAAGATAGATGACAGGTTTGTTGCAATAACGGGGCCTAATGGCGGAGGGAAATCTACACTTGCAAAGGTTATATCAGGCATAGTAAAACCAACGTCAGGAAGAATTTTTCTTGACGGTGAAGATATAACGGAGCTTTCTATTACTGACAGAGCAAAAAAAGGTATAAGCTTTGCATTTCAGCAGCCTGTAAGATTTAAGGGACTTACGGTAAAGGATTTGATAACACTTGCAAAAGGAGAAAAAATCGCACTTAATCAGGCATGCTCATATTTGTCAGAGGTAGGACTTTGTGCTAAAGATTATATTAACAGAGAGGTTAATGATTCACTTTCCGGTGGAGAATTAAAAAGAATTGAGATTGCTATGATTATGGCAAGAGGCACAAAGCTTTCACTGTTTGATGAACCTGAAGCCGGAATTGATTTATGGAGTTTTAACAACCTTATAAAAGTTTTTGAGAGTATGCATAAAAAGATAAACGGTTCAATTATAATTATCTCACATCAGGAAAGGATTCTTAATATAGCTGACCAGATTGTAGTAATTGCAAACGGCAAAGTGACGGCCCAGGGCACTAAAAAAGAGGTTATGCCTAAGCTGTTGGCATCTTCTGAGGCTTGTGAAACTTTGATGAATAAACTTGCGTAGTATTTTTAAAATTGTGAATGAAATATGATTATAGAGATAAAAATACGTGCACAGAAATGAGGATTAATTAAGATGGATGAATTGCAGAAAAGTATGCTTGAAAAAATAGCTGATATACACGGTGTGCCGGAGGGTGCTTACAATATAAGAAATAACGGACAGACAAGCAGCAGAAATACAACTGCGAATATAGATATTGTCACAAAGGACGATAAGCCGGGAATTGATATAATTATAAAGCCGGGTACAAAAAACGAGAGTGTTCATATACCTGTAATACTTAGCGAGAGCGGATTAAAGGACATGGTTTACAATGATTTTATAATCGGAGACGATGCTGATGTGACTATTGTAGCAGGCTGCGGTATTCATAATTGTGGTGTTGATACGTCGGAACATTCGGGTATTCATACATTTTTTATAGGAAAGAATGCAAAAGTAAAATATATTGAAAAGCATTACGGTGAGGGAGAGGGAACAGGAGAGAGAGTTCTTAATCCTACAACAATAATCCATATTGACGAGAATGGATATATGGAAATGGAGAGTACACAGATTAAGGGTGTTGATTCAACTATCCGTGATACAAAGGCTGATTTAAAGGATGGGGCAACACTTGTGATAAAAGAAAAGATTATGACACACGGAAGACAAAGTGCCGAGACAAATTTTGAAGTGGATTTGGCAGGCGTTGATTCAAGTGCGAATGTTATTTCGCGTTCTGTGGCTAAAGGTGATTCAATACAGATATTTAATTCAAAAATCTGTGGTAATAATAAGTGCTACGGACATACGGAATGTGATGCTATTCTTATGGATAACGGACATGTAAATGCGATTCCGTCGCTTGAGGCAAATAATATTGATGCAAGCCTTATACATGAGGCGGCTATCGGTAAAATTGCAGGGGAGCAGCTTATAAAGCTTATGACATTAGGTCTTACTGAGCAGGAAGCGGAAGAACAGATTATTAACGGGTTTATGAAGTAAAAAAACTTTGCAAAACGCATATAGTGTGAAAAGGGGACTATTATGAGATATCCTGAATTTTTAAAATCAAACGGTACAATAGGTTTTGTGGCTCCATCGTTCGGATGTGCCACGGAGCCTTACTATTCAGCTTTCTTAAGTGCACAGGAAAAATTTAAAAACGACGGTTTTGGTCTTGATATGGGTAAAAACTGCTATGCTGCGAAGGGGACAGGAATAAGCAATACACCTTATGAGTGTGGTGATGAGCTTATGACAATGTATGAGTCGGACGGAAATGATGTGCTTATTTCATGCGGAGGCGGAGAGCTTATGTGTGAAATTCTTGAATATCTTGATTTTGAAAAATTAAAGAGCTTAAATCCGAAGTGGTTTTTAGGATATTCAGACAATACAAATTTTACGTTTTTACAGACGATACTTTGTGATACAGTATCGATATATGGGCCATGCGCAGGTGCATTCGGTATGAAACCTTGGCATAAGGCAGTAGATGATACATTTTCACTTCTTTGCGGTGAGAAGCTTGAATTTGAAAATTATGACGGCTGGGAAAAGGAATCTTTAAAGTCAGAAGAAAATCCTACAGCTCCATGGAATATAACGGAGCCGGAAAGTATAAGGGTGTATGAGGGCGGAAGCAGTTTTGCGGCTCAGGCAGATGAAGAATTTGATTTTAAGGGAAGGTTAATCGGCGGTTGTATTGACTGCCTTGTAAATCTTATAGGAACAAAGTATGATAAGGTAAAAGAATTTAACGAAAGATATAAAGACGATGGTTTTGTTTGGTTCCTTGAGAGCTGCGAATTGAACAATATGGATATAAGACGGGCAATGTGGCATATGGATAATGCAGGATGGTTTAAATATGTCAGGGGATTTATTATCGGAAGACCTATGGTATATGGTGAAAATCTTATGGGACTTGACCATTATGAGGCTGTTATGGGAGTTTTAAGAAAATATAATGTTCCTGTTGTAATGGATGCTGATTTGGGACATCTTGCACCTTCTATGCCTGTAATATGCGGAAGCATCGGAGAGGTGAGCGCAAAGGCCGGAAGTCTTAAGATTAAATATATTCTTGAATGATTAAGCTAAAGCAATTTTAATGGGGGAAATATATGGGGATTTCATCTATTGTACCTGAAAATATGCGAACCGTACTTGACGGAATACTTGGAACCGTACTTGTTTTTAATGATAAAGGCGTTGTGATTTACATAAACGATTCAGGAAAGGATGAATTAGGTTATAAAGACGGTGAGGTTGATATTAGGGAAATATTTGCAACTCTTTTTAACGGTAATATAGGGATTTCTGAATTTATAAAATACACTGTCGGAAACGTTAAAAATATACCTGTATACAGAAAAAACTGTACATGTTTCAATGCTCAGATTAAGGTTATAGATATACAGGATTCGAAACAAGAAAAATTTCATCTTGTGTCAATAATAAACATGCAGTATGAGGTATATGCCCGCAGGGAGATAGAACGCGCTGAAAATGCAATGAAAGAAAATATGAGAGCAAGAAATGAGTTTATTGCAAATATTACTCATGAACTCAGAACTCCCGTAAACGGAATAAAAGGACATATAAAAAATCTTAAGAGCATAGAAGAAGATACAGCAAAGAAAAAATCGCTTGATATTGTGCTTAAGTGCTGTGAAAATATGGAAAAGATTATAAACAATTTTCTTGATTTTTCTAAAATCGAGGCCGGTAAGTTTGAGATTAGTGAAAGCAGCTTTAATTTCAGGAATTGTATAAACCATGTAGTAGATACAAGTATAAGCATAGCTAATGAGAAAGGTATAAAGCTGATAGCAAAGGTTGATGAAGCTATACCGCAGATGGTGACAGGCGATGAATTAAGGATTGTTCAGATTCTTAACAATCTTGTGTCAAATGCGTTGAAATTTACGTCTATAGGCTATGTAAGCATAGAGGTCTACAAGACAGGATTTAAGCATGGGAGAATGGAACTTACGTTTTTTGTTATTGATACGGGAATCGGAGTTACTCCGCAGGAAAAAGAAAAAATGTTTAAAAGCTTTTCACAGGTTGATGGTTCAATAACAAGAAAATATGGCGGTACAGGTCTCGGACTGTTTGTGGCAAGGCAGCTTGTTGAGCTTATGCATGGAAATATAAGCATTGACAGTGAAAAGGGAAGAGGAAGCACTTTTACATTTAATATTGAAGTTGGCGTTGAGGACGGACAGTCTGAGGAGGATAACGAATCCTCTGTTATACCGCAGCTTTTAAAGATAGGGCATGTATACGGTGCAGATGATAAAAATATTGATATAGTGTATACATATGGGACTGACGAAAATTTAAAAGAAATAAAGAACAACATGGAAAAGCTGTCTATATGTATTCAAATGGAAAATTGGGAGAAAGCAGAGTTTTTTACGGACAATATAAAGGTGCTGGCTAACGGAGCAGGAAAAGAATTAAAGCGGCAGATATTTAAGCTGCAGATGTCAGTAAGAAAAGAGGATTTTGAAAACAGTATTGAATATGTAAAACAGATTGCCAAACTTATGCGGTTGTGAAATCAACAAAGTTGCTCAGAAATGGAGAATGGTGTGAAAAAACGAAATGATGTTCCTGTTATACTTATAGTAGATGATGTCAAAAAGAAATCTGACATTTTGAATACAATGATATTAGATATGGGTTATATTCCTAAAACAGCGGATAGCGTTGCACAGGCTTTGGAGTATATGAGAGAGAATATGCCGCAGCTTATACTTTTAGATGTTTCTATGCCTGATATAGACGGATATCAGATGTGTAAGGCACTTAAGAAAAACATTGTCACAAGACATATACCTGTTTTATTTATGTGGGAGGATAAGGATTCGGACAGCAGAAAGATGGCATTTGAAACAGGTGCTGATGATTACATATCATATCCGTGTGATTATTCGGAGCTTCGTATAAGGATTAATACGAATTTACGCATATATGGAATGCAGCAGGAACTTTTAGAAAATAACAGAAGATTAAATAAAATTATAAGTGAGCAGTCCGTTAAGTTTGAGGAAGAACAGAAGAGGCTTTTGAAGGCTATAGCAAAGCTTGCGGAAAGTTCAGAGTATGTCGGAATGGCACATCATATAGACAATGTATGTGCAAATGCAAGATTGTTGGCGCAGGCATTGAATTTTACGGACAAATATGAAAACAGGATTTCATCTTCATATATAGAAGCAATCGAGATAGCGGCATCAGTTCACGATATAGGAAAGATAACGATTTCGCAGGATATATTAAAGAAACCGGGAAAACTTGATGAGAGGGAGCGAAGTCTTGTAAATACACACTGCGTAAGAGGTGAAGAGTTGCTTAAAGCTGCTTATCCCGATGTCGGTGATAATTATTTTATGAAAATGGCGGCTGAGGTAATAAGAAGCCACCACGAAAACTGGGATGGTTCGGGTTACCCTGATGCGCTTACAGGAGAGGATATTCCTCTTGCCGCAAGAATTGTTCGTATTGTGGACAGCTATGATTGTATATTGGGAGAAAGATGTTACAAATCTGCTCACGAAAGACTTGAGGCAAAAGAAGAAATGATTGCGCAGAAGGGGGTATTATATGACCCGTACCTGCTTGATGTATTTTTTAAGATAGAGAGGCAGATGAGAAGAGATTAATGAAGTGCAAAGGCGCGGAAAGGAGATTTTATGAGAATATTGATTGCAGAAGATGATGCAGCAAGTCGTAAATTTATGGCAGATTTTATGAAAGAGTTTGGTGACTGTGACCTCGTGGTAGACGGAATGGAAGCTGTGGAAGCTTTTGAGATGGCATTGGATGAGGAAAAACCGTATGATTTAATTTGTCTTGATGTAATGATGCCGCTTATGGACGGTTATCAGGTACTTGAGGCTGTTAGAACTACAGAGACTAAGAATAAAATACAAGATGATGAAAGAGTTAAAATAATAATGATGACAGCACTTGACCGGGAACAGAACGTAAACAAGGCATTTGAGC
The DNA here is from genome assembly GCA_900552795.1 of uncultured Eubacterium sp. Lineage (GTDB taxonomy): Bacteria > Bacillota > Clostridia > Lachnospirales > Lachnospiraceae > Lachnospira. The sequence continues at coordinate 53,328 of USBB01000005.1, forward strand.
TTGGCTGTACGGCATATTGTGCAAAGCCGCTTGATTTGGAGAAGGTAAAGGATGTGCTTGAAAAGATAGGTTTTTAATATCTGAAATGCGTGTTAAAATGAATATTAATTCATTTTTATGTAATAAATATTTGCAATATCGATATTTATGATGTAATATAATTCATATTTGGATTTTGCATGGCAAAATCTTTAGCTGATGGACGAAAGGATGGGAAAAAATATGGGAATGACTATGACACAAAAAATTCTCGCGGCACACGCCGGATTGAAAGAGGTTAAAGCCGGACAGCTTATTGAGGCTGATCTTGACCTTGTACTTGGAAATGATATTACGTCTCCGGTTGCTATTCATGAGATGGACAAGATGACAGTTAATACTGTTTTTGATAAGGACAAAATAGCACTTGTTCCTGACCATTTTGTGCCTAATAAAGATATAAAGTCAGCCGAGCATTGTAAGTGTGTTAGAGAGTTTGCTATAAAACATGATATTACTAATTATTTTGAAGTCGGACAGATGGGTATTGAACATGCGCTTCTGCCTGAAAAAGGACTTACTGTTGCTGGTGATGTTATTATAGGCGCAGACTCACATACATGTACATATGGTGCTTTAGGAGCTTTCTCTACAGGTGTAGGCTCAACTGATATGGCAGCAGGAATGGCTACAGGAAAGGCTTGGTTTAAGGTGCCTTCAGCAATAAAATTTGTACTTACGGGAAAGCCTTCAAAGTGGGTGAGCGGTAAGGATGTTATACTTCATATAATCGGTATGATAGGTGTTGACGGAGCTCTTTATAAGTCAATGGAATTTACCGGGGACGGTATTGCAAACCTTTCAATGGACGATCGTTTTACAATCGCTAATATGGCAATAGAGGCAGGTGGAAAGAATGGAATTTTCCCTGTTGATGATATTGCAAGACAGTATATGAAGGAACATTCAAAGAGACCGTTCGTTGAATATAGTGCTGATGATGATGCGGAATATGAGCAGGTTATAAATATTGATTTATCACAGATTAAGCCTACTGTTGCATTTCCTCATCTTCCTGAAAATACACACACTGTTGACAGTATTGATGATGTTAAGATTGATCAGGTGGTTATCGGTTCATGTACAAACGGACGTATAGATGATTTGCGTGTTGCTGCAAAAATTCTTGATGGAAAGACAGTTGCTAAAGGACTCAGGGTTATTATAATTCCTGCCACACAGGCTATCTATATGCAGGCTATCGAGGAGGGACTTGTTCAGACATTTATAAAGGCCGGAGCAGTTGTAAGCACACCTACATGCGGACCTTGCCTTGGAGGTTATATGGGTATACTTGCAGAGGGTGAAAGATGTGTGTCAACAACTAACAGAAACTTTGTCGGACGTATGGGGCATGTTAATTCTGAGATTTATCTTGCAAGTCCTGCTGTTGCTGCAGCGAGTGCTGTTACAGGAAAAATCAGCCAGCCGTCTGATATAGGAATGTAATTAATATTATTTTAAGGAGAGAAATTATGAAAGCTGAAGGTAGAGTTTTTAAATTTGGTGATAATATAGATACAGACGTAATTATTCCTGCAAGATACTTAAATTCGTCTGACCCTGCTGAGCTTGCAACTCACTGCATGGAAGATATTGATAAGGAATTTGTTAATAAGGTAAAGAAAGGCGATATCATTGTTGCAAATAAGAATTTCGGCTGCGGTTCATCAAGAGAGCATGCACCTATTGCAATAAAGGCAGCAGGCGTAAGCTGTGTAATTGCAGAGACATTTGCAAGAATTTTCTTCCGTAATTCAATAAATATAGGACTCCCTATTATTGAGTGTCCTGAGGCAGCAAAGGCGATAGCTGACGGTGATGATGTGGAGGTTGATTTTGACAGCGGCGTTATCACAGATAAGACTACGGGACAGACATTTAAGGGTCAGCCATTCCCTGAGTTTATGCAGAAGATTATAAAGGCAGAGGGCCTTGTTAATTACATTAACCAGAAATAAATTTTGTTTTTGGCGTTTTATTGTACAGCTGTAAACTGTTCTATATAATTAAGAAGTTTTTTTGATATTTTAATTTTGTTGTAGCGTGAAGCGTATTCTATTGAATTCGCGTTTTCTATATAATTTTTTGAATAATTTTTCTGCAGACCTGTCTTTTTTTGAGAAAGCAGGTCTACAGTTTTGTTATAGGCTATTGCAGCAGATATTTCAGAATCGTAGTCTCCTATTATATAGTTTCCGTTTATATGTATTTCTGCCCTGTAAATCGTACCCCCTTTTTTTTCAATCTGCCGCACTCCGTGGTATTTATTGATAACATAAATATTTTCGTATCTGAAATCATGTTCATCACCGTTACGAAACAAAAAATCCCTGCCTTTCACAGAATGGGAATGTATACCATATCTTGACAAAATGCTTGTCTGGATACCATAATCGTTTACAAAATAGTAACCGCCTCTTGTCATGATTTTGTGCGTTGAGTAATAAAAAAGGTCATCTGTATTAAATTTAAGGATGGTTTCAGGGTCAATAAAATAAAGAAAATATTTTCGGCAAAGGTAAATTGGATTTTTTATATATATATTGTTATCGCGGAAATTTATAAGTGTAATATATTTTTCAAAATTTATATTTAATTTGTGGCTGCTATATGAGCTGACAAAATTTTCGGTATCGATAAAGTGGGCAGATGTGTTGCTTAAAATTTTTCCGGCTTCAACATATACTGATGAGGCTGTAGAAATATCATCAAAGCTTCCAAGACTTATATGTTTACCTTTGTATGTGATGGAAACTCTGTAGTATTCTGATTTATCTTTTTTGTATGTTGTATAAACACCTGCCGGCATGTTTGTCTCCTTTTAGAATTTGATAATAATATTTTATATGCTCATACAGTATATTTCAAGGAGGTATCTTAGATGCTTTTTTGACCGTAATCATAAAATGTAAAATTTCTATTGTGTTTACTCGAGGAATTGTTGTATAATAAAATTTATAAAAATACATTTTAAAAGGTGGATAAGTATAATGAGTTTGTTTTACAGAAGCACAAGAGATGACAGTGTTAAGGTTACTGCCTCACAGGCTATTTTAAAAGGACTTGCTCCTGACGGAGGGTTATTTGTACCGGACAGCATTCCGTCATTAGATAAGAGCTTTGAGGAGCTGTCAAAGATGTCATATGCAGAGGTTGCATATGAGGTTATGAAACTTATGCTTGATGATTTCACTGAGGAAGAATTAAAGGAATGTATTGCCAAGGCATATGATTCAAAGTTTGATACAGAGCAGATTGCACCGCTTGTAAAGGCTGACGGAGCATATTATCTTGAACTGTTTCACGGTGCGACTATTGCATTTAAGGATATGGCATTATCTATATTGCCTCATCTTCTTACTACATCTGCAAAGAAGAATAACGTTAAGAATGAGATAGTTATACTTACTGCTACATCAGGAGATACAGGTAAAGCTGCGCTTGCAGGCTTTGCAGACGTTAAGGGAACTAAGATTATAGTATTTTATCCAAAGAACGGTGTAAGTCCTATTCAGGAGAAGCAGATGATTACACAAAAGGGTGATAATACATATGTAATAGGAATTAACGGTAATTTTGACGATGCACAGACTGGCGTTAAGAATATATTTGGTGACAAAGAGCTTGAGAAAGTGATGGACGATGCAGGGTTCCAGTTCTCATCAGCGAACTCAATCAATATAGGACGTCTTGTTCCGCAGATTGTTTATTACGTTTACGCATATGCACAGCTTCTTGCCAACAACGAGATAGAAAATAACGAAAAGATAAATGTTGTTGTGCCTACAGGAAATTTCGGAAATATACTTGCAGCATTTTATGCTAAGAATATGGGACTTCCTATTGCAAAGCTTATATGTGCTTCTAATGAAAATAAAGTTTTATATGATTTCTTCAAGACGGGTGAATATAATAGAAACAGAGAATTTATTCTTACAACATCACCATCAATGGATATTCTTATTTCAAGCAATCTTGAGAGACTTATATACAGAATTGCCGGAAATGATGCGGCTTCCAATGCGAAGCTGATGGCTTCTCTTAAAGAAAGCGGAAAATATGAGATTACAGAGGATATGAGAATTAAGCTTGACGATTTCTATGGCAATTATGCTACAGAAGCTGAGGATGCAGCTACAATAAAGAAGCTTTATGAGGACACAGGCTATGTTATAGATACACACACAGCGGTTGCAGCAGCAGTTTATGAGAAGTACAGAAAAGAAACTGATGATACAACAAAGACTGTAATTGCTTCTACAGCGAGTCCTTTTAAATTCACAAGAAGCGTAATGAATGCAATCGATTCAAAGTATGATTCAATGACTGATTTTGAGTTGGTAGATGAACTTAGCAGAATTGCTAATGTTAAGGTTCCTAATGCTATAGAAGAAATACGAACAGCACCTGTGCTTCACGACACAGTATGTGATGCTGATAAGATGTGCGACAGCGTAAAGAAGATTTTGGGAATTTGATTTTAAAAGTGAATATATTAAAAAAGGACCGCAGGATTTTATTCCTGAGGTCTTTTTTAATAGGAAATTTATAGGGAATTCTTTTTTTTGATGATTTTGCTGCAATCAATTTTTTTTATAAATAATTTAGATTTATTTTTTGTTATTCGTGTTGACAATATAAAATAGTAGTGCTATCTTAAATGTATCGATATTAGCACTCCATATTAATGAGTGCTAACAAAGATAAATGAAAGGAGCAGGCCATGGAACTTGACGATAGGAAAGTTAAGATTTTGAAAGCTATTATTCAGAATTATCTTGAAACCGGTGAGCCGGTTGGGTCGAGAACTATTTCTAAGTATGCAGACTTGAAGCTCAGTTCGGCAACTATCAGAAATGAAATGGCAGACCTTGAGGATTTAGGATATATTGTCCAGCCATATACCTCAGCAGGAAGAATTCCTACTGATAAAGGCTACAGGCTTTATGTTGATGACATGATGCATCATAAGGAAGCTGAGCTTATCAGCAGGGAAAGTGATGTTGCAGATAAAGAAAAAGAGCTGGAGAGTATGAAAACAATGCTTACCGAGAAGGTAGACAAAGTTGAGGAGTTGCTTCAGAATGTTGCGAAAGTTCTTGCAAGAGATACTAATTATGCAACTATGGTTACGACTCCGCAGGTAAAGGGCAACAAACTTAAGTTTGTACAGTTATCACAGCTTGAGAGCAACAAGATACTGGCTGTAATAGTCATGGAGGGTAATCTTATAAGAAATAAGGTTATAACTGTGAGTGAGATGTTGTCACAGGAGAGTATATTAAAGCTTAATATTCTTCTGAACACAAGTCTTACAGGATTGACACTGCAGGAGATGAATCTTAGTATGGTCTCAAAAATGGAAATTCAGGCAGGTGAATATAATAAGCTTATAAAAGAAGTTCTTGATGCGATTGTAGAAACTATAAGTAATGCAGATAATCTTAAGATTTATACCAGTGGAGCAACAAATATTTTTAAGTATCCTGAACTGAGTGATTCCGCAAAAGCGAGTGAGCTTATATATACCCTGGAAGAGAAACAGAGTCTTACTGATCTTGTTAATACAGAAGATGACGATGCTTCTGAAAACCATGGTATTCAGGTATATATAGGAAATGAGACTCCGGTTGCTTCCATGAAAGACTGCAGTGTTGTGACAGCGACATATGAACTGCAGGATGGAATGAAAGGTACAATCGGCATTATCGGTCCTAAGCGAATGGATTATGAAAAGGTAGTTGAAAAGCTTAAAACAATCCGTACACAATTGGACGATGTATTTAAGAAAACATAAGAAAGGTTGGTTTGAGAGTGTCTAAAAAGGAAGAAAAGAAATGTAAAAACCAGACTGCAGAAAATGTCGAACTTGACGAAAATAAAGATAACTGCGAATCTTGCAAAGCCAATGAGCCAAAAGACAATGACTTGAAAAATAACGAGTCAGAGGATAATAAGGCAGAGACTGAAAAAGAAAAGACAGATAATTCTGAAAGCAAGGATTCAAAGGATGCGGTTATCAGTGAACTGCAAGACAGAGTAAAACGTCAGATGGCAGAATTTGATAATTTCAGAAAGCGTTCTGAAAAAGAAAAATCAATGATGTTTGAGATGGGTGCTTCAGATGTAGTGAAAAAATTACTCCCGATAGTTGATAATTTTGAGAGAGGTTTTAAGTCAGTTTCACCGGAAGAGCTTGAGACACCTTTTGCAAAGGGCATGGATATGGTCTATAAGCAGACTATGAAAATGCTTGATGATATGGGAGTAAAGCCTATAGAAGCTGTTGGTTTGGAATTTAACCTTGAACTTCATAATGCTGTAATGCATGTTGAGGATGATTCTGTGGGAGAAAATATTATAGTCGAGGAATATGAAAAGGGATATACTTACCACGATACAGTGATAAGACATTCTACAGTCGTGGTAGCAAATTAGTTTTAACAAAGAAGTTTTTAATTTAATTGTTTGCGTTATAACGCAGAAAGGAAAAAATCATGGGAAAAATTATTGGTATTGACTTAGGTACTACAAATTCATGTGTAGCTGTTATGGAAGGCGGAAAGCCTGTAGTAGTAGCTAACGCAGAGGGCTTTAGAACAACACCTTCTATTGTAGCCTTCACAAAGAACGGAGAAAGACTTGTAGGTGATCCTGCTAAGCGTCAGGCTGTTACAAATGCAGACAAGACAATCTCTTCAATCAAGAGACATATGGGAACAGATTACAAGGTTGCTATTGATGATAAGAAATATTCACCACAGGAAATTTCAGCGATGATTTTACAGAAATTAAAATCAGATGCAGAAAATTATCTCGGTGAGAGCGTTACAGAAGCTGTTATCACAGTTCCTGCATATTTCAACGATGCACAGAGACAGGCAACTAAAGATGCAGGTAAGATTGCAGGCCTTGATGTTAAGAGAATTATCAACGAGCCAACAGCTGCTGCTTTAGCTTATGGTCTTGATAATGAAAAAGAACAGAAGATCATGGTATATGACCTTGGTGGTGGTACATTCGATGTATCTATCATTGAAATCGGTGATGGTGTTATCGAAGTACTTGCAACAGCAGGTAACAACAAGCTCGGCGGTGATGACTTTGATGATAAGATTACACAGTATATGCTTGATGATTTCAAGGCTAAGGAGGGCGTTGACCTTTCAAAGGATTCAATGGCATTACAGCGTTTGAGAGTTGCAGCAGAGCAGGCTAAGAAAGAGTTGTCAAGTGCTTCACAGACAAATATCAATCTTCCATATATTACAGCTACAGCAGAGGGTCCAAAGCATTTTGACATGACTCTTACAAGAGCTAAATTTGATGAACTCACACATGAGCTTGTTGAAAAGACAGCAGATCCTGTACGCAACGCATTAAATGATGCAGGTCTTACAGCTTCAGAGCTTTCAAAGGTTCTCTTAGTTGGTGGTTCAACACGTATTCCTGCTGTACAGGATAAGGTAAAACAGCTTACAGGACATGAGCCAAGTAAGACATTAAATCCTGATGAATGTGTTGCTATCGGTGCTTCTATTCAGGGCGGTAAGCTTGCAGGTGATGCAGGTGCAGGCGAAATCCTTCTTCTTGATGTAACACCGCTTTCACTTTCTATTGAGACAATGGGTGGTATTGCTACAAGACTTATTGAGAGAAATACAACAATTCCTACAAAGAAGAGTCAGGTATTCTCAACAGCAGCAGATAATCAGACAGCTGTTGATATCAATGTAGTACAGGGTGAAAGACAGTTCGCTAAGGATAACAAGTCACTCGGACAGTTCAGACTTGATGGTATTCCACCAGCAAGAAGAGGTGTTCCACAGATTGAGGTAACTTTCGATATTGATGCCAATGGTATCGTAAACGTTTCAGCTAAGGATTTGGGAACAGGTAAGGAACAGCACATTACTATTACAGCAGGCTCAAATATGTCTGATGATGATATTGATAAGGCTATCAAGGAAGCTGCTGAGTACGAAGCTCAGGATAAGAAGCGCAAGGAAGCTATTGATACAAGAAACGAAGCAGATTCAATGGTATTCCAGACACAGAAAGCACTTGATGAGGCAGGCGATAAGCTTGATCCTGCTGATAAGACAGCAGTTGAGACAGACCTCAACGCATTAAAGGCTTTAGTTGAGGGAAGCGATCCTGACAATATGACAGATTCTCAGGTAGATGAAATCAAGGCTGCTAAGGAAAAACTTATGGAGAGCGCACAGAAGCTTTTTGAGAAGCTTTACGCAGCTAGTCAGGCAGCAGGAGCAGGCCCTGATATGGGTGCAGGAGCAGGTCCTGACATGGGAGCTGGTGCAAATGCAAACTCTAATCCTTACGGCGATGATGTTGTAGACGGTGATTATAAAGAGGTTTAATAAATCATGGCAGATAAAAGAGATTATTATGAGGTATTAGGTGTTTCAAGAGACGCCGATGATGCAGCGATAAAGAAAGCATACAGACAGCTGGCTAAGAAATACCATCCTGATACAAATCCCGGAGATAAAGAAGCAGAAGCAAAATTTAAAGAGGCTTCTGAAGCCTATGCGGTTTTAAGTGATGCTGAAAAGAGAAGACAGTATGACCAGTTTGGTCATGCTGCCTTTGAAAATGGCGGAGCAGGAGCCGGCGGCTTTGACTTTAGCAATATGGGTGACATTTTTGGTGATATATTCGGCGGTGATATATTCGGCGATTTGTTTGGCGGCGGCAGAAGACGCAGCAGCAATGGCCCGATGCGCGGTTCTGATGTCAGAGTGAGTGTAAGAATAACATTTGCTGAATCAGTTACAGGCACAAGCAAGAAGCTGGAAGTTACATTAAAAGACCCTTGCAGTAAGTGTAATGGTACCGGTGCTAAGCCGGGAACAAGTCCTGAAACATGCAGTAAGTGCGGTGGTAAAGGACAGGTAGTTTATACACAGCAGTCAATATTGGGAATGGTGCGTAATGTGCAGCCATGTCCTGATTGCCGCGGTACAGGTAAAATAATAAAGGAAAAATGTCCTGACTGTTACGGAACCGGTTATGTGAGCAGTAAGAAAACTATCGAGGTAACAATACCCGCAGGTATTGATAATGGCCAGAGTATCAGAATACAGGGAAAGGGCGAGCCTGGAACAAACGGCGGTCCAAGAGGCGATTTGCTTGTAACTGTTATGATATCTGCGGATAGTGAATTTAAAAGAGACGGATATGATATTTATTCAGATGTGCACATAAGCTATCCGACAGCTGTTCTTGGCGGTGAAATAAAAGTAAAGACAGTTGACGGTGAAGTTTTATATGAAGTGGTTTCAGGAACTGCTTCGGGAACAACAGTCAGACTGCGCGGTAAAGGTATGCCTACACTTAGAAATAAGAATGTAAGAGGTGATCATTACATTACGCTTGTTGTCGATATTCCTAAAAAGCTTAATGCTGAACAAAAGGAAGCTCTGCTTGCTTATAACAAAGCTCTGACAGGTGAGGATAAGCATGTAAAGAAAAAAGGATTTTTTAAATAAATATATTTAAATTTTGAAGCTGTTCTGCTGATATTTTGTCAAAAGACGAGGTATTGGCGGAGCAGCTTTAATGCTTGTATAAGTATATGAAAATGTGTTATTATATTTTATTATGAAGATTACAATGTTAAAAGGTGGACAGTATATGGATATAAATGCAAGATGCAGACAATTAAGCAGTTTGAAGCTTGAAAATTATGAGATTATAAAAACAGAAGCACTTGGGGATTTAAATTCCGCAGGGCTGCTTCTTAAGCATAAAAAGAGCGGTGCGAGACTCGCAGTAATAAGCAATGAAGATGACAATAAGGTATTCTCAATCGGTTTTAAGACACCGGCTTATAATGATACGGGACTTCAGCACATTCTTGAGCATTCTGTATTATGCGGCTCAAGAAAATATCCTGTTAAGGATCCGTTTGTTGAATTATGCAAAGGTTCTCTTAACACATTTTTAAATGCCATGACTTATCCTGATAAGACAGTGTATCCTGTTGCAAGCTGCAATATTAAAGATTTTAAAAATATTATGGACGTATATATGGATGCGGTTTTCTATCCTGATATTTATAAGAAACCGCAGATTTTTAAGCAGGAGGGCTGGCATTACGAGCTTGAAAATGCTGATAGTGAGCTTGAGTACAATGGTGTTGTGTTTAATGAGATGAAGGGGGTATATTCGTCACCTGATGATGTTCTTGCAAGATATACATTTACGGAGTTGTTTCCTGACACTGCTTATCGTTTTGAATCGGGCGGTGAACCATCGCATATACCTGATTTGACTTACGAAGAATTTTTAAATTATCACAAAAATTATTATCATCCGTCTAACAGCTACATTTATCTCTATGGCGATTTTGATGTACAGGAAAGACTTGATTATCTTGATAGGGAATATCTTTCTGCGTTTGATAAAAATGATGTGGATGTAAAGTCAGATATAGGCATGCAGAAGAGTTTCAGCCATGTAAAGGAAGCAGAGTATAAATATGCCATAACTGAGGATGAGCAGCTTAGCGATAATACCTACCTTTCATATAATAAGGTTGTCGGAACGTCGCTTGATGAAAAGCTTTATCTTGCAATGCAGATTTTGGATTATGTGCTTGTTATGGCGCCGGGTGCTAAGCTTAAGCAGGCATTGATAGACAAAAATATAAGTACAGACATATACAGCAGCCTTGAAAGTTCAATATACCAGCCTGTATATTCTATTGTGGCAAAAAATTCTGAGATTTCTAAAAAGCAGGAGTTTGTTGATACAATAAATGAGGTGCTTGAAAGTATAGTTGAAAACGGTATAGATGAAAGAATGGTTGATGCTGCAATCAACTACTATGAATTTAAGTACAGGGAGGCAGATTTCGGCCCATACCCTAAGGGGCTTATGTATTATCTTACAATGATGGACAGCTGGTTATATGATGACAGTAAGCCTTTTGTTCATATTGAAGCAGGAAATACCTTTGAACAGATAAAAAAAGAAAAGAATAATGGACTGTTTGAAAATATAATTAAACAGTATCTGCTTGATAACACTCATGGAGCTGTTATATCGCTTATGCCTGAATACGGTCTTGAAGAAAAAATTCAGAATAAGGAAAAGCAGAGACTTGAAGATTATAAGAATACTCTTTCAGAAGCTGAACTGGAACGAATCGCGGAGGAGACAAAAGCTTTAAAACAGTACCAGGATGAGCCTTCAAGTCAGGAAAGCTTAAAGACAATCCCTATGCTTGAGCTTGATGACATAAGTAAGGAGCCTGCAAAGCTTTATATAGACAAAAAGACGATATCCGGTGTTGACGTAATTCACCATGATATTTTTACAAATAAGATAGCATATCTTATGCTTGCATTTGACTGTAAAAATGTGCCGGAGGAGCTTATTCCTTATATAGGACTTTTAAGCGCATCACTTGGACTTATGGATACTGATAATTTTACTTATCCTGAGCTTACTAATGAGATTAATATAAACTGCGGCGGTATTTCTACTGATGCAGCAATTTACTCTGACAGCAAGGATTTTTCGAAATATACGATTATGTATGAGGTAAAGGGTAAGACGCTGGTAGATAAAATACCGTTTGTGCTTGGTATGATGAAAGAAATTATATTCGGCACGAAATTTGATGATTACAAGAGACTTAAAGAAATTATCGCAAGAGTTAAGTCAAGACTTGAGACATCAATGACCGGAGCAGGACATACGGTTGCCATGCTTTCAGGAGTATCACAGTTTTCTCCTACGGGATATTATTCAAATCTCATGCGCGGCTATGGATATTATGAACTCATATTAAAGCTTGATGGCAATTTTGAGAATTTAAAGGAAAATATTGTACAGAATCTTAAAAAGCTTGTGGAATGTATTTTTGCAAAGGATAATTTAAAGGTGAGCTTTACGACAGACGGTAAAGATTACGATAAGCTTATAAAGCCTATGGAAGATTTTGTTGCTGATTTGCCTGCTGGCGGATTAAGTACTGCAAAAAGGGAATTTAGCCCATGCAATATAAAGAAAGCGTATACATCATCATCACAGGTTCAATATGTAGCACGATGCGGAAATTTTGTTGAGTCAGGTTTTAATTACACAGGTGCGCTGAAGGTTCTTAAGGTTATATTTTCATACGATTATTTATGGAACAATATAAGAGTTAAGGGCGGAGCTTACGGCTGCATGAGTGGATTTTCAAGAAATGGCGATATGTATATGGTTTCCTACAGAGATCCTAACCTTAAAAAGACAAATGAGATTTATGAGGGTGCAGCAGACTATATACGCAATTTTAATGTAAGTGACAGAGATATGCTTAAATTTATCATTGGTACGATTGGTGAGGTAGATGCACCTCAGAATCCTGCTGCAAAGGGCATGAGATCATTTGGCGCATATATCTGCAACACAGATTATGAGACAATAAAAAGAGAACGCAATGAGATACTTACAGCAGATGCCGCTAAAATCAGGCAGCTTGCGGATTTGGTTGAGGCGGCAGTTTCGCAGAATTATTTCTGTGTTGTAGGTAATGTGAAAACAATACAGGACGAAGAGGCTATGTTTGATAAAATAGAGCCTTTGTTCAAACAAAAGGAGGACTAATTTTGAATTTGGATGAAATGCTTGCTGCAAGCGGAATATCGGGAGGAGCGGCGGCTGTTGACGGTAATACAAAGTCAGGCTTTGTTACGTTGATTGGAAGACCTAATGTAGGTAAATCAACGCTTATGAACAGAATTATAGGACAGAAAATAGCCATAACATCAAATAAGCCGCAGACCACAAGAAACAAGATACAGACTGTTCATACGGATGAGCGCGGCCAGATAGTGTTTGTTGATACTCCGGGAATTCATAAGGCTAAAAATAAGCTTGGTGAGTATATGGTCGGCACAGCAGAAAAGACAATAGGAGAAGTTGATGTTATATGCTGGCTTGTCGAGCCTGCGACTTTTATAGGAGCGGGAGAGCAGCATATCATCGAAAAATTAAAAAAAGTAAAGGCACCTGTTATTCTTGTAATCAATAAGGTTGATATGATAAAAAAAGAAGAAATTCTGCCCGTTATTGACCGATACAGGAAAGAGGTGGATTTTGCCGATATTGTTCCAGTATCGGCAAGAAACGGAAACAATGTTGACGAGCTTGTGGAGACTATATATAAATATCTTCCGTATGGTCCTATGTTTTATGATGAGGATACGGTGACAGACCAGCCTATGCGTCAGATTGTGTCTGAGCTTATAAGGGAGAAAGCACTTCATGCGTTAAATGAGGAGATACCTCACGGAATAGCTGTTGTAGTTGACAGTATGAAAGAAAGAAAAAGTGCAAAGGGCGTTATAACGGATATACAGGCGACCATTATATGCGAAAGAGATTCCCATAAGGGAATAATTATAGGCAAAGGCGGAGAGATGCTTAAAAAAATCGGCGCAAATGCCAGATTTGAGATTGAAAGGCAGCTTGATACTAAAGTAAATCTTCAGCTTTGGGTTAAAGTAAAAAAAGAGTGGAGAGACAGTGATATTCTTATAAAGAATTTCGGCTACGATAAAAAGAAAGACGATATGTGATGGGTGATATTACTGAGGTTACAGGCATGGTTATTTCGGCCATGCCTGTAGGTGAATATGACAGACGGGTGGTTTTGCTTACAAAGGAGAGAGGGAAAATAAGTGCGTTCGCAAAAGGCGCGAGAAGACCGAACAGTCCGCTGCTTGGAATTACGAGGGCGTTCGTGTTCGGTAAGTTCCAGCTTTATGAGGGAAAGACGTCATATAATATAAAACAGGCTGATATATCAAATTATTTTGAGAATATAATGTCTGATTATGATGCTGTGTGTTATGCATGTTATTTTGCAGAAATAGCAGATTATTACGGCAGAGAAAATCTTGATGCGTCATCCATGATAAATCTTTTGTATGTATCGCTTAAAGCACTTGTTAATGTTAATATTCCGAATAAACTTGTAAAGTGTATTTATGAGCTGCGTATTATAGCGATTAACGGAGAAAGCCCGAATGTGTTTGAGTGTGCAGGCTGCGGCGCAAAAGAAAATCTTGATACATTTTCATATACACATTACGGAGTTTATTGTAGTGAATGTAAATCAAAGGCAGGGAATGGTGTTTATATGAACGCAACACTTCTTTACACGCTTCAGTACATAATTGCGTCTCCTCTTAAGAAGTTATTTACATTTACTGTGAGTGAAGAGATTTTAATACAGCTTAAATCAGTCACTGAACAAATATGTTTTGAGGTTTTTGATAAAAATATGAAGTCACTTGAAATATTGGAAAATTACTAAGTTTTATTTAATTAGGAGTGGTGTGAAAAATTATGTCGATACGATAATTTTTCGCACAGCTATTTGTTTCTGGGCGAAAGCAAATAGCTCTTATGGCAGAAGAGAAATCGCCTGTGCGAATTTCTCTTCGCCTCTTCGCGACAAGTCGCTCGGAAATGAGGAGTGGTGTGAAAAAATGACAAAAATGACACAGAAAAAGATAGCACTAATTAATGATTTGTCAGGGTACGGACGTTGTGCAATAACTGTCGAGCTGCCGATTATTTCTGCATTGAAAGTTCAGTGCTGTCCGCTTCCTACATCAATACTTTCAAACCACACAGGCTTTGACAGCTATTATTTTGATGATTATACCGATAAAATGCTTCCGTTTATGCAGGAGTGGGAAAAAATCGGACTGTGTTTTGACGGCATATGTACAGGGTTTCTTGGATCCGAAAAACAGATAGATATTGTCAGAATCTTTATTGAAAAGTTTAAAACAAAGGATACAGTTGTTATAGTCGACCCTGTTATGGGAGATAACGGAGAAAAGTATAAGACGTATACGGAGACTATGTGCGAAAAAATGAGGCACTTAGTGGCGTGTGCTGATATTGTTACACCAAATCTTACGGAAGCCTGTATAATCACAGGAATGCCTTACAAAGAAAATCACAATCAGAAAGAACTGCAGGAGCTTGCATATAAGATTCTTTCTATGGGACCTGAAAGAATTGTTATAACAGGTATACAGCAGAATAATTATGTTGCGAATTATTGTATGGAAAGAGGTCAGTCAACCGGGTATTTTGTAAAATGTGAAAAGGCCGGAATACAGCGATGCGGTACAGGTGATATTTTTACATCAATAATTGCTGCTGAGGCTGTCAAAGGAACGGATTTTAAATTATCAGTTAAAAAAGCAGCTGTGTTTGTAAAGAAATGTATAATTAAGTCAGTTGAGATGGGCATACCACTGACAGATGGCGTGTGTTTTGAGGAGTTATTGACAACGCTGCGCTAAGTGTTATAAAATTAATATTAAAAGTTTTGCTTTTGAAGCAGCGAAATTAAAAGTTTTTGCTGTATTTCAAAAAAACAACGCAGAAATGAGGTAAGTTATGGAAAAATCAATGGAAAAAATGGTTGCATTGGCAAAGGCAAGAGGTTTTGTATATCCGGGTTCAGAGATATATGGCGGCCTTGCAAATACATGGGACTATGGCAATCTTGGAGTTGAATTAAAGAATAATGTAAAGAAAGCATGGTGGCAGAAGTTTGTTCAGGAAAGTCCGTACAATGTCGGAGTTGACTGTGCAATACTTATGAATCCTCAGACATGGGTGGCTTCAGGTCATCTTGGCGGTTTTGCAGATCCTTTGATGGATTGTAAGGAATGTCATGAAAGATTCAGAGCCGATAAGCTTATAGAGGACTGGGCAGCTGAAAATAATTTTGAGCTTCAGGGTTCTGTTGACGGTTGGACACAGGAAGAAATGAAAAATTTCATAGATGAGCATGAAATATCATGTCCTACATGCGGAAAGCATAATTTTACCGATATCAGACAGTTTAATCTTATGTTTAAGACATTTCAGGGTGTTACTGAGGATGCCAAGAATACGGTATATTTAAGACCTGAAACAGCACAGGGTATTTTTGTTAACTTTAAGAATGTTCAGAGAACATCAAGAAAGAAAGTTCCGTTTGGTATAGGTCAGATTGGTAAGTCTTTCAGAAATGAGATAACACCTGGTAACTTTACATTCAGAACAAGAGAGTTTGAGCAGATGGAGCTTGAATTTTTCTGTAAGCCGGGAACAGATATGGAATGGTTTAAATACTGGAGAGAGTATTGTATCAACTGGCTTAAATCACTCGGAATAAAGGACGACGAGATGCGTGCAAGAGACCATTCTCCTGAGGAACTCTGCTTTTACAGCAAAGGCACAACAGATATTGAATACCTCTTCCCGTTTGGATGGGGTGAGCTTTGGGGTATTGCTGACAGAACAGATTACGACCTTACACAGCATCAGACAGTTTCAGGTGAGGATATGTCATATTTTGATGATGAGAGCAAGGAAAAATATATTCCTTATGTTATCGAACCTTCCCTTGGTGCTGACAGAGTTACACTTGCGTTCCTTTGCGCGGCTTATGACGAGGAGGAACTTGAAGGAGGAGATGTAAGGACTGTGCTTCATTTCCATCCTGCGCTTGCACCTGTAAAAATCGGTATTTTACCTCTTTCAAAGAAGCTTAACGAGGGTGCTGAAAAAGTATTTGCAGAGCTTTCAAAATATTATAATTGTGAGTTTGATGACAGAGGAAATATTGGTAAGAGATACAGAAGACAGGATGAAATCGGTACTCCTTTCTGTATTACATATGACTTTGACTCAGAGGAAGACGGAGCGGTTACAGTAAGAGACAGAGATACAATGGCTCAGGAAAGAGTAAAGATTTCTGATTTGAAAGCATATTTTGAGGATAAGTTTACATTCTGATTTTTAAGTCATTTTATGATGTATGGAGGCCTGAATTATGTTGTGTCCAAAATGTGGGAGAGAGTATGAGGGCAATAGCTGTCCTTACTGCATGGGACCGGAGATAATTGTAAATAATGCGGACTATCTAAGAAGAAAAGAAGAGTATGAGAAGAAGCAGGCTGATGGGAGGTCTGCTTCTTCTGATAATGAAGAGACTGTCAATGAAGAAGCTTTGGCAAAAAAGGTACGCTCAGTTTATCCGGAAATTATAGCAGGTAAAATTAAGAAAGGTTTAAACAAGCTGAAATCAGACATTTTAAAGCTTAAAAATCCTAAAACGTATAAAAAGCTTAGAATTATATTGCCAGTGCTTGCCATTGCAGTTTTAATCATTGCGGCAGCAGCGTTTCTTTTGCCAAAGGCAGTTTCAAAAAAAGAAACACTGTATATGAGTAATGACGGAAAAATTTACAGAATTGAGAAAGAAAATCAAAAGCCGGAGGCTGATTTAGCAGGTGTGATATTTACTGAAAGTCAGGATAAGCATTTTGAAGCAGATATGCCGGATAATATCAATAAAGACGATTGTATACAGAGTATGGCAGCGAAAAGCGGTAAGTATTTTTCGGCAGTAACATATGATAAACAAGAGTCTTTATATACGATTTTTTTGTGGGATAAAGATAATTGTATAAGCATTGCAAACGATAAAATGCTTAAAAGTATTTTATATGTTACCGATAAAGGCTTAGTTGTATACAGTGATACGGAATATATTGATTATGAGGGAAATGCGGCAGGAACAAATCTCTATATTTATATTCCTGATAATAGTGATTTGGGAAGCGGGCGTCTTATACAAATTGATGAAAATATAAAAAAGACTTTTATATACGATGATTTGCAGAAAGTCATATCTTTGGACAAATCCGACAATGTAACTGTTTATGATTATGATAATTTCAAGCTTTCTTCGGATACCATTGAAGATGTTTCGTGTATTTACGGTTTTGATGAAAAAAATCCTGACAGATACACATATTATGCGGGAACCGTAAATTACAGCAAAAAAGCGGACGGATTTATATACTGTACAGAGCAGAAGTGCTATTACAGGGATTTAAAGACACAAAAGGATATATATTTGGCACAGGCGCACGGAACGGACGCTTCATTTGTATATAAGAGCGGCAGCTTTGTGTATATGATTAATTCAGCAGCTGTCTGGTACTCACCTTTGTCTAAAGATAAAGCACCTGAGTACAAAAAGGTCACGGATATAACAAATGCAGGAACGCTTATATTTACAGATGAGGGAAATGTGCTTGTTTATGCCGATGAAAACGGTAATCTTATAAAGATGTCTGATGGGAAAACAAATCAGATAACATCGGGAATAGTGCCAAAAAGTCTGCAAAAGACTTTAAATAATGATAGTGGGTTTATATATATAAAAGCTGGCAGTCTGTATTATAAAGACAAAGTATCTTCAAATGAAGTAAAGATAATTGAAAATATAAATGCGGAGACTTTGGTTACGGTAGTTTCGGCAGGAAATAAGCTTTATTTTATAAAAGATGACGGATTGCTTTACAGCTGCACAAAGAACGGAAAAAATCTGATATCTTCAGGTGAGGCAGATTCTTTTTGGATTGAGTGATTTGTGTTAATATTGCGGTAATATATGGAATGTACGCGGAATACAATTTAATAAATATAAGCATATGGGTAGAGATATGTGCAGCGTAACAAAATTGTTGTTAAGACTAAAGAAACCGGCGTCAGTACTGCTTCTGATAGTGATATTAATCTGTCAGACTGCGGTAAATGCGCCGGTTTTGGTCTATGCGGAAGAAACAAAGACTGAGCAGGAAGAAACAAAGACTGAAACAAAAGCCGGGCAGGAACAAAAGCAGGATGAAAAAGATGATAAGCTGTCGCTTGAATCTGAGTCGGCGATTCTTATGGAAGCTACTACAGGGAGAGTAATTTACGAGAAAAATCCGGACGAAGCGTTAAGACCTGCAAGTATAACTAAGATAATGACACTCCTGCTTATTTTTGACGCCTTGGAGGAGGGTAAAATTAAGCTTGAGGATGAGGTGACTGTATCAGATTATGCGGCTTCAATGGGTGGAAGTCAGGTATTTTTGGAGGAGGGAGAAAAGCAGACAGTTGATACGATGATAAAATGTATTGCTGTTGCGAGCGGAAATGATGCCAGCGTGGCAATGGCTGAGCATATTTCAGGAACAGAGAGTGCGTTTGTTGATGCGATGAATGAAAGAGCGGCAGGACTTGGCATGAGCAGCACACATTTTGTAAACTGCTGCGGACTTGACACGGACGGACATATGTCAAGTGCAAAGGATGTGGCTTTGATGGGCAGGGAGCTTATAACAAAGTACCCTAAAATCCATGATTATTCCACAATATGGATGGATACCATAACTCATAGCACAAGGCGCGGAGAGAGCGAGTTTGTTTTATCTAACACAAATAAGCTTATTAAACAGTACCAGTGGGCGACAGGCTTAAAAACAGGCTCGACGGGACTTGCAAAAAGCTGTCTTTGCGCCAGTGCGAGCAAGGACGGAATAGATTTAATAGCGGTTATTATGGCTGCACCAACGAGTAAGCAGAGATTTTCGGAGGCAATTTCACTGCTTAATTACGGATACAGTGTATGTGATATTTATGTTGATGAAAACATGCCGCAGCTTGAAAGAGTACAGGTAAAGGGCGGAAAAAATGAAAGTATCGGTTGTGTTTATGAAAAGCAGTTTTCATATTTATTTATGGATAAAGTAAAAAGTGAAGATATAACGAGCTTTGTAAGTATAAATGAAAATATAGATGCACCGATTAAAAAGGGCGATGTTGTGGGAAAGATAGTCTATAAATATAAAGAAGAGGAAATCGGAAGCGTTAACATAATTGCTGACGAGGACAATGCTAAGCAGACATATACAGATTCTTTGCTTAAAACGCTTAAAAAAATGCTCTTTAATAGTGTAATTTGACTTAAAATATGATATATTTATTATATTAGGCAAATACTGCCCTTGCAGATTTGTAAGTCAGAGGTTACGATATGGATTTATTTGATTATGTTCGTCAAAATACAATGAAAAGTGAATCACCGCTTGCGGCGAGAATTCGTCCGGCTACGCTTGACGAGGTTGTTGGGCAGCAGCATATTATTGGTAAGGATAAGCTGCTTTACAGGGCAATTATGGCTGATAAGCTCAGTTCAATAATATTTTACGGTCCTCCGGGAACAGGAAAGACTACGCTTGCCAAGGTTATTGCAAACACCACAAGTGCAGATTTTAAGCAGATTAACGCGACTGTTGCAGGAAAAAAAGATATGGAGGATGTCGTTTCGCAGGCAAAGAATAATCTCGGAATGTACGGAAAGAAAACCATTCTTTTTGTTGATGAGATTCATCGTTTTAATAAGGGACAGCAGGATTACCTTTTACCGTTTGTGGAGGACGGAACGATTATTCTTATAGGCGCAACTACGGAAAATCCATATTTTGAAGTAAATGGGGCTCTTATTTCACGCTCAATAGTGTTTGAGTTAAAATCTCTTACAAAAGATGACATAAAGACAATAATAAAAAGAGCAGTTTATGATAAGGAAAAGGGAATGGGCAGCCTTAATGCCGATATAGATGAGGATGCACTTGAGTTTCTTGCTGATTTGTCAAATGGTGATGCAAGAAATGCTTTGAATGCTGTTGAGCTTGGCGTGCTTACCACTAAGCCGGCAGAGGATGGTAAAATTCATATAACGCTTCAGACAGCTGAACAGTGTATTCAGAAGCGTGTAGTAAAATATGATAAAGGCGGAGATAATCATTACGATACGATATCGGCTTTTATAAAGAGTATGAGAGGGTCTGACCCTGACGCGGCAGTTTATTATCTTGCGAGAATGTTGTACGCAGGCGAAGATATAAAATTTATAGCAAGAAGAATTATGATATGTGCAAGCGAGGATGTAGGCAATGCTGACCCTCAGGCACTCGTAGTAGCAGTTGCTGCGGCACAGGCTGTTGAGAGGCTTGGTATGCCGGAAGCACGTATTCCTCTTGCGCAGGCGGCAATTTATGTCGCGTGCGCTCCAAAGAGCAACGGTGCGATTATGGCGATAGACGAAGCCATGAAAGTTGTAAATGAACAGAAAATCAGCGGAGTTCCTGCACATTTGCAGGATGCACATTATAAAGGGGCACAAAAGCTCGGTCGCGGAATAGGTTATAAGTATGCTCATGATTACAAAAATAATTATGTTAAGCAGCAGTATCTGCCTGATGAACTGGCAGGGATGAGATTTTATAATCCAACACAGAATGGCTATGAGAAAGTTATTACTGAGCATATGGATAAAATTAAGTTGGAGGCAGAAACTTAAATGAAGGAACATCTCAAGCGTTTAGCAGCAGGAAATTTCATATATGAACAGCCAAAGCTAAAGCTTGACGAGGAAAAGCTGAAGCTTAGGATAAAAGCAGGTGAGGCAGGCACAGGTGCATTTACAATAAAGGCGGACGACATAATTAAGGGAGTCGTATGGTCGTCAGATGAGCGCATTATTTTCAAAAATAATACATTTAAAGGTAAAGAAAATACTGTTTCATTTGATATCAACACATGCGGACTTGTGCCCGGAGACAGTATATCATGCACATTTGAAATAATCAGCAGCGCCGGAGAGGCGAGTGTTTTAGCAGATATTAAGATAATCGCGGAGACGTTAAAGACAGACGGAGGTGAAGCGGCAAATCTTTTTAATTTTGCAAACCTTGTTCAGACAGCACCGGAGGAAGCAGAGACACTATTTAAGTCGGAAAATTTTAAAAATATATTATTGAACGAAAATATTTCATTAAAAAATCTTTATTCTTTGATTAGCAGAGGTAAAAATGTATACTGGTCAATAGAGGAATTTCTTATAGCGGCAAAGAAAAAGTGTGCTGTAACAATAAGGCTTGAGAAAGAGGAAGTTTCGTATACTGATTTGCAGGAGAGCGTTACGGATATTGTGGGTATCACAAAAAGCGGTTGGGGCTACGTTAGCATAGATGTAAGCACAGATTCGCAATTTATAATACTTCAAAATAAAAGAATAACCAAAGAACAGTTTACGGGCAATAATTATGAGCTTCAGTTTTTGCTTGATTATAGTCTTATGCACAGCGGAAGAAATTTAGGGAAAATATATTTTAATACATATAACCAGCATCTTGAGATACCTGTCGAGGTGTCTCTTAAATCAAAAACTGATGTATCTGAAAAGCTGATTGTAAAGGAGAGAAAGGCTGCTGCTGCTGCACTGACTAAAGAATATCTTAGATACAGAATGAAGAAGAATGATACAGTCGGCTGGGTATCTAAATCTGTCAGCATAATCGACAGGATAAGAGGTATCGATGATGGCGATGTGTTTTTTAAGCTTGCACATGCACAGCTTTTTTTGTTAAGCAACAGGCAGGAAGAGGCGATGTGGCTTCTTGACAATGTAAAGAATCTCATAGATAAAGACATGCTTGATGATTCTGAAAGAAATGTTGAATTATATTGTTATTATCTTTATGTAAATTCGCTCGCCATAAAAGATAAGTCATATGTATCAAAGGTTTTTGAGATAATTAAGCATTATTATGAGAACGGATATCAGAATTTCAGGATTTTATGGCTGCTTTTTTATATAGACAGTTCATTCGGGCACAATCAGAGTATTAAATTATTAAGAATTAAGGATGTATTTCATGGAGGGTGTTTCAGCCCTATTATGTATATTGAGGCAATATTTATACTTAATTCACAGCCTGCTCTGTTAAGAGTACTTAACAGATTTGAAATTCAGGTATTAAATTTCGGCTGCAAATACAATCTGATTTCAGAGCGTCTGGCAATTCAGGCGGCGGACCTTATAGCAAACGAAAAATATGCCGCACCATGCATGATAAATGTATTAAAAGAGCTTGAGAGTATGACGGATAGTGATAAAATCCTTGGGGTGCTTGTTTCTGCGCTTATACGAAACAATGTGTCCGGTGAGGGCAGCTATTATTATTATGAAAAGGGACTGCTTCGCGGCTTAAGAATTACGAGACTTTATGAATATTACATAAAAAGTATGGATAAGTCAGATTATAAAAGACTTCCTAAAAAGGTGCTTATGTATTTTTCATATGAGAGTGATTTGGATTTTGAGGATAAAGCGTATTTATACGCGAATATTTTAACCAATGAGAATACAAACGAAGAGATAATGGCTTTGTATGATTCCCAGATGGAAAAATTCTGTTATGAACAGCTAAAAAAAGGCAATATAGATGATAATATTTTAGTACTTTACAGATATTTCTGGAAAAGCAGCTTTATTGATGAAATAACGAAGGATTTTATGCTGGGACTTTTATTTACATATAAGGTAAGTTGTTTTGGTTCAGATATAAAAAATGTAATTATTAAACACAAGGAGCTTCAGACTACTGAAAAGTATGCAGTGAGCGGAGGCTGCACGTATGTAAGAATGTATACGGAAAACTGTGCTATGGTGTTTGAGGACGAGGATGGGAATTATCTTAAGGACAGTATAAATTATGAGATTGAAAAGGTATTTGATGAAATGCCTTTGGTTAATGCGCTTATAAATGCGCAGCAGGACAATACTTATGCGATGCTGTATTGTTTTGAAGCACAAAAAAAGCTTAATCTTGAAACAGAGCGCTGTGCTGATATCGCACGATGCCTTATAAAGAAAGATATTGTGGAGGAGAGCGTTAAATTAAAGCTTAATTCATGGCTCATAGAGTATTATGATAAGTTTTATGCAGGTGATGATTTTAATGTGCATTTTAAGTCTCTTTATAAAGACAGGCTCATTGAGGACGATGCAATAAAGCTTATACAGGTATGTATCTTTAACGGTATGTACGAGGATGCGTTTGATTTGATAAAGGTATATGGCTTTAGCGGAGTGGAGCCGATGAAGCTTATGCGTATGGCAAGACGTATCGTACAGATTTATGATTATGGGTTTGACCATGTTTTGACAGAGGTGTGTTATTGCATATTTGTAAATAAGATATATGATGAGATTGTGCTTGAGTATCTTGCAATGCATTTTAACGGTACAACGTCACAAATGTATGATGTATGGAAAGCCTGTCAGAATTTTAATGTTGACAATATAAATATAGCTGAAAGATTTATTGCGCAGATGCTGTTTACGGGACAGAATAACGGCAGACAGACCGAAGTATTTGGATATTACTGTGCGAATGGCGGAAGACGTTTTGTTATAGATGCCTATGTTTCATATCATTCATTTTTGTATTTTTCAAAGCATAAAAAGGTTAATGATATAGTGTTTAAGGTTATTGAGGAGCAGATACAGGATTGTCATGAAATGCCGGAAATATGTTATCTTGCGCTTCTTAAGAAATATTCGTCAAAAACATCTGAGTTAGCAGATAAACAGCTAAAGCTTGCAGAGCAGATGCTTGATTATATGTGCAGTGAAAATATATTTTTTGAGTTTTATAAAAAATTTGCTTCCGTGATTTCACGTCCTTATAATGCGATTAATAAAACGGTTGTCGAGTACTGCGGTAATCCTAAGTCAAAAGTAAAGCTTTATTATATAACAGACGATGATGGCGAAAATTGGCATGAGGAGACGATGACAGGACGTTTCGGCGTGTTTGTAAAGTGTTTTACATTGTTTTATGCAGATACCGTAAAGTATTATTTTACTGAAGAAATTAACGGTGAGATAAAGCAGTCCGATATATACAGCATAACAAATAATGATATAAATCCTGAGCATACACAGGGCAGATTCGAGTTTATTAATGATATACTTGCAAGTATGCAGCTTCATGATATGGCTACAATGAAAAAGCTTATGCAGGGTTACTGCGTTCAGGACTATGTGGCACAGGAAATATTTAAACCATTTTAACAGTTGAAACAACAGCTGTATTTGGGAGGGAGATATGCAATCTGGAAAAGGACTTTTGGCAGGTATAGATATCAGTAATAAATATTGCATGGCTTCTTATTTTGATTATGATGAGAAGAAAGTAAAAAGCGTTATATTTGCTGATAACAGACCTGTTGCAGATAATCCATATGAATTTAAGAAGCTGCCTGATTTGTTTAAAGAGGGAAGTGTCAGGGAATCTGACAATGCAGTGGGACATGTATCAAAGATAATTGAATATATTAAAAAGATTTCAGGGATTTCATATATTGAGAAAATATGTTTTACGCTTAAAGATTTTTACATGGACAACTTGTGTGCTATAAGTATGATAATGAAAAGGTTAGGCATTGATGATGATAAGTGGTCTGTAATAAGTCATGATGAGAGCTTTGCTCTTTACGCATACAGTCAGAAAAAGGAACTGTACAGCGCGTCGGTGTTGCTTCTTGATTATGGTGAAAACGGTATAGACGCTATTCTTTTAAATAAGACAAAAGCTGCATCATTAAATAAGGACATTGTAATGGAAAATACCTACGACATTTCAAATGAAAGTGTCAGCGCGGCATTTACAGGGTCAATTTCTCTTGATGAAGCTTCGGACTGCATTATTGAATGGCTCAGTGATATTTTTTCGAAATACAGTGTGTCTTCGTTATATCTGACAGGTGAGGGATTTAATTGTGAAAGTTATCCTGACAGGCTTACAAAGTTTTTATGTATGAGGCGTAAAGTCTTTGCAGGACAGAATTTATTTGTTAAAGGTGCAGTTTATTATTGTCTTAAAGATAGTGACAAAGAATCTTTAAACAATCTGCTTTTAGCTTGTAAAAACCGTGTTACGACAGGTATTGAAGTCCAGATAACGGATAGGGGAATAGTTAAGCGTTTAAGAATTATAAAGCCGGGAGTCAACTGGTATATGGCATACAGGAAGATGGATTTTATTCTTGACGATATAAATAAAATTACTCTTATAATGAAGCCATGTAACGACAGTGCGGAATATACCGAGGAAATTGACATAAGCGAAATTCCGTATCGCAAGGGAAAGATGACGAGAATAAGCATGGAAATTGCTTTTGTATCAGACAGCAGATGTGTGGTGACTGTTACCGATAAAGGCTTTGGACAGTTTGTGAAAAGCTCCGGTGCGGTTATAGTAAAAGAGATAGATATTTAACTTAAGGTTAAAAGGAACGGAAAAATTATGAGCGGAATGATTTTATGCAGAAGCAAGGAAGCAGATACTCCGTTATATCTTAGCGATACGGGTGTAAAGATATATTCTTTGGAGGAGCTTTGCTACTATATTTACAACAATATATATATTATCGGTACTGAATTTATAAATGACAGACTGCTTGAATTTATAGAGTTTGAAACGAAAGAAAAACCTTTGGCAGATATGCTTTCACAGATGATGGAAAGGCATGCGGGGCTTGCAGAAATGGTCGTAGCTATATTAAAATATGTAGATTATTACAGTATAAGTGAAATTGAGGCGACAAAGGGAATTTTAAATACGCTTGGCACTAAAAATGTATTTGAGAGACTTAAGCTTCGGGCAGACAGATTTCTTGAAAATAAGTGTTATTATAGTGCAATAAAAAATTATCTTATGATTACGAAAGAAAAAAGGGACCCTTCGCTTTCGGGAATTTTTTATGCAAAGGTTTATCATAATGCGGGCGTTGCTTATGCTTCGATGTTTCTTTACAGTCAGGCGTATCCTTTCTTTGAAGAGGCATACAGATTAGGACAGCACGAAGAGTCAAAAAGATGCGCAATTGCGGCAAAAAGGCTTTCATTAGGTGATGATTATATAGAAAATGAAGATGCAACTGAGGATGAATATGTTGTAAAATGTGAGATTGAGACACTTATTGACAATGCACGATACAGCGATGATTACAGAAAAATTGATGAAATCGAAAAAATGAAGAATGACGGAAATATTGCAGAATATCATTTTAAGATATCTGAAATGCTTCAGACTTGGAAAGAACAATATATTAAGTATACATCCTGATTATCTCGGGATTTGAAATATAAAGTGAGGATAAGATGGGGATATTAAAATTTTTAAAGCGTGACAGTACTGAATATGAGCAGGACATGTATTTGTCCGATGAGGAGATTGAGGATCTTGAATTTCCTGAGGAGAGCGATAACCTGGAATTGTCTTACGATGACAGTATAGACACAAAAATTCAGGAAGCGGCGTTGAATCAGCAGGCTCTTGAAAAGATAAATATATATGTTTTTGATGAAAAGGAGCTGACTAATTATGTTACGGGACAGTGTGAGATAATTAAGGATGCTGCTAAGAATACTGACTCTGCAATGGATGAATATTCAAGAATATCAGATTATTTTAAGGATATAGAACAGCTTGAAAATGCACCTGAAAATATTAAAAACGGTATCGCGCTTATGGCTGAGGAAGTGGATAATCTGACTGTTGACAGGCATATATATAAAGCGACTGAGAGCAAGCTGTCAAACAGCGCATATCACAGAATGGAAATGTATGAAGATGAAATCCCACAAATTTATCACATGGTAAAACAGCAGGAAAACAGTTTTGAAGATTATAAGAGAGATTTAAGGATGCTTGAGGGTGAACGTATGGCATTGCGCCTTGAAGCAAAGACTTTAAGAAAACGTCAGACGACAATAAAACAGATTGCAATGACAACGTTTATATGTCTTATGATTGTATTTTCAATATTTACAATAGCAATTATATCTATGGGTGATGATGAAAATATAGCACTTTTTTTTGTGGTGACGATACTCGGTGCAGTTTTGGCACTCGGCATGTTTGCACTGCTTAAATCGACTCAGAGACAGGTGCTTGTGACGGAGGTTAAGTTAAATAAGGCTGTTAATCTTCTTAATAAGGTGAAGATAAAGTATATAAATGCTTTGAATGTGCTTGAATATGAATATCAGAAGCATCATGTAAAAAATGCTGATGAGCTTGGAAGAAAATATGAAATGTATATGCAGATGAAAGAGGAACAAAAAAGTATTTTGCAGATGACCGGAAGATTAAACGAGGCGCATGAAAATCTTATAAGTCTGCTTAAAAATGCCGGTATGTGTGAGACGAATTTCTGGATAGGACATATTAAAGCACTTTACAATCATATGGAAATGGTTGAGGTGCGTCATGAGCTTTCAATGCAGAGACAGAAGCTGCGTTCGGTATTGGAGTATAACGAGGGAAGAATAAAAGAGGCAAAATTTAATATTAAAAAGGTTACATTAAAACATCCTCAATTTACAGAGACAACGATAAAAATATTGGATGATTACGAGAAAAAAACTTTGATTTAATATAAAAAGCTTGCCAATTATGGCTCATGTGTTAAAATTAAATTTAGGTTTTTATTTTTGGAGGAAAGAAAATTATGAAAGAAAGACTTCAGGAAATTAAAGAAAGAGCATTGTCACAGATTAATGCTACTGATTCTCTTGATAAATTGAATGATATCAGAGTATCTTTTTTAGGAAAAAAAGGTGAGTTGACAGAAGTACTTAAAGGCATGAAAGATGTGGCACCTGAGGACAGACCGATTGTAGGTCAGATTGTAAATGAGACAAGACAGGCTATAGAGGAAGTTCTTGAGAAAGCAAAGAAAGATTTATCCTCTAAGCTTCGTGAGCTTCAGATGAAAAGCGAGGTTATCGATGTAACACTCCCTGCAAAAAAAGCAAATGCAGGTCACAGTCATCCTAATACACTCGCACTTGAAGAAGTTAAGAAGATATTTATGGGTATGGGATATGAAGTAGTTGAGGGCCCGGAAGTTGAATATGATTATTATAATTTTGAGGCACTTAATATTCCGGCAAATCATCCGGCTAAGGATGAGCAGGATACATTTTACATAGATGACAAGGTTGTTCTTCGTACACAGACATCTTCAGTACAGGTTCGTGAAATGGAGAAAGGAAAGCTTCCTATAAGAATGATATCACCGGGAAGAGTTTTCAGAGCCGATGAAGTTGATGCTACACACTCTCCTTGCTTTCATCAGGTAGAGGGGATGGTTATAGATGAGGGTATCACATTTGCAGATTTAAAGGGTACTTTGGCAGAGTTTGCAAAAGAGCTTTTTGGACCTGAGACAAAGGTTAAATTCAGACCGCATCATTTCCCATTTACAGAGCCGAGCGCAGAGATGGACGTTTCGTGCTTTAAGTGCGGAGGAAAAGGCTGCCGCATGTGTAAAGGTGAGGGCTGGATTGAGATACTCGGCTGCGGTATGATACATCCGCACGTGTTTGAAATGAGCGGAATAGATCAGGATAAATACACAGGCTTTGCATTTGGTATAGGACTTGAAAGAATTGCACTGTTAAAGTATGAAATTGATGATATGAGACTTATGTATGAAAATGATACACGTTTCTTAAAGCAGTTTTAATATTTATAATTATGGAATGGAGATTAGGAAATGAATACATCATTAAATTGGATTAAATCTATGGTTCCGGGAATGGATGATGTTGCAGACCAGCAGTTTGCTGATGCCATGACACTTTCAGGAACAAAGGTTGAGAGTTATGTAAGATATAATAAAAATCTTGATAAGATTGTAATTGGTGAGATTTTATCAGTTGAAAAGCATCCTGATGCTGATAAGCTTGTTGTATGTCAGGTAAATGTCGGCAGTGAGACAGTGCAGATTGTCACAGGTGCTCCAAATATAGTTGTTGGAACTTCAGGTCAGAAAGTTCCTGTAGTTCTTGACGGAGGATGCGTTGCAGCCGGACATGACGGAGGAGCTTTGCCGGAGAACGGAATTAAGATTAAAAAGGGTAAATTAAGAGGAGTTGAGAGCTGCGGAATGATGTGCGGCATTGAGGAGCTCGGCTCATCAAGAGAGTTTTATCCGGATGCGGCTGAGAATGGTATTTATATACTTCCTGATGATGCAGTTGTCGGAGAAGATGCGGTGAAGTACTTAGGTCTTGATGATGTTGTATATGAGTATGAGATAACAAATAACCGTGTTGACTGCTACAGCGTTATCGGTATAGCAAGAGAGGCGGCGGCTACATTTAATAAGCCTTTTAATGCCCCTGTGGTTGCCATGACAGGAAACACCGAGGACGTAAATGATTATGTAAGCGTAGATGTAAAGGCATCTGACCTTTGTACAAGATATGTTGCAAGAGTTGTCAAGAATATAAAAATAGCTCCGTCACCGAGATGGATGCAGGTAAGACTTGCATCAGCAGGCATACGACCAATTAATAACATAGTCGATATTACAAATTATGTAATGGAAGAGTACGGTCAGCCAATGCATGCTTATGATATGGATAAGATTGCAGGAAATAAGATAATTGTCCGGAAAGCCGAAGATAATGAGACATTTGTTACACTTGACGGACAGGAAAGAAAGCTTGATTCATCAATGCTTATGATATGTGATGACGAGAAGGCTATCGGTATCGCCGGTATAATGGGCGGTGAAAATTCAAAAATCACTGATGATGTAACAACAATGCTTTTTGAGGCAGCCACATTTGACGGTACAAATATAAGAAAGTCGACTAAGAGACTCGGCTTAAGAACAGATGCGTCAGGTAAGTTTGAGAAAGGCCTTGACCCTGAAAATGCAATGGCAGCAATCAACAGAGCATGTCAGCTTATTGAAGAACTTGGTGCTGGTGAGATTGTCGGAGGCGCAGTAGATGTATACCCTGTAAAGAAAGAAAAAGAAAGAATCAAATTTGAGCCTGAAAAGATTAATGCTTTGCTTGGTACCAATGTATCATCAGAAGAGATGATGACATATTTCAAAAAACTTGAAATTGATTATGATAAAGAAGCAAACGAGCTCATTATACCTACATTCAGACAGGATTTGCACAGATGTGCTGATATCGCTGAGGAGGTTGCAAGATTTTTCGGCTATGACAATATTCCTACAACACTTCCGCACGGTGCAACTACGATGGGCAAGATTTCTTTCAAGCAAAGAATTGAGCAGGTGGCTTCAGAAGTAGCACAGTTTAGCGGATTTTCACAGGCTATGACATATTCTTTTGAAAGCCCTAAGGTATTTGATAAATTAAAAATAGCTGAAGATTCAAAGCTTAGAAAGACTGTAGTCATATCAAATCCGCTCGGAGAAGATTTCTCTGTAATGAGAACGCTTCCTCTTAATGGTATGCTTACTTCATTGTCAACAAATTATAACAGAAGAAATAAGGATGTTAAGCTTTATGAGCTTGCGACAGTTTATATTCCTTCAGATAATTCAGAAGAATCGCTTCCTGATGAGAGAGTGCAGTTTACACTTGGAAGCTTCGGAGAAGGAGATTTCTTTACAATGAAAGGTGTTGTAGAAGAATTTCTTGAAAAGATAGGAATGAATGTAAGACCTGAATATAATCCTGAAGGTGGTAAAGAATTCCTGCATCCGGGAAGACAGGCAGAGATTGTTTATGATGGAACCGTAATCGGTTATATGGGCGAGGTTCATCCTGATGTTGCCGATACGTACGGAATTGGTGACAGACCTGTTGTTGCAGTGCTTGATTTGCCTGTTATCACACAGATGGCTTCATTTGACAGAAAATATAAAGGGATTGCAAAGTTCCCTGCCGTTACAAGAGATATAAGTATGGTTATGCCAAAGGATATGCTTGTAGGCAGTGTTGAAAAGATTATTGAAAAGCGCGGCGGTGCAATTCTTGAAAATTACAGCCTGTTTGATATTTATGAGGGTGAACAGATTAAGAAGGGCTTTAAGTCGGTTGCTTATACAATATCTTTCAGAGCAAAAGACAGAACACTTGAAGATAAGGATATACAGCCTGTTATGGAAAAAGTATTAGAGGACTTGTCTTTACTGGGAATTGAACTTAGAGCTTAATGTGAAAGGTTTTTTATATAATGGATTTACATGATTTTTATTATGATTTGCCGCAGGAGCTTATAGCGCAGGATCCGTTGTCTGACCGCTCAAGTTCAAGGCTTATGGTTCTTGATAAAATAAGCGGACAGATAGAGCATAAGGTGTTTAAGGATATAATCGATTACTTAAATCCGGGCGATTGTCTTGTTATAAATGATACTAAAGTTATTCCAGCCCGTCTTATAGGCGAAAAGGTTGATACAGGGGCAGCAGTAGAGGTGCTTCTTCTTACAAGAAAGAGCGATTGTGCCGATACATGGGAGGTTCTTGTAAAACCGGGCAAAAAGGCCAGAGTAGGGGCAAAAATAAGCTTTGGCGGCGGTAAGCTTATCGGCGAGGTTATAGATATAGTTGATGAGGGAAACAGAATAGTACGTTTTTCTTATGACGGTATATTTGAGGAGGTTCTTGACGAGCTTGGTCAGATGCCTCTGCCGCCGTATATAACGCATAAGCTTGAGGATAAGAACCGTTATCAGACAGTTTATGCTACGCATGAGGGTTCTGCGGCTGCACCGACAGCCGGACTTCATTTTACGCCGGAGCTGCTTCGTGCTATACAGGAAAAAGGTGTAGATATAGCGAGAGTTACTCTGCATGTGGGACTTGGTACCTTCAGACCCGTTAAGGTTGAAAATATATTAGAACATCATATGCATTCAGAATTTTATATGGTTGATGAGGAAGCTGCAGAAAAGATAAACAGGGCAAAGAAAAATGGCGGAAGAATTATAGCAGTCGGAACAACGAGTACAAGAACACTTGAATCGGTTGCTGCTGATGATGGTACAATAAAAGCCTGCAGCGGATGGACGCAGATTTTTATTTATCCTGGTTATAAGTTTAAAGCTATAGATTGCCTTATAACTAATTTTCATCTGCCTGAATCAACGTTGGTAATGCTTGTGTCAGCTCTTGCAGGCAGGGAAAATGTACTTAACGCATATGAGAAAGCAGTAGAAGAAAAGTATAGATTTTTCAGTTTCGGAGATGCGATGTTTATACATTAATTTGTATGTATTTTGAGTAGCACAGATGATCGCGGCTGCAAGTGCCG
Organism: uncultured Eubacterium sp.; assembly: GCA_900552795.1. Classification (GTDB taxonomy): domain Bacteria; phylum Bacillota; class Clostridia; order Lachnospirales; family Lachnospiraceae; genus Lachnospira. The sequence continues at coordinate 86,191 of USBB01000005.1, forward strand.
AAAGGCCGCAGGTGAGGAAAGTCCGGGCTTCATAGGGCAGGGTGCCAGATAACGTCTGGTGGAGGTGACTCCAAGGATAGTGCAACAGAAATAAACCGCCGGATTTGTCCGGTAAGGGTGGAAAGGCAGTGTAAGAGACTACCGCATGGCTGGTAACAGACATGGCTCTGTAAACCCCATCCGAAGCAAGACCAAACAAAAAGCTATACGGCTGCCCGTCGTGCTTTTAGGTAGGTCGCTTGAGTCTGCTGGTGACAGCAGAATTAGATAGATGATCATCATGCGCGTATGCGCAGACATAACCCGGCTTACAGTGCTGCTCAAAATTTTTTGACACTGTAATCTAATTAAACAAAAAATAAAATAAGCTGAGGAATTGAAAATAAATTCAATTCCCCAGCTTATTTTTACTGTATAGGAAAACGACACTTTTTTAGCGTGTATATTTTTCTTCGCAGTATTTGCAGCGATACACCTGCTTATCTTCATCTGTGAGGAGGAAGATGTGGTCAAGCTCCTGTTCAATAGAAGTAATACATCTTGGGTTTTTGCATCGGATAACATTCGTTATCTGTTTTGGAAGAGATAAATCCTTTTTCTCAATTATCACTCCGTCCTTTATTATGTTGACGGTGATATTGTGGTCGATAAAACCTAATACATCAAGGTCAACCAGGTCCAATCCGCCCTCTATTTTAATGATGTCCTTTTTTCCCATTTTGTTGCTTTTTGCATTTTTTATTATTGCAACACAGCAGTCAAGCTTATCTAAACCGAGATGCTTATAAATCATCATTGATTTTCCGGCTTCAATATGGTCAAGAACAAAACCGTTATTTAATTGTCCGACATTTAACATTATTATACCTCATTTCTTAAATATATTTTGTTCCGTAAATTTATTTATCAAGGTCAACTTCTTTATCAAGGCCGAGCAGGGTCATAATAAGTGCCATACGCACATATACGCCATACTGTGCCTGCTTAAAGTATGCTGCGCGTGGATCATCATCCACCTCTACAGATATTTCATTTACACGAGGCAGCGGGTGCAATATATACATATCTTTCTTGGCAAGCCCCATTTTTTCCTTATTTAGAATATAAAAATCTTTCATTCTTAAATATTCGTCTTCACTGAAAAATCTTTCCTTTTGGACTCTTGTCATATAAAGAATATCGAGCTGCGGCATTACATCTTCGAGCTTTTCTACTTCCTCAAATTCCACATTGTTGCCTTTTAAAACATCTTCTCTTATATAGTCCGGAACGCGCAGTTCTTTTGGAGAAATAAGAATGAATTTGATGTTATCATAACGGATAAGGGAATTGATGAGTGAATGGACTGTACGTCCGAATTTTAAGTCACCGCACAAGCCAATAGTGAAATTGTTAAGAGAACCTTTTAGTTCACGGATAGTCATAAGATCGGTGAGAGTCTGTGTAGGATGCTGATGACCGCCATCACCTGCGTTAATGACCGGTATTCCCGATTTTTCGGCAGCAACCATAGGTGCTCCTTCTTTAGGGTGGCGCATAGCACATATATCAGCATAGCATGATATTACGCGTATTGTATCAGAAACGCTTTCACCTTTTGCTGCAGAACTTGAATCAGCAGAAGAAAAACCTAAAACAGAACCGCCAAGATTTAACATAGCTGCTTCAAAGCTTAGTCTTGTTCTTGTACTTGGCTCATAAAATAGTGTCGCAAGCTTTTTGCCGTCACATACATGGCTGTATTTCTTTTGGTTTTGTGAAATGTCTCTTGCGAGATCCAGTAACTGCTCAAGCTCTTTTACACTAAAGTCGAGTGGATTTAGTAAATGTTTCATTCGGGTCCTCCTTAAAAATATTCTTTACATATTCTACTATTAATTGAAATAATTCTCAATTGTTATTTTTAAATAATTGTGTTAAAATAATGTAAACTTTGCAGTGTGTTAAGTTATAAAAGTTTTAGTAGGAGGACTTGTAATGTCAAAGATTATTCTAACAGGGGACAGGCCAACAGGTAAGCTTCATCTTGGTCATTATGTAGGTTCACTTAAAAGAAGAGTTGAATTACAAAATTCAGGTGAATTTGAAAAGATATTTATTATGATAGCGGATGCACAGGCATTGACAGACAATGCCGATAACCCTGAAAAGGTACGTCAGAATATTATAGAGGTTGCGTTAGATTATTTATCATGCGGAATTGACCCTGAAAAGTCAAATATATTTATACAGTCTCAGGTACCTCAGCTTACGGAATTAACATTTTATTATATGAATCTTGTTACGGTATCAAGACTGCAGAGAAATCCGACAGTAAAGTCAGAGATACAGATGCGTAATTTTGAGACAAGTATACCGGTTGGATTTTTTACTTATCCTATAAGCCAGGCAGCCGATATAACTGCATTTAAGGCTACGACAGTTCCGGTTGGTGAGGATCAGGAGCCGATGATAGAGCAGACAAGGGAGATAGTGCGTAAGTTTAATTCCACATACGCAGAGACTCTTATTGAACCTCAGATACTTCTGCCTGATAATAAGGCATGTTTAAGACTTCCTGGTACTGATGGCAAAGCTAAGATGAGCAAGTCATTAGGAAACTGCATTTATCTTTCGGATACACCTGAGGATGTAAAGAAAAAGGTAATGAGCATGTATACTGACCCTGAGCATATAAGAGTGGAGGATCCAGGCAAAATTGAGGGTAACTGTGTGTTTACATATCTTGATGCGTTTATTGAGCCTGAAGATTTTTCATTATTCCTTTCTGATTATAATAATATGGATGAATTAAAAGATCATTATAAGAGAGGCGGACTTGGAGATGTAAAGGTTAAGAAATTCTTAAACAATGTGCTTCAAAAGCAGCTTGAGCCTATAAGAGCCAGACGTCATGAATATGAAAAGGATATTCCTGAGGTTTATAATATTTTGCAGAAAGGTACTAAAGCGGCTTATGAGGTGGCACAACAGACACTTGAGGAAGTTAAATCTGCAATGAAAATTAATTATTTTGAGGATTCAGAGCTTATAAGAGTTCAGTCAGAGAAATATAATGGTTGAATAAAATAAAATATCCGGCGGCTTAATCATTGGTTATGTACCTGATTAAGCCGCCGGTTTATTGTTAGGGCCAAGCCCTGTTTACCAAAATTCCGTTTTTCGTTAAGAAAGCTTTTTAATTACCATATTGTTTGGTTTTGAAATTTTTAATTCAGGTCCGTTCATCACGATAAGACCTTTGTCAAAGTGAACGGTAAATATGGTGATCGAATTTCCGTCATTGTTCATTGACATAATATGCTTGTCATCAGGAAAAATGTTTATGTACTTAGGGTAATCGCCGCTTATAGGAAGCGAAGATTTACTGCTTAATGTACCTGTTTCTTTATTTACGTCATATATGGTTACTGTATTGTCACCGGCGTTTGAGCATAAAAGATTGTTGCCTGAATTTGAAAGGATAAGACTGGCAGCGGCACTGTTGCTTTTATGATTTTTTCTTACGGTGAAAATATTCTGAATAAGCTCAAAGCGGTTTTTTCCGTTATCCTTATCGTAAGAATATACATTGATATAATTCTTAAGTTCACATATAACGTAAGCGAAACGACCATCCTCGCTGAAAATCATCTGTCTTGGGGCAGATTCGAGCTGTGAGCGTATAATGTCATATAGCTTTATTTTGCCTGTTCTGTGGTTGAACTCATAAAGCTTAATCTGGTCAATTCCCAAGTCACAGACACAAAGAAGTTCTTCGTCAGGAGTAAAAACAGACCAGCTTACGTGAGGTCTGAAATTTCTGTCGGCAATGCTTCCTATTCCCTTGTGAAATACTTCGTCTGTAATGTGGTCGAGGCTTCCGTTTACAAGAGAAATAATTGTGATTTTTCCATCATGGTACCCCGATACTATTAAGAAATCATCATTTTTTGTAAGTGCAATATGGCATCCACGCATTCCATTGATGGATAATACATTAATAAGCTCAAGATCGCCATCTTTTAAAATATTATAGGCGGCAACGCCCTGATCGCATATAGAATAAAGATATTTTCCATTATGAGATATTGTAACGTATGAAGCATTGTCTATCTTTACTTCCTTTCGTTCTTTTATCCGTCCTGCTTCAACATCCATATCATAAATATGGATCCCTTTGCTCTTTTCATGGGTATAGCTGCCGACATATGCAACGTATTTATCACTCATAACACACCTCTGTCTGCTGAAAAAACAGCGTTTATATTATATCAAAAATCGTATTTATATAATGTCATTTTATAGCATAAGAAGTGGATTTTCAAGTAAGTAATGGCAATAATTATTATATACATTTTTGAGTGACATTTGTTAAGTTAACATCAACGATTATGGCATCCGGCCCTATGCCGCGAATACACTTGAACGGGATTATATATTCTATATCCCGGCCGAAAAGTCCGCACATTTTGCTTGGACCGGGTACAATAACCGAGTTAATGCAACCTGTGCATTGGTCAAAATCTACATCAGCTACATAACCTAAAATTTTACAGTCACAGCAGTTTATGACCTGTTTGTTTCTTAAATCACAGACACGCATATAAACTCCAGACTTGCCGATTGGCGTGCGATAGTTATATTATTATATTCAGTAAAATATAAGTGGTGCTTTTTTATAGATATTTTCGCATCTGCTTTAGTGCACATTTTTCAAGTCTGCTAACCTGGGCCTGGGAAATTCCCATTTCAGATGCTGTTTCCATTTGTGTTTTACATTCAAAATAACGCATTTTAATTATCTTTTTTTCGCGTTCGTTAAGTTGGTTTATGGCATCATTTATGGCAATATTTAAAACCCAGCTGTCCTCTTTTTCTTTTTTGTCGCTTATCTGGTCCATGACATAAAGTGTGTCTCCGCCGTCAGAGTAAACGGGTTCATATAAAGAAACAGGTGTCTGGATGGCATCCATTGCCATCACGATATCTTCCTTTGATACTCCTATTTCAGAAGCTATTTCAGATATTGTGGGCTCCTTCTGGCTTTCCCGGCTTAAACGTTCTTTTGCGTAAATTGCTTTGTATGCTGTATCTTTAAGAGAGCGGCTTACGCGTATTGAACTGTAGTCGCGCAGATAGCGCTTAATTTCTCCTGAAATCATTGGAACAGCGTAGGTTGAGAACTGAACACCCTGATTTATGTCAAAGTTATCAATAGCTTTGATCATTCCGATACAGCCTATCTGGAATAAATCGTCAATATTTTCATGGCTTTGTGTAAATCGCTGTACAACGCTTAATACAAGCCTTAAATTTCCCTTAATAAATGTATCTCTTGCATCTTTATCTCCGGCTTTTATCTGTTTTAATAATTCTTCTTTCTCTTTGGATTTAAGCAATGGAAGAGTGGAAGTGTTGACTCCACAAATCTCAACTTTATATCCGGCCACTTTTGTCCTCCTTTATCAATCTTAAAAAGTATTTTATAGTTTTATAATTGCCTTACAGAGAATATTTAATACTGTAAACAATATCCATTTTTTGTGGAGTTTTGATGTTGACCGCAAAATGATATTAAATTATAATTAATGTATATTTTTATGTTTGGAGGTATGCATTGTGAAGTGTCCGTTTTGTTCGAATGAGAATACGAAGGTAATTGATTCAAGACCTACTGATGACAGTTCAATAAGAAGAAGGCGTCAGTGTGAAATGTGCGGAAAAAGATTTACTACTTATGAAAAAATAGAGACAATGCCTATAATTGTTATAAAAAAGGATGATAACAGAGAGCCATATGACAGGGAAAAGTTAGTTGCAGGCATTGTGCGCTCATGTCATAAGAGGCCTGTTTCATTAAGTCAGATCAACAGCATGGTAGATGAAATCGAAACGCGTATATTTAACAGCGGAGAAAAAGAGATACCTACAACAACTATAGGAAAAATCGTTATGGATAAGCTGAAGGATCTGGATGAGGTAGCTTATGTGCGTTTTGCGTCAGTGTACAGGGAATTTAAGGATGTAAATACATTTATGGACGAGATTAAGAAAATTTTGAAATGACATGTGAAATGGTATATGATATGTAAAGATATTATGAATGGAGATACTGAAAGTGCTTAAAAGATTTTATCCTGATGAATATTATGAAAATGCATATATTATTGATTACAAGGGATTATACGTCAAAGGTTACAGAGGGATTATATTTGATGTTGACAATACTCTTGTAGAGCATGGGGCGCCGGTTAATGATAAGGCAAAGGATTTATTTGCAAAGCTCCATGAAATGGGATATGAGACATGTATTATTTCAAATAACAGTGAACAGAGAGTTGAGCCTCTTGCGAGACATGTTAATTCAAAATATGTCAGCAAAGCCGCAAAACCGTCGCCTAAGAATTATTTAAAGGCTATGGATATTATGGGAACTGATAAGGCTGACACATATTTTGTAGGAGACCAGATATTTACAGATGTCTGGGGTGCTAACAGGGCAGGTATAAAGAGCATTTTGGTAAAGCCTATTGATAAGCATGAGGAAATACAGATTGTGCTTAAAAGATATCTTGAGAGCATAGTGTTATTTTTTTATAAAAGATATATGAAACGGAGAAATTAAAATGGAACATATTAATTCAGCTACAAGACTTTGCGCACTTATAGGAAATCCTGTGGCACATTCAATATCACCTGTTATACACAATAACTTAAGCAGATTATGTGGTGTTAACCTTGCATATGTTACGCTTAAGGTAGAAGAGGGGGACGTTAAGGAAGCGGTTAAAGGAGCTTATGCGCTTAATATGCTGGGTATGAATGTCACGGTTCCCCATAAGCAGACGGTTATAGAAGCTCTTGCAGATATAGATCCGCTTGCAAAGGCAATAGGTGCGGTTAATACGCTTGTAAGAACCGATAAGGGATATAAGGGCTATAATACGGATATATTAGGTCTTAAAAGAGAATTAAATGAGTCAGGACTTGAGCTTAAGGGCAGGCCTGTGGTTATACTCGGTGCAGGAGGAGCAGCAAGAGCAATAGCTTTTCTTTGTGCAGATAGTGGTGCAAGTGAGGTTAATATTTTAAACAGGACAGTAGAAAAGGCTGAGGAAATTGCCAATGCAGTAAATAACAATCTGAATATTGATACTGTCAGAGCAATGAATATAAATGATTACGACAAAATTAAAGAAAGCGGATATCTTGTTATACAGACTACAAGTGTGGGGCTTCATCCTCATGATGATGATGCGGTAATTGCGGACATTGAATTTTATAAAAGAGCTTCAGCCGGTGTTGATATTATTTATAATCCTGCGGAGACAAAATTTATGAAGCTTATGAAAGAAGCTCGAAAAGTATCGTACAATGGTCTTAAGATGCTTTTGTATCAAGGAGTTGAAGCTTTTGAACTGTGGAATAATATAAGGGTTTCAGATGATGCAGTTAAGGAAGTTTACGAACATATGAAAAAGGAGCTTGGGATTGTTGAGTAATAATATTATACTAATCGGTTTTATGGGCTGCGGAAAAACTACATTTGGAAAGTGGATTGCCAAAAACAAAAAAATGAAGTTTGTGGATACAGATGAGATTATTGAAAAAAATGAGCAATGCACAATTAATGAGATTTTTAAGAATCGCGGAGAAGAAGTCTTTAGAAATATGGAGACAGAAGTGATTAAAAAATTGCTTGATACTGCTGAAAATTCAGTTATTTCAGCAGGTGGCGGACTTCCGGTAAAGCATATAAACAGAGGACTTTTAAAGGAGCTTGGAACGGTGGTTTATCTTAGGACACCTAAGGAAGAGCTTGTTAAGCGATTGCTTAATGATACATCAAGACCGCTGCTTAAAGGCGGTAATATAGAACAAAAAATAGATACGCTTATGAGTTTAAGAAAAGACATATATGAGGAGACTGCGGATATTATTATTGATACAACGGACCGCGAGTTTGACAAAATGTATGAGCTAATAAGGCAGAGGGAGAGCAGTAAATAATAATGAAAAAATTTTTGATAATTAACGGACCGAATATTAATTTTGTCGGTATACGTGAAAAGGGAATTTACGGAACAGCAAATTATGATACTCTTGTTGATATGATTAAAGAAAAAGCACAACAACTGGGGGTCTCAGCGGAGGTTTTTCAGAGTAATCATGAGGGAGCAATTATAGATAAAATACAGCAGGCTTATTTTGATAAAGTTGACGGAATAGTTATTAATCCGGGAGCATTTACACATTACAGCTATGCGGTAAGAGATGCACTTGCATCAGTTGAGGCAATACCAAAGATAGAAGTGCATATTTCAAATGTTCATACAAGGGAGGAGTTTAGACATAATTCAGTCACGGTTCCTGTTTGTAATGGTCAGGTGGTCGGACTTGGACTTAAGGGATATTTGTACGCTATGCAGGCCCTTTATGATATGTGCAGCGGGCAATAATATTTGTGAAATTTACTTTTGGGTTCAAGGGTAGAATTTAAGTTTATAAAAAACAGTTGCCAAATCAAGGGTTTTATTATAAACTTATATAAGTTATTGATATAATAGGAGGTATACCAAAGAATGGTAAGCGCAGGAGATTTTAAAAACGGTCTTACAGTTCAGATGGACAACGGTATTTGGCAGATTGTTGAATTTCAGCATGTTAAGCCTGGTAAGGGTGCCGCTTTCGTTAGAACTAAGATGAAAAATATTGTGAGTGGCGGTGTAGTAGAAAAGACTTTCAGACCTACAGAGAAGCTTGAACTTGCTCACATTGATAGAAAAGAATTCCAGTATTTATATTCAGATGGAGATCTTTACAATTTCATGGATACAGAGACATTCGAGCAGATTGCATTGTCAGCTGAGGATGTTGGCGATTCACTTAAGTTCGTAAAGGAAAATGAGATGGTCAAGCTTTGCTCACATGCAGGCAAGGTATTTGCTATTGAACCACCTCTTTTTGTTGAACTTCTTATAACAGAATCAGAGCCGGGTGTTAAGGGTGACACAGCAACAGGTGCTACAAAACCTGCTAAGTTAGAGACAGGTGCCCAGGTAATGGTTCCATTGTTTGTTAACGAGGGAGATACAATTAAAATTGATACACGTACAGGTGAATATCTTTCAAGAGTGTAATTTAAGCTTTTGGAGAATAATTCCGATTGTATGTATATTATATAGGATATTTAATTATATCTTATCGGCCGGAGAGTGTATGTCATATTGGCATGCACTCTTTTTTTACTTTATAGGAAATTGCGTCAAAGACGCATTCTGATAACAAGTTTGCGA
>USBB01000006.1 GCA_900552795.1 uncultured Eubacterium sp.
CTTGCATGTGTTAAGCACGCCGCCAGCGTTCATCCTGAGCCAGGATCAAACTCTCATAATAAAGTTGGTCCGTCAGTTTTAAACTTCTGGTCTTTTTGTTTAACCGTATCCATTTTGATTAAGTTCTCTTAACCTTTATGTTTACTGTGTTAAGGATGATATGTTTTCACATATCGGTTCGTTTTCTGAAATTCTTCAAAGAATTTTCAGGGTTGTTTTACTGTTCAGTTTTCAATGTTCTATATAAACCCATATGACTCAAACGCTCTGTTTGTCTGTCTTCCAGGCTTTTTGTTTTGGTGTCGCTCGCGGCGACTTGTATATAATATCACCGCTTTTTCACTTTGTCAACAACTTTTTCAAACTTTTTTTAAAAATAACAGAAGTTATTTTATCCACACAATTTGTAGCAAATAACTTCTGTTATAAACACAACATATTGATAGTTCACACTTATGCACAAATTTCAAAATATCAACTTAATCTGCATTTAAAATCCTCATAAGAAAATTTTTTAATAATGTATGCACCATCAGTATCATTATACGACATTATATTCGGAAGTGCTATTCCGTTGAACGTATTATTCTTAACCATGCTGTAATGCGCCATGTCACAAAACACAAGTTTGTCTCCTGGTTTTAGTTCATGTTCAAATGAATAATCACCTATTATATCTCCTGCAAGACATGTATTTCCACCAAACCTGTAATTATATTTAAATTCTCCCGGCATACCAGCACCTATTATTTCAGGTCTGTACGGCATCTCAAGAACATCCGGCATGTGACATGCCGCTGATGTATCTAATATCACTGTTTGCATTTCTATATTTCCGTCTGTCATAAAACTTCTGTTTTGTATATCCATAACCGACGAAACGAGATAACCTGTATTTAATACAACCGCTTCTCCCGGTTCAAGATAAACTGCCACATTATATTTTTCTTTTATATAGTTTATACATTTTATAAGAAGCGAAACATCATATCCCGTCCTTGTAATATGATGCCCTCCTCCGAAATTAATCCACTTTATATTAGAAAGTGCCATATATTTTCCAAACTTTTCTTCAACATGTTCAAGAACACGATTCAAAGTATCAGAATTCTGCTCACACATAACATGGAAATGCAAACCTTCTATTTTATCAAGTACCTCAGGATTATCCGACAGTTCTTTTTCAAACACGTCAAGCACCGTGCCCAACCTTGATCCTTCACAGCACGGATTATAAATTTCATGATCAACCTCTGCATATTCAGGATTAACCCTTATGCCGCAGCTGCACCCTGCTTCAATCGCCCTGTCCGCAAATTTTGCAAACTGTGAAATGCTGTTAAAAACTATGTGCCCGCAAAGTTTTGTTATCTCTTCAAATTCCTCATCTTTATATGCCGGTGAAAAAATATGCACTTCACCCGGCATGTATTCTTTGCCAAGCTTTGCCTCATATAACGAGCTTGCGGTAGTCCCATTAAGATAATGACTTATCATAGGATAAAGCGAATACATAGAAAACCCTTTTTGTGCAAGGAGTATTTTGCAGCCTGTCCTGTCAATAACAGATTTTAACAGCTTCAAATTATTTTCCAGCAGCCTTTCATCTACTATATATGAAGGTGTCGGTATCAAATCAAAATCAATTTTTTTCATTATGCCAGCATAACTCCTTTATTTATATAAGTCAGTCTACCAGCTCAGGATTGAAATTTTCCACCCAAGGCAGACCAAACTTATTAAGTGCATCCATAAACGGATCCGGGTCAAACTCTTCTATATTATGAACTCCCGGCATATTCCATTTGCCTGTTATAAGCATCATTGCACCTATCATAGCCGGAACGCCCGTTGTGTATGAGATAGCCTGTGAACCAACCTCTTTATAGCACTCCTGATGATCGCACATATTATACACATAATAGTTAACGTCTTTTCCGTCCTTCTTTCCTCTGAAAATGCACCCTATATTAGTTTTGCCAACTGTTCTCGGACCTAATGAAGCCGGATCAGGTAAAACCGCCTTTAAAAACTGCAGCGGCTGTATCATCTTTCCCTCAAATTCAATAGGCTCAATAGATGTCATTCCAACATTTTCAAGGCATTTCAAATGTGTAAGATAACTTTGTCCGAACGTCATAAAGAAACGAATTCTCTTTATGCCTTTTATATTAAGCGCAAGCGACTCTATCTCTTCGTGGTGCAACAGATACATATCCTTTTCTCCTACACCATCGAAATTATAAACTCTCTTTATTTCCATTGGTTCAGTTTCTACCCAATGACCATCTTCCCAATAACTTCCCTTAGCTGCAACCTCTCGAATATTTATTTCAGGATTAAAATTAGTTGCAAATGGATATCCATGATCTCCGCCATTACAGTCAAGAATATCAATGTATTCTATCTCATCAAAATAATGCTTCATGGCATATGCTGAAAACACACCTGTAACACCCGGATCAAAGCCTGACCCCAAAAGTGCAGTTATACCTGCTTTTTCAAACTTTTCTCTATATGCCCACTGCCATGAATACTCAAAATGTGCAGTTTCAGGCGGCTCGTAGTTTGCTGTATCCATATAATTTGTCTTAGTTTCAAGACACGCATCCATTATTGTTAAATCCTGATATGGCAATGCTATATTCATAACAACATCAGGTTTGAATTCATTAATAAGCGCAACGAGTTCTTCTACCTTATCTGCATCAACTTTTGCTGTTGTAATCTTTGTTTTGCCTTCGCCTATACCATATTTTTCCTCACAGGCTTTTTTTAAAGCATCACATTTAGATTTCGTTCTGCTCGCAATGCAAATCTGTTCAAAAACCTCAGGGTTCTGACAACATTTATGAACTGCAACACCAGCTACTCCGCCGGCTCCGATAATAAGGGCTTTTCCCATATATACTTAATCCTCCATTTCCGCCTGCATTTTACATAACCAAAATGCCGCTTTTTCTTAAATTAATAAACTGTTTTTATATTTACCAAAATATCGTATTATTTTCAATATATTTTTTAATTTTGGTCAACTCCGAGCAATTCCTTTACATAATTAGGCAAATAAAAGCTTCCTTTATGTAAATCAGTATTATAATATCTTGTCTTAAGTCCAAGCGCATTCCATTCATTTTCATGCAAATCTTTTATCGGGTCATATTTTTTTGAAGCAAATCCAAAAAGCCAATGACCTGAAGGATAAGACGGTATATGGCACTGATATACCGTACTGTATGGAAATACCTGCTGAATATGCTTATGCGCTTTCTGAACAGTCCTTGAGTGTTCACTGTAGTACGGACTTTCATGCTGATTAATCAAAATCCCGTCATCATGCAACGCCTTAAAACAATTACCATAAAACTCTCTTGTAAAAAGTCCCTCTGCCGGCCCGTACGGATCCGCGCAATCAACTATTATTAAATCATATTGATCTTTTTCCATACGCACAAATCTAAGGCTTTCCTCGAAATACATATGAACTCTTGGATCAAAAAGTTTGCATGATGTTTCCTGAAAATGTTCAAGACACATTTCAGTCACCTTTTTATCAATCTCTACCATATCAATGTTTTCAATGGTGTCATACTTTGTAAGTTCTCTTATAGTACCGCCATCCCCTGCTCCGATAACCAGTACATCTTTTACATGAGGGTGAACAGCCATAGGCACGTGTGTTATCATTTCATGGTAAATAAACTCGTCCTTCTGGGTTATCATAAGTTCCCCATCAAGAACAAGCACTTTTCCAAATTCCATTGTATCAAGTATATCTATCCTCTGATATTCACTCTCACAACTGGCAATCTGATTTTTAACTTTAACTTTGAGCTGCACATTTTTTGTGTGCTTATCTGTATACCACAATTCCATTTGCCAAACCTCCGGTTTTAAGCGTTAGTATCTACTACATTTATATATTCAACATTCATATCCTGAGTACCAGTTACAAGACAGCCCTTTTCTTTAGCATATTCGATATAATTTATAATCTCCTGCGTAATCATCTCGCCTGGAGCAAGAATCGGTATTCCCGGAGGATAACACATAACGAACTCACTGCATATTCTTCCGGCACTCTCTTTAATCGGGAGTGCCATTTTTACGCTAAAAAATGCTTTCTGAGGTCCCATAACTATCAAAGGCGTTATATATTCATGGTCGAACATTCCTGCTTTTCCTGTCTCATGAAGACGTTTTATCTCGGAAAGTGCCGATATAAGTCTTTCTATTTCAAGCATCCTGTCGCCGCCTGATATGATTGCAAGAATATTTCCAATATCACCAAATTCAATTTGAATTCCATAGTCATCGCGAAGTAAATCATATACTTCAATTCCAGCCAAGCCTATATCTCTCGTATGAACTGACAATTTTGTTCTGTCAAAATCATATACAGCATCACCATCAATAAGCTCCTCACCATACGCATAATATCCGCCAAGTCTGTTTATTTCCTCTCTGGCATAGCTTGCATATTCTATCATTTTGTCATTAAAATATCTTCCGTTTAAGCTCATATTTTTTCTGGCTATATCAAGAGATGACAACAAAAGATAAGAAGCGCTCGTTGTCTGTGTAAGATTAATTATCTGTCTTACATAATCAGCATTAACAGTATTTCTTGTAAGCAATATTGAGCTTTGTGTAAGCGAACCGCCTGTTTTATGCATACTGACAGCCGCCATATCAGCCCCGGCCTCCATTGCAGAAACTGGAAGCTTGTCACTGAAATAAAAATGTGTTCCATGAGCCTCATCAACCAAAACAAACATGTTATGTTCATGCGCAAGCTCAACAATCTTTTTCAAATCCGAACATATACCGTAATAAGTAGGATTATTTACAAGCACTGCTTTAGCATCCGGATTTTCTTTCATAGCCTGCTCTACATCGTCAGCCGACATACCAAGCGGGATTCCAAGCTTCTTATTTACACCGGGATTAACATATACCGGAATAGCCCCATTTACAACAAGAGCATTTATAGCACTTCTATGCACATTTCGAGGCATAATTATCTTATCACCGGCCACTGTAACCGACATAATCATTGCCTGAACAGCAGCCGTGGTTCCATTCACTATAAAAAAGGCTTCATCAGCACCAAATGCCTGAGCCGCCAACATCTGCGCATCCTTTATAACCGAACTCGGATGACACAGATTATCAAGCGGTTTCATTGAATTCATGTCAAGTTTGACACAATCAGCTCCAAGAAATTCTTTAAGCTCCTTATTGCCTCGTCCGCCCTTGTGTCCCGGCACATCAAAATGTGCCAGCCTGTTAAGTCTTTGTTCTTCCAACGCTTTATGAATTGGTGTATCATACTGTGTAAGTTTTATGTTTTCTCCCAATGCAGTTCCCATCCTTTGTGTTATATTTTTTATCACTTAAATATCATTTTAAGAAAAATGTTTGAATCATATAAAAAAGAAAGGAAAGAATTTCCACCTATCTCAGACAATGCGTCTGATGCCCATTCCACACTTCCAAATGCCGTAACAACTATAAACATAATCCATACAGCTAAAAGCCCCTCTGCCAGTCCAAGCAAAAGTCCTCCCAAACGATTTGCCTGCTTTATAACCGGCAATCTTGTTATAATTCCTGTAACCCCGGCAAGTACTCTTAATAAAACAAACATAATCGCAAAGACAAATACATATATAATTGCATTAAAAATAATTTCAGTTAATTTTACAACTGCAATAGCTGACGCTGCTCCCGCTACTGTCCCATCTGATTTTGCAAATATTCTGTCAATACTGTTATCTGATAAAAGCTTTGTAATATTATCACCCATAATAGCTGACGTTATCTCGGAAGTTATATTTTCGGGAAGCTTTAAACCCTCAAGCATACTGCCTGTATATTTTGAAATAGTATCAATCTTATCAGCTATCTGCTCCTTTGAAATATTTTCTTCATATTCGCTTATACTGTCATCTGCCTCTTCACTTACCACCTTATTTTTTGTGATCACAGAATAAACCGCATCTTCTAATCCGTCATATAAACCAGTATTATTTTTTATAGTTTTTGCTATTACCGGAGTCACAAATACAGAAACAAACAATGTAACAAAAAGTATTGCCATTGACAGCACTATCTTTACAACGCCTTTATTATAACCTATAAATCCAAATAACAAAAATAACGCAATAACTGCAACCAATACCCAACTCATATTTATCCTCCCGACAATTTATAACAAATCATCATTTCTGTGCCTTGCTTTTACTTAATATCTACATTGTATATATTTATTTAAAACGAACTGACTGAACATATTTTGAATTTATAACGATATAATTTCCTCTGCTGCCCTCGGAAAGAACATAATTTACCGGCATATCCATTGTTATATCACACAATTTCTTTCCCTTTAAATTCATAAGCACAATTGAATTGCTGTTATACATTATAATGCTGTCTCCATCAAAGCTTATATCATCATATTGCGTGCTGAAAGTCGTATCACATACCAATTTCCCGGATAAATTGTAAACTTCAAGCTTATATATATCTTTTGAATTTGAGTTGTCTAATACCAATCCTATATTAGAATCAGAAAAAAACACTCTCTGTATCTCATTGTCAATTTTTATTTCTTTAGACAACTTAGGATACTCCTTGATAGTATATATACTTAAAACATCTTCTCCTACAGCCACAGCTACCGTTTCATTTATAAACCTTACATCTCCGACTATAGTGCTGTCATAGTGGTTAAATCCTCCTACAACTCTTTCTGTCTCATTCTGACCTACCTCTGAGAAATTGTAAAACACCACATTCGTCTTCATAGTCTCTCCGCTCACATATAAGTATGAGGCCATAAGTTTAGTGGCATCTTCAGAAATACTTATATCAAGAGGATATCCATCTCCTGAAAGTGATGTCTTTACACTATATATTTTGGTTCCTGCAGAATCATATAGATTAATATAATTTGCATCATTATCTTCTAAAACTGCCGCAACAACTCCCTGCTTTGCAACTTCTATCTGTGATATAGTTAACGATGTATCAATAATACCTGCTGAACCTGCTTTATTAAACACATATATCTTACTTCCGTTAATATCTCCGATTGCTACTGCATCACCGCACATTTTAATCTGCGGCTTCTGCATTGAATATGTCTGGTTCCACAAAGCATTTCCTTTTTTATTATAATAAGAAGCTCCATCATTACTGTACCTTATATATCCATCAGCGTATGTCACATATTGTGTAGACATACTATCATCACGGTTAACAGAATTAACCACTGTATATGAAGAATATGTAATGCCATCAAAAAGTACAACTGCGACTATTATAATAACAGCCAAAGCCAATATAATAGCTGCAATTATGCCTAATCTTTTCAGTCTGTGCTTTTTTATTCTATTTTCAATTTCCGCTTCATCATGCTCTTTTAGCGGAATATTTTTCTGTTTTGGAGCATCAGCATTCCTATTACCGGCAAATCTGAATTTTCCTGATATAATGTCAGCCATACAGTATACTCCTTATTAAAGACTATATATCATATGAGAGGTTTCACTCACATTGATACTATTATACAATATTGAATGAAATATTCAAGGAAGTTTTATCTCCTGACCGACATATAATACATTGGCATCCTCTATATTATTAAATGCAAGAACCTCACCCAACTTGTCATGGCTTCCATAATATTCTTCACAAATACCTATAATAGTATCACCCTTTTTCACAGTATAACTTTCATATTTAATTGTATCAGATCCGCCCATCTGTGATGTATTTGAAGATATTTCACTGCTTTGATCTGTACTATCCTGTTTAGTATACCCCTCCTGTTCCGCATTCTGATGTGTAACATCCTGATTTATCGTAGTTTGTTGTCCACCGTCATTCTTAGTCACATCCTGTGCAAAAGCAGTCGTCTCCTCCTGCGTAGGCTTAACATTTCCATCAATTTTATTTACTACCACAGTATCTTTTGCGCCTTCATTTGAAATATCAGATATTTCTTTAGCCATATTATTTAACGATTTATCAAAGCTCTTCATTTTCTCATAGCTGTTCATAAGATTTATTCCGACAACAAGCACTGCTACAGCCATAAATGTACTTATCCCATACATAATTGCTGCTGTCCTCTTCTGCTGCCTTATCTCTTCCTTTTCTTTCATAATAGTTCTTATAGAATCAACAACCTTGTCCTTCTTTACTGTTTCTATAGGCCTATGTCCTCTTTTTTCCATCATATATTCCTGCATCTGGAAATTTCTCTCATAAAAACACACATATCCTTTCTGTTTTTTTAACATACCATTTTCATAAAGATAAAAACTTTCTTCTCTCTCTGATGTATTTACAAGATACATAGTTTTCATATTTCCTGAGAAGTTGTCCACATGTACTTTTTTAAGATATTCCATAAGCTCCGGCGTGATACTTTCAACAGCCGCAAACCACCCTACTATCTGCAGTTCTGGAAAATATTTTTCAACTTCACAGTATATTTTTTTCCATACATTTTCATTAAAACATATACCGGTATGCTGGTTATTCTCATCCGGTTTTGCTTTTATGACACCCTTTATAAAAATACATTTCTCATCCTGCGATTTTTGAAATTTGCCCAACAGCACACCACTTTGCTCCTCCGACGGGGAAGTATAAGCCAAAGAATTTATGTATGTAAATGCATAGTCCTCAATATATATTTTCTTATCCGAGCTGACATCTCCTATCTGCTTAATATTCTTTGGTCTCCTTATTGATGTTACGCCGGCAGACTCTTTGCTTGTATTCTCGTCATTATCATTGCATATTATTTCTATCATATTTCTTGCGCCTCCCTAACCCAAATTAAAGTATTTGTTTTAGTAGATTAACATTAGTTAAACGAAAAACTTATCATTTTTTGTCGTCATATTAAAATTTTTTGCGATTTTTTATTGGAATATTTTTGCATATTGCCACGTACAATATTTTTGTGACCTATTTATTTGGACATGTATTATCTAAGAAAGGACGTATTCATTTATTTATGATTCACTATTTTAATGCAAACAACGAAAAAACACCTTATGATATGAGTATGACTCTTTTAGAAATGCTGATAGACGATAATGCTCTTTTCGGAGCCATTATCATTATGTGTATAGGAAGTGACCGCTCTACAGGCGACAGCCTCGGCCCTATTATAGGATATAAACTTGAAAAACTTCATTTTAATAATGTTTATGTCTATGGTTCTCTAAAAAACCCTATTCATGCCGCTAATTTGAAAAATGCTATCGATTACATACACCGCATCC
This sequence comes from uncultured Eubacterium sp., assembly GCA_900552795.1. GTDB lineage: Bacteria > Bacillota > Clostridia > Lachnospirales > Lachnospiraceae > Lachnospira. Next base: position 9,309 of record USBB01000006.1, read on the forward strand.
ACCTTTCGCCGTACATAATTGCAATCGATGCATCTGTTGGAAAGCCAGAGCATATAGGTTTTGTAACACTGGGAAATGGTCCTATTAAACCGGGCCTCGGGGTAAAAAAAGAGCTGCCCGAAGTAGGAAATCTCCATATCACAGGAATTGTAAATTATTCCGACGATACAGACAACCTCCTTCTTCAGACTACTCCGCTTTCAATTATTATGCAGCTTGCCGATGTTATAACCCAGATGCTTACCGAAACATTCAAAAGCAATAATATAATCAATGTCTGTCTTTGTAAACTGCGAGCGCCTGAGACACAGTATCCGCAATACCAGACTTCATGTACGAGTACAATTCCTGAAGCTTATCAAGATTCATGAATTCTTTGCCAAGATATGCCTCATAGTTAGAAGAAATATATATTCTTTGCTCTTTTATAAGAGTATCAAGCTTAAGCATTTCTTCCTCTTTCTTGGCAATCTCTGATTTCATGATAGTTATTCTGTTTTTGTTTCTGCCCTCTACTTCGGAAACAATATCAGGCTTTGCTGTTTTTTCAAACTCATCCAAAGCCTTAGCTTTATCTTCTTCAATTTTTCTTATGTGGTCATGTAATTCATTGATGCTGTAATCAAAACTTTCAAGTCCATACATGTCCTCATTTTTGTCTTTACGTATACCTCTGGCTATACGCTTTATCCTTTTCTTATTATCAACCATTTTTCTATGCGTAGCTCTTGCATCCGATATCGTTTTTGAATGCTTTACAAGAGTTCTGTTATAAATAATTTTCATAGCAGAAATATTTATAACCGCAACAATAAAATAATATATAATAAGAGCATATTCCGGCACTCCTGGTATCAGGCTCAAAGCAAACGGAATCGCCGCATATAACGCAATCAAAAAAAGAATGTATATAACAAAATCAAAAACATCCCTTGTCTGAAAAAGAGCAAAAAACAATCTGCTGTTACAATACATAGGTATGCCTTCCAAATTAAAAGCTTCCCTAACCTGACTTTTCAAATCAGCATTTTCCTTATGCAGCTGCTGTGTCTCTTTTCCAATTCGTTCTTTTACACCAGCCACCTTAGCTTTATCCCGCTGCCCCTGGACTTCTTTAAGCTTAAGCCGGTCAGCATCAATCGACTTATTGTAACCTGCGCATATAGATTCAACTGCACTTTTTATCTTACTTTCAATTTCATCTTTAATCTCTTTTTCTGCGCTCTCAAGGTTCCTGCATAAGTCGCGTTTTGTATCTGCAAGCTTATCAAGACGCTCTTTTTTTTCGTTATGCTCCCTTATATCACTGATAACCTGCTCCAGAACTGCTGCACCGCCAGCAAGAATATTCTGTTCCGCCATAGCAATCCCCATTTCTAAGCAACTTTGTTGCTGGCTATTTGTTTTGCTCCGAAACAAATAGCCATTATTTACATAATTTTAATTATTTAGAATTTCTGTAGAAATTAATAAGACATCCGTCAAGAATAATCTGTCTTTCATCATCAGTTAATTCATCCATCTTTAATTCAATTTCTTTCATATCCTTATTAACAACAAAGGCTTTCATTGAAACCGCCTTATCTTTAATTGCCTGAACGATGTTTGGAATAAAGATATAATCACCATTCTCAAAAGGAAGCTCACCCTTATCAATAATAAATGGAAGCATACCCCAGTTAATAAGATTTGAACGATATCTCTTTGTCGCATACTCATTAGCAATGTTTGCCCATCCGCCAAGAACCTTCTGACATGAAGCTGCCTGCTCACGCGCAGAACCATCCCCTGGCTTTACAGCAAAAATCGTACTTCCTACTCCAACATTTTCACTGTCAACATCATAGCTTTCTTTAATTTTCTCCATAACAGGTTTAAGCTCAGGTAAAGCTTCACCCATACATTTGCCTTCTTCTCTTGCTTTCTCGGCTCTCTGAACTTCCTTTGCTCTTCCAACGTAAGCAGGATCTTTTCTTGATAAAGCAAATTCTGCAAGTCCCAGAGGATTTGAACGGAAAGAAGATGTCTCTCCTGATGGAATCAACTCATCAGTTGTAGTAACAGGATCATGAATCTCTGATACAACTTTAATAATAAGATTCTCAGGCAGTTCTACCATCTTTGGCCAGTCTTTGATATTCGGACCAAACTGTATCTCCTGATTAGGATCTGCCTCTCCCTTACTGTCAAATACTCTATTCTCATAAATTGATTTATCAAAATGATATTTTGGCCCTGTAAATTCAACATCTATATCTGTAGCCGGAGTCAAATAGCCCTTGTTTGCTGCTGTTGCCGCAATAGAGCGTGCATCCATAAGAGCAACCGAAGATATCTGACCCTGCTGTAATTTAGAGCCCTCTCTGTTAGGGAAATTCCTTGTTGAATGTCTTATTGAAAATGCATTGTTAGCCGGTGTATCACCTGCACCAAAGCATGGACCGCAAAATGCTGTCTTAACAATTGCACCTGTTCCCATTAAATCAGCAAGTCTTCCGTTTCTTGCAAGTTCCATATATATAGGTGTACTTGCAGGATATACACTTAAAGTAAATTCATCTGAACCTATTGAACGTCCTTTCAAAATATCAGCTGCTGCGCAGATATTTTCAAATCCACCACCTGCACAACCCGCAATAATACCCTGATCAACATAAAGCTTACCATCCCTTATCTTATTTGTAAGCTTAAAGTCAACCTGTCCATCAAGACTTACAAGTGCTTTCTGCTCACAGTCATGGAGTATATCTGAAAGGTTAGCATTAAGTTCCTCTATTGTATATGTGTTGCTTGGATGGAACGGCATAGCTATCATAGGCTTTATACTGCTTAAATCAACATAAACAACACCATCATAATACGCTACAGCACCCGGTTTAATTTCTTTATAAGCTTCACTTCTTCCATGAATATCATAAAACTCTTTAATCTTTTCGTCTGTCTGCCATATAGATGAAAGGCATGTAGTTTCTGTTGTCATTACATCAATACCAATTCTAAAATCAGCACTTAAATTTGACACACCCGGTCCTACAAATTCCATCACTTTATTTTTAACATATCCGTTGCCGAATACTTCACCTATAATAGCAAGTGCAACGTCCTGAGGCCCAACGCCCTTAGCAGGTTCACCTGTCATATAAATAGCGACAACTCCCGGCATATTAATATCATATGTCTTATTTAGAAGCTGCTTAACAAGCTCAGGTCCGCCCTCTCCCATTGCCATTGTACCAAGAGCACCGTAACGTGTATGGCTATCTGAACCAAGAATCATCTTACCACCCTCTGCAAGCATCTCTCGTGCATACTGATGAATAACTGCCTGATGAGGTGGAACATAAACACCACCATATTTCTTTGCACATGTAAGTCCAAACATATGGTCATCTTCATTAATTGTACCTCCAACCGCACAAAGGCTGTTGTGACAATTTGTAAGTACATATGGTATAGGGAATTTCTCAAGACCTGAAGCTCTCGCTGTCTGAATGATACCAACAAATGTAATATCATGCGATGTCATTTTATCAAATTTAATCTTAAGCTTTTTCATATCACCTGAAGTATTATGATTCTTCAGTATATCATAAGCCATTGTATTTTTTGCTGCTTCTTCCTTAGATGGCACGCTGCCTGCTTTTGCTTCAAGTGCTCCGGCTAAAGCCTCTGCCTCTTCTATAACTTCAACTCCGTTAACAAGGTACGCACCGCCATTACTTAATTTAATCATACTTTTACCTCTTTCTTTGCATATCTTTTTATCAATTTACCACTTAATTTGAAGCTATAGCAGCTCCTATTTTATTTTTAAGTTTCTCAATTTCATCTTCTGAAATTTTTCCTGGAACCCATTTGATATTAACTGTATCATCTGTATATCTCGGTATAATATGCATATGAAAATGAAATACCGTCTGTCCTGCTGCTTCTCCATTATTCTGAACAATATTTAATCCGTCAATATTAAGAGACTTCTTCATGGCATTTGCAATCTTAACAGCCACCTTAAATATATGTGCTGCTGTATCATCATCAAGTGAATACACGTCATCATAATGACTTTTCGGCAAAATAAGAACATGTCCCTCAGAAGCCGGTGAAAGATCAAAGATCACCTTAACTAAATCATCTTCATATAAAGCATTTGCCGGAATTTCTCCATTGGCAATCTTACAAAAAATACAATCGTCTTTTTTCATAAAAATCTCCATTCCGCAGACGCAATTTTATGGAAAAGCTACTTTGTGGTGCCTGCGTCACAAATAGCTGATTTCTTATTGTCAGTTTTTGTCGAAATCCTATGATTTACATAGAGCAACAACAAGTATATACTTTATGTATAATAGCGTAAATAACCTTTTATATCAATATTATTTATAAACTTTTACGCACTAAATTTGTACAATATAATCGAGTTAAAAATTACAGGGAGAAAAAAACATGATAAACTATGGCAACTTAAGTACCGCCTCTCACGAGATTAAAAATCTCATATCTTTTATAAACAGTTCATATCAAATTATACAAATGCAGCATCCTGAAACAAAAGATTACAAGTTTTGGGATGACATGGGAGATTACATCAAAAAACTGATATATTTTATGGACCGCACAACAATTTACAGGTATTGCACCAAGCCTGACATCGAAGAATTTAATATAACGGAACTTCTATACCAAATTCCTGATGAAATCGATAATGCTAATCCTGATAAAGACAGAGAACTTCTGCTTGATATAGATAACTCAAATATATGGGTTAATGGTGACCGTGAACAAATTCTTACAGCCATTCTTGAAGTTGTAAACAACTGTTATGATGTTACCTCTGAAAGCGATATCATAGAAATAAATTGTCATCTCGATGAAAAACGAAAATATTATGTCATAACAATTTCTAACTCAAACCCTATGCCGGACATAGAATTTTCCAAAGCAGGTATAGGATTTGACCATACAGAAAATATTCCAAAAGACTGTAAAGATATCCTATGCAAGCCATTCTACACGACTAAGAAAAACCATGTAGGTATAGGTCTTTCCATAGCCGACTGTGTATGTCGTACTCACAACGGATATCTTGAAATAAGCCATAGCAACGGAATAACATCTGTACGTCTGCTATTTCCTATCAGTAGATTCTAATATTTAATCAGAAAAATCAAATAATTCATCTAACATTCTTAAACTTCTGAAATTACCTTTCGCAGTCATATCCCCCGTCATAAACGCTCTGTGAAAGGTAATTTTGCCATCGACTATATTATCAAAAGTATTCTTATCCAGCTTCGCAATTACATCTGCCTGAGGATTTTCGCCAAATTCAACACTCAAATGACTATCCACTATATCTATTCTTATACGTTTATCCTTATCACTTATTATCAGCATATAAGTTCCAGTATATCTTGTACTGCTTGAAAAATTGTCCTTAAAAACATTGATAAAGTAATCATCGCCGCCATTTTCTTCATCATTAAGCAGTTCCTTATATATTGAAGCAAGCGATTCAATATCTTTTTTCTGCGTTTTCATAAAATCTTCATCAGATGCATATTTTGAAAGCTGTTCACTTTCCTGCGGCGTAAATCTTACAACATCCTTCATTACATTCTTTTTAATTGTCTGACTGCTTGACGGCAGTGATATTCTTTTCTGTGAAATCACCCTATACATATTTTCAGCATATTTCTCTATATATTCTTTATATTCAGAATTAAACTCAAATTCTGTCGTATCATCTACATACGCACTAAGTCCACGTTCTGTTCTTCCTCCAAGCATTTCCCATGAATTTGTAATAGTCAGTGAAACCTCTCTTTCACCATATGTTTTAGACAATACAACCGGAAACATATATACATCCGAAATCTTACTTTTATCGGCATATAACCAACACGCATCCAATAATGTCTGCATATATCCGCCCATACCAAGCCACTCAACAGTAGTCGAAAGAATAACGGCATCAGCTTCTGTAACCGTCTGCGAAAGGGTTGTAATTTGATTTTTTAACTCATATAAATTATATCTTTCTACATTAACATTTAATTCAAACAAAACTTCCTGTAATTTACCAAGAACAAACAATGCAGGATCATCTACAAGGCCACGACCACCATAATATATATTTACCTTCATAAGCAACCTCCGACAATAAAGATAGTGTGAATATAGCACAAATACTGCTCTTTTTCAACCTTATATCTTTTTATCACGCGCATATTCAAACAAAACAACACCTATTCCAATCATAACCAGTGCAGCCATATTATTTACCTTAAACGGAAGCATATCAGCCATAATTATGCAAATCACTCCGACAAATCCTATAATAACTGCTGCCGCCTTAACGATTTTATTATTTGAGATATTGTTCTTAATTTCCCTGGCATTACTTTCATTATTTACCATATTTTCATTATTTTTATTAAAAATACTCTTTTTTACACCGCAGTCGGAATTAAAATAATCCATCGTCTTTTTCTCATTAATATCTAAATCCGCATTATCATGCTTATATAAATTATTATCTCCATATGAGTCGGCTCTGTATAAACTGGCTGTATATAAATTATTATCCGGCTGTATTATAAAATCAGACATAGTCTTTAAATTATAATTCTTCTGAATAATATGCCTGTATATTTCATAAATCTGCGGTATATGTTCTTTATCCGCATCATGATCAAACTTTTCCAATATATATTCAAAAAATTCCTTAAGCTGGCTATGTATACCTTTTCCTTTATCATTATCACCAGACAACTCTTTCGGATAATAAGTAAAATATATTTTCTTTTCTGATAAATCCAAAAAAATATATTCCTTACTTATTTTCACACTCTCCATATCAAGCATATATTCCTCTACCTTATTTGCCATGAGTGCTATTCCCTCACATATCATAGCAACATCGTTCCAGCAAATTTTTGATAACGAATAAACCTCAGAAATCTGGCTCATAGACGTGACATCATAATAATACATTACTTTGTTATCAACATGCTTTACATCCATTTTCAAAAACGGACTTATTTGATTTTTCTTAATCATCTTTATTTCATATTCTGAAATACCTCTTTTTTCCACCCCGTCAATTACCATATATTTTTTATTACTATCCACCTCAAAATGCATAATCAGTCCCCTTTTAAATCTAATCCTACATTAACAATCCTTATAAAATCCTGATGAACATTGGATTTTATAAATTTCTTTCTCTCTAACATCTTTTTTATTTCCCGCTCCGTTTTTAAACTCTTAATCATTCTTACATTCATATAATCCATACCATCACAAATAACCTGCTGCTCATATAACTGCGCATTTTTTTGAATCCTATTTTCCTGCTCAAGCTTAAGCTGCATCTGAATCTGTGCACTTTGTGCCACAACATTGTCATGAAAATCCAGCGTAAAAATTATTAAAATCATGCTAATAACAAAAAACACAGGAATAATAAATGAATTTTCAATTATCACCGAAGCTCTTAAACGCATATAATCACCCCCAATGAACATATTCCCAAATATGGAATAAATGGTAACCTTGTTTTTCTGTCAGCTTTTTTTGCCAATATCATTATTATCGAAACTGCCATAACCAAAATTAAAGACAGCAAAAAAACTGTAATAACAAACTTACCACCTTTAACAACCGTCATTATAAAAATAACTGCTATATCTCCCATACCTAAACCTTTGCTTAAAAATGCAAGCAATGCAACAAAAGCCACAAAAATCATGCCAACAGCCAAGTCTTTAATGCTGTCACTTTTCAAGTTAAACCACACTAAATTCATTAAGCAAAATACAATAGACGAAATTCCAAAACAGCATACCATTTTTAAACTTATTGATTTATTTCTTATATCTTCAACCGACATTACAGCCAGCATTAATAATAGAATTACATTGCTTACAAATCCCATTCTGTCCCACATTTCTCACATAACCTTCTCTCTGCAACTGCCGATTTTGGCACCTTCACCACTGTTCTTTTTAATTTATCACAGCCTTCTTTGCTGTGATAACGCTCACCATAATCGGTTATATACACAAATTCGTATGTCTCTTCTTTCATACAACTCTCACACGGATAGTATTTTCCACCATGTTTATTCCGCAAATTGATAACCTCTTCTTTTTTTGCCCTGTGCACTGACAAACTTATATATGCACACTCCTCATTTAAATGGTACACTTCCCCGCTTGTCGTTATAAATACCATTTCGTCTTCACGATTTTCATAATATGAGCTGAAATCCACCTCATCTCCAAGCCATGCTTGCGAATAAAAACTCTGACTTACTTTCACTCTTGAAAAACCAAATATGTCCCATGGGTTATATACCATATATGTAACTTTAAGATGTATGATATTATCCTTTTCTAAAAACTTTGAACCAGCAAGACTTATCCCCATATTGCCATTATAAATACAGGCTTTTTTTGCATAATCGCTCCCCAACTCATCTATTAATGTCGCATATGCTGCCACTGCTGAAACAGCTTTGTTTTTATCAGACGTTTTTTCGTAAGCATATGAATACTCAGATAATGTTCTTACTGTATTGTACGCTGCCGCTCCGATATCATTTTTTATTTTCACTATCTGCATTAAATACATTAAAGCCATTATAGCAAATATAAATACAGGAAAAACCAACGCTGCTTCAACTGTGGCTGATGCACTACAATACCTTTTGCCCGGCTTTTTTGGCGTTTTACTAATCATTTTCGCATACCTCTCGCGTTTGTCCTTATTAAATCTCAAAACCCATATAGGCAAAAAATAGAGTAATCAATAATATCCGTAATTAACTCTGCGGCTTATAATTGTGCTGCTGTTTTTAAGCTTTACATTAATTACGCCTGTCGCTTTGTATATATAATTTTTCATTCTGAAATTACTTTTGCCAAGAGCAATCATTCTCAATTCCATTGCACTTAATGTGTTCATACTTTTTTTGTAATTGTCCTGCAAAAACAGCAGCATTCTTATATAATCCTCATAATCCATATTACCGTCAGGTATTAATCCGCTCTCTCCACTGCTTCCATCGGTGCTCTTACTATCCGTCTTGCTGCCGAATTTTAATTCCAACAAATCAGATAATGATAATTTCCAGTCACTTCCTGTTTTTAACGCCGGTATGCTTTCTTTCGCAAACAATCTTTGCAAATCATATATACTCTCTCCGTATGCCCAAAGTCCGAGAATAACATACTGAACCACCTTTACTATTGCAGTGTTTCCGGTAAATCCCGACAACGTCGCAGCAAGTGTCATTGCCTCTGCCTTTTTTGCTCTGTCCGTTATAAGGTAAGCCATATTTACCCCCTCCCTTATTGCCGACAGCTTTAATATCACCTCATTTATATTGTCTACATCAGAATTTTCACCGCACAATATATATTCAATAGGATACTCAAGCTCACACCATGACTTATTGCTGTCATTCACATCTGTATAACACGGAAACTTCTCAATTAAATACTCATTAAAAATAAATTTATCCATAGCAGAATTAAAGTTTCCATTTTCCAAAGATCGTTCGCTTTCATCATCTTTATTTTCGGAATAAAGTGACGCTGCAAGATTTGTATGTGCAATCTCTTTACCTGATACATTGCATGGCAGCACCAGTTCGCTTATACCATTGCTAAATATTTCTTTAAGCTTGTTTATAACTGCATAGCCTGCTCCTCCCTTATCAAAATCAATACCGGAATAATCAAATTTAAGCAGCTTATTATCCATTTTTCCAAAATAATCTTCCATGCCCTGCAAAACTTTATAAACACTGTCTAAATCATCATGTGATATATCAGAAATGTTTTCTTCTAATTTAAGTTTTTTCAGTTGGCTCTTTATTTTTGTTATTACTGTTAAATTCTGCGAAAGCCCCCTACGCATAAATTCAACATTACACATCTTGAAGTTGGACAATGATGCTGCATTTTGCATATTCTCTATATCAGCAGACATAGTATCTGACAACTCATCTCCAAAAAGCTGACTGTTTTCTTTAACCTTATTTATACAGCTTTGAAGCTGTGTACGACAGTCATTGTTTTGTACACTATAATCCTCAAGTTTTTCAACAGCCTTTCTCGAAGTACTTTCAACACCGGTAACAAGCTCTGTAATTTTTTTATAATTTCTTTCATATATCTGCCTTATTTCTTCTGCTTCATCAAAAACATCATCCGATATACATTCTTCTATAAGCTCTATATCCTCTTTCAAATCACATATCAGCTGCTCTGCATTTATACACTTATCCGAATACAAAACAGCGTCATATACCGGTTTTGAAGCTATTGCCGTATTTTTCATTGATAACTCCCCCATAACAGCAGCCTTTGCAAAATATTCTCCGCTTGGCACAGCCTTACCGTTTCTAATCACAATTCCGCTTATATCTGTTTTTATCCCCTCCACAAGCTCAATCACCTCAAGAATCACTTTATCAGTCTGTACAAGTTGTTCTTCTGCCGTCATAATTTCATTGGTTATCTCATTAAGCTTTTGGGCTTTCTTACTCTCTTTCTCAATTCCCAGCACTTTATCAAGAATCACCTCAACGCCTCCAAGCTTCATATAAGAATTTACCTGACTCCTAAGCGAAGCCCCATTAGCATCTGTCATATATTTTTTATCTTCAAAACAGGAATTAACATATTCTGCTTTACCGCCTGTATCGTTTATGCCTGAAGCTGCAAAATATCTCAGACAGTTATTCATACTTATATCATCCTTTACTGCAAATATATCAAATTCCTCCAGCAGCTCTTTAGAATAATTCGCAAATGCAGATTCGACAGACAGCCTTGATGCCATATTAATTCTTAAATCTAATGCTGACTGTATACATGCTTTTACGCATGTACAAATCAAAGCTGCTGCCGTCATAAATATTAAAGCTGCATACACCGTTATCTGTGCCGATACCCTATTTTCCCCCATTATTTTCTCCTAATCTCTCAATATGCCAAGCTTACCTAAATCTGCTTAATCTGACTCGACATTTTTGACAAAATATTCTTTACAATATCTGTAATCTTTTCCTTAAACAATAATACAAGTCCTACAATGACAATGATTATAAGTACAACCTCTACAATCTCCATTCCATCCTCTTCTGTGATAACATTTTTTAATAACCCAAACATATTTCACCTCATTTCTGCGCTGCTTTTTACGCATAACAAGTTTGCTGTCAGGCAGCGCTCAGACACAAACCTTCTACATTCTAATAGCCAAATGACACCATAGCAGGATACATAATAATTACCATAACCACCGCAAGCATAACTATCATTGGAAAAATCAACTTTGTTCCAGCCTCCTCACCATACTTTCTGGCAAGGTTTTTTCTTTCCTCAAAAGCTTCTATACATTCAAGCTCAAGCATTAAAATCAGGTCTTTTGTTCCCTTTTTCATATTCTGAATAAGAAGCGTGCTGAATTTTAGATACTCTTTTGTGCCGCATCTTCTCCCAAACTGCTCATAAACAGTTAATTCTGACATTCCCATTCTTAATTGATTGTAGCTTTCCCACATTTCTTCATATACATAGCGTTTTTTACCAGAGCTGTTATGATAATCAACAGCAACTCGTTCCCATGCGCCTCTAACACTCATACCTGCACTTACAAGCAATGATATTTTTGATACCATTTCCGAATAATCATACTTAAGCTGCTCTTTTCTCTTTATAAGCATGCTTTGCTTTTGTTTTTTCCCTGCCATTATCAATGCTGCTGCCGCAACTGCAACAAACACAACAATCTCAAAAACAGAATACAAAAAATTATACATTTATATCCACAATCCTTCTGCTCACATATGCGGCCGCCATATATACAATAAGACACATGCTCATCACAATTATTCCTAAAACATTACCGTACAATGGACTTATAAAATCAGGGGAAGTCATACGAAGATATAAAATCATACCAAAGGGCATCATGCTCATTACTTTCTGTTCCATCTTTTTGCCGCTTATTATTGTTTGTATTTCACTTTCAACTTCTATTTTTTCTCTGACTGTATTTGAAATATTTTTTATTATTGCTATCAAATCACCACCGCTTCTTTTAGCGTATTTAAACACCTGTGCGAAATATTTTATATCTTCAATACCTGTCCTGTCTGCAAATTCTATCAACTCATCCTCAATATTTGCACTATTATCCACTTTTCTTAAAATATCCGAAAACGCTTGGACAATAAAACTGTTATCACCATGCAACAGCTTTGTTTCGCTGACCGCCTCCCTGAAAGCATTTTCAATCGAATATCCTACATTAAGCGAAAATGACACTGCCGCCAATATATCTTTGAACTCATTTTTTATAAGCTGCTCTTTTACTAAAATATCTTTTCTTCTACGCTTATTTACATAGAAAAATATATAGGGACTTATTATAAAAGCTGCCAATAAACTGTTATAAAAAAGATATGAAAGTATACAAACTATAACGATTCCCTGCAAGATCCATAATTTTGTTTTATTAATGCTGCTAATCTTTAATGCCTGCAAAAAACATTTTTTCTTTATTTTGAAGTTCATTACACTTTTTAAGACTTCCTGTAATTTCACCTCCGCGTTCACCAGTCTCTTTAAACTCATATAATGTGTTAAATTTAATCTCCCCCTCATCAATTCCAACAATCTCCACAATCTGCAAAACCCTCCTCGTCCTGTCTCTTAGTCTTCCAAGATGTACAACAATGTCAATAGCGGATGCCACCTGCTGTCTTGCCGCCATAACAGGCATACCTGATGCCATAAGAACCATTGTTTCGAGTCTTACCATCATATCTTTTGGACTGTTTCCATGCCCCGTAGATAAGCTTCCATCATGTCCTGTATTCATGGCCTGAAGCATATCAAGTGCCTCATCGCCTCTTACTTCACCCACAATAATTCTGTCCGGCCTCATCCTAAGACTTGATTTAATTAAATTTCTTATTGTAACTGCATTTTTCCCCTCCACATTAGCATTTCTCGCCTCAAGCCTGACAAGATTACTAAGATTTTTTATCTGCAATTCTGCCGAATCCTCTATCGTTATTATTCTCTCATCCTCAGATATATAATTTGTAAGGATATTTAAAAATGTCGTCTTGCCTGAACCCGTACCTCCACTTATAAAAATATTATATTTTGCCATGACTGCATTTTTCAAAAATTCTGATGCGTCTGTTGTTATTGACTTTAATGAAATCAGCTTATCCATTGTAAGCAAATCCTTATAAAACTTTCGTATTGTTATGACCGGTCCGTCTATGGCTATAGGCGGCAGGACAATGTTTACTCTCGAACCGTCCGATAGCCTTGTATCTGTTATAGGAACAGATTCATTAACGATTTTATTAGACATTGCCGCTATTTTTTGTACAATATCCTCAAGCCTGCATTTGCTTATAAAAAATTTATCCCATTTTAACAATCTGCCTTCTTTCTCATAAAATATGTCAGTCCGTCCATTAACCATAATTTCAGTTACACTGTCATCTTCCAAAAGCTCCTGCAAAATATCTAATTTTCTTATAGAGTTAAAAATCTGTTTGGACAATATCTCTCTGTCTTTTATTGAGATATATTTCTGCCTGCTTTCTTCAAGCACACATTCCTCTATTATTTCTCTTATTTTGTCATCCTCAATATCCTTTGATAAATCGAGCCTACCATACACAACCTCTTTAATTTTATCTGTAAGCTCTTTTTGATTATTTATACTGCTGTCCACCGGATACCTCTCTTTGTTCAAGCAGTGTAGTGACATATCTGTTCATACCGCCAAAAGAAATGTTGTTCCAATAATCCGGCTTCACTTCCCCCTCCCCCTCAGGAATACGAATTTTAACAACCCTCTTTATAATATGTTCAAAGCCCGTACCGCAAAAATATGTCTCGAAACTCTGCATTTTCCTTAATGATAAATAATCACCTTTTACCGGAACATACACAACATTGCAGCATTCAGTAAGCTTCCATGACTGTCTTAAAGAATTGGATATATCAAGTACTATAAACTCATATCCCCCATGCTTTTCTATACATTCCACAAAATCGATTATCTGTTCCGGCTCCATGCTGCTTATATCCTCAGCGCATCTTACCGGAGAAAAATAATCAAATCCTGCAACATTAGAAATCACAGACAATATTTTATCAATTGAACTTTCTCTCCCCTGCATATAATAATAAAATGCATCTGAAAGATTCTCTTCTCTGGCAGGAGGAAGTATCTCATCCAATCCCGAAAAATCTTCAAGATTTATATACAGTGTTTTACCCCTCTGCCCCAATATCCTTGCCATATTCAAGGCAAACGCTGTCTTTGGCTCAACGCAAACAGGTGAATATATGCCTATCAATTTTGTATCTGACAATAATGACTTATGTATAATAAGACTGTTATCAGATATAATTGAATATATCTTCTCAAATGACTGATATCTGTATATACCGACCGCATCACATCCGTATTTTTCCTGTATCAGTTCTCTGCACACTGCCTCCTCCGTCATTATAATCAACGTTTTATTAAACAGTTCCTTTAATTCATCAACATAATACTCTTCACTTACGATAAGAACCTCAGGCTCACTTACGATTAAATATTTTTTAAGTTCTGCCATAACAGTAAATAACTGAATATCAAGTGATGTCCCGACTTTGATACTCATAGCATTAGCCAGTCTTTTTCCATACTCGCCGCAATCATAAATAACACAGCTTCTGCTCAAATACATATTCCTCCCTCTATCAAAACTTTAAACACAAAAATCACAACACCAAACAATATTGCAGCTCCAAAATGAATTGCATGCACTTTAAAAGGTATACCTGCCACATGTCTGACAACACATTTTTTAAATATAATTTCAATCAGACCGACTGCAGTGCCTGCCATAAATGCTGATACCAATATAACCTTTATTCCGCAAAGTCCCATTAATAATCCATGTACAGCCGCAATCTTTACGTCCGCAGCCCCAATTCCCTTAAAACAATACAAAACAAACATAAATACAAATGATACAGTCATTCCAAAAATGTAATCAGAAACTTTCATTCCCATGACAGCCTGTACAAAAGTAATCACCGCCGCTGTCACAAAAAATGGCACAATAATTCTGTTTGAAATCTTAAACCTTTTCAAATCATCCAGCGCGGCAATAGCCGCAAAGAATATTGATATCGTAATCCTTATCAGTAAAAATATGTCACTAATACTAAAATCAACCTCCTTATAAGCTTATTATCATATCTGCCTGCCTCATATTACGTCCATTATGTATATACACATATGGGTATATATTTGGAAATTCATGGTTATAATCTAATAAACCAAAACATTCAAGAATAGGGGATTATAATGAAATTATCAAAAAAGAAACTCCGTCCTGAAAACTATAATAAAAAATGCCTTATGGACGAAATCAATATGACTAAGAACGCTCTTGATGCAGCATACTCCAACTTCGACAATGCGACTGATCCTGACCTTATAGACTGCTATATCTATAAAGTCAATGCAGAGCAAAAACGATACAAATATCTTTTAGAACGAGTCCGTGAATATGAACTGCAAAGATAAACATTTATTATTGATTTGTTTGGTATTGTATTAGTATAATAGCATAGCTATGCTTATATGTCAATACTTATATTTATATTTAAAAAATATATTGACATGAATAAAAAAGCAGTGCCTGTTCGCGGCCCCTCTAATCAGGTTTTTAAATCTGATTTTTAGCGGTATGCGTGGTTTTGGCACTGCTTTTTTCTTATTTTTTTATTTTCTCATCTATTATTCTGCTGATTCTGACTCCTGCGATTTCTCTGTCGCTTCCTGACTCTCATCTTCGACTTCCGAACTTTCTTCTTCTGCTTCTGTTTTTTTAGTTTCTGACACATCTTCCTTTACTTTTTCGTCTGTCTCATTTGCTTTGCCATCGACGCACGCCTGCACAGCTTTATCTTTCTTCTGTGTTGTCAAAGCCATGTATACAAGACCTGCCAAAAGTGCACCGATAAGAGGTGCTACAATAAATACCCATACCTGAGATAATGCTTTGGCATCGCCAAATATAGCCTTTACAAACGCTGGGCCAAAGCTTCTTGCCGGGTTTACGCTTGTTCCTGTAAATGCTACACCGAAAAGATGTACTGTAGTAAGAGCCACACCACTTACAAGACCGGCAACTTTCTTATACTCTTCCTTTGCATTTACCCATATTACAGTAAGTACAAAAATAAATGTAAGAATAACTTCTACAGCAACCGCTCCCCACATATTAATCTGCAAAAAACCACCGGCCTCACCGTATCCGTTAGTTCCAAGTGATGTAAGGTCATATCCGTACGCCTGATACTGAGCTAATATTGTTGTATTAAATGTTTTTGTAAGACCAAACATAGCAAAACCTGCTGCAATACCACCAAAAATCTGTGCTATTATGTATCCGAACATATCAACAAGCTTCATATCTCCTATTGCAAATTTGCAAAGTGTTACCGCAGGATTTACATGGCATCCTGAAATGTTGCCTATTGAGTAGCAGAGAGCAGTAAGAACCATACCGAAAATAAGCGATATACCTACAACTCCTAAAAGTCCGGAATACCCCCCTGTAAAAGAAGCTGCTCCGCAGGCTGTAAATGTGAGTACAAATGTTCCGATAAATTCGGCAAAATATTTTTTCATTTAATTTCCTCCACTTAAAGTTTATTTTTATTTATTTATCTGTTATTCTATAAATATGACAGACAATGTAACCATACCACACATAAATAAATGATACAACTTTTTTGCAGATTAAAAACAAGAAATGAGGATCAGCGTGAAAAATCATGTTGATGCAATGATTTTTCACACGCGAGATTTGTGTCTGCGCGCACTTGACACAAACTCGTTATGCGCAAAAAACGTGCGCAGAAACAGAGGTTAATATGAAAAACACAAATAAATTTATGAAGATAACAATTATTGTCCTTGCAGTTATCTCCCTCTGCGGAATATGCACAAGCATATTTTTTGGCTTTAAATACAAATATGCCTCCCGCCCTGTTGCCGCTGACGAGGTTGTTCTCTCACAGGAAGAACTGCAAAAGCTTCAGGATGAAAATTCAAATATTGCAAAGGAAGAAATTCTTACGGGAATTCATAAGCACATTTCTGAGGGAAACAGTATTGTCGACCTGCTGCGGACATTTTATCCGGATGAAATCATTTACCTTGCTGACGGTAAATACAATTTTACAAAAATTAACCACTCTCTCAAAAAGAACAATCTTGACAATAAAGACTTTAAGATTGCCGATAACGGTGAAATCTCCTATACAAAGGATGGTGTCAAAACTTACCGCGGCATAGACGTATCATCTTTTCAGGGAGAGATTGATTTTTCACGCGTGAAAAAAAGCGGCATAGACTATGCAATGATAAGATGCGGCTACCGAGGCTATGGTTCTTCCGGCAAGCTTTCAGAAGATTCATTTTTTAAGGACAATATCACAAATGCTTTGTCAAACGGACTTGATGTAGGCGTATATTTCTTTACTCAGGCCATAAATGAACAGGAGGCTATTGAAGAAGCGGATTTTGTAATCGAAAAAATCCGTCCGTACAAAGTTACATATCCTGTTGTAATTGATGTAGAAGAAATTGCAGCAGATTCATATCGTCAAAAAAACCTCTCTCAAGCAGAACTTACCAATGTGGTGCTTGCTTTCTGCAAACGAATCAAGGAAGCCGGATACACACCTGTAATATACTCAAACTTAAGGTATTTCATCGGTAAAATGGAGTTTGAAAGACTTGAGGAATATGACAAATGGTATGCATACTACAACTCCGATTTATATTTCCCATACAATATTTCTATGTGGCAATACACTTCTTCCGGCTCAGTCGACGGAATAAACGGTGATGTCGACTTAAATATATGTTTTAAGAAATGGGAGCAATAAGCATTGCTAAAATCACGCTGGAGATTATTCCTGCTGTCGTCGCAATAAGCGCACCCGGAAGCGTCCAGCGTGTTTTTGTCACTTTTGCCGTAAGAAAATAAACCGACATTGTATAAAATATTGTCTCTGTGCAGCTCATAATTATTGATGCGGTTATTCCAATAAACGTATCTGTCCCGAACTGTTCAAATATATCAAGAACAAGGCCGGTTGCCGCTGACGAACTGAACATTCTTACAAGCGTAAGTGGAACAAGCTGCGAAGGAAATCCTATATTATCCGTAAAATTACCTATTATATCTGACAGAAAGTCAAGTAATCCTGATGATCTTAAAATTCCGACCGCAACCATAAGTCCTACAAGAGTCGGTGCTATATTGTATACAGTCTTTATACCATCCTTTGCCCCCTCAACAAACTCATCATATACAGGCACCTTTTTTAAGGCTCCGTATATTGCTATAAAAAATATCAATGCAGGAATAATACATCCGGAAATGCTGACTAATATATCCATTTATATTCTCCAATTCCACAAAAAATGGTCACATACTCTAACCTAATTTATTAACAATCAGATTAAAATATGCGACCTATTAATCGTAAATTATAATTTTTAATATGTCATACCAAAAGTATCATATTAAATTTTTATCCGGATTTGTCATACCTGCACATTATTTTGCAAAATATTACTCCCACAACCGTACTTACAAATGTTGCAGCTATTGCAGGTGCAACTATCATCGTAGGATTAAGACTTCCATATTGGCTTCTGTATGCAATCATATTAACAGGTATGAGCTGCAGCGAAGAAATATTTATCACAAGAAATGTACACATTTCCTTTGACGCCCTATTACTTTCTTTATTTATCACAGAAAGCTCTTCCATTGCTTTAAGTCCTGCCGGAGTAGCGGCCCACCCCAAACCAAATATATTTGCAACTACATTTGTCGTAATATGCTGCATAGCCGCTGATTTTTCTGAAATTGACGGAAAAAGCCAGCGCATCACAGGTGACAGAATATGGGTACATTTTTCAATAAGTCCCGCTTTCGTTGCTACCCTCATAAGCCCGGTCCACATGGATATAACACCGAACATCGTTATACAAAGACTTATTGCATCTTTTGCGCTGTTTATCGCACCATCCGACACAGCCGTAAGATTTCCAGTAAATGCGGCATACACAATTCCGCACACTATCATTGATGCCCATAAAATATTAAGCACATTTATCTCCGTAAATCATATATCAAAATATAATATGCATCAATTTCCTAATGTATCACTCACAAACTTATTAATCATCTCTCTTGTAAGGCTTATTCCATCATCAATTGTATCAATATCATCTGCTTTAAACCATTTTCCTACCGAAAGCTCATCTTCCTGAAGATGTATTGTGTCATCTCCGTCAAGCTCACAAAAAAATCCTGACAACAAGGAACCGCTTAACGCCCATGGCTGGCTTTTATAGTACCTGATATTTTTAACTTTCACTCCTACTTCTTCCATAACCTCACGTTTTACGGTTTCCTCAAGAGTTTCTCCTATCTCCGCAAATCCTGCAACAAGCGCATAATTTTTATATATACCTCTTGCATACTTCGTTAACAGAAGCTTATTTTTATTAGTTACCGCTACTATTACAGCAGGACTTATTCTCGGATATATCTCGTTGTTACATTCAGGACATTTAAGCATTCGTTCTTTTGTGTCATGAACAAGTCTTTGTCCGCATCTGCCGCAAAACTTGTTATTGCGGTACCACATATAAAGGTGATATGCAGTAATTGCAGCAAACGCTTTATATTTGGGCTTGGCCTGACGAAACATATTTATAGCGGTAAACTCGTAACCCTCATTTAACATTCCGTATGCAGCGCTGTCTTTAATGAAATTATCTTCCTTTGGCATTGCAAGAAAAAATTTTTCTTTGTCAATTGACAAAAGATATATAAAATCATAAATGCTTTCCGCCTGCTTTCCTGTACTTTTATAAACGCTTTCCGCGAATTTTTTATAATCCGGATATAAACATTCATTTTCATTATTTTTAACAAGCAGGCCCGCATTCTCAAAAAGAAATATTACATCGTCATTCTCTGGAACAGCAGCTTTATACTGATTGTCTAAATGTTTTGGAAAAATATCCTGTATCATAAATTTACCCTTCCAAATTTATTTACACATTTATTGTTGCTAATATTTTTAGAAATATACAAATTCCTCTTTTGGCGGCTCTGTCGGCTCTACGCTGCTGACATAAAGAACAGGACCTTTTTTCTTATACGCCATCTGAAATTCATACTTTATCTGAGCTGTAACCGTAATCCACTGTCTGTTTTCAAGCGACGCAATATCATTGTAAAAACTTATATAGCCTACAAACTGTGTATCATCTGCACAGCATGTCATAACTCTTCTTCCAGGCACAAAATTCTTATCCTTAAAATATTTATTTTTAAGAACCTGTCCCTTAAATTTTACAATCTTGTCCCTGTATGCGTCAGGTCTTTCTGACACATCCATATACCATATTCCGTAATCATTATCATCAATCTCAATAACATCCGCATTAATATCATATGGAAGCTGCTCAGCTATGGAAACCATATCGCCTTTCTCGTCTTCAAATACAATCTGAAGCGCGCCATTTAAAGCTTTCATGCTTCTTCTGTAGCTTCCGAGATCCATACTTGTCTTGCATCTGTTAAATATAACCATATCGACATTTTTTACTGACTCTGCAAGAATCGACTTCATATTTGCCCACTGAATCCCGAAAGTTGTCGCATCAAACAGTGTTATCGACTGGTAAATCTCCCATCCTCTCGGCTTTGCAACGTCTGCTATAAGCGCAGGCTCCCACATACCATTGTATTCAACAATAACAAGCCACGGGTCATACTTTTTATCAAGCTCCTCAAGCTTTTCCTTTGTAAATTCTTCCTTTTCAAGTACAACCATGCTGACTCCGTTTTCTGAAAGCATCTGTTCGTCGTACTCCTCTTCACCTTCCTCACAGACAATAAGAAGCTTATTTTTTGCTTCCGCAAACTGTCCCATCTCTATTGTCTCTGAAATAAACTTAGTTTTACCGCTGTCAAGCTGTCCGTTTATCAAAAATATAGGAATCTGATACTGCTCCTGTGCCATACTTTTACCTCATTTCTATACGCTGAAAAGCTTCTTTAATCCGTCTTCCTTAAGCTCTGAACCTATTACGCAAATTCTTCCTGTAAAATCAGCGCTTCCCTCTCTTATCTCATATTCTTCAGGTACTAAGTCGAAATACATCCATGTTCCGTCAGCACAAGGAAGCATTCCCTTTGCTCTTAAAATTTTACCGAAATCGTCTGTATTTGCAAGCTTATCCAATATATCGTTTAACTGCTCTTTCTCATACTTATTCGGTGTTTCAACACCCCAGCTTGAGAAAACTTCATCTGCATGGTGATGATGATGTTCATGCTCCTCATGTTCATGGTCGTGGCCGCAGCTGCACTCTCCATCATGATGATGTTCATGCTCATGCTCCTCATGTTCATGGTCGTGACCGCAGCAACACTCTCCGTCATGGTGGTGATGTTCATGCTCATGCTCCTCATGCGTCTTAGATGCCTGTTCCATAAGCATATCAAGCTCAAGGTTTGTAACATTTTCCATTGCACCGAGTATCTTATCTGCGCCGATTAAATCCCATTCTGTAGTGATTATGTGGGCATCTTTATTTACTTCCCGCAGCATTTCCATAGCCTTCTTTAACTTATCCTCACTTATATTCTGAGTTCTGCTAAGAATTATAGTTCCGGCATGTTCAATTTGGTTGTTAAAGAACTCTCCGAAATTCTTCATATATACTTTAACCTTTGAGGCATCAGCAACGGTAGATGCACTGTTTAATTTAATCTCATTTTCTATATGCAAATCCTTAACAGCCTTTATTACATCTGAAAGCTTACCTACACCTGATGGTTCTATAATAATTCTTTCAGGATGATATTTTTCAACAACCTCTTTCAACGATTTTCCAAAATCGCCCACAAGCGAGCAGCATATACAGCCTGAATTCATCTGTCTTATCTCTACTCCTGAGTCTTTAAGAAAACCTCCGTCTATACCGATCTCACCAAATTCGTTCTCAATAAGCACGACTTTCTCATCTGCCAATGCTTCTTTTAATAATTTACTTATCAATGTAGTTTTTCCTGCACCTAAAAAACCCGAAATAATATCAACTTTAGTCATTAAAATACGCCTTCTTTCATAAAATTAAGGATAAAAGTCCTTATTTCTATTATACTGCTGTTGTCAAGTAGAATAATCTCACCAAAAAAAGGCAGTATAAACAGTCCCTCACATTTTTAATGCAATGCCTGCTTAATACTGCCTGATATTTATAAAGGTACTATCTCAATGTCTCAAGCACCTCAAAATAATTTTCAAATGTCTTTTTACAACACATATAATTATCAATCACTATTCCGTCACAGCGCAGTCCTATAAGTGCAAATGACATCGCCATCCTGTGGTCCTCATATGTATCTATTACTGCAGGACTTATATCTGACGGATATATCTTTATAGCTGTTTCTTCCTCACAAACCTTTACGCCAAGCTTTGAAAGCTCAGTGACTATCGCGTTGATTCTGTCAGATTCCTGTAACCTTATATGTCCGATATTTCTTATATATGTAGGTGTTTTTGCAAACGGAGCAAGCACTGCCAGAGTCATTGCCTGATCTGAAAAGTCATTCATATCGATGTCAACACCGTTATAACTGCCATTTTCCGGTCCTGTAACCCTTATACCACAAGCTTCTTCCTCTACGATACAACCCATGTCTTTTAATACGCCAAGAAATTTCATATCGCCCTGCATAGATGTAAAATGAACACCTTTTACAAGAATACTGCTGCCGGTTAGTGCCGCTGCCGCATAAAAATAACATGCAGCCGATACATCAGCCTCAACCTGATACGTTCCTGATACATATTTCTGATCAGGCGCAATTTCATACACATTGCCCTCATGTACAATATTACAGCCGAACTGATGCATCATCTTTGATGTAATTTTTATATATGCACCTTCTGTTTTCTTACTTGTAATATTTATTTTCAAGCCATTTTCAAGGCCCGGAGCGACCATCATAAGCGCACTCAAAAACTGTGTACTCTCACTTATATCAATAAATACCTCTCTGCCCGGCACAGCCCCATTATAAGACGCCCCCCTTACCTTGACAGGAAGATAACCCTCATTTTCAAGAAACGTAAACTGTGCCCCCAAAGATTCAAGTGCTTCAAACAATGGTTTCATAGGTCGTCTCTTCATCTGCTCCGAAGCATTAATCGTATATTCTCCGTCAGACAACCCTAACATTGCTGTCAAAAATCTTGCCGCCGTACCCGCACTTCCGACATTGATAACAGCCTCTTTCTTAGGTATTGTTCCGCCATTACCATAAATAATTGCGTATTTTTCAACCTCATTTACCTCGACTATATAGCCCAAAGAAATGAGACTTGCAAGAAAATGTCTTGAATCATCACTGAACAACACTCCGTTCAATCTGCATTCGCCCTTTGACATTGCAGCCATAAGAAGAGCTCTGTTTGTAATACTTTTAGAGCCCGGAACCTCCACTGTACAGTTAACCGGATGCTGAAGCTTTTTTACTCTATACTGTGACATTTTTATCTCCATTTCTGCTCATATGCCTGCACACTGCACACATTGAGAAACGCCTTTAATGTTCTTTATTTAAGACTCAATTATAATTCTTCACTATTTGCTCTTTGCTGTATATCTTCATAATCTCTATGATGTCCAACATACTTGTATGCCGGACGAATGATTTTTCCTGCATTTACAAGCTCTTCAAGACGGTGAGAACACCAGCCCGAAATTCTTGCAATAGCAAAAATAGGTGTGAAAAGCTCCTCAGGAATTCCAAGCATTGAATATACAAATCCGCTGTAGAAATCAACATTTGCACATACAGGCTTAAACATCTGATGCTTCTGCATGATAAGCTTTCCAGCCTCCTCCTCAATCATCTCATAAAGTGCAAATTCTTTCTGCATACCCTTTTCCTCTGAGAGGCTCTTTGCAAATTTCTTTAAAATAACTGCTCTCGGATCTGAATTTGTATATACTGCATGTCCCATTCCATAAATAAGACCAGCTCCGTCAAAAGCTTTCTTATCAAGTATTTTTCCAAGATATGTACATACTTCCTCACGATTCTCCCAGTTCTTGCAATTTGCTTCTATATCAGCAAACATTTTCTGCACCTTAAGGTTTGCACCACCATGACGAGGTCCCTTAAGAGATGCTATCGAAGCAGCTATCGTTGAATAAGTATCTGTTCCCGAAGATGTAACAACATGTGTTGTAAATGTCGAATTATTTCCGCCGCCATGCTCTGCATGAAGCACAAGACAGATATCCAAAACCTTAGCCTCAAGCTCCGTAAACTGTCCGTCATCTCTCATCATATAAAGAAGATTTTCAGCTATTGAATAATCCTTGCGTGGATTTTTAATCATAAGTGTTCCGTCAAGCTTGTAATGTCTGTATGCCTGATATGCGTATACGGAAATAAGCGGCATTTTCGCTATAAGCTGAAGCGACTGTCTAAGAACATTCGGAACCGTTATGTCATCAGGCTTCTCATCATAAGAATAAAGACTTAAAATACTCTTCATAAGCGAATTCATAAGATTTGCGCTTGTTGCTTTCATAATTACATCACGTATAAATGCTCCTGAAAGCTCCTCAAGGTCGGTAAGTATATGAACAAAGTTTGCAAGCTGATCCTGTGTAGGCAAAGAACCGAAAAGCAGCAGATATGTAGTTTCCTCAAAACCATACTTTCTGTCACCAAAGCCCTTTATAAGCTGTTCAACATTGTAACCCTGAAAATAGAGCTGACCGTCTACAGGAATCTTTCTTCCTCCGACACTGTTGCAGCCGCACACATCAGATATTTCAGTAAGACCTGTAAGAACACCGTTTCCGTTGCTGTCTCTTAATCCTCTCTTAACATCGTACTCAACATAAAGATTAGGATCTATCGAACCTGAACGCGTACACTGCTTTACAAGCTCCTCAAATGCACTTGCCTCAACTGTAGTAAGTTCCATCATCTGCTGGTTATTCATTCTTATTCCCTCCGATTAATTCTTTTTCTATTATACTGCATGCATCTCTTATAAGGCTGATACACGGTCTTTTTTTATAATACTCATTGGTCCTTTCACTAGGAACCGGTGACGAACCATCTTTTCTTATAGTATCAAGGCCTAAAAGTTCCCTGCATATTATACTGCCTCCGCTTATTTTCTTAAATTCATCTGCCAGATGCTGCACAACTTTATAATTGTACTCTTTTCCCTTAGGGTCATGCTCTGTGGTACAGCCTGTCTCAAGCCCTGCTGCAAGAGCTATTGCCGACATACAGCCGCATACCTCCCGCATCCGCCCCATTCCTCCGCCAAATGAAGCTGAGATTTTTAATGCTGTTTTCTCATCCATACCATAAACATCTGAAAATGCTGCAAATACGGATTGCGAACAGTTAAACCCCTTTCTGAATAACTGCTCAGCTCTGTCTGCCCTTGACAAACAGGCCTCATCGTAAGATGTATTCTCCATAGAAATCCTCATTTCTGCTTTATGCTCCTGTGCCGGAGGAATAGTGAATCAAATGTAAAATTTAATTCTCCGATTCTTTAGTAAGCTTAATAATTGTTAGTATTATGATATATTTGCATTAATTTGTCAATGTAATGAAATTATCACGCCTGTTCTGCTATATCAATGAAAAACACAATTTTTATCTATAAATTCGTCACCGAAAAATTCTCTGTATATCCCTTCAATTTCTGCCCGTATCTGCTCATCGCCAAGCTCATTGCCAGCATATAAAATGCTATACTCATTGTCCGCAAAGCTGCATGATACATGGCTTACTTTTATATCGTTTTTTTCGTAAAAGCCCTTACGTCTTATCATATAATCCCTGTCCTGCTCAGGTCTTGCCAAATCAGGATTTTCAATCTCCAAAATCATATGAACATCATCCTGTTTTGCAAGCTCCACAAGCTTTCTTAAAAATTTTGAGCCATATCCCTTTGAACGTTTATCTGAAACAACTGCAAAATAATCAAGCAGCCTTACTTTATTGACCATAGACTGTATAAAAAATGCGTATGCCTTAATCTCATCCTCTTCCATATATGCACATGCATAATATTGACCATTCTGCACTCCCTCAAGTATCCGTCTTAAAGATTTAACCTCACTTGCCGGAAAATCATTTAAAATATATTTGTTGTATATATTCGTAATTTCTTCAATATCTAATATTTTTACCATAACAATCTCCATTTCCGTATAAATTGACTATACTTTCTATAAATAATATAATTCAGGGTATCAAAACAATCTGAATAAAAAAATGAAAGGATTAACATTATGCCAACAGCCTTTATAACAGGCGCCAGCTCCGGTATCGGGCGCGAATTTGCCATAAACTTAAGCCACAGAGGATACAGCCTTATTCTCACCTCCAGAAATAAATCTGCTCTTGATAATCTTGCCGCTTCACTTAACACTGATTGTACCATTATACAAGCTGATTTATCAAATGAAAATGAATGTGCATACCTTATAAATGAAATAAAAAACCATGACATTGATATTCTTATCAATAATGCCGGCTTCGGGGAGATTGGAAGCTTCGATAAAACAAGCCTCGAAAAAGAAATAAACATGATTAATGTAAATATTAAAGCACTTCATATGATTACTAAGGCCATTCTGCCTCTTTTTATCAAAAAAGACAGCGGTTTTATACTAAATGTCGCCTCCAGTGCAGGACTCCTTCCGGCAGGCCCTTACATGGCAGCCTACTATGCAACAAAATCTTATGTAACAAGTCTTACCTGCGCCATAGCACATGAACTTAAACAAAGCAAAAGCAATGTAAATATAAGCGTACTGTGCCCCGGCCCGGTAAATACTAATTTCAACAAGACTGCTGGCGTAAAATCAGCCCTCAAAGGAATATCAGCCAAAAAATGCGCTGACTATGCCCTGAAAAAGATGTTCAGGGGCAAACTCATAATCGTACCTGGTATTCCGATTAAGCTTACCGTTTTCGCTGCCCATATCTTTCCGCGAAAGATAATAATTTCCATGACAGCAAAACAACAGTCAAAAAAATTTCGTTAAGATAAGAGAAAGAGGTTTAATCATCCGCATTTACTCACCTCTTAATTTCTGTGCGATTTCGCTGATTTTCCTCAGCCTGTGGTTTACTCCTGATTTTCCGACCTGAGGTGTCAGCAGCTCGCCTATATCCTTAAGATTCATATCCGGATTTTCAAGCCTTACAACCGCAACATCGTACAATGCACGGTTTAGCGTATTAAGACCAACAGTATCACGTATATATTCTATATCCTTAATCTGCTTGACTGCCGCTTCTATAGTTTTATTAAGATTTGCAGTCTCGCAGTTAACTTTCCTGTTTACATCATTGCGCATATCCTTTAAAATCATCACATTTGTAAGATTCATCTGTGATACAAATGCGCCCATAAGGTTTAAACAGTCCGTGATATTGTTTCCCTCTTTTATGTATACAACATAATTTTTCTTCCTCTGTATAACCTTAGCCTCAAGCTTAAAAAAATCAAAAAGCTCCTTTAAAGTTTCGGCATCATTTTGTGTATTGCACACTACCTCATAATGATAAAATTTGTGAGGATCACTTATTGAACCGGATACCATAAATGCGCCTCTTATAAATGCCCTCTTGCAGCATTCCTTCTGTATAAGTATCGGATGTACAAATACAGGTTTTATCGGCGCATTCTCCTTTTCGCGCCATTTTAGTGCCATAAGAATTCTTCTGACATCTTCCTGAATATCAAGCGACATATGAATAATGCTGTTTTTAGGACCCTCATAGTCATAATTTATATCTTCTTTTAGAATCCCGAACGTCTTTTGAAGCAAATCAGCAAATTTAGATGCTACAACTTCATTTTCCGTCGTCATAAACAATACATCTGTATTGTCAGGCGTATGCCACACAGCCCCTCCGAAAGCCATAAATGCTGCCAGCTCCGCAATCTGACAATGCTTTGCATTGTCAATTTTTGCGTAAAGCTCGTCTTTAACATCTGATGAAAATGACATATATATCCTCTATTTCTTTCTATGTGTATCTTTATCTATATCCCTGTGCTCCACCTTACAACCATATTCTGTACTTTTAAGCTTTCCGGCAAGCGCATTTGCAATTGTAACAGAACGGTGCTTACCGCCTGTACACCCAATAGCTATAACAAGACTGTTTTTTCCCTCCTCCACATAATTAGGAAGAAGGAACTTAATCATATCCTCAAGTTTTTCTATAAATATATCTGCTGCCTCAAATCCAAATACATAATCCCTTATCGCCTTATCATTTCCCGTAAGAGGCTTTAATTCTTCTATATAATAAGGATTTGGAAGAAAACGCACATCAAATACAAGGTCTGCATCGACAGGAATTCCGTATTTAAATCCAAAAGAGAGAACCGTAACAAACAAATTGCTGTATTCCGATTTCTCCACAAATATTTTTTCCATCTCCTGCTTAAATTCTCTTGTAAGCATCTGACTTGTATCTACTATATAATCAGCGCGATTTCTAAGAAACTCCAGCTTACTGCGCTCTATTTCAATAGCTTTGTCTACTCTGTCGTCCTTTGCAAGCGGATGTGTACGCCTTGTCTCCTTGTATCTTTTCACAAGCACTTCATCTGAAGCGTCAAGATAAAGTATTTTATATGAAAAATGTTTGTCCGACATCTCATTTAATACTTCATCAATATCATCTATAGCAGCACCGCTTCTTATATCTATACTCATAGCTATATTTCTATATGACTTTTCCTGACCTTTTGCAAGACTGATAAATGTCGTCATAAGTGCAATCGGAATATTGTCAACGCAATAGTAGCCCTCGTCCTCGAGAATATTAAGTGCTGTAGATTTTCCGGCTCCCGACATTCCGGTCACAATTACTATATTCATACGTATATCCCTTCTTTTCCTGTATCAATAATCTCTACATCGCTAAAATCCCATTTTTTTGACTTCAAGCTCCAACTTTACGCCGCTTTCATGATATACTTTCTGCCTTATCATATCAGTAAGCTCTATAACATCCCTGGCAGTAGCATTTCCGGTATTAACAACAAAACCGCAATGTTTTGTGCTGACCATCGCTCCGCCTGCGCTTGCCCCTTTTAATCCTGCTTCCTGTATAAGCTTTCCTGCAAAATTACCCTCAGGTCTTTTAAATGTACTGCCTGCGCTCGGATATTCAAGCGGCTGTTTACTTACGCGGCTTGCTGAAAGCTCAGACATTTTTTCCTTTATACGTGTCTTGTCTCCCGGCTTTAACGCGATAACCGCATCAAGAACTATAAGCTCTTTTCTTGCTACAATACTTGTTCTGTAGCCCAGCTCAAGTTCTTCATTTGTAAGCTCTGATATGTTCCCCTCTGAATCCATAACGGTTGCTTTAACCAACACATCCTTTATCTCTCCGCCATAAGCTCCTGCATTCATCATAACCGCGCCGCCAATGCTTCCAGGTATTCCGCTTGCAAATTCAAATCCAGTAAGGGAATTGTCTGCTGCTATTTTGCCGAGCTTTACAAGGCTCATGCCTGCCTGAACCTTAATATATACGACATTTTCCTTATCAACTGCCGGGCCGGCATCACTGTGTAAAAATTCATAACCTGAATATCTGTCGTACAGCTTAATTACAACCGCACGCACTCCATCATCACTTACAAGAAGATTACTTCCGTTTCCAATAACATAATATGGAACTTTTTCTTTATTAAAAAGTTCCACAAGTTCCTTTATCTGCTCTGTTGTAGATGGAGTTACAAGATAATCAGCATTTCCTCCGATTTTGAAAGTAGTGTGCTTATTCATCGGCTCATCTTTAAGTACATTTTTTGCTCCTGCTATTTTCTCCATTCGTGAACACAAATAATCACTATACATATAAACATCCATTCCGCTTTACGCATTTTTTCAAATCAATAACTATCCGATAACAAGCTTTGCAGCTCCGTGCATACCTGCATCATTCCCAAGCTGTGCCCGTATAATAATGGTATTCCTGCTTGCATGAAATGCCATTTGTTTATAATATTTTTTTACTTTATCTATAAAAAAGTCTCCTGCCGCAGACACTCCGCCGCCTATAATAAACCCTTCCGGGTCAACAACCGCAGAAACGCAGGCAAGAGATTTTGCAAGATATTTTGAAACTTTCTCTATAACTGCAAGTGCCTCGTCATCTCCTGCCTTAGCAGCATCAAACACAAGCTTTGCATTCTCCTTTTTTCCAAGACGCGCAATCCCAGTCGCTGAAGCTGCCAGTTCAAGACATCCCGTTTTTCCGCAACTGCATGTATTTGTAAATTCATCAGCTATAGGCATATGGCCTATCTCAGCCGCAGCACCGTTAAAACCGCTGATAATCTTTCCGCCGAGTATAAGTCCTCCGCCAACTCCTGTTCCTACTGTCACCATCATCATACTCTTAAAGCTTCTCCCGCTTCCGTGCCAGTATTCACCGAGCGCGGCAACATTTGCATCATTAGCTGCAAGTATCTTCCAGCTATCACAGACTCCACTGCCAAGTTCATTATCAAGGCTGCTTTTTAAACTCTGCGCAGCATCAATTACACCCCAGCCTAAATTTACACATCTGTTGACAACGCTGTCACCGGTAACTGCTCCCGGAACACCGAGACCCACGCCGGCAACATCTTCTGTGTCAATTTCTTCTTCAATAAGCGTTCTTTTTATATATACAGCTATATCATCAAATATATATGCACCGCTATTTTCTTTTCTTGTCTGCATTTCTTCTTTTTTAACCAGCATGCCGTCAACAGTAAAAACCCCGCATTTTATAGAAGTTCCGCCTATATCTATTCCGAATACGATATCTTTACTCATCGTCTTCGTCCCCTCTCATAAGATTTTCCTGAACTCTTCTATACAATTCCTTAGCCGCATTATATCCCATCTTCTTCTGTCTGTGGTTTACTGCTGCCGCCTCAACAATAACAGCTAAATTACGTCCCGGTCTTATAGGAAGTGAGTGACATACAACCTTATTACCAAGATACTCCGTATACTCCTCCTCAAGTCCAAGTCTGTCATATTCTTTATCCTTATTCCAATCCTCAAGTTTAATAACCATATCTATCTGCTGCTGCTCTTTTATACTCTCAACACCAAAAAGAGTTTTAACATCAATTATGCCTATTCCCCTTAATTCTATGAAATATTTTGTAACACCGGGAGCTGAACCGACTAAAGTCTCTTCACTTACCTTTCTTATCTCCACAGCATCATCTGTCACAAGTCTGTGTCCGCGCTTTATAAGCTCGAGTGCCGCCTCGCTCTTACCTATACCACTCTCACCTGTTATAAGAACACCCTCGCCATATACGTCAACCAACACTCCGTGTATTACAATACAAGGTGCAAGCTGAACCTTAAGCCATCTTATAACCTCCGCCATAAAATCAGAGGTTGCAGCAGTTGACTTTAACACAGGCGTATTATACTTTACCGCAAGTTCAAGTATTTTCTGCTCAGGTTCAAGATTTCTGCAAAATACAAGACATGGTATGTTACTTGAAATAAGCTGCATGTACTGATTAAAACGTTCTGTCTCGGTAAGACTTTTAAGATATGCGTATTCTACATTTCCTATTATCTGTATACGGTCGTTGGAAAATTCATCATAAAATCCCGTAAGCTGCAATGCCGGCCTGTTCACTTCAGGAGCATGCAGCCAGATACCGGTCGTATCAACCTGCGGCGTTAAATTTTCAAGCTGCATTTTTTCTATTACCTTTGACAGCTTAACTCTCTGCGTACCATTCATATAAATACCTCATTTCCGATTACATATTTTTTACGATTTATGCTCATACTTAAGATTTTAACACAAAAATATGTTAATGAAAATATGTGTATATATTTTCTGCAACTGCCTGCGTAATTTTATCGACTTTCATAAGCTCATCTACAGATGCCTGCCTTATCTTTTCTATATCAAGAAAATGCTTCATAAGTGCTTTTCTTCTTGCAGGCCCGATACCCTCAATTCCGTCAAGAACTGAATTCACCTGTGCCTTGCCGCGCAGGCTCCTGTGATACTCTATCGCAAACCGGTGCGCCTCATCCTGGATTCTAGTTATAAGCTTAAAGCCCTCGCTCCTTGTATCTATAGGAATCTCAACATTATTAAAGTACAAGCCTCTTGTATTATGTCTGTCATCCTTTACCATTCCGCATACCGGTATTTTAAGATTAAGTTCATCAAGCACCTCAAGCGCAATATTTACCTGTCCTCTTCCCCCATCCATCATTATAAGGTCCGGATATACATCAAAACCTGCCGAGCCCTCAATAGCCCTTTTAAATCTTCTTGTAAGCACTTCTTTCATACTCTTATAATCATCAGGGCCTTTTACCGTCTTTATCTTAAATTTTCTGTAATCATTTTTCTTCGGTTTTCCGTCCTCAAACACAACCATTGAGCCAACCGACTCTATACCGTTTGTATTGGATATATCAAAAGCCTCAGCGCGCCTTATAGCCTTAAGATTCAGCCAGCCTGCAATCTCTTCCATAGCCCCGGTTGTTCTTTGCTGCTCTCTTTTTATTTTCTCAGTGTCTTTTGTAAGCACCATCTGCGCATTTTTGTACGCCAGTTCAACCAGCTTTTCCTTGTCGCCCTTTTTAGGCGTGATAATACTTACCTTGCGCTTCTTTATAGACGTAAGCCAGTCTGCTATAATTTCCGAATCCTCTATATCATGCTGAAGCATTATCACATTTGGAATATAAGGTGTTCCCCCGTAATACTGCTTCATAAACTGAGATATGATTTCAGGCTTCGTATCTCCCTCTGCCACACTCATATGAAAATGGTCTCTTCCAAGAAGCTTTCCCTCTCTTATAAAAAATATCTGTACAACCGCATCAGTTCCGTCTGATGCACATGCGATAACATCCCTGTCGGTTCCGTCATCCGCGGTTATTTTCTGCTTCTGTGCAACCTGTTTCACGCTCTCAATAAGGTCTCTGTACTTTGCGGCCTCCTCATACTGCATCTGCCCCGCAGCTTCCTGCATCTGTTTCGTAAGCTTATTTAAAACAGGTGTGTAGGCACCATTCAAAAAATCTATAACACTGTTTACCGCACTTCTGTACTCTTCCTCACTCACATATCCCTGACACGGAGCACTGCACTGTCCTATATGATAATTAAGACATGGCCTTTCCTTTCCAGTATCCTTTGGAAGCTGTCTGTTGCACGTTCTTATCTTGTACAGCTTGCACAAAAGCTCTATGGTATCTTTAACTGATGATGCAGATGTGTAAGGTCCAAAATATTTTCCTGTTTTGTGCTTCAAATTTCTTGTAAACTGGACTCTCGGAAATGCTTCATGCGTTGTAACCTTAATAAAAGGATATGTCTTGTCGTCCTTTAACATTGTATTATATTTAGGCCTGTGTTCTTTTATGAGATTACATTCAAGAACCAGTGCCTCAAGCTCAGAATCAGTAATTATATATTCAAAATATGCAATATTTGAAACCATCATCTTTATCTTTGCAGTGTGATTAGTACTGCTTCTGAAATACTGTCGAACACGATTTTTAAGACTGACAGCCTTACCTACATAGATAATCGTATCAGTCTTGTCATGCATAATATAAACTCCCGGCTTATCCGGGAGCTTTTTTAATTCACCTTCTAAATCAAACACAATAACCTCCATACCAAATGGGTTATCTGCATTTCCTGCCTTTAGACTTTATAAATTCTTTGATATTCAGTACTGAATTTCTGATAACAGCCATAGTCTCCTCGTCAACAGTATTTTTACCATCACCGAATCTTTGCTCTAAAGCCTTATCAACTATAAGCATTATATTATTCTGCTTAAAAATAGGGTCCGCTTTTTCCAAAAACCTCGCATATTCTTCATAATCCATATATCTCGGACGCCTATACATCGTATTTTTAAGTATTCTCTCGAGATATTCGTATAAATCAACCGGGTCTCCGCAGGAAAGCAGTTTTTCAGTCTTTCGGCGGCTGCTCAAAATTCGTATCACCGCTGCAATTATTATACTACAAATTAAAAGAATAGCTATAATAATACACAACACATTTACAAATTTTTCATGATATTTGCCAGTCTCTTCTTCCTGCTCATCCGTATTTTCAGTTTCCATCACACTCTGCTGCTGAGTATCCTCCTGCATTTCCTCAGTTTCCTCTGTTTCAACTGCCTCACTCTCAGCTTCTGTCCCCGTCTGCTGTATTGCTTCTTCACTCTCCATCATAGGCGGTGTAACCTCAACAACTATCCAGCCCACGCCCTCAATAAACACTTCTGCCCAAGCATGTGCATAGCTGTCAAGCACATCAACCTCCTTTACATTGATACGCCTGTCAGGATTTTTATTTTTGGTCAGCTCCCTATACAAATAATCTGTCTCTAATACATCTCTTCCTTCTTTTATAACACTGTCTTCAACAGCGTAACCTTCTACATACCTAGCCGGAATCCCTGCCGACCTGAATGCCAGAACCGCACCCGTCGCAAAATATGTACAATATCCTTCCTTACTCTCTAACAGAAAATACTCGGCAAAATCCTCCCCTTCAGGTATTCTTCCCGGTGCTTTTGTGTATCTGTAATTAGTCGAAAATACCTTTTTAACATAATCAATATAATCGTATATATCGTTAACAGTCTCAATTTTACTACTCCCAAAAACTGTCTGAACCACAGCTTTAGACTCGTCATCTATCTGTGTATATGTGTCACGCACATTTTCAATCACACTGCTGTTATAATCTTTACCGCTGCTCTTTTTCTGAAATAGATTTTCGCTTTCCATTTCCACATTGCCTCTCGCAACATTCTTTAACTTGTCAAAAAGTGATTTGTCAGGCTCGTATCTGAAAACTCTCTTAAAATCATCGTCGTAAGCAATCTCAAACACATATTTTCTGACAAGCTCATCGTAATCACCTGTTCCTCCATCGAGATAATCCTTAAGCTTTTTATCATTTTCAACCGTAACCATCATAAGACGGTTATATTGGTCAGCCCCCTCCTCATAAGTCTTTTTGTACCACATATTACTTCCATATCTGTAGTATAAACACTCACGATTTGGAAGGTACTGCGTGCTTCCTGTCGGCAATGTAGTATATCTGTACGTAATTTCATTATTGTGTCTTATGATATCAGCTTCTCCAAGCTTACTCATATCATTTATATCACCGCGGTTTATGCCGCTGTTATTTTCCCCTTCTGCGTCCGAACTGCTGTTTCCTATACCGCCCCGAGCTTCCAAAAATACATTCCCTATCATATCAAATACAGCAGGCTGCTTATATTTTGAAGGAGAAAACACTATAAGACAGAACACCGAAACCGCTAAAACCATTACCATAATTATAACCGGTGTACGAAATATCTCATTTTTTCTGCCCAGTGCTCCTACGCCGAAAATATAAATAAAGCTTAATATAAATATGTATATCGGCGGAATCACATTAAACCCTATAAAAATAAGCATTATAGGAAACAATGTAAGCATTGCTGCATAAAGACAACGCAGTTTTACAACGGCAAAGCTTACAACAATAAATGTTAATACTGTTATAAAAAATGCCGCCGCTCCCGCATCATTTGCATTTTGTGAAAAAAGTCCACCATCAGTGCCTATCATTCCGATTGAATCACCAGATGCTTCCTTAAAAGATTGAATACAGTTATTAATAATATATATGGTTCCTGAAATTATTTTTCTTAAAAATAAAGCTGCAGCAACTGCTGACAATACAGTAAATGCCTGCAGTATACGCACATATTTTTTAAAAAATGACCTAAAACATAAAAAAGCCGCCAGAAATAAAGCCAATACAACTGCTACCATACTCACAAGTACTGCATGCGTCTTCATATCTGCACACACAAATAATATATGCGTAATACTTATTGTCCCTGTGAGCGTAAGTATTGACAATAAAACCGCATGTTTATAAATATCTAACCTGCTGTCTGCATCAGCTTTATCCATCTCATTAATATCTGCTTTATTATTTTTATTAATATTCTTCATATCCATAATAATTATGCCCCAAAGCCGCCTGATATCTTATGTTTGTTTATTTTTGCTTATTTTTGTTTAATTCATACAATCAAGTATTTCCTGTATATCTTCTTTGGCCACGTTAACAACATTCTGATTTTCTATGTTTAGTGGTACCTGCGATATAATAATAGTATTTTCACCAAACAATTCTTCATTTTCCAATCCTGCTAAAATATCAATATTATCGTTACCGCACCTGATACTCATCAGCTTCTGCATCGCATATTTAAGCTCCTCAAATGTTGTAAAATCTTCCTTTTGAATCTGTTTTCTCTCACTATTCCACGCAATAAATCTCGCCTTGGCCCCACGTTCGCAAAAAAATATCCCAAATGAATACGCCGCCTGATATATTTTATCAAGATTTTCCATGAAATCTTTTGCTGCGTATTTCGATAAATCCACAATAATATTGACACTCTCATCCTCCTGCTCTCCATACTGT
Source organism: uncultured Eubacterium sp. (assembly GCA_900552795.1). Classification (GTDB taxonomy): domain Bacteria; phylum Bacillota; class Clostridia; order Lachnospirales; family Lachnospiraceae; genus Lachnospira. The sequence continues at coordinate 46,066 of USBB01000006.1, forward strand.
TTTACTATATAATCTTCAGTAAGCAGACTGAGTTTCCAGTGTATCTTTTTTAATGAATCTCCGTTTTCGTACTTTCTTAAATCAAAAACTTCGGTATTATCCGGCTCCATATAAGAAAATCGATACTGCATATCCTCGTTTATAAATCCCTCTGCATGACTTTTTGCCCTTAAAACCTTAGGAAATACAAAAACTTTTCTTGTTATATCACAATCATACTTTGTGGAAAATATCTGCAAACCATCCCTTACTTCAAATCTTTCACAGTTTATTCTCATAACTCCGCAGTGTTCAGGCTTAAAAATCAGATTTTTTTCTTTATTCAAGACAGTTATACTACCGGCATTGTCTGTGATATTATTAAGATAATCAGCAGTCACGTCCAGTGTATTCCATGGCAAAGCTGCATTGTATTTGCTCTGTGTCCTTACGCAAAGCTCCACATCACCACCTATATCAACGTTCTTAGCTTTAACATTTGCCGAAATTCTCAAGCCGGTTTTTGACAAAAAATACCATATGAAAGACATAAGCGGTACAAGTACAGCAACTGCCAGCATAAGAAAAAAGTGATAATTGTAATACAACGCATTTAAAACTATTACGCCTATTAAACAAATTATATATATAACTTTACGCATCCACATCCCTATTACCCTACCAAATTATTGCAGCGTCATTTTCTTTTGTATTTAACTTAGGTGCCTCAACCTCTTTAACAACGCTGTCAAGAATATCTTTTGCTTTGTTTTTGGTCTGTCCGAAATCCCTGTTCAAAACAAGCCTGTGGCACACTGTGTCTGCAAGCACACTTACTACATCTGACGGTAAAACATAATCATGCCCCCTAAGAAACGCAAATGATTTTGCCATTGCCAATACCGCGATTCCGCCTCTCGGACTTATTCCATGAATTATGTATTCAGATTTTCTTGTTTTCTCCGCAATCCTTGCAATATACTCATATATACTGTCGTCAACATAAATATCATTAACATATTCAATCAAGGACAAAAGCTCATCAATACCGACCGCTTTTTCAGCTTTTATTCGTTCTTTTGAAAATCCGTTATTCTTTAAAATAAGAACCTCATCCTCAAACGAAGGATATCCCATAGAAATCTTTATCATAAATCTGTCAAGCTGCGATTCCGGAAGTTTCTGTGTTCCTATAGAGCCGAGCGGATTTTGTGTTGCCATAACAATAAAAGGATCAGGAAGCTTTACAATTTTCCCCTCCACCGTAATTGCATTTTCCTCCATAACCTGAAGAAGTGCGGATTGCGTCTTCGGTGATGTCCTGTTAATCTCATCTGCCAAAAGAATATTGCAGTTAGCGGCACCCTCTTTAAATTCAAATTGATTAGTTGCCTTATTAAACATATTAAAACCTAAAATGTCCGATGGCATAACATCAGGCGTAAACTGCACTCTGTTGCACTTTAAATCCATAGCCTTTGCAAATGAAAGCGTCATAGTTGTTTTTCCGACACCTGGAATATCATCTATCAGAATATTACCCTTTGCAAGCACAGCCATCATAACCTTACAGATTTCTTCATCCTTACCGATAACGTCCTTTTTAACCTCATTAAAAATTCTTTTAGCTTTTGATAAATAATATTTTTTGTTCTCCATTTGAGTCCCCCTAATCTACGTAATAACGGATTTTATCTTTATTTTTTTGTATATTTCCCATTAAGACTAATCAAATCATATTTTATAAGAAAATTATTGTAAACCTTTGCACTGTACCCAACAGCTTCACTGCTTTGCTCAATATTTTCAGAATAACTGTTATTGCGTGTTGTCGTATAAAAATCATTACAGCTTATTATTAATCCATTCGCCGAGAATGCAAAATTATTGCTGTTTTCTAACTTTTCTTTTATTCTGTCAGCACTTTGATATTCGGAAGAAATTTCACCTTTTATAGTCCCGTTTTTCTTGAAATTATTAACTTCACTCAAAATATATTCAGCTATCGCATTCATTGACGCATCATAATCAGCAAAAATATCTTTATAGGTAAGCTTTTTGCCGGTATTCGCATCCATTGTTACATTATAGCTCTCAATCCACTCATACTCTTTAACTGCTGAATTTCTGGCAACTGAACTGCATATTTCACTAAAAGAGAGTACGTTTACTTCGTCATTTTTTACTGTCCCCGTATAACCTGCATCGACTGAAATATCAAGCCATTTTCCTGTTTCATATAAATCTGCGACAGGCCCCGTTATGCTCTGATTTCTTTCGTATGTCTGTATTTTAGCCTTTGCACTACTTCCAAGTATATCATTAATATATCTGTTTGCACTATTATTTTTTCTGTCATTCTGTATATTGACAAAATACTCATTCACGACAAGATTTCCTTTTCCGTTAGTATCAACCTCCGGATATTTACATTTGTATGATATCTTAACGTCGTTAAACTGTGCAAGATTATTGTATTCCATGTAATTAACTTTTACATCATCTTCTCTATACAGAATGTCTTCGCCTGAATATTCAGCCTCAGTTTCAACATTCCCATCATTTAAAGGCATAGCGTCATTTTTTGTATTGTCGATGCCTGTGTATCTGTTTACTGCTATAATAATGGCGCAGGCTGCAGCTACAGTCAAAAAAGCTGCCGAAATTCTTAAAATATTATTTTTCCTTGCTGCCGGTTTACATTCAAAATATTCTGAAATCTGTATTTCTTCATCAAACACTTTTGAACGTTCAATAATATCTTTAATCTGACGCTTAATCACCCTGTCATCAGGATACTTAATTCTCGTCATAATCCATCAGCTCCTTTCTCATTTTCTTAACAACTGCGTAATACCTGTTCTTAACCGTTGAATTTGTTAAGCCCGTATGCTCGCTTATCTCTGAAAATGTGTATTGCTCCTGCGCCCTCATGAAAAATATCTTTCTTGTAAGCTCATCTTCTTTTACCAACAGGCTGTCCACTCTCTCTTTGGTCATCCTGTCCATGACATTATCCTCAAACCTTATTCCATCGTCTTGTTCTACCCAGTCAAGTGTATCCGTCAAAAGCGACTCGTGGTGCTGTCTGCTCCTCTTATAATCTATCACTTTATTACACGCAATCCTTGTAATCCATGTTTTAAACGATGCCTTACTGCTGTCAAAAGAAGACAATGCTCTCAAAACAGAAATAAATGTTTCCTGTGTCAAATCCATAGACAGCTCCTCATCGGAGGTTCTTAAATATATCTCCTTATAAACACTCTTGTAATACCTCTCTATCAATGTCTCAGCAGCCGCCTTATCATGATTATTAACTATAAGTCCTATGAGATACACATCCGTCTCAAAGACCTTTGCCGCAAATTCCATAATAGGATTTTGTTTTGTCACCGCCATAATTTCCGTCTCCATAACAATCCCTCCTTCATATCTATATACGAAGGAACTTAACATTTGGTTTAAATTCTATCATTAATTTTTTTCTGTGACAACATGCCCATTATGAAAGTGCAAATCATAAGACAATTCGTGTAATCATAATTATCAAAAAAGACCGGTTTCAAATGCGGTTCACCATATACAAATAATGAAACACATTAAAAAACCGGTCTTTATTAATCATGTATTATAGCATCAAAAGTTTAACTCAATCTTACTTAAATCAGAAATCAACTTCTGTGTCATAGTAGCAGCACTTAAGAAGCTTCTCCATCTCTTCCTGACTTGGTTTACGTGGGTTAGAACCTGTGCAGGCATCAAGAAGTGCATTAGCTGCAATGTCATGAAGCTTTGAGAGGAACTCATCTTCCGGAACAATACCTGTCTCAGCAGGAAGTCCACCCTCTCCGTAATTCTTTATGCACTGCGGAATATTTAATTCATCATTCATCTTACGAAGCATTGCTATAAGAGCATCTACCTTCTCTTCGACTGTGCTTCCGCCAAGATTAATGAAATCTGCAATATCTGCATAACGCTTAGCAGCTACAGGATCCTTTGAATTGAATTTTATTACCTTTGGAAGATACATTGCGTTCGCTGCACCGTGGATAATATGTCCGTTCTCAAAAGCAGCTCCTGTCTTGTGTGCCATAGAATGAACAATACCAAGCAAAGCATTAGAGAATGCCATACCTGCGAGGCACTGTGCATTGTGCATAGAAGCACGTGCATCCATATCTCCGTTATATGATTTAACCAAAGTCGCATCTATCATCTTAATTGCGTGTAATGCAAGCGGGTCTGTGTAATCACTGTTAGCTGTTGAAACATATGCTTCAACTGCATGAGTCATAGCATCCATACCTGTATGAGCTACAAGTTTAACAGGCATAGTCTCTGCAAGCTCAGGGTCAACAATAGCTACATCCGGTGTAATCTCGAAATCTGCCAGAGGATACTTTATACCCTTTTCGTAATCTGTAATTACTGAAAATGCAGTTACCTCTGTAGCAGTACCTGATGTTGATGAAACAGCACAAAAATGAGCTTTTGTACGAAGCTTAGGCAATCCGAATACCTTACACATATCCTCAAATGTTGTCTCAGGATACTCATACTTAATCCACATAGCCTTTGCAGCATCTATAGGGGAACCACCGCCGATTGCAACAATCCAGTCAGGCTCAAATTCTCTCATAACTTCAGCACCCTTCATAACGGTTTCCACTGATGGGTCCGATTCAATTCCCTCAAAAAGGCGAACTTCCATTCCGGCTTCTTTTAAATAATCTTCAGCTCTCTGAAGGAATCCGTTTCTCTTCATAGAACCACCGCCAACACAGATTATAGCTTTCTTACCCTGTAATGTCTTTAATGCTTCTAAAGCTCCTTTACCATGATATAAATCTCTTGGTAATGTAAATCTTGTCATTTTAAATACCTCCTGAAAACCAAATAATCTAATGGATTGTTAATATTTAATCAATCTATGTGTACATTATAACCTCTTTTTAAATATATTTCAAGCATGTACTGTTAAAAAATTGACAAAATTTATGAATTTTTTTCTATAGGATTTTTTAATAATAAAACTATCTCGCACCCCTGAAAATCATTCTTTTCCGTCGGAAGGAAGCTTTTTTAAAAAGTTAAATATAAAAGGCATACTTACTATTACCGACATTACATCTGCTATCGGCTGTGCTGTCTGAACGCCAAAAGCACCGAAAGCACTTGTCATAATATACAATACCGGTATAAAAAATATTCCGCTTCTTAGCATTGACAAAAACGATGCACTTAGGCTGTGTCCAGTACTTTGCAGCGTCATATTGGCAAGCACCGTCATAGGCTGAAAAACAAGAGCCGCACACTGATAATATAATGCAGGTGTTCCGAATTTTATTACTTCATAATCATTTCTGAATATTCCTATGGCCTGATTTGCAAATACAATTCCCGCAATGGCCACTATTCCCATAAATACTTCTCCCATGCCCCATGTAAACCAAAATGCTTTCTTAACTCTGCTATATTTTTTTGCGCCATAGTTAAAACCGCATACAGGCTGAAAGCCCTGTCCGATACCCAGACCCACAGAAAATATAAACATACTTATCCTGTTGACTATACTCATCGCAGCAACCGCAGCATCTCCGTATATTTTAGCCTCATTATTGAGTGCCATGGTAGAAACACTGCTAAGTCCCTGTCTTAACAGACTCGGAAGTCCTGTTGTAATAATTTGTCCGACATCTGAAATATTTCTTGTAATCCTCTTTATAGAAAGCTTACTCTGCGTCTTGCCTGACAAAAACATATATAATAAAATACAAAAACTTACAATCTGTGAAAATCCGGTTGCCAATCCCGCACCTGCTATTCCCATATCAAAACCAAACATAAGCAATGGATCAAGAAACATATTAAGTACAGCTCCTGTAAGAAGTCCTACCATAGCAAGGACAGCTTTACCCTCATATCTTAAAATATTGTTAAGAACAAATGTGCTGACCATAAAAGGAGCAGCGATAATTATAAACCACACATAAGTCTTTGCATAAGGCAGAATTGTATCTGTACTTCCTAAAAGATACATAAGAGGTTCCAAATATATCATACCAAGAACAGATATAAACGTACCTGTTAAAAGTGCCATAAAAAAGCTTGTCGATGCAATTTTTGTTGCGGTCTCACTATCTCTGCTGCCAAGCTTTCTTGAAATAATGCTTCCTGCACCATGCCCATACATAAAACCAAATGCCTGAAGCACCGCCATAAATCCGAACACAATACCTATCGCTCCGCTCGCACTCGTCCCCAACTGTCCGACAAACATCGTATCGACCATATTATAAATATTTGTTACAAGCATACTGAGCGTTGTCGGTATACCAAGCTTTACTATAAGCTCCCCGACCGGTTCCTGTGTCATTTTCTCATACTGTGACTCATATTTACTTTTATTAAAAAATTTCATACCTATATTACCTCGTTAAATAAAACAAAACGGTGCAGCCTCTTTTATATATACTCCCCCTTACCGGACAAACCGGTAAGAAGGGCACATATTGGCCGCACCATCTTTTTAAAATACTTTTTTATCACGATACTAAAGACCACAAACTTTGAAATTGCAATACTTACATAATGCTCTTAACTGTTTTTACTACATTATCCACTGTAAATCCGAATTTCTCAAACAATACATTTGCTGGGCCTGAAGCACCAAAGCCTTTCATTGAAACAACAGCACCGTCAAGACCTACATATCTGTACCAGCCAAAATCTGAAAGTGCCTCAACTGCAACTCTCTTTCTGCAGCTGTCCGGAAGCACTGACTCCTTATATTCATCACTCTGAGCCTCAAATACATCCATACTTGGCATACTTACTACTCTAACGTCAATTCCTTCCTTTGCAAGAACTTCCTTTGCATCCACCGCAAGCGAAACTTCTGAACCGCTTGCTATAATAATTGCATCCGGTTCTGCCTTTGAAGAATCAGCTATAATATAGGCTCCCTTTAAGGCATCCTTTGAAGAACCTGCCATCTGAGGGAGATTTTGTCTTGTAAGAACAAGTGCAGTAGGCGTATCCTGTGACTGAACTGCATATGCCCATGCAGCCGCTGTCTCCACTCTGTCACATGGCCTGTATACCGTAAAGTTAGGAAGTGATCTGAACGCTGCAAGCTGCTCAACAGGCTCGTGTGTAGGACCGTCCTCACCAACACCGATACTGTCATGTGTAAATATATATGTCACAGGAAGCTTCATAAGAGAGGCAAGTCTTGCCATAGGCTTTGTATAATCACTGAATACAAAGAATGTTGCAGCAAATGCCCTAAGTCCTCCATGAAGCTGGATACCGTTTGTAATTGCAGTCATAGCCTGCTCTCTTACACCAAAATGAAGATTGCTTCCGCCATAATTATCCTTTGAAAAGTCTCCTGCGTCTTTCATATTTGTCTTATTTGAAGGTGCAAGATCTGCTGAACCTCCTATAAGATTATCCATATGCTTCTTTATTATGTTAAGGATTGCTCCTGATGTATTTCTTGTAGCTTCCGGCTTATCACCTGCCGCCCAGTATTCATCAGAATTAAATAATTCGCTCATATCATAACCATTGTAATACTTATCCCATAATTCTTTCATTTCAGGGAATTTCTCACAATACTCATCAAAAAGCTTATTCCATTTTTCCTCAGCCTTGCCTCTTTCCTCAGCGATTGCCCTGTAATTGTCATATACCTCCTGAGGGACCTCAAACGGTTCACTGCATGGCCATTTTATATTTTCCTTTAATGCCACTACATTCTCATCACCTAAAGGCTCGCCGTGTGCGCTTGCCTTACCCTGCTTTGCAGGGCAGCCATATCCTATAAGAGTATTTATCTTGATAAGTGACGGTCTTGTCTTATCTGCCTTTGCCTCCTCGATTGCCGCCCCGATTGCTGCAAGATCATTTCCGTCCTGAACTTCTATTGTCTGGAAGCCAAATGCCTCGAAACGCTTCATAACATCCTCTGTAAATGCTATATCTGTACTTCCCTCTATAGAAATATTATTTGAGTCATACATAACTATAAGCTTATCTAACGCCAGAGTACCTGCAAGCGAAAATGCCTCTGAAGAAATACCCTCCATCATACATCCGTCACCACCTAACACATATGTGTAATGGTCAACAACAGGATATCCTTCTTTATTAAACACTGACGCCAGATGCGCTTCCGCCATTGCCATGCCAACTGCCATTGCCATACCCTGTCCGAGAGGACCTGTTGTAGCCTCAATACCTACAGTATGTCCATACTCAGGATGTCCCGGTGTAAGCGAATCTATTTGTCTGAAATTCTTTATATCGTCAATCGATAAATCTCCGTATCCAAATAAATGTAACAAAGAATATAAAAGCATTGAGCCATGTCCGCCTGAAAGAATAAATCTGTCTCTGTTCTTCCATTCAGGGTTCTTTGGATTATGATTCATGTGTTTTGCCCATAATTCATATGCTGCCGGTGCCACTCCCAACGGAAGTCCCGGATGTCCCGATTTTGCTTTCTGTATTGCGTCTGCTGAAAGTACCCTTATTGCATTTACTGACATTTGTTCAATGTTACTCATTTTATCCTCCATTCTCCCGGGTTTACCGGCATTAAAATATATCAATCCTTAAAATCTGACTCCGACAGGAATATCAAATCGCCATTATCACCGCGTTTTTTCCTAAGCCCTCCAAAAAGCTTCTTTGAAGCTCTCTTTTCTGATTTTGCAATAGCCTTATTAATAATATCTTTAATATCATCAAGTCTGATGTTGTCTGTCTGTGAACGAAGCTTATCAATCTTTAAATAAAGCTCAAGAAGTGCATCATCGCCAACCTCGTACTGGCGCTTGCGCGCAAATCTCTTAGCCATATCAACAAGCTCATTTACAGTATACTGCTTAAGCACAATTCTGTGGTTAAACATTCTTACTAAATCAGGATTAAAGTTAAGCAGTACATTAATATCTGCATCCGAATCCTCAAATATAACTATCATTCTGTCTGTATCCTGTGAAAGACACGACATAATCTCATTAATTCTCTTTGGCTGTATTGCTCCTGCACCCTCAACTATAAGTGCAGTACCTCTAAGCTTGCTCATAGCCTTTGTTATTCCGCGCTGGTTTATGCTATCGCCTGTAGTCTTTGCAATCTTTTTATGACTGTCAGGATACACTTGATTTATTGCTCTTATAATCGTTCTTGCGAGGTCTGTCTTATCAGAAGTAGAATTACCTGAAATTATAATATTTCCGACTGACGATGTCTTCATATCCATCTCTTTGTCAAGAGCTTCAAACAGATTTACAAGCTGAGTTTCAAGACCCGGCATCTCACGATATTTTCTGAATATCTTAGCAAGCTCTCCGGTAAGTTTTTTATCCTCTTCCTCATCACTTCCTGCCGCAATACTTTCCTCAATTCTCTTTTCTCTTACTATCTGAGAACGCTTAACTCTGTTAGTATTAATTTCTTCCTGCTCATCATCGAAAATATCTTCACTGACTGAATCAGATAACATATTTTCATCTTCCGCATCCTGCACTATCTTTTCAACCGAAGCTGCAATCATCTGCTCTGTCACCGGGGCAAACGATGCAGTATCAAGAGATATAACAGTGTTATCTTCATCTGTATGCTCAGCTGTAACCGTATATTCATTTTGAGCTTCCTTTGCAGCCTCTCTTATACCGTCCACTGCTTCCTCAAGTTTTAATGTTGCTTTTCCTGTACGAATTGCAAGATCCGTCTTCGCTGCATGAAGCATCATCTCTGTACGCGCCTTGACTTCACTATTTTCCTTGTTTGCATCGGCAGCCTTAAGCTTGTTTTCCATAATCAGCTTTTCGTAAGCTGCGCTCTTCTCATCTTTGTCGTCAAGCATCTTTTCAAGCTCTTCTTTTGAATACTCCTTTGTATTCTGCTTACCGTACTTCTCCTGTCTGATATCTTCCATCCAGTCAGCCAGGCTCATCTGACCCTCTATCTGATCATCCTCCTGCTGATTCTCCTGCTCTGCTGCTGCAGCTTCAAGCTTTAATGCACTATCAGACTGTGAACTGCTTTCTCTGTCAGGTCTGAAAACATCCGGCTCGTCATCATCACTTAAAATCTTACTTAGATTTTTTGCAAGCTCTTCCTGTATGTTTTGTGTATCATAGATTGAATAATTCGGCACCTTAACTTCTATTTCCATGTTATTTTCGCGTGCCTCAATACTTCTCTTAACCTCTTCTTTTTCTTCTTTTAATCTTTCCTCTTCACTCTCACGGTTCATTCTGTCATAGCTGCTGTCTATTTTTTTCTTAGCATTCTCAATAAGCTCTCTTAATGATTCAGGCATCTGTGACGGTTTCTTATCATTTTCCTGTTCATCTTCAAAAGCCTCTATAACTTCTTCGCTTTCCTCTGTATCATCAACATCTTCTACCGTATCAGTTGTATCAGTTGATTTTGAAATGTCAGACTCTTCTGAAACGTCTTCAGCCTCTTCTGTATATTCATCTTCGCTGTGTTCCTCAAAGATATCATCGGCCTGCTCTTCCTCATCCTCATCAAACACATCATCAATATCGTCATGCATTATTCTCGTAAGCTCTTTCTGCTGCTCAAAAAGAATTTCTTTTGTAGCTTCTTTATCCTCTTTCTTTCTTGAAGTATCTTCAAGAATTTTTTTCTGCATATTAGTGAGCTCCGCGCCCATTTCTTTCTTTAACTGTATAGCTTTCTCTACATAAGAACCATCCTGAAATAAAAGAACTATCTCATCACAGGTTTTTAAACATTCTTCTTTTCTGTCTGTTGAGGCATAAAGCTTAGCAAGCTCAAGAAGATACTTTTCGTCAACCTCATGCTTTTTATGCTCCTCCAATATCTCAATAAGCTCATTATCTCTCGCCCCTTCTGCTTTTCTTAAATCATAAAATAACAGATAGTGGTTAACATCGTGGGCAGCCATTTTTTCATATTCATCATAAAGCTCCTCAGCCTCATCAAACTGCTTAAGCTTTATAAACAGCTCCGTAAGCTTATAGACAAGCTTTCTTCCTCCGAGATTACGATTATATGCCAATATAGCCATATCTCTTGCTTCTTCAATATCGCCCACTGCTTCCTGAACATTTATGATTGTAGCAAGAGCTGACCACTCCTTAACCTTATGCCAGTTAATTTCCTCAGCAATCTTAGCTGCCTCCTTAAATGCTCTTTTAGAGGCAAGTTTCTTAATTTGATCGATCTTAAGATTTAATTCATACTTATCCAAATCTGACGCCACCTTTTCTATAAAAAATCTATATCTCAATTTAAAAAAAGTTCCATAAAATGTTTAACATATACGTCATAAGTTTATCACAGCTGCCCCGCATTGTAAACAAAATAACTAATTGAATCACAAATCAAGAGTCACCTGATTATAATCCATACGTGTATATTCCATCTGTGCCTGACTCGTTTTGCTGTAGTAATCAACAACCACAGTCTGCTGGCGCGAGTCGATAAGCTTCTGTCCTAATATATAATTAACATCAAACCGTCCTGTTATTGCAGGCGTTGCGCCCCTTGCAGGAACAATGAGCTGAACATGATTTGTTTTAAGCAGTTTAAATATTGGTTCCCATATATAAATATCCTTTGCTGCACCAAACGGATTATCAATAAATATAGTCTTTCCCAAAACAGCACCGTCTTTAGATGAGGCATTTATACTTGAAATATAATTTATAACAGCAATCAGGAACTGTATATAAATACCCTGCGACTGACCCGTAGAACCGACTGCCTCCTCATATTTCAGGTATCTGCTCTGGTCTTTTATGCGCTCTCTTTTATATAAATCTATCCGCACCGCATTCATGTCTGTAACTATTACAGAAAACAGCCTTTTCCATGTAAGACGGTTGCGTATATATTTAAGTCTCTCCGATGGTTCCTTAAAACTTTCGGCCATAATTACCGTCTCATCAATATATGACGACATTCTTTCCTTGTAAAGCTCCTCCTTAATATATGGAACCGAAAGGCTTATTATTGAAATAGTTTCGTCATCCATAGTGATTGTTGAAAGCTTGTGCAGTCTGTCCAACTCATTTTTGATATTGCTGCATGTCTGTATGCATCGGTTTTCAAAATTATCTTTAATTTGTTCCATATCCTCGATGCCTTTTGAAATCCTCTGTTTTTCAAGCTCAATAAATTTATTTGTCTCCCTTAAATTTTGTGCGAGCAAAATCGTCTGTTCTTCATTTTGAGGAAATTCCACAGACTTACCCACTTCATGTGCAAGTTCACCTGCGCCGAAACTGTTAAGCGATTCAATAAGCAACTGCCTGCGCTTATTAAATTCATCCTCTGTTTTGTCAATGCGTTTCAAATGAATATCGTACTCTTTACAGACATCCTCATAACCAAATATGTTAATACTGCTTAAGTCACCGTCAAAAGCAGGCACTGTGCTGCCAACGCCATTCGCATCTCCTAAACTAACAGCTTCTAAATCCGTTACAGTAAGTCCTGCATTTTTTGCTATTCTTTCAAGGTCTTTTTCTATAATATAAATGTCTTTAAGCTTCTTTTGCTGCTGCTGCCTTTCTAATAAAACATCTTTTATATTTGCAGCAAGCTTTTTTACAAGCTCCTTGTGCTGGCTGATAAAGTTTTCCGGATTTTCGCACTTGAAAAGCTGTACTTCTCCGTATTTTTCCTCAAGCTGATGCATTCCGTGCGCTATGCTTCCGTCAAGCCTGTTCATAAGGGCATTCTGTGCATCCAGTTCACCACGTCTGTCTTTTGAAGCTTTATTAAGCTCATTTAATTTATACTTAATATCAAGAAGCTGCGTCGCCTTGCTCTCAGTTACCATTCCTGAATTATACTGCTCTTTCACCTCACTGAACAATGAACCCCTGTATTCAATTAAACGCTTGCATTTTGCCATAGAAATGCGGTAATGTTCCTTAAGTGCTTCTTTATCAGCTACATCAACAGTCTCTTTATCGATTATCTGCTTTAAACCGAAAAATTTGCTCTCAAGCTCATTGTCCGAAAGTGCCGCATAATCTGCCTTTTCATTTTCATTTAAACGTATTCCGTCCGATTCATGGTACTGTCTGTAATTTACCTCAAGCTCTTCTCTTAACTTAACAAAACTTTCATTTACAGATGCAAGCACTGATTTTGAGGCATCAAGCTGCTGTTTTGCCCTTTGCTGTTCCTCTCTACAGCTCTGAAGTATTAATTCTGTCTGCTTTTCGCTTTCCTTTGCAGTTCTCAAAGAATCGTATTTTTGAGAAATCTCGCTGTTTTTTTCAACAGCCATTGCAATCAGCTCTTCTGTCCTTACATACTGCGCAATCGTTTCTTTCCTTGTCTCTATTGATTTTTCAAGCTCAGATACATCAAGTTTACATTTCTCCTTAATGGCAGAAAGCTTATGATATGCGTCTGTATTTTTTTCAATCTGTGCACGTATTTTATTTTCATCGACAAGCTTTGTATCATCACAAACAGCCATATATCTGACCGTAAACATATAGTCCTTCCAGACTACCATTTTCTTGTCATTATCTTTTAAAAGCTTTTCATTTAACATATCAAGCTCTTCTTTTGCAACATTGATTTTAAAATTAAGGCTTTTTTCATCACGTAAAAAGCTTAAGTCATTCATCGCAAACGCGATAAGCTCCTTATTTACCTCAAGCTTTGTATCTATAAGTATCTGCTCACTGATTAACGGTACAACATATGCGCCATATCCGAACTGCTGCAGCGCCATGTCATACTTTATTTTCTCAAAATCGCCTTTAACTATAAAACCGTACTCAATAAAAGGAGTCCTCTTAAGAACATCTCTCCTCTGTCCCGGATTTAACTTCGAAAACCACTCGTGGCCCTCCTCTATATCATCTCCATAATGAGCTGCAAGATACTCTTTAAGCTTATTTCTCTCTAAAGAATTAAATTTATATATCCCGTTTTCTGCATTTTCAATAAATGTCTGAAGCTTTCCAGCCTCATCAGCTGCCTTCTCACATTCCCTGTCCATGCTTTTAAACAGATTTAACGTAACAGCTGCAAGATCCTGCAAATCTGCCGCATTGTATATTTTCTTTAAATTCTGTATTTTATCTGCATCTTCTGACGCCTGCCTTCCTGTGACCGCCGCCTTTTCAAGCTCCGTGCCCAAAAGTTTGTTATGAATTATAAGTCCCGACATGTCTGCATTACATTGGGTCAGCTTTTCGGATATCTGCTCAAAATACTGTTGGTCTTTTTCAAGAAGTGTTCTTTCATTGTTAAGCTTTTCTTTTATTTCAAGCTGCTGTGTGTAAGCATTTTCAGCCACAAGAAGTCCTGACTTTTCCATAAGTACAGCGAGCTGCTTTTCGTCATTTTCAAGCTCTGCCTGCGTAAACTTAACAAAACTTTCATCTACAGTTAATTTCTTTATTATTTCGGACAACTTTTCTTCTGCGTCTTTAAGTATATTTTCCCGTTTTAACACATCCTGTTTTGCAATATTGCATTTATCTTCAAGCTCATTTATTCTTACGGAATTTCTGTCATAAATCAAATCTGCTATGGTTCGAAGGCTGCTAAGAATATCCTCATGACTTTTCATTCTGTTGTTTATTGCTTCACTGATTTCCATAAAGGATTTTTCATATGAAATATAGTCTTTATAATCATTCACAGACTCCATGAGAGTAAGCTTCTCCGACAGCTCTTTAATCTGTCTGTCAATCCCCTCAAGGCCCTTACTGTTTATACTTATCAAATCCATAACTGCATCAAGTGAATTCTTTTCACTTATTATCTGTGCAATCTGAATATTTTTCTGTTCCGACTCCATCTCTTCGTTCATCTTATCAATAAGATTATCCAACGAAGCTGAATTTTTCTCCTGTGCAATCACCTCATATTTGCAGGCTGTAAGCAAATCATAAACCTGTTTTTCAAGCTCCTGCTTTCTTTTATACAAATCTGAAAATTTACTTACATAATCTGCAAATTCGTCTATAACAACCATCTGACTATCATATGAATTTATTCCGGCGCGCTTTTTTGACAACTCAACAAGCTTATCCTTTATATCCATAAGTGTCTGTGCCATTTTACCCTCGTCATTATCGACGCCGAGCCTGTTATTAAAAGACTTTTGAATAATTTCTTCTATAAGTAAATCCTCAACAACCTTGCGGCTTGTTCTGTAATTTGTCTCAAAATATGTTCTTACATGCCCCTCTGTCTTATTAATTCCGCGAATAATCTCCCACTGGCTCTCAAATATTCCATACTGCGACAAAAAGCTCTGGTAATCGCCTTTTCTTTCAAATATCTTTACCGATACGCCGAAATCTTTCTTCTCAAGCTCCCTCAAATACGCTTTTAAACCATTGTATGTAATTCTCTCACCATTGCTTACTAACGGAAGGTTTTTAATGTCGTTATCACCGAACTCTCGATAAAATATGCAGTAATTAAAATATTCTATACTTGAATTTGTTCTTATAGCTCCTGACTGCGCTGCATCACAGGATACATTTTCAGATAAAAAAGATTCATCATTCTCCTGCTCACCTCTTGCCTTTCGCGCACAAAATCCTGTCGTCATATATTTAAAATTATCTTTCATGTAGCAGGAATCAAGCTTCCACTCAATAAGTGAATGTATAACCGTATTTCCTCCGCCTGCCCGAAACAGCTTCTCAATGGGCTGTTTTTCATCGAGAGTACAGTTAGGTATAATATTCTGTAAAAGCAGAAGCATCAAAAGACTTTTACCGCCTCCGTTTGCAAGGTCATATATGGTATTGCTGCAATTAAATCGCATCATAAAATCATCATAATACTGTGTACCGAAATTGTATTTGACATTGTTAACTCTGATTCTGTTAATCTGTGGCATTAGTCCACCTCCTGCTTTTTCCTGTCTGCATCAGCCAAAAGCTGAGCCAGCCTCCCCTTATAGTCGTCAAAATAGTTTTCTATCAAAGCCCTGAACCTGTCAGTCGGATAATACCTGTCCTCATTTTCAGCAAGTAAATCCTGTGACACAAGAAAATTAAACACAATTTTTACAAAGCCTGCCTTTGAATTTCTCGCAGCCCTAAGCCCCGACCTGTCAGTGTCAGTGGCCGCAGGAAGTTCCTCCCAGCTTAATGCAATCTGCTTAAAGCTGTTTTCCTCAACCTCATCAAGTATAATCCCGGCTCTTTTATCTATTATCCCGCTTATGGAATCGTCAACACTTTTTATTACATTTTCAACTCTTGTAAATTCCACATATGTAACAGCTTCTGTCTGGCGGTAAAACTGCGTTATAGTGTTATATATGATAAAATATGCAAGATACAGCTCTCTGTTAAGCTTTATTCCAAGCTCCTTTCTTAGCTCCTCATTGCTGTAGCCGAATACCTGATTATTTTCGCCCGAGCTTACATACAATCCGTTATTATATTCATAAATTTCAAGATTCATCTTTTTTAACGCTATATGCACAATATCATAGACCTGCATGTTATTGTTGTATTCCTGATACAGCGGCGCATTCGCACTTTTTTCGCTTACAGCTTCGCCTGTTATAAGCTTTGATACTATATCAAGTGCTTTTTCAAGATTCCTGATTTCCATACTAACTCCATTCCGCAGACGCTTTTGCGTCGGAGGAATCGCGAGCCAAATCTTTGCCTCTGCGATAACAGCTACTTTGTGGCGCCTGCGGCACAAATAGCCATGTGAAAAATCATTGTATCAACATGATTTTTCACATTAACCTCTTTTCTTAATCAACTCTTTCAAACATAATGTCTGAAACCTCGCAGCCCTCATAAAGTTTAAGCATGTTGTCACTGCTCATTTTAAGCTTGAATTTGATCGGCTGAGAGTCTTTGAATTTTTCATTTAAAATCTCATCAAGAAAACTTTCATTATCCTTTTTTCCAAAACCAATCTCGTATTCCGTCTTCTGACACAAGTTTACAAAAAATGAAAAATAATCAGCATTTTTAAGTATATCCTGCGAATAAGCTCTGCTCATTGCTCTGTTAAATTCCTCAAGAGTAAATACTTTTTTCTGCTCAAAACACTGCAAAAGGCTGCTCATAATAAACGAATAATTATCGCTTATTCTCTTTTCCTCAAGCTCATCATCAAAAATAATATCTTCAGGCTCTTTTGCGCTTACTTTCTCAACAACCTCATATTTTGCAGGTTTTATCGTAAGAGCTTCATCAATATAATTAAGATTAAACGTTTTCTTTGTCTTAAGCTTAAAAAGCGGGCGTATTATATCCGCCAATATATCCGCATTATCAGTCTTTATCATATCGTTTAGCATTCTCTCAAAATCAACATGACTGCGAAGTCTGTTAAGCTTCGCCCTTTTTACTGCCTCATCGGTAAAATGCTGCATATCGGTACAGGATTTTAACAAATCACCATGTCTGTTCATCGCCACCTTAAGCTGATTTTCCAAGTCATAAATTTCGCTTATTGTCCTGTAATAAACTTCGCCCGTACTTCCCGATTTTTCTACTTTTGACAATGCTGTCTTTATAAGCTCCTGGTTCTTTTTAAATAACTTTTCTTCCTCCTCAAACCATCGCATGCCTGTGTCCACAAATTCCTCATATGCCTCAATTCCTGCAAACACATCAGATGATAATATTCTCATAATCTCGTTCTTTTTAAACTGAAGCCTGTTTACTTCCTCATTAATCCTCTCAACGACCTCAATTCCACCCTTAAAGTTCTTTTCGCGTATCATCTTTTCCAAAAGCAGCTGACTTACATTTATCCGGCTCTCATCTTTTATTTCTTTCGTATCAAGATAAAACTCTATCGCATCGGGACTTATTGAATACCACACCGTATTATTTCTTATTGAACTCTCGATTATCCTTATTCGTGTTATTTTCTTCTTTTTATCTACTGGGTCAAAATATTCAAAATCAAAAGGCTTTCCCTCATTTTTGATTTTATCGAAAATATAATCTGCAATCTCCTTATTTTCCCCATCAGACAAAAAAAGTCCGAAATCCCTTTTTATCATTGTCGTGATAAATTCAAGGTATTCCGGATATGTAACATCCTTTTCTTTAAAGTTGTTTTCCTCAATAAAAAAGCGCAAAATGCCCATAACAATGTATCCCATATCAAGTACAGCATATTTTCCGTCCTTGAACTGCGAAAACGAAATTTCCGTAAGCTTAAAAAACGGATAATATTTCTTTAAATTAAGTATCCTCTCCTTGTGAGCCGATACAATGTCATTAAGCATGTTTGCAGCCATTTTTCCTCTTTTCCGCACAGATTTTTACACCTGTGCATTAAGTAAACTCAATTCTTATAACTCTATTCTTCCGTCGAGTGCACGAAGCAGCGTAACCTCATCAATGTATTCCAAATCACCTCCGACAGGCACACCGCTCGCTATCCTTGTAACCTTAATACCCGTCGGCTTTATAAGCCTGCTTATATACATTGCGGTAGTCTCTCCCTCAAGGCTTGAATTTGTCGCAATAATCACTTCATCAACATCTCCCTGAAGCCTCTTTATAAGCTCATTAAGCCTGATATCATTAGGTCCTATTCCAAGCATAGGACTGATTGCCCCGTGAAGTACATGATAAACACCCTCATACTTGCCTGTCTTTTCATACGCCGCCATATCCCTCGTCTGCTCAACCACCATAATTGTCTTGTGGTCTCTTGCAGGATTTTTGCATATCGGACAGACTTCCTCATCTGTAAGTGTAAAACATTCCTTACAGTAGCGCACGTTATCTCTTGCATTATTTATTGCTGACGTAAGCGCTGCAACATTTTCCTTTGGCATGTTAATAATGTGAAATGCCAGGCGCTGGGCGCTCTTTGCCCCAACCCCTGGTAATCTCGACAGTTGTTCTATTAATTTATTAATATGAGAACTGTATATGTCCATTAGAACAGACCTCCGCCCAATCCTGAAAGTCCGCCTGTGATTTTTGACATCTGCGCCTGTGATTCCTCGTCACACTTACGAATCGCCTCATTAGCTGCTGCCATAATGAGATCCTCAAGCATCTCAACATCATCCGGATCAACTGCTTCAGGATCAATCTTTACCTTAGTAATCTCTCTTTTTCCTGTGACAGTAATTTCAACTACACCGCCGCCTGCCGCCGCAGTAAATTCCTTTGCCTCAAGCTCTGCCTGCTGTGTCTCCATCTGACGCTGCATTCTCTGTGCCTGCTTCATTAAATTATTCATGTTGCCAGGCATTCCGCCCGGAAATCCGCCTCTCTTAGCCATTAGATAAACTCCTCCTTATCATCTACTTCTATATCCATATTAACTAAATCTCTTATATCTGTAAATCTGTTTTGAAAATCTTCGTTATCGTCAATTTTTGTTATTACGATATCCGCATGCATTCCTGTTCTTTCTTCTATAATATCCTGCAGACGTACCCTGTCTTCCTCTCTTACGAATGTATTGTATGCTGATGTCGACTTAAAAATAAGTTCAAGACTGCGGTTATCCTTAGCAAGTGATACATTTGCCTGTAAAAGATATGTTCTTGTAAGCATATCATCTATGGAATAAACTATATCATCCCACTGGCGCGCCAACTGCCTTATATCCTCCGGCATTGCCTCAACAATACGCTTTTTCTCTGCCGCCTGCTGTTCTGCCGAGATATTTCTAATACTGCTGTCTGTCTCACCGGCTCCTGCGCCGTCCTGTGCTCCATTCGCAGCCTGTTGATAACCTGCTGCCATAACAATACCGTTTTTAAGCTTCTCGTTAGCTTTAGAAAGTTGTTCTTCAAGCACTGTAATCCTGCTTATTATCTCACCTATCTCCCGGCTCTGCTCCATTGCAGGCTTTGCCAGCTTAATTATTGCTATTTCTACTTTTATTCTCTTGTTGGTTGCAAATTTCAAATCATTTGCCAAATCAGAAAGCACCCGTATATATCTCATAAGCGTGTCAGAGTCAATACTTTTAGAATCCTGAGAAAGCTGCTTTAAATTGTCGGAAGATACATCTATTATATCTTCAAGCACCGATACATCATCAGTAGTCTTTACAAGCAAAAGATTTCTTAAATACCATATAAAATCATTTACAAACTGCGTTAAATCCTTACCCTGCATGACAAGCTTTTCAAGCAGTTCCATTGCAGCCGCTGTATCATTATCCAAAATGTATTTTAGCATTTTCTCATAAATGCCTGTATCAACTGCTCCGAGCACCTCAAGCACATTGTCATATGTAAGCTCTTCTCCGAGATAAAAGGCAATGCACTGATCTAAAAGGCTTAATGCATCTCGCATAGAACCATCTGCCGCTTTAGCAATATATCTTAAAGCTCTCGGTTCTACAACTGTATTTTCTTCCTGCATAAGCTCTGTCAGTCTGTCAGCTATTGTATCTATTGATATTCTGTGAAAGTCATATCTTTGACATCTCGACAAAATTGTAATAGGTATCTTATGTGCTTCCGTTGTCGCAAGTATAAATATTACATATGACGGTGGCTCTTCAAGCGTTTTTAGAAGTGCATTAAACGCTCCTATTGAAAGCATATGAACCTCATCTATTATATAAACCTTGTATTTACCCTCCGTCGGAGAATATTGTACCTCCTCACGGATTTCTCTTATATTATCCACGCCATTATTTGAAGCAGCATCTATTTCTATAACATTCATGGAACTTCCGGAAGCAATAGCCCTGCATGATGCGCACTCACCGCACGGACTGCCGTCTACCGGATTTTCACAGTTAACAGCCTTTGCAAATATTTTTGCAACACTTGTCTTACCTGTTCCCCTTGTTCCGCAAAACAGATACGCATGTCCTATCCTGTCCGCCTTTATCTGATTCTGCAGTGTCGTAACAATATGTTCCTGTCCTTTTACATCTTTAAACCCTGTGGGTCTGAACTTTCTATATAAAGCCTGATATGCCATTTTAACCCTCTTTTCTTAAGCAACTCTGTTGCGAAGAGGCGAAGAGAAATTCGCACAGGCGATTTCTCTTCTGCCATAAGGGCTATTTGCTTTCGTTCAGAAACAAATAGCTGTGTGAAAAACCATCATATCGATATGATTTTTCACATTAACCCCCATTCCGCAGACGCTTCACTGCAATTTCCAAAACGCACTTTCCTATAATGATTAGGGTGTCAAAATACCATAATTACGATTACACGGATTGTTACGTGCTTCGCACTCACACTGTAATCCTATAATTAAAAAAACCGCGCGTTCTGCTTCGGACAAAAGTCCACAGACGTTACCGGTACAGTTAGCTCGATTCAGGCAGCCTTCCGGCACACAGAAGCTTTCACTTAATGCTGCTTCGTTCCCGACCTGACATGGTTCGTGAATTTCTATTGCGAAAGACCCAAATGTCAACACCACTTATACCGGGCAGCTCCATAAACAGTTGCCCTCTGCCGAACATCACCCCTGCTATAGCGGATTGCAGGTACAGGGTGCCGCTGCTACCCCGGCTGCGCGGTAATAATAATTATACCCCACAATTTCTTTATATGTCAAGATTTTAGAAATTTTATATTTAAGATTACATTGCCAAAAGGTCTTATGCTTTTATATCCTTAAAATGAAACTGACTTTTTCCTGAAGCATAGTCACCTACTATCTGACCATCTCCATACAAATTGTATTTGTAAGTTACAAGTCCCTCCAAACCAACAGGACCCCTTGCATGTATCTTTGAAGTACTTATACCTACCTCAGCACCAAAACCATATCGGAATCCATCAGCAAATCGTGTAGAACAATTTCTGTAAACACCTGCTGAATCTACCATCTGCATAAATATAGCCGCATTTCTGTCATCCTCTGTAATAATGCAGTCTGTATGATGAGAGCCGAATTTATTTATATGCTCCACAGCCTCATTTACATCATCAACCAGCTTTATCGATATTATAAGATCAAGATATTCCGTATTAAACTCATCTTCACCCATAATCTCACAATCTATAATTTTACTGACTTCCTGCGTACCTCTTATCCTTACACCGCTTTCCGTAAGCGCTTTAGCAATTTCAGGAAGAATTTCTTTTGCTGAATTTCTGTTAACAAGCAGTGTTTCAACAGAATTGCATGCTGCAGTATACTGTGTTTTTGCATCAAGAATGACACGCACAGCCTTATCTTTATCATATTTTTCATCAACATAAATGTGACATATTCCATCCGTATGTCCCATTACAGGAATCTGGGTATGTTCCATAATATAACGCACAAACTCCTTTGAACCTCTCGGAATAAGCAAATCTACATTTCCATTGCATGACAATAGCTCATCAATCTCTGCATGCTGCTCAACCTGATAAAGACAATACTCAGGCATACCCGCCTCCACCGCTGCACTGTGAATTATATTAAACAATACCCGGTTCGTATTTGCAGTCTCTTTTCCGCCCTTTATAACAGCACAGTTTCCGCTCTTTAAACAAAGTGATGCAATCTGAACCAATGCATCAGGCCTTGCCTCAAAAATAATGCCGATTACTCCGATTGGACAGCTTAATCTGTAAAGTTTTAATCCCTCGTCAAGCTCACGCTCAAGCTGTATCTTTCCAACAGGGTCTTCAAGTGTTATAAGCTGATTTATCCCATTAGTAACATCTCTTAATTTACCCTCGTCAAACTTAAGCCTTTTTAAAACAGGTGCCGCAACATTCATGCTTTTTGCCGCTTCCATATCCTTTGCATTTGCCTCAAAAATCTCTTCACTGCACTCATTTATTTTTTTTGCGACATTTACAAGCACACTGTTTCTTATTTCAATGCTGCTCGTCGCCATTTTAGGTGCATCCGCTTTCATAAGCTGCGTAATCTGTCTTACATCCATTATAAACCTCTTTCCTGAGCGTGTTTAAAAAATTTCGTATTATTTAGGTGTCAAATCCTCTAAATCAATAGTATATAACTAATTTGACTCAAGCTCAATATGATTTAACACTATTTTTATTTACCGTTTTCTGTTAATATAGTTTATAATATTGAATGAGGATTATTATGGAAAACTTAACTGATATGAATAATATTAATGACAACACTGCTAATACTGATTTTAATGATGTATATAACGAAACAGATATAAAATACATGAAATCAGCTCTCGTGCAGGCTAAAAAAGCCCTAAAATTAAATGAAGTTCCAATAGGATGTGTTATCGTACATGAAGATAAAATAATAGGCAGAGGATATAACCGCAGAAACACTGATAAAACTGCACTCGGCCACGCCGAAATTACAGCCATCAGAAAAGCCGGCAAAATTATCGGTGACTGGCGTCTTGAAGACTGTACTCTTTACGTGACGCTTGAACCATGCCAGATGTGTGCCGGTGCCATTGTCCAGGCAAGAATCCCCAGAGTAGTGATAGGTTCAATGAACCCGAAAGCCGGATGCGCCGGTTCCGTATTAAATATACTTCAAATGCCCAGATTTAACCACCAATGTGACGTTACAAGGGGCGTTCTTGATGATAAATGCAGCACCATGCTTACAACATTTTTTAAAAACTTAAGACAGGAAAAGGCAAAAAAGAATGAAACTTGAATATAAACAAAATAATATTGTATTAAAAGTTTTAAATGAAACCAGCGCCAAAAGTGTTTTAGACTTCTATGAGAAAAACCGCGATTACTTTGACAAATACGAAATGGACAAGCCTGCGGGATTTTATACAATAGAATTTATAAAAAATCTTATGCATGCTGAATACAACAGTTTTGTACAGGGAAAAACAGTACGTTTCTTTATGTATGACACAGCATTTCCAAATAAAATAATCGGAACAGTTTCATTTTCCGACATTAAAAAAAATGCAATGAGTTCATGTGTAATAGGTTATAAAATCGACCATGATTTTCAGCGCATGGGCTATGCCCAAAGAATGCTCACAATGGCCTTAAAAATCATGGTCAATGAATGTCATATGCACAGAATTGAAGCCTACATTGCCCCGTATAATACTGCGTCAGCAAACCTTGTTAAAAAGCTTGGCTTTATAAGTGAAGGTACAGCCTACGAATATGTATTAAAGCATGGGTGTTGGGAAGACCATCTGCGTTTTGTTTATATTTCCTGATACCAGTATCCAAAATATGGATTGGCATAATCACTTCTATGGCTCTTCTTAAAATTATTAAAGCCAAATGCTGATGCCATAAATCTCTCGCGATTGCAGTACATTCCCGGTACTCCTATAAAATAATTTGTATGTCTGTCATTTTCTCTGACACGTCCAAAAAGTATATGTTTAAAATTGTAATAACCGTGAAGTAAAAATGTATTATTTACCACCAATTCATCATCAACCGGAAACTCTTTTATCTGCTCAGGCGTGACCTCCACACAATCATAATAATAATCATCATCGAAAGCATTTATAAAATTAGCATTTGCAAATATCTTTTCAAAACCATCCTGCGCTTTTGGCTCCTGATAAAAACTCGTCTGTACTTCTTCCGGCTGCTGTTCCGATGCTATAATATATGGCTCGGTTTCCTCTGTCTGAATTTCCTGTTTTACCTGTGATTCTTTGACTGTTTCTATGTTTATTTGCTTGTTTATTTCTCCACTGCTTTCTTTATTTATTTCTTCTTTTATTTTTGATTTTTCTTCTGCAATTGTTTCTTTATCTGACTTCCGCTCACCAAATTCAAGTTGCTTATCAGACTCTATTGTCTGTGATAACTGACTTGGCTGACTTATCTGCATTGGCTGCTTTGACTTCAGTGGCTCTGAGTCAGATGTTTTTAATTCTGCCGATGTATGTATTTTCTTATAATCATTTTCCAAAAATCTTACATCATAAGAAGATATTTCAATATCATCCCACATACTGAACATCATATAATATTTATTATCTTCTCTCGCAACAGCAATACCGTAAATATCATCAAACGTAAACCCTGTAGAATTAATATTCTCAGGATTTAAAATATCGGCATACTGCCCCACCCCCCTGTTGATAAGCACTGTTCCAAGCTTAAGCAGCGTAAGCTTCTTACTTTGCAGCGCATTTCTTTCGACCATAACATAAACACCGAATATTTCAGGAGTATCTGTGTAGACACCCTTCAATGACATATTGAGTCTGAATTGTCCTCCCCTGACCTCGGCTTTTGCAAAACCGACATTTTTGTCCTTAACTCTTCCCGGATAAGAATAAATGTATGAAATAAGCCTCTTGTATTCACTCATAAAAAAGCCTTCCTTTCTGTTACTGTTCAACAATATGCAAAAAGGAAGACTTTTATGATTAATTTTTAATTCCAGGGGCAAAAATTCACTTACTTTTTATTAATGTAACTTCATCAGAAAGCTTCGCAAACTGAGCAAGTGTAAGTGCTTCTCCGCGCACTGTAGGTGAAAGCCCGCATTTTTGCAGAGCTTCAAGCAGCATTTCCTTTGATATTCCAAGTGCCGCACAATTACACACGCTGTTCGTCATAGTTTTTCTCCTCTGATTAAATGACGCTCTGATTATACCGAACATAAGATGCTCATCCATAACCTTTACCGGCGGCTCCTCATATCTTTCGAGTTTTATAACCGCAGAATCCACGTTAGGCCGCGGCATAAAACAGCTCGCAGCAACATTGAGAACAATCTTAGGATTTGCGTAATACTGAACTGCCAAAGATAATGCTCCGTAATCCTTTGTTCCGGGTCCTACCTGCATTCTGTCTGCTACTTCCTTTTGAACCATTATTGTAATACTGTCCAGCGGAACATGACTCTCAAATAATCCCATTATAATAGGAGTTGTTATATAGTACGGAAGATTTGCAACAACCTTTATCGGTCTGCCTCCGTTTCTTTCCTCAGCAAGCTTTACTATATCAAGCTTTAAAATATCTTCATTAATAACCGTAACATTATCATATTCAGCTAACGTATCATCTCTTAATATCGGAATAAGCTTTGTATCTATCTCAACCGCAACAACTTCTCTTGCATTTTCACAAAGTATCTGCGTCATTGTCCCTATTCCAGGGCCTATTTCAAGCACAAAATCATCTTTTGTAACTCCTGCCTCGCGAACAATTTTTTTTACAACATTTTCATCGATCAAAAAATTCTGACCAAATTTTTTTTGAAATGAAAATCCATACTTATCAAGTATTTCTATTGTGTTAGTCGGATTCCCCAAATGCTTGATTTTACTGTAATCCATGCTATATCTGCCTTTCACCAAATAACAGTCTTTTTGCGTTCATATTAGTTATATCAACGATTTCCTGATACGTCAAACCTTTTATCTGTGCTATTTTTTCTGCTACAAATCTTATGTTGCGGCTGTCATTTCGTGTTCCCCTATGAGGTTCAGGTGCCATATAAGGGCAGTCCGTTTCTAAAACTATTCTGTCTGCAGGAATATGCTCCACAGCCTCCACAAGCTTTTTGGCATTTTTAAACGTAACAACGCCGCCAATTCCAAAATAAAATCCCATATCAAGAAAATTTTCCGCCGATTCTTTCGTGTATGAATAACAGTGAATTATTCCGCCGATTCTTTCAGCATGTTCTTTTTTCATACATTCTATCGTATCTGCACATGCTTCTCTTGAATGAATAAGAACCGGCTTTTTCACATCGGCCGCTATACGAAGCTGTCTTCTGAAGCACTCTTTCTGCAATTCCTTAGAAAGGTCTGTATAATGATAGTCAAGGCCGATTTCACCTATGGCAACAACCTTTTTTTCATTTAATGCCGTCTGCCTTATCCACTCATATTCTTTATCATTTAACGCCTCTATATCCTCCGGGTGAACTCCGACTGCTGCATATATTTTATCATGGCTGTTTGCCAGTTCTATAGATGCCCTGCATCCCCTAAGAGATGCACCTACATTTATAATGTAATCTATATCACCGTTTTCGCCAAGCATATCACTTATAAGCTCTTCTCTGTCCTCATCATATACTGCGTCATCATAATGAGAATGTGTTTCAAATATTTTCATGTTCAATATCTCCAAATTATCTTGATAAAGTCATTTTACCACAATGCGTCAAGCTCAGAACAAATAGTTGCTTTGCAATTATTTGCGCGCTGGCACTCGCAAGTTTTAGCTTGTAATATTCGTCTGCGTGCCAGTCGCATCCTCACGGAGTGTTTTACTTTATCGGAATATTGCATCGCAATTTCCTATAAAGTAAAAACAGCGAGACAGCAAAAACTGTCCCGCTAATAAAATCTAACCTAATTCTTATCTTCCAAAAATTTGCACAAAAGCGCTCCTTTAATTTGCATGCAGCTTAAATTTATTTACAAGAGTATCAAGCTCCTGCGCTCTTGCTGCCAATTCTTCACTAATAGCCGAACATTCCTCAGATGATGCAGCATTCTGAGTTGTTACAACAGAAATCTGATTAATACCGTCTGATATCTGAAGCAATGCAGCTGACTGTGCTTTTGATACTTCCTTATTTTTATTTGACTGTTCTGCAAAATTTTCCAATTCCTGAATAATTCTCTCGAAGCCGACAGCCGTATCTTCTGTCACCTTATCACCCTTATTAATTTCCTCTACAGTCTTACTTATAAGCTCCTTAGTATTTAAAACTGCATTTGCACTGTCTGTAGCAAGCTTTCCTATCTGATCTGCAACCACTGCAAAACCTTTTCCTGCATCACCTGCTCTTGCTGCTTCAATAGACGCATTTAATGCTAAAAGACTTGTCTGTGAAGCAATTTCCTCAATAGAAGTTACGATTACCTCAATCTCACTTGAAATTTCCTTAATACGGTGCATCTCTTCCTGAAGCTCATGCATCTGCTCTTTTTCGTCCTGTGCTTTTTCCACTGAAGACATCATCATTTCGTATGTATTCTGTGCTTCCTTTGCAGCTTCCTCTGCCATACTGCTGACAGTTTCAATTGTAGCCGTCAACTCTTCCACAGCACTTGCCTGCTCGCTTGTTCCCGTTGCAAGATCATTCGATGCAGCTGCAACATCATCTGAATCAGCATCAACCTGACCTGAAACATCTTTGATTTGATTAAGTGTAAGATTAAATTCTCTTAAAATAACCACAAACGATTTCTTTATTCTCTCAAAATCGCCCAGAAAATCTGTAATATCATCAAAATTCTTAGTCAGATCGCCGCTTGCAACCATTTCAAAATTATCACAAATTTCTTTTACATATCCGTCTAAAATATTCATTGACTCACGGATTGATTTTGCAAGTACACCGAGCTCATCCTCCGATTCATATGTAATCTCATTTCCATGTGATAACTCACCGCTGCGTAATCCCTTTGTCGCAGCTTCAATCTGCTTTACAGGATCCATAATTGCACTTATAATCACTCTTGCAACACTGACAGCGCCCAATGTAATTAAAACAAGCAAAATAACTCCAATGATAATAAACAAATTACCGATAAATGCTGCTTCATTTTTATAATCAACAGCTGTTTCCATAACAGAAACTTCTAACTCTTCAATCATAGCCTTTGTTTCATTCACAGCAGGCATATAGTATTTATTATTATATTCCTTTGCGCCTTCAAAATCACCAGCCTTTAACAGACGCATAACTTCAGCTCTATATTTTGAAACCTCATTATTCTGTTTATTATTAATTGCCTCTAATCTGTCCCTGTCAACCTGTGTAATCAAATTGCCGCTCAAAAAAGAATATGAATCATTCATAATTGCTAAATTCTTATTGACAGTATCCTCCAACTCCTTATAAGATTCATCCTTTTTATCAATACCTTCAACCAACATTTTGTTAACAGCTCTCTGAATATCAAGCTGTGGATAGTATAATTCAGCACTGTAATTAATGTTTCTTGTCGGTCCTTCATATAATTTTACAAGTCTTTTTTCAATAACCTTCATACCAACAAGCAAACTTACAATTAATAAGAATGTTGTGACAATAATAAAACCAAACGAATACATTAATTTGGTCTTAATCGGCCAGTTTTTAAATTTTTCTTTTAATGTTTTCCTTTTCATAAAGCCATCTCCTGTTCATAATAGTTATTTTTGTACGCGTGTAATATCTTTTGTCTTTTTAAATATTTTTGTCTTTTTAATGTTTTATTTCAAAAAAAATTTTTACAAATGCGTTTAATACAACATTGTGAATCTCCCTGTATACCAAAATGGGATAAATTAAATGATACCATTTTGGCATACTTATTTCAGGGGGTAAGTATTTATGCGATTAAAAGAATTAAGATTAAAAAAAGGTATCTCTCAACTAAAACTTGCCATGGACTTATCCATGAATCAAAACTCTATAAGTTGTTACGAAACAGGGGTCAGACAAGCTGACTATGCAACACTTATTAAGTTTGCAGATTATTTTAATGTTTCTATCGACTATCTTTTAGAGCGCACAGATAACCCTACTTTCTTAAAATAAAACATTATAAAATTTCAAAAACTATTCTTTTGTATGTTTGTGTAAATAAATTTAATAAAAATGTGGGTCATATCTCCATTTAATAAGTGATATGACTCCACTAAAATAATCAAAGCAATTTTATCAATATGCAAATGATTTTTCAACCCTCATTTTTACTAAAATTTTGACTTCAATTTAATTTTTACAGATTTTTTGTCCTATACAACATAAACAGACTATCGTATTTCACTTCCCGCAAGCATGTCTCTATCAAGCGTAAGCACCGAAAGATTACCACTGTCATCAGAAGCTGCAAGAATCATTCCTTGCGACTCAACGCCGCACAGCTTGCATGGCTTTAAATTTGTAATAACAGCAACCTTCTTTCCCACCATTTCCTCCGGTTTATAATAAGCAGCTATGCCTGACACAATCTGACGTACTTCCTCTCCTATTCTAATCTGTGAAACAAGAAGCTTCTTGGCCTTTTTAACCGGCTCGCATTTTAAAACCTCTCCGACCTGAATCTGTATTTTATCAAAATCTTCAATACTTATCTCAGGCTTCTTTTCCACCTCAGGATATTCTACTGCACCTGCTGCCGCACGCTGTGCTGCCTGAAGCTCCTCAGCCTTCTTATATACTTCCTCAGCATCAAGTCTTGCAAATAAAATTTCAGGATTTTCCGTTACCTTTAAACCGCTCTTTCTTAATCCAAATGTAGCAAGGTCATCAAAATCTCTGTCTCCATCTGCCTTATTGTCAGGATAAAGCTGTTCCAATATACGCTCAGCAGTCTGCGGCATAAACGGAACCAGAAGATTTGCCCCTATAGTAATACTTTCCACAAGATTGTAGAGAACCTCTGCAAGCCTGTCTTTCTTTGTCTCATCCTTAGCCAACGCCCAAGGCATTGTCTCATCAATATATTTATTACATCTCTTAAACAGCGTAAATATCTCTGTTATTGCATCAGCAACATGAAGAGTTGCCATTTTATCCTCAACCTTGCCTTTAGCTGCTGTAACCACTGCCTTTAAGTCTGCATCAAAATCAAGACTTACACCGTTTTCATCAACGCCTGCCAAAGAGGTATCAGCTCCTGTCCTGCTTACCATACAGTCAAAATATTTCTTTGACATTGCAACAGTTCTGTTAACAAGATTTCCAAGTGTATTTGCAAGTTCAGAATTAAGTCTTTCAACCAAAAGCTCCCATGAAATTACACCATCATTTTCAAAAGGCATTTCGTGAAGAACAAAATATCTTACTGCATCAACACCAAACATATCTACGAGGTCATCGGCATAAATAACATTTCCCTTTGACTTACTCATCTTACCGTCGCCCTGCAACAGCCAAGGATGTCCGAATATCTGCTTTGGAAGCGGCAAATCAAGTGCCATTAATATGATTGGCCAGTAAATTGTATGGAATCTTAAAATATCTTTTCCTATTAAATGTAAATCAGCAGGCCAATATTTATCAAACTGCTCCGTCGAATTTCCGTCTGCATCATAACCGATACCTGTTATATAATTTACAAGTGCATCTATCCACACGTATATAACATGCTTAGGGTCAAAATCTACCGGAACTCCCCACTTAAATGAAGTTCTTGATACACATAAATCCTGAAGCCCGGCTTTAATAAAGTTGTTCATCATCTCATTTTTTCTTGATTCAGGCTGAATAAATTCAGGATGATTTTCTATATGTTCAATAAGCTTGTTTGTATATTTGCTCATCTTAAAGAAATATGCTTCTTCCTTAGCAGGCTGACAAGGTCTTCCACAATCAGGACATTTTCCGTCAACAAGCTGCGATGTAGTAAAAAATGACTCACAAGGTGTGCAGTACATTCCCTCATATTCACCTTTATAAATATCACCTTTATCATAAAGTTTTTTAAATATTTTCTGAACCTGTTCTTCATGGTAATCATCAGTTGTTCTTATGAATTTATCATAAGATGTGTTCATCAAATCCCATATTCTCTTAATTTCACCCGAAACATTATCAACAAATTCCTTTGGCGTAATTCCGGCTTCCTCTGCCTTTAACTCAATCTTCTGTCCATGCTCATCAGTGCCCGTCTGAAAAAACACATCGTATCCCTGCTGTCTTTTATATCTTGCGATACTGTCTGCGAGTACTATCTCGTAAGTATTTCCTATATGTGGTTTACCCGATGTATAGGCAATAGCTGTTGTCATATAAAATGGTCCCTTATTCTGCGGCATTTTTGTATATCCTCCTGCTCTTAATTTCTAATTATTTCTAAATCTGTTCATTTCTAATACTTTACTATACCAAAATCACTCCTATATATCAAGGCTAAACATTTATACAAACCATTGCGGCATGTTTATTTTAATCGTTGAATATAGTATACTAATTGTGCCAACGTAAAAAACATAAAGCATGTTTTGCACTTTAAATCTAAATATATCATAAGGAGGATTTTGATGATTCATACAATATTTAAGAAATGCAGTGCTTTTCTTATCATACTCTGCCTTATATTTTCATTTACCGGCTGCTCACCGTCGCCTGATAAATCGAAAAGTCCCGAAACTCAAATTTCGAATGATGTAAAAAATTCTGAATTTGACTCCTATGTAAATGAGTTATTCAAAGAAACTCTCTCATCTGACGCATTTTCAATCCATTCATTTCTCCAACATCCCGAAAATTACGGAATCACTGACTATGAAGTCACTATGGGACGTTATGACATTGAGGATTTGGATGCAACCAAGGATATAACCGATGCGATAAATGATCTTAAAGCATTTGACAGGACCACACTTTCGGCAAATCAGCAGATTACATACGATGTGCTTTTAAAATATTTCGAAACCGAGCTTGAATACTGTGATTTGTATTTATTTGACACAGACCTCTCAACCACAATAGGTCTTCAGGTCCAGCTTCCACTTTTATATGCGGAATATTCATTTAATGAAGAAAAAGATGTCAAAGAATACCTTACTTTAATAAGCGATACAGATGAATTTTTTTCAAGCATGATAGAATACGAGAATTTACGAAGTGAAAACGGGCTTTTTATGGAAGATTATCTCGCAGATGAAATAATAGAGCAATGCCGTACATTTGTGGAAAATTCCGATGACAACATATTAATTTCAACATTTAACGAAAGACTTGACACACTCACAGGCATTTCAGATGAACAAAAAAACTCATACATTAAGCAAAATGAAACCGCAGTAAATGATAATGTAATAAAAGGATATCAGATACTTATTGAAGGTCTGGAATCCTTAAAAGGAAATTCTAAATACAGCGGCGGCCTGTGCAATTATCCAAACGGAAATAAATATTTTGAATACCTTATTAAAAAAGATATCGGCTGGTCAAAATCAATAGACGAATATAACGAGCTTCTTGATACATACTTAAACAGTTCTTTAATGTCGATGCGCCAGATTATAGCAAAAGATTCTACAGTGTTAGACAGATTTGAAGCGTATTCTCCTAAACATACAGACCCAAAAGAGATTTTATCTGAACTCAGGGAAAAAATAGCTTCTGATTTTCCGCAAGGTCCATCAGTAAACTGTGATATAAAATATGTTACAAAGTCCCTCGAAGATTATGCCAGTCCAGCCATGTATTTTACGCCGCAGATAGACAATCTCGAAAAAAATTCAATATATATTAACTCAGCTTCAACCAATAATGAAGGATTATATTCGACACTTGCACATGAGGGATATCCGGGACATCTATATCAGATTACTTATTTTTCAAACACCAGACCCGATTTGATAAGACACCTGCTTTCTTTTGGAGGATACACGGAAGGATGGGCGACTTACTGCGAAGCATACTCATATAGTTTAGAATCCTCCGACAAAAACTTAAGTATTATTCAGAAAGCCAACTTAACATCTACTTTATGCCTATATGCCAAAATCGATATCGGCGTAAACTATTACAACTGGACTAAGGAAAATGTTGCTTCTTTCTTAAAAAATTACGGTATTGAGGGTGATGAGGTTGTGACACAGATTTACAACTCAATGATATCCGAACCCGGAAATTACTGCAAATATGTTCTGGGCTATATAGGATTTTGTGAACTAAAAAACACAGCCCAAAATTCATTAGGAAATAAATTTGATATTAAAAGCTTCCACAAATATATACTTGATTTAGGACCTGTCCAGTTTGACATATTATTTGGCAGGCTCGACGAATGGATAAAATCAGAAATGGAATAATAAGCCTCAAAAAAACGACACCCGTAGTCAGCTTTATCTGACTCTGAGTGCCGTTTTTTCAAATTTTATAAGTAATAAGATTACATTGATTGCGTCGTACAGGTGTGGTTTAAAATCTTTTGACACTGTAATCTTAATAATATCTTCTTCCCAAACCACAGCATAAACCGCTTCCGCAAAACAAATTGCACAAAAGGTTTAAAAGACATAATCTAAAGCAATAGCCTCCGGGCGTTACAGTAGTTCTTCCGTAGCTGCGTCCCTGTCCTGCATACCACTGGCCGCCGCTTTGCAGCTGTCTATAAAGCGTCTGATACTGCATATTGTCAGGATCCATATTTAACGCCGTCTTTGCAAATTCAAGAGCCATCGCAGTATTTCCAAGGCCTGCATTTGCCAGCGCACTGCAGTAATACCATCTTCCGTCTCTGTTCTCTATTCCTTTTAATACATTTAAAGCCTCTTCATAAGCACCGTTTCGTATATAATTCTGCGCCGCTCTCAAATGTACGCTTGTATCATCATCTCCCATATTGGCATTTCCCTGCTGGCCATATCCGCCATAGCTTCCATAACCGCCGAAACCAAAAGGCCCATAACCCCAGAAGCCCCCAAAATCAGACTGACCCTGATTATCTCCGTCATAGCCTCCGTATGACCTCTGACCATAAGGGTTTTGGCCATAACCTCCGTAGCCTGATGGACCACCCTGCTTTTCTTTCATAATCTGGTTATACGCCTGCTGCACCGTTTTAAACATTTCCTCAGCCTGAGCCTTATTAGGATTATTAATATTTGCATCAGGGTGATACTTTCTGCTCATTGCCCTGTATGCTTTCTTTATTTCTTCATCCGAAGCATCTCTTGATACACCGAGAACTTTATATGGATCAGTCAATTTTAATATCTCCTTACATTAATTGTATTATTTTTCTTTATTTGCAATTTTCTTTCATTCTCTTATTTCTGACTGTCTCAAATCTTGTCCAAACTCCCGAATACAAAATATTTCTCAGAAGCTCTGCATTTTCTATTATCGGAAGACATTCAAAACTCCGCACGCACCTTGCCATACAATCATTTAATATACTTTCGCAAAGCTCATCAAATCCGTCTTCCTCGCCATACGTCTTTAAAACATTATATCTTTTAGCCTTTATATCTTTACTAAGATCCTCATATGCATCCAAAATATAAATAAATTTTCCAAGATAAAATCCCATGTTCTTTAACGTATCCGACCACTCATCATCTTTCATTGCAAACATCTGCGCACAGACCTTTCCAAAACATGACGCAGCTTTGTCTATATTAGTTTCGCCTCTGTCTTCCAAATCATGAAGTTGTGAAAGCGACTGCTTTATACTTTCTGCTTTTTGCGGATACATTGCTGTTATCTTTGACACACTCTTTTTAAGAGCAGCCGCATATGCCTTTCTTGTAAGCTTTTTTTCGTCAAGCCAGTCATCCTCACACTTGTAATAAGTCATAAGTACATTCATTGAAGCAGCATAATCCGTAATCTCATTAGTTCTTACTTCCTGCTTCACAGCCGGATGCGCAATACATCTTTTTTTATCATAATTTTCAAGCGGCTCATAAAGTCCTGTAAGAAGCAATGTAAGAAATGTCATATCGTATGTCAGTGAAATTTTGCCCCCAAGACCATATTTTTGTCCAAGACAATGACATAGCCCACAGTAATATGACCTGTAAAGATCATACTCTTTAAATTTTAATTCAGGTTTATTAACCGTAATATATCCGTACATCAGACTCCCTAACCCACTCATAAAAAATCGCTGTAAACAGCCAAAGCACCACAAGCAGAAAAATAGCAACATACCAAAATTAATCAGTCTGTTGCTATGATATAACATGTTTTATTTGCAGTCAATTAAGGCAGCATATTTATAATAAAATATTTATAAATAATTAACGATTACAGTGTCACAAAGCAATCCGTGTAATCATTCGATTACAGTGTCAAAAAACATCTTCAGACTCTTCATCATATGGCTCTCCAAATGAATACATCTGTCTGTAATCTGAAAGCTCCCTGCTATATCCCGGACCGCTTACAACAAGTCCTGTGCAGTCAGAGCTCGAACACACATCTGCCATGTCAAGATATTCGTCATCATAATTATCGCTGTCATAGCAATCATTTTCATAACTGCCATAGCAGCAATCATCATAACCGCCCTCAAAATCATCTCTGTCATAATCTAAAGGTTTATAAGATTTCATATCGCTTATCCTCCTTAATATTTGATAAGCTATATTATTTCCTTTAATGCCGAAAATATTTATTACTTTGTGACCGCAGTAAATTTTTTGTAACACATATATCCCATTGCAATACCCGATACAATTATTATCACCGGCATAGTATAACCATACAATTTTGTGCCGAAATCGCACCAATAGCGGTTAAAATCCATTGCAGGTACTATTGCCGTATAATACATTATTTTTATATCAAAAAGATACAGAATATATGGTATAAGAAGCAATACCGATACAACGATTGCCATAATATATTTTAAATATATGGACAAACTTAATACAACAAAGCTTATTGAAGTCATTAATACAAGTCTGAATATCTGACAAAATACAATATACGCACCTATGCTTATCTCAAAAGGAAATTTTTCAAACTGCATAAGACTCTGTATCGGCGCCGACAACTGGTTAAAATCATAGACATCAGCTATATTTACCCAGTTTAAAACCATTGATACAAGCCATATGATAAAGGTTGTAAGCAGTATTGTACAGGCTTTGTTAAGCCAGACTTTTTTTCTGTTGCTGCACGTTCTTCCAAGCTGATACATACCGCATTTCCTCTCATATGAAAATGCGCCTGCAGCAGTAAGTATAATGGCAAACAGGCATATGAGATTAATATTTTCCTGATTTGCATACAATCTCTCACCAAATACGTCATTATATGTCTTCGGATTCATAATTACCGCATTAATCCTGCGCTCATCATTTACCTTTTTAGCATAAGAAATGTC
Organism: uncultured Eubacterium sp.; assembly: GCA_900552795.1. GTDB lineage: Bacteria > Bacillota > Clostridia > Lachnospirales > Lachnospiraceae > Lachnospira. Next base: position 82,732 of record USBB01000006.1, read on the forward strand.
AGACTCCATTGTTTTAATTGAGCTTTCCAACTGTTGTAAATCATATGAATACCCTTCACTGTCTTTTTTAAGACGCTCCATATTTTTTCGCTCAACGCTTACATACGCTTCTATTTCCTCATTTGGAACATATCCGCCGAACTGCTCATAAAAATTATCAATATATACATTATCCCCACTGTAATCAACGCCTCTGTATATCTTGCAGCCTGCTATAAGATATACAGCCGTCAAAAATATAATAAGCCCGTTTTGCGAAATGTGCGTTTTATGTATCTCCATACCAAGTGACGGAACTTTAGCAAAAATCCTTTGAAAATTCATCGAAACAGTATCGTAAATTTTGCTTAAAATCCTGTTTTTTCTGCGTTTCCCACGCACATTTACATATATTACCGCAGCAATACATACCAAAATAAGCAGGCCTGCCATTATCATTGTCGATGTAGCAGCATCTGTAATAAAACCGTCAAAGCCCCAGTTTTCATACACCATCACGGAGCGGCTGACCATAATTACATTGTATATATTTATATATTTCAAAAACGAAACAGCGCTGTCAGACGTAATACCGTTATACAAAATAAATTCTGCCGCATAAACTCCTACCATTATCAGTATCGCCACTTTATTTGAATTAATCCTCATCATTATAAGAAGCATCAGCAGACCTATACAAAAAAGTCCCATTGCGCTGCTAAGACAATACAGTACAAAAAACTGCAGGATACTCACCGGAAGCATAAACATATTAAACATACCGCTGCTTTGTATTGCATTGCCAAGGTCCGCGCTGCCCCCATAAACCGTCAGATAAATGCCATACACGATACTGTTGACCAAAAACGATACAAAAACAGATGTCAGCAAAATTATAAAACAGCGTTTAACTGCCAGTCTAAACCGTCCATTAGCACCTGCGTGCACCATATCCCACATACCGTTGCTTCTTTCCTCGATAAATGCCATTACAAGGACAAGTATCATCAGCACACAAAGAAGCGGAAGCTCTTTAAATTCCATAAGCTTTTCTATTGCCGTTGTATTGCTTAAAGACACGTCCATATCTTTTACCGTTTCCATATCATACAGACCTTTTATCGTATTAAGCCGCCCGAAATTATACTTACCGGCATAGAGTGAGCTGCTCAAAACCCCCTCGGCATTAGACATTTTATTCTCAATATCTTTACTGAAATTATCTGTGTACGCAATATTATCATTGAACATGACAAGAGCTTTTTCAATATATTCCCTGTCTTTATGGTCTATTAAATTTTTTCTTGTATATTTGTCAATATAAGTATATGCCTCGTCCTCTGGCTTTACTGCAAGCTGCGCACGATAACCTTCGATTATATCCTGATAATAACCATATACTTTTATATCATTGTCCTCTTTTATGTAAAACAGACATAATGCAGCAAGTACAAGCATAATAACCGCAATCTGCCGCCATATTCTTTTAATAACCCTCAATAATTCCATAATCTGTCTCCAATTTGTCAGATTTGCCTGATGCGTAAAATAACAGTCAACAGTGCTTAATCCTTAAAATTATTTGAATACTTGTATCGTGCGTTATACCATACCTTATATACAACAAATTCGCCATCTTCAAAACACAAAAGCGTTTCCACCTTATCATCTTTCGAACTACCTGTTGCTTTTTCAATCTTGTAAGCTGCATTTATCATTGTTTTTCCGTCACATTCAGCAACAGCAAATTCAAAACTGGTTGCCACAATATCATCCAAGTCTTCTATTGACAGATGCCGTACTTCTTCAAAATCCTGCTCAAACCAGCCTTTAATTATAATATCCAGCTTTTCTTTTTGAGCCTCTGTAAATGTCGTGTTCAAACCATCTGTATCCAATATCTTAATTTCTTTTTCATCTTCAAAATCATATGCCTTTATACAGTTAACCGTATCTTCCCCTCTCTGTACACTGTATATAAGTATCAGCTCCTTATTTCCGTCAGAATCTATATCTGCCTGATACCACTCGGTATCTTTGGCGCCATCGACTTCAAATCCGGCAGGAATACTTACCTCGGCAGGTTTACTGCTTTCTGCACTGATAAATTTATGAACCGGAACCTCCTCCCATATAAACTCCTCATCAGGCCTCTCCGTCTTTCTTGTCACTTCTTCCTCTGCATTTGCACTTGTTCCCTGCTGCAAATCACCGTTATCTTTGCCGCAGCCTGCAAATAATAAAAGCACTGCTGCCATACCGACTAAAATTAATCTTTTCATAATAAACCTCTTTTCTGAGCAATTTCGTTGCAAGCAGACGCATTTGCGTCATATGCTTATTTTTGCAAACATCTAAAACTACTTTGACGTAACATTAATCCAGTTAAAACTTCCTGTTCCTATCTGTTTTTTATCTATTACACCTACCGCACTAATTTTACCTGTTTTTTTTGTTGCCCCCATATTTTTATGTATTACACTATATTTCTCGACCCACTTATTGCTCAATTCCAGTCCTTTTAACTCGCCCATGTCTGTAACAGCTAAAATATATCTGTCATCACCACAACAAAACGTACTAAATCTGACAGTGCTTCCTCTTTCTGTAAAATTACCCTTTTCCTCAACAAACTGCTCATTACGCTCAAAATGCAGCTTATCAACAAGCTTGCCGTTAACGTCAACTACATGCAGATCATCTCCGACAGCCCCATCATGATTTCTTTTATATCTCGGATCAATTTGCTCATATATATACATATACGTCCCATCATACCCCTTAAAGCTTACCCAGCTTTCACTTTCGTTGTACTCTGATGTATCAAGAACATAAACTTCCTCACATTTTTTTGTATCAAAATTTAACCTGTTAATTATAAATTCAGCTCCATCAACAGATACAAAATACACACTGTTATCTTTATAAAATATGTTATCAAAACCAGACTTAGTTTCTATCTTACCTCTTACGTCTAATTCATTTTCTTTCGAATTATAGCAATTCTTTATCTCTACTGATTCAATATCATAATAATCATATATACAATCCCATTCGTTAATATAATCTGCCCCCATATACTGTATATATAAACCGTTATCTGTGGCATATAAATCCAACTTAACGCGATACTTATAATCAATCCCATAATCCATTATCTGCTTCGGAGCTTCTTTTTCCGTAAGAGACACTGAGTACACACTTAACTTATCGCCATCAGACATACTATAGTATAACCTGCCGCCTGTTACTTTTGAACCTTTACGCACCGTACCACCGCCAACCGATAATTCGGCCTGCGTCTTTTTATCTCTTCCGTTCTTATCGTATGATACAAGCAGGTCTTTTTCAGCTGTTCTTTCAACCATATACAGCCGCTCCTTATAATACCATATACAATTCCCCGCACATTCATCATCAGTAATATACGCATTACAATTTTCACTATCATGCTCACAATTTAACTTGGAACACAGCGGTAATGAAGTCTGGTTTTTCATATCATAAAAATATATAAAATCATAATCCTCTTTATTTACCGGCGAATTTGATATGTAATAATATCCATTCTCCGCCGCTGCTGTATTTTTAGCCATATAAAACTGCGATTCTTCATTATTAAATTCATAATCGCTATATGCATAATTATCATCACCGTCGTATTCCGCATATGACTTGCACGAAGCCAGTGGTATAATCAAAAGGAGGCATATAAACATACTGATAAACAACCTCCGGTTTAAATTAACATTCTTCATAAGCTATATACCTCCCTCTCCCTACAAAAGGCTGACTGCATGTTAATCCCCCGTGAGTCTCATCTATTCAGTTTTAATTAACACGTTCTATACTTTCTAAAACAAAAATACATTATTTTTTCTTAAAAATCAATAAATTTCCGTGAACGGCTCCTATTTCACGTGAATGGTTATTGACATTAAAATGTACACTTTTTCACGCATACAAATACTATTTTGAGTGAATACACCAACCTACTTTGGCGTAACATTAATCCAGTTAAAGCTTCCTGTTCCTATCTGTTTTTTATCTATTACGCCCACTGCACTAATAGACGCTGATTGCTTTGTGATATTTGCATCTTCGTTTATTGAATTATATTTTTCAATCCACCTATTACTCAATTCCAATCCTGTTACAGTTCCTTTATTTAATGTGACAAAAATATATCTGTCATCCCCGCAAAATGTACTGAAACCGATACCATTCATCCTGCTTGACATACCATTTTCTTTAGCAAACTGCCTATTTATATCAAAATGTAATGTATCAACAAGTGTACCGTCCATGTCTATCACATACAGATAATTCCCTTGAACCTCTCCCGGCTTCGCAGCTTCACTTTCAGGGTCAATTCCTTCATATATATATAAATATTTACCGTCATACCCCTCCAAATTAGTAGACCAGGTGTCATTATTATGCTTTAACGCATCAACAACAAAAAACTCATCACATTTTTTCGTATCAAAGTTTAATCTGTTCACTATAAACTCATTTTCGTCAGTAGATACAAAATAAACACTATTTGATTCATAATAAATATCCGAATGTTGTCCCCTGAATGCTACTTTGCCGCGTATATCTATTGCGTCACTCATTGAATCAAAGCAATTTTTCATCTCTCCCGATTTCGTATCATAATAATCGTAAACATACTCTTCATCACCAATACTGTCCGAGCCAAAAAATCTTATATATATTCCATCATTAACAGCGTATATATCCAAACCGACAGCATAACTATAACTAAACTCATAATTTTTTATATGCCTTGGAGGTTCTTTTTTCGTAAGAGAAGCTGCATACACTCTGAATCTGTCACCATCAGACACATAATAATATAATCTGCCGCCGGTCACTTTTGCCCCCTCTCTCACCGTGCAACCGTCAACCGATAATTCTGCCTGCGTTTTTTTATCTCTTCCATTCTTATCATATGATACAAGTAAATCCTTTTCGCCTGTTCTTTCAATCATATACAGCCGCCCCTTGTAATACCATATACAATTCCCCACACATTCATTATCAGTAATATATGCATCACAATTCTCATCATCATGCTCGCAATTTAACTTAGAACATAGCGGTAATGAAGTCTGGTTTTTCATATCATAAAAGTATATAAAATCATAATTAACATCATTTACCGGTGAATTTGATATGTAGTAATACCCATTCTCCGCCGCTGCTGTATTTTTAGCCATATAAAACTGCGATTCTTCATTAT
>USBB01000007.1 GCA_900552795.1 uncultured Eubacterium sp.
TTTGAATAGACCGTTTTAGGTCAGCAACAAGAAATTAAGACTTGCTGAGAAATCGAATTTCTGCGAAACTACTGATTCGCCTTTTAATTTTTAGACTCATGAATAAAGTCTCCACTGGAAACTTTATTTGTCTCATTCCCTTTTAGTTATTCAAATGTTTAATATCGTTTTCTAGTAAGTCACTCAAGATGTGAACGAGTTCGTCTTGGGAAATGTTATTTGGCTGTGCCAGCCAGTTGATATAGACACCCATGATGCCATTTGAAATATATCTGATTTTGATTTTATTTGATGTTGTTTGATTAGAAGAAAGGTAGTAGTGAGTTAAACCATTTTCTAAAATATCTGTAAAATCTTTGATGAGATAGGCGTAAGATTTTTGCTTTGCAATGGTTTGATAAAATTTGAAATTAGCTTGCATGACTTGATTCAACTCATTAAAAAAGATAAAAAAATCGAAATCATTCTGTTGCTTGAGGATGTTGTCTAACTGATTACTGACATCGTCAATGATGTCATGATAAACATCAAAGGTCGTATCATAGTGCAAATAAAACGTTTTACGGTCAATATTAGCTGATTTGGCTAACTCTGTTATGGTGATATTGTCCATTTCCTTTCTCTGTAATAAGTCGATAAACGCCTGACGAATGTTATACTTCGTGCGCGCTTTTTGTTCACTTCGTTTCATATTGATACCCCAATTTTTCACATTCTGTGGAACAATGCCCAGATTTTAAAAAGCTGTCATTGTTTTGCCATTTGCTATTCATTATAATACTCACATGTAGAATCTTCAACAAGAAGAGATAAAAGGAGAATTCAAATGGTTTTTGACACATTATTTAATGCGTATCCGCAAGGTGACGTTACGTTACAAGATTTTGTGACAGCTTTAACGCCTGGTGCGCCCAATTTTATATTGACTTTAACAACTGTTCTTATCACGTTTGTGTTGGGATTTTTAGTCTATATTTATTCTTTCGTGTTGGTGGATAGAGAAAAAAGTGGTCCTTATCCATTATGGATGCACACTTTTTATTGTGCAGCAGATTTTATGGGAATCTGGGTGTTTTTAGCAGCCTATCAAAATTATCACCATTTTTGGTTCTTTCTATTAGGCGTAATTGGTGAGATTGTTTGGGTTGGTTTTGAATTCTACTGTCTTTGGCGAGCGGTTACCTATGAAAGAAAAGAAATTTGGGGCGATAAAGTGACTCTCAAAAAAGCAATTTTTGATTGCTGTTTACAAGTCTTAATTTTCTTTGTCAGCCTTAATCTTCTGCGAGTAGAGTTGCATGATACCTCGATGTTTAAATTCTGGATTTTTACGCAAGTTATTATCTGCTCTGTTCCAGGACTGTTTTGGGAAAAGCGTGGAACACGTATTGGAGCAAGCTGGCAGTTGAATATTGTCCTTGTTTTGGTGGCTATTATGTCTTTCAATCCATGGAATATGTGGGCACTAATTAGTCCGCAATTTTTCTCTCTTAGTAATAATCCTTGGTATTACTTTGTTGGGCTAGTTACTCTTATGTTTGCTCTGAGAGGCTGTTATATCTATGCAAAATTACCTCAAAAACCGAAATATCTACCAGATGGCAGCAAAACGATTTTTTAGAAAACTTTTGAAAATTATAACAGTTATTAAAAAAGAATCATTTTAACAATATAAAAAGACTTTGAAGAAGATTGCACACACAACTTTTTCAGGTCTTTTTTCTTATATTTTTTTGATAAAAATGACTGAAATTCCTTGATATTATTGACTTGTTTCAAATGTATGTAAGGTTTTCTGACATAAACTTAAAAATATTGTAGAAATTTTCAAAAAAGTATTTATTTTTTAAAAGCTTAGGTGTATAATAGCTCTATCGTTGTAAAAGCGGTCACGAAATACAAAATTATCTCACTATCCTTATTTATCATTTTGGTATTTCAATAAAAAATTTTTAAGGAGGAGCATATGAAGAAAAGCTTTATTCATCAACAGCAGGAGATTTCTTTTGTCAAGAATACTTTCACTCAATATTTGATTGATAAACTTGACATCGTTGAAGTGCAAGGACCTATTCTCAGTCAGGTCGGGGATGGTATGCAAGATAATTTGAATGGTATTGAAAATCCTGTATCAGTGCACGTAAAACGTATTCCTGATGCTGAATATGAAGTTGTTCATTCACTTGCTAAGTGGAAACGTCATACCTTAGCACGTTTTGGCTTCAATGAAGGAGAAGGGCTTTTCGTACACATGAAAGCTCTCCGACCAGACGAAGAAGAATTAGATCCAATTCACTCTATTTATGTTGACCAATGGGATTGGGAAAAAGTTATTCCAAATGGTCGTCGTAACATCGAGTATTTAAAAGAAACGGTTGAACAAGTTTACAAAGCTATTCGTTTGACAGAATTAGCTGTTGAAGCTCGTTTTGATATCGAAGCTGTTTTGCCTAAAAAAATCACATTCATCCACACAGAAGAATTGGTAGAACGTTACCCAGATTTGACACCGAAAGAACGTGAAAATGCTGCCGCTAAAGAATTTGGAGCAATTTTCCTTATCGGTATTGGTGGTATTTTGCCAGATGGTCAACGTCATGATGGTCGTGCACCTGACTACGATGACTGGACTTCTGAATCAGAAAATGGTTACCACGGTCTTAATGGTGATATCATTGTTTGGAATGAAGCTTTGGATTCTGCTTTTGAATTATCATCAATGGGTATTCGTGTTGACGAGGAAGCTCTCAAACGTCAAGTTAAAATCACTGGTGACGAAGATCGTTTGCAACTAGAATGGCATAAAGCTCTTCTTAATGGTCTCTTCCCACTTACTATCGGTGGTGGTATCGGTCAATCTCGTATGGCAATGTTCTTGCTCCGTAAGAAACATATCGGAGAAGTTCAATCAAGTGTTTGGCCGAAAGAAGTTCGTGACACTTACGAAAATATTCTTTAAGTAGAAGAAATCTTATTTTAAGGACTAAGAAAAGTCGGCTAGGATAACTAGTCGGCTTTTTGATTTTGGGAATAGAAAAAGTTGTTAGAGCGATTTTCTAACAACTTTTGTAAAATTATTTAAATTAAATTGCTTACCAAGGAAGACCTGCTGCAGCAATTTCAGCTTTTGAAGCGTATTGTCCATTTGGACGATGCCATCTGCCACGAGCATCTCTAGAATATCCACTAGCAGCTTGTTGTTGTGCCTGTTGAGCCGCTGCCTGTTCTTGTGCTTGGCGTGCAGCTTCTTCGGCTGCAGCTTGTTCTTGAGCCTGTCTAGCCTCTTCGGCTTTTCTTGCTTCTTCAGCTTGAGCCGCTTCCTCGGCTTCTTTAGTCTCAATAGCTGAAACAACGGCGTTAATACGATTGTTAAAATCACCTTTTTTAGCTGTGTCTGTTACCGCATCAACTTTATTTTTAGCATCGTCAACATTTTCACGAGTTTGATTAGCTTCTAAGTTTGCAACAGCAGTTTCAGCCGCTGCCTGAGCTGTCTCTTCTTGTTTTTGTGTTTCTATCGCAGTCTTGACAGTTGCGATACGTTTTTTAAGTTGTTTTTTGACTTTCTTATTTTTTACGGCTTTAACTTTTTTGGTAGCTAAATCAAGATTTTCTTGGGTCTGGTCCTTTTCAAGTTGTTTAACAGCTTTTTTTGCTGCTTTAGTAGCTTTATCGTCTTTTTTGGTGGTTTTACTTTTAGACTTAGTATCCGCTAAAACAACATGATTGTTTTCGACTGGTGTTGTTAAAAGTCCTTGGTCTTGAGAGACTCCGATGAGGGCAGTTGCCATTAATAATATGGCGAGTTTCATTTTCTTCTTCATGTTTGATTCCTCCTGAAAAAACTTTGAATGATAAAATTTTTACACTAAAAGAATACCATTTTGAAATAAGTCTGTAAATCTCTTTTTAAGGAAAAATTAAGTAAAAAATACTATAAAAAAGCCGCTAGAGCAATCTCTAACGACTTTTGTAAAATAATCTATTATTCAAAACCACAGAGTGTTAAACCTAAGTCTTGTGCTTCTGATAAGCTAACTGGTGTAGTGCTTTTTGAGCGATTTAAGCCACGGCAATTTGGGTTGAGGTGGTAGTGGCTACCAGTTCTTGTAATGTAAACTGTTGTGGTATCTCCTGGTTGGGCAGCTGCTTGATTTTGTTGTTGCTGTGCCTGTTTAGCAGCTTCGGCTTCTTTGGCTTCGATAGCTGAAACAACAGCGTTGATACGGTTGTTGAAAGCTTCCTTTTTAGTTGAATTATTTACCGCATTAACTTTATTTTTAGCGTCATCAATGTTATCACGCGATTGGTTATTTTCAAGGTTTTTAACCGCAGTTTCTGCTTTATCTTCTAATTCTTTTTCTTTTTTAGTTTCAATGGCTGTTTTGACAGTTGCGATACGCTTTTGAAATTTCTCTTTTTTGTCAGCGTCTGTAACAGCGTCAACTTTACTTGTTGCTAAATCAAGATTAGCCTGCGTTTGGTCTTTTTCGAGATTTTTTACGGCAGTTTCTGCACTGTTTTCAATCTCTTTAGTCTTTTGAACTTCTTTTTTGCCAACTTCGATATAATTAGCATTTTTTTCTTTAAAATCAGCCAGTTCACCTTGGCTATCTTTTAAGTCTGATTTGGCTTGTTTGACATCTTGGCTAAGCTGTTCAATCTTATCCTCTGCTTGGGATAATTCTTGACTTTGGTTACCTTGACTAGAAAAACTAGCAATCAATAATACCGATAAAATGGTAATGGCAAGATTTTTCTTGTCTTTAAAGAATGTTTTAAAATTCATCATAACTCCTTTATCCTAAAAAACTTTGATAATTAAAATTATCACAACAATCATATCAAAACTCATTTTTAGTGTAAAGATGACCTAATCATTTTTTAAGTTATTTTATTTGAATTTTGCTATAATGGTTGTTATGAGAGTTGTAGCAGGAAAATTTGGTGGGCGTCCTTTAAAGACGCTAGATGGAAAAATTACGCGCCCGACAACAGACAAGGTTAAAGGTGCTATTTTTAATATGATTGGTCCATTTTTTGATGGTGGACGTGTTTTAGACTTGTTTTCTGGTAGTGGAAGTCTAGCGATTGAAGCTATTTCACGCGGAATGGATGAAGCTGTGCTGGTTGAACGCAACCGTCAAGCGCAAGCTATTGTTTTAGAAAATATCAAAATGACAAAGTCTGAGCAGCAATTTCACTTGTTAAAAATGGATGCTAATAAGGCAATTGGCGTTGTTAGTGGACAGTTTGATTTGGTACTTTTAGACCCACCATACGCTAAGGAAGAAATTGTCAAAAATATTACGGAATTAGAAGAAGCAGGGCTTTTGTCTGAGGATGTCATGCTGGTTTGTGAGACGGATAAGGCTGTTGATTTACCAGAAGAAATTTCAAATTTTGGCATCTGGAAACAAAAAACATATGGCATTAGTAAGGTTACGGTATATGTTAGGTAGAATTGAGTGATTTTATCACTAATGGAGGCAATATGGCTAAAATTGGTTTATTTACGGGGTCTTTTGACCCTGTGACAAATGGGCATCTTGATATCATAGCGCGTGCAAGCAAGTTGTTTGATACACTTTTTGTGGGCATTTTTTACAATAAAGATAAGAATGGCTTCTTTAGTGTTGAAGAGAGACGGCAGATGTTAGAAGAAGCACTGCAAGAATTTCCGAACGTAAAAGTGATTACAGCGCGTGATTCTTTGGTGGTGGATATTGCCAAGCGTTTAGAAGTTGGTTATCTCGTGCGTGGTATCCGTAATGGGAAAGATTTAGAGTACGAGGCTGATTTAGCGTTTTATAATCATTATCTGGCGTCAGAGATTGAGAGTGTTTTTTTATTGTGCTCTCCTGATTTGGTTCATGTCTCATCAAGTCGCATCCGTGAATTGATTTATTTCTATTCAGATATTTCAGATTTTGTACCAACAAGTGTTGTCAAAAAAGTGGAGGAAAAATATGGCAATCTTAAAAAGATTTAAAGAGATTTTGAAAAAGTTGGGTCGTATTTTATATCGCTTTAAGTGGTGGATATTAGGTGTTGTAGGCATTGTTTTCTTACTATTTAGCTTGTTGTATCCGCTTGATTACTATATTGAAATGCCTGGTGGTGCTTATGATATTCGTAGCGTTTTAACGGTTGATAATAAGGAAGATGACGAAGATGGCTCTTATAATTTTGTGGCTGTCACGGTTAGTCAGGCGACCTTGGCACAATTGGTTTATGCTTGGTTAACTCCCTACACAGAAATTTCGACAGCCGCAGATGTGACTGGTGGTTATAGCAATGCTGATTATCTTCGTATCAATGAGTATTACATGGAAACCTCTCAGAATACAGCGACTTATCAAGCCTTAACATTGGCAGGAAAGGAAGCAACGCTTGATTATCAAGGGGTTTATGTTTTAAATGTTAGTGATAATTCGACGTTTAAAGGGATTTTGAATATCTCTGATACGGTAACTGGGGTTAACGGTCAGACATTTAACAGCTCGGCAGAATTAATGGCCTATGTGGCTGATTTGGATTTAGGGTCTGAAGTAACTGTTCAATATACATCAGACGGCGAAGCAAAAGAAGCCACAGGAAAAATTATTGAATTGTCAAATGGAAAAAATGGTATCGGAATCGGTTTGGTAGATCATACGTCGGTGTCATCAGATGTTGATGTTAATTTTGATACGAGTGGTGTTGGTGGTCCAAGTGCTGGTTTGATGTTTACGCTTGATATTTATGACCAATTAAACAGTGAAGATTTGCGTAAAGGTCGTAAAATTGCTGGTACAGGTACGATTGAATCAGATGGTTCAGTCGGGGATATTGGTGGCGCAGCACTTAAAGTTGTTGCTGCTGCTAAAGCTGGTGCAGATATTTTCTTTGTTCCAAATAACCCTGTGGATGAGGAAACATTGAAAAAAGACCCAGATGCGAAAACGAACTATGAAGAAGCTGTCGCAGCTGCTAAAGACCTCGATACCGATATGAAAATCGTTCCAGTCACAACTGTTCAAGAAGCAATTGACTATCTGCGAAATAATGATTAAAAAGAAACATCTCTGTGAATACGGAGATGTTTTTTGTTCACTTTAAATTAATTTTTTCTTAAGTTTCATTGGGTAAAATTCCCTTAAAATATGGCAGTAGATTAGTAACAATAGATAGGAGGGAGTTATGACGAACTGGCAAAAGCGATTTGTGATTTGGTTTAATCTTGCCATTTTATTTATTTTTTTAGATGTGACTTTGTTGATATTTATTCGGTCGATTAATAGTCATGGTGTTTATCAGACAATGCAAATGAAATGGCTAACGTTCTCAATGTGGATTCTCTGTTATGCTTTTGTTTGGACGTATCAGGGTGTGGGGTATATGTTTTTTAAACATATTAAACAAGTAAGAAAACAAGAAGATAGGCATGTGATTTAATATGAGATAATGAGTTGGATTTACAGAATCTGATTCATTTTTTATGCTTAGTTTAATAAAAATAATATTTTAAAAATTCTTTGCAGAACTAATTGGGACATTTGTTTTTCTTGGGACAGGAGCAGCTGTCTTGGGTGGCGGAGCAGATAGTGTTGTTGGCTATACGTCGATTGCATTAGCATTTGTTTTAACGATTGTGATTTTTGCTTACAGTATTGGTATAGTTTCTGGTTTTTTGTGATAAAAATGGCTTAAAAACGCTAGAATATCACTATTTAAGCGGAAAATGCTATAATAAAATTATGACAGAAAAGCTAACGATTTTACATTTAAATGATTGGCATTCGCATTTTGAAACCTATCCAAAATTAAAACGATTTTTCCAAGATTATGCTGACCAAGATGCTGAGGTTATCAAGATTGATGTTGGTGACAATATTGATCGTTGGCATCCGATGACCGATGCAACGCAAGGAAAATATAATGTTCAATTGATGAATGAGCTAGGCATTGATTTTGCGACAATTGGGAATAACGAAGGCATTGGACTGGCTAAAACGATGCTCAATCAAGTCTACGAAAATGCTAATTTTGATGTGATTTTAGGAAATTTAGAGGATGAAGCTGGACGTCCAACGTGGGCTAAGCCTTACAAGATTTATGAGACAGCTCTTGGGACAAAGATTGTCTTTTTAGCCTACACTTTTCCTTATTACCTAACGTATCATCCAGGTGGTTGGCAAGTGCTGGACCCAATCACATGCTTAAATCGTGATTTGGAAATTCCAGAGGTCAAATCAGCAGATTTCCATATTTTATTGAGTCATCTAGGTTTGCCATTTGATGAAAAAATCACCGCAGAAGTGCCAGAAATTGACTTGATTATTGGTGCTCACACGCATCATGTCTTTGAGGACGGTGCTTGTCTTAACGGCACTTATTTAGCGGCCGCTGGAAAATATGGTCAGTTTGCTGGTGAAATCAACTTGACCTTTGAGCACCATGAACTGAGCGATATCACCATTCATGCCCACGAAACGAGTCATATGCCAAGTAAGCCTAGTGATAAAGAATGGATAGAAACAGTTGAAGCGAATGGTCGCAAACTGTTAAGTCAAGAAATAGTCAAATCTTTTGACCATGAATTGAGCCTTGATGAGTCACGTCAAATCGTTATGGCAGCAATGAAAGAATACGCTAATGCAGATATTGCCATGATAAATTCTGGTTTAGTGGTGACCCCATTTTCTAAAAATGTCACTAAGGATACACTACACCATTCCTTACCACATCAAATGCGCTTGGCAAGATTAGAAGTGACGACTGACGAATTAATGACAATTTGCCAAGATGTCTTTTCACAAGCAGAATTGTTAGCTAATCAACAAATCCGTGGCATGGGCTTTCGCGGAAAAGAATTTGGTAGGGTTTTGACTAGCGGCTTTGATTACAAAAATGGAAAAATAGTGTATAATGAAAAGGTTACGAATGAAAAGGACACTATCAGTTTAGTCTTGGTTGATCAATATTACTTTGCGCGTTATTTTGAGACCATAAAATCTCACCAAGCAGAGTTACTTTTTCCTGAATTACTACGTGAACTGGTAGAGACCTACCTTAAAAAATAATATGAATTTTAGCGATTAAGAGAGGAGACCGATGAGAAAAGATATCTCTCCTGAAATGTACAATTACAATAAATTTCCTGGTCCGCAATTTGTGGCGTTTTCTGACCGTGTCAAGAGTGATGATATTGAATTGTTAATTTTGGAAAATGAGAAGAATGCTTTTGATGCAACTGTTTTTAGTCAACGTTTTTCAGAAATTTTACTAAAATACGATTATATTGTCGGTGATTGGGGAAATGAACAGTTACGTTTGAAGGGATTTTACAAGGATGACCGAGATGTTAAGAAAACAAATCGCATCTCACGTCTAGACGATTACATTAAGGAATATTGTAATTTTGGTTGTGCTTATTTTGTGCTTGAAAATTTAGAGCCTCGTCGTGTTAAATCTGACGACGATAAACCAACGAAACGTCATAAATCACAAAAGCGCTCCTCGCAGAAAAAGAAATCAGAACCTAAAAAATCTGACCGCTCGGCAAATAAACATTTTAAGAGTCAAAAACGTAAAGATACAAAAGTACGTAGTGAACGTCAACAAAAACGAGAACAACAAAAAGAAATTCAATCGGTAAAAAAACAATTTGTGATTCGCCGAAAAGAGAAATAGGAAGGATTTGGTATTTACAGAATGCAAACAGAAACTAAGGATATGAAGCCCTCGATTTACGCTTTAACACGTGATGAATTGATTGAATGGGCAATCGAACACGGGGAAAAGAAATTCCGTGCGACGCAAATTTGGGATTGGCTTTACCGTAAACGCGTCCAATCTTTTGAAGAAATGACAAATATCTCAAAAGATTTTATTGCTGTTTTGAATGAAAACTTCTGCGTGAATCCTTTGAAACAACGTGTGATTCAAGAAGCTTCTGACGGAACAGTTAAATATTTGTTTGAATTGCCTGATGGTATGTTGATTGAAACAGTATTGATGCGCCAGCATTATGGTTTATCAGTCTGTGTGACATCACAAGTTGGTTGTAACATAGGTTGCTCATTCTGCGCTAGTGGATTGCTTAAAAAGCAACGTGATTTGACAAGTGGTGAAATAACATCACAAATCATGATGGTACAAAAATATTTTGATGAACGTGGTCAAGATGAGCGCGTGAGTCACGTGGTTGTTATGGGAATTGGTGAACCATTTGACAATTACAACAATGTTTTGCGCTTCCTACGTACGATTAATGATGACAATGGCTTAGCAATTGGTGCGCGTCATATTACGGTTTCAACATCAGGTTTAGCACATAAAATCCGTGATTTTGCCCACGAAAGCTTGCAAGTGAACCTTGCTGTGTCACTTCATGCGCCAAACAACGAATTGCGTTCACAAATCATGCGTGTTAACCGTTCATTCCCACTTGAAAAACTTTTTGCAGCGATTGAATATTACGTTGAAACAACAAATCGTCGTGTGACATTTGAGTATATCATGCTAAATGAAGTCAATGATTTTCCAGAAAATGCGCAAGAATTGGCTGATTTGACGAAGAAAATCCGCAAGTTGTCTTATATTAACTTGATTCCGTACAATCCAGTATCAGAACATGACCAATACAGCCGTTCAAGTAAAGAACGTGTAGCTGCTTTTTACGATGTTCTCAAGAAAAATGGGGTTAACTGTGTCGTTCGTCAAGAACACGGAACTGATATTGATGCAGCTTGTGGACAGTTACGCTCAAATACTATGAAACGTGACCGTCAAAAAGCCGTTGCTGAAAAAACAAAGTAATGATGTCAAGATTTTTGAATAAGACTGCTGAATTAACGCCATTGGGACGTCGGATTATAAAGGTGCTTGTGGTTTTATACGCCATAGCCATTTGTTTGATGTGCTTTAGCCCACAAACGACCATTGATGGCATTGAAACACCAAATATCATTTATTACGGTCGTTTACGTCTCTTACTTGTGCCGTTTAACACGTTTGTTGGGTTTAGCCAATTAGACGGATTTTTGGAGATTTTTTGGGTAATTGCGCAAAATGTGATGAATATTTTTCTGCTTTTTCCCTTAATGCTAGGCGTGATAGCATTATGTCCGAAATTGAGAACGTGGCAAAGAGCTACGTTATTGGCGTTTATTATCAGTCTTTGCATTGAAACTACGCAGATTGTGGTGGATTTGCTGTACAATGCTAATCGTGTTTTTGAAATTGATGACCTTTGGACAAATACCTTGGGTGGTTTGCTAGCCTTTTTAGCTTATCAGTGGTTTGTCAAACGATATCAGAAATATCAAAGAGAAAATTAGGTTATAAAGAGTGAGATGACTATTTTCCAATGAATAGTCATCTCACTCTTTTTTTATTGAAGTCGTGTTTTAGTTTGCGTGGTGTGAAATAATGCTAAGATGAGTTGATGAGGAAATACAACTTGACTTAGAGTTCACTCCAAGGTGTATAATAGCAGCTAGAAAGCAGGTTTTATGAAAATTATAAAAGATCTCTGGTGGTTTTTTCGTCAGGAGAAAAGGCGCTATCTGATTGGGATTATTTCTCTGAGTTTGGTGGCGGTTTTAAATCTTATTCCACCTAAAGTTATGGGAACGGTTATCGACCGTGTGACGGCGGGCGATTTAACACACTCTGAATTACTATTAAATTTATTGTGGCTAGTCTTATCAGCAGTTGCCATGTATTTTTTGCGTTACATTTGGCGCATGTACATTTTTGGAACGTCTTATCGTTTGGGGCAAATTATGCGCTTTAGGCTTTTTGACCATTTCACAAAAATGTCGCCGAGTTTTTATCAAAAATACCGAACAGGTGATTTGATGGCGCATGCAACGAATGATATTAATGCCTTGACACGTTTAGCTGGTGGTGGTGTGATGTCAGCAGTTGATGCCACGATTACAGCCATGGTAACCTTAGTTACCATGTTTTTAACGATTTCTTGGCAAATGACCTTGGTTGCCATTATTCCGTTGCCGTTCATGGCTTATGCAACCAGTCGTTTAGGACGTCAAACGCACAAGGCGTTTAGTCAATCTCAAGCGGCTTTTTCAGAGCTTAACAACAAGGTTCAAGAGTCGGTTTCTGGTATCAAGGTGACTAAATCCTTTGGTTACCAAGATGATGAGTTACAGTCTTTCCAAGAGACCAATGAAATGACTTTCAAGAAAAATATGACGACCATGAAGTATGATGTCATGTTTGACCCTTTGGTGCTCTTATTTATCGGAGCAAGCTATGTGTTAACGTTATTTATGGGAGCAATCATGGTTGCGGCCGGTCATGTGACGGTCGGTAGTCTGGTAACGTTTATTACTTACTTAGATATGCTTGTCTGGCCTTTGATGGCGATTGGTTTTTTATTCAATATGGTGCAACGTGGATCGGTTTCCTATGAGCGAATTAGTCAGCTATTGCAACAAAAATCAGATGTTAAAGAAGCCGAAAATCCACTCCCAACGATTAAAAATGGGCGTTTGGTTTACGATATCGATGCTTTTCACTATGAAAATGAAGAAACGCTTGCGGATATTCATTTTGCGCTTGAACAAGGTCAGACTTTGGGCTTAGTTGGGCAAACAGGTTCTGGAAAGACAACTTTAATTCGCTTGCTACTGCGGGAATATGATTTGCAAGAGGGACAAATCACGCTTGACGGGCATGATATTAGAGAATATCGATTGGCTGATTTACGTCGCTTGATTGGCTATGTTCCCCAAGAACAATTTTTATTTGCGACGAGTATTTTAGAAAATATTCGTTTTGGAAATCCGAAAAGCTCTTTGGCGCAGGTTGAAGCAGCGGCTAAATTAGCAAGGGTTTATGACGATATTGTAGCAATGCCTGACGGTTTTGAGACAGTGATTGGTGAAAAGGGTGTCAGTCTGTCTGGTGGGCAAAAGCAACGTATTGCCATGAGTCGTGCCATGATTCTTGAGTCTGATATTTTAATTTTAGACGATTCTCTTTCAGCGGTTGATGCCAAGACCGAGCATGCGATTATTGAAAATCTTAAAGAAACACGGCAGAATAAATCAACGATTATCACGGCGCATCGTTTAAGTGCAGTGGTTCATGCTGATTTGATTTTGGTGCTGCAAGACGGGCATATTATTGAGCGTGGTCGTCATGAGGAACTTATTGAACAAGGTGGTTGGTACGCTGATACCTATGAAGCTCAACAATTAGAAATGGAAGGAGATGCTGATGAAGAATAATGCAAATCAATGGCGGGTTTTTAAGCGTCTCATGAGCTATCTCAAGCCATATAAATTTTTGACAGCCGTGGCTTTAGCTTTGCTATTGTTGACGACGGTGGTAAGAAGTGTCATTCCTTTGATTGCTTCTTACTTTATCGACCATTTTTTGACTGATATGAATCAGACAGCCATGTTGATTTTGGTTGGTTATTATCTCATGTATGTCTTGCAGACGATTATCCAATATTTAGGGAATTTCTATTTTGCGCATGTGTCATACAGCGTTGTCAGAGAGATTCGTCGAGATGCTTTTGCCAATATGGAAAAATTGGGAATGGCTTATTTTGACCAGACGCCAGCAGGTTCGATTGTGTCGCGTTTGACCAATGATACGGAAGCTGTCAGTGATATGTTTTCAGGGATTTTGTCTAGTTTTATTTCAGCGATTTTCATTTTCACGGTAACGTTATTGACCATGTTAAGATTGAACGCTGTTTTGACGGGCTGGGTTGCCATTTTTCTCCCCTTTATTTTTATTTTGGTTAATCTTTATCGTAAGAAGTCGGTTGCAGTCATTGAAAAAACACGTGCTTTGTTGTCGGATATTAACAGTAAACTTTCTGAGAGTATTGAAGGGATACGTATCATTCAATCTTTTAGTCAAGAGGACCGTTTGAAAGACGAATTTGAAGCGATTAATGAGGAGCATGTGCTCTATGCCAATCGTTCCATGGCGTTAGATAGTCTTTTTCTTCGTCCAGCTATGTCGCTGTTAAAACTCCTTGCTTATGCTATTTTAATGGCTTATTTTGGTTTTCGTGGCATGGAAATTGGGATTTCAGCAGGGTTAATGTACGCTTTCATTCAGTATGTTAATCGATTATTTGACCCTTTGATTGAAGTGACGCAGAATTTTTCAACGCTACAAACGTCAATGGTTTCAGCTGGTCGTGTGTTTGATTTGATTGATGAACGGCAGTACGAACCTGAACAGAAAAATGGCGAAGCAACCGTGCAAGCTGGGAATATTGAATTTAAAAATGTCAGCTTTTCTTATGACGGTGAACGCCAAATTTTAGATAATATCTCATTTAAGGTAAATCAAGGCGAAACGATTGCCTTTGTTGGCTCGACAGGTTCTGGCAAATCATCGATTATCAATGTTTTCATGCGCTTTTATGAATTTCAGTCTGGAGAAGTTTTGCTTGACGGCGTTGATATTCGTGAGTATCCTAAAGAAGAGTTGCGCCGTAATATCGGTCTCGTTTTGCAAGATCCTTTCTTATATCATGGTACAATTAAGTCCAATATCAAGATGTATCAGGATATTTCAGACGAAGCTGTTCAAGCCGCTGCGGCATTTGTAGATGCTGACCAATTCATTCAAAAATTACCTGAAAAATACGAGACAAAAGTCACCGAACGTGGTTCGAGTTTTTCAACAGGGCAACGTCAATTATTAGCTTTTGCAAGAACCGTGGCTAGTCAGCCTAAAATCCTTATCCTTGATGAAGCGACAGCCAATATTGATTCTGAAACCGAAACCATTGTTCAAGAATCATTGAAAAAAATGCGCCAAGGTCGGACAACGATTGCTATTGCACACCGTTTATCAACGATTCAAGATGCTAATTGCATTTACGTGCTGGACAAAGGCAAGATTATCGAATCTGGCAGCCACGACGAACTCCTTAGCCAAAAAGGCACTTACTATCGCATGTATCAATTACAAGCAGGCATGATGGAAAACTAAGGGAGTGAGACAAATAAGTCTCCAGTAGAGACTTTATTCATGAGCCTAAAAATTAAAAGGTGAATCAGTAGTTTCGCAGAAACTTGATTTCTCAGCAAATCTTAATTTCTTGTTGCTGACCTAAAACGGTCTATCCCCAGATTGTTGAAGTCCAAACTACTGCGTCTTGTAAATGATAACTATGTAAACAAAGAAGCTGAGCACTTTTTGTCCCAGCTTCTTTTTTAGTCTCTAAAACATGACAAAAGTCATGTGATGTTATGACATTATGAGCTAAAAAGCTTGGCTATTTTTTCATAAAATAAATTTATCACAGATGAGAAAATTGGAGATAATGAAATGATAACAGTTGAGAATTTATCTAAAACAATTAAAGGAAAGCCGATTTTGCAAGACATTTCCTTTGAAGTAGCTGCTGGAGATTGTGTGGCATTGATTGGTCCTAATGGTGCTGGTAAAACAACCTTGATGTCATGCTTGTTAGGTGATTTGAAAATCAGCAAAGGAAAGATAGTCATCAATGCTTTAGCACCGAAAAGTCAGCAATTAAAAGAAATCGTCGCCGTGTTACCACAGGAAAATCGTTTGCCGCAAAAGTTAAGAGTGTCTGAACTCATTGACTTTTTCAAGTCCATTGCCAAGACACCTTTAGCTGACCAAGAAATTGATAAGATTTTGCAATTTAGTGAGGAACAAAAAGCCCAATTGACAGAGAAATTGTCTGGTGGACAAAAACGCTTATTAGCATTTGTCTTATGCCTTATTAGCCAACCTAAAATTCTTTTCTTAGACGAACCAACGGCAGCAATGGATACCTCAACACGTCAGCATTTTTGGCAGATTATCCAAAGTCTGAAAGCAAAGGGCGTAACGATTTTTTATTCGAGCCATTATATTGAAGAAGTGGAACATACGGCAGAACGCATTTTGGTCTTGCATCATGGAAAATTGCTGCGTGATACGACACCGTTTGCCATGCGAGAAGCTGAACATGAAAAACAGTTGACTTTACCAAAAAACTTTTTGCCGATAGTGGAAAAATTACCACACATTGATAATATTGAGCTGAAAAACGACACGGTGACATTCATGACTAAAGAGATTGATAGTGTCTGGCAGAAATTGCAAGAGCAAGGTTGTCAGATTGCCGATATTGAAATTCAAAATAAAACGTTATTAAACACATTGTTTGACCAAACACAGGAGGATGAAAAATGATTGCTTTATTGAAAATTGAATGGATTAAAACATGGCGTTTTTGGATGACCTTTGTTTTGTCGATTGGTATGCCTGTTTTCTTTTTCTTGTTTTTCTCAGGTATGGAACTGTCGTCGAATTCTGAAGAACAAAAAGTGCTTGTGACAGCTTACATGCTGACAATGACAGCTTTTTCTATGTCAAGTTTTGGATTTTTCTCATTTCCAGCTATGCTTGTTGAGGATAAAACAAGCTATTGGTTGACTTACATTGAGCATTCTTCTATCCCTGTTTGGCAGTATTATTTGGTAAAAGTGATTCGTGTCTTGTTTTGTTTCTTACTTTCTATCGTGGCGACCTTTTTAGTTGGAGCTATTTTCCGCGGGGTGAGCATGCCACTTAGTCGTTGGTTTGGAGCAGGTGCTTTGTTGTTGGTATCAAGTTTCCTTTTCTTAGCATTTGGGCTATTGATTTCACAAATTAAATCACAACAATTAATGACGATTGTCGGAGATATTTCTTTTATTGGTTTAGCCATTATCGGTGGTTCATGGATGCCGATTGAGAATTTCCCAGACTGGATGCAAAAGATTTCTAAAGTAACACCAGTTTATCATGTGAATCAATTGGTGACACAGTTTGCTCAAAAGGGGCAGGTAAACGGCAAGTCCTTGATTATCATACTCGGCTATGTCATAATGATAGCAGCATTAGCGCTTATGATTAAGAATAAAACTGAGGTTAAATGATGTTGAAAAGAATTAGGGGCATTCATCCGTTATTTTATATGCCATTAGCATTTCTAGCATTCCCCGTTTTAGGGGCATTCTTTTTTGATTACCCAACTTGGACACTTGGGATAACTTTTCTGTTTTTACTAAGCTATTTATTTCTCACACATTTTGAAGAAAATATCCTAACAAACCTTTGCTGGATTTTTATGCTACTTTATGTTGTTTATATGACAATTTATGTAGATGGTGGCATGATGTGGTTTACCTTTTATTTTAATAGTTTGCTAGTTTTTCGATTTCAAGATAATTACACTTCCTTTCGATTTCTCGCCTATGATTTAGCAATGCTGTTTATGATTATTTCTGGTGTCAGTTTGGCAGATGACTTATCGTCACAAGTAATGATTTTTTTGGTTCCTGTTGTTAATTATGGCATTTTAGTTTATTGGATGGATGATCGAAAAAATGAAATTCAACGAAAAGCAATCATGGAAAAGAATCGCACCATTAATCTTTTATTGGCTGAAAATGAGCGAAACCGTATTGGGCGTGATTTGCATGATACTTTGGGGCACGTTTTTGCGGCAATGACCTTAAAAACAGAATTAGCACTCAAGCAATTAGAAAAAGAAAAATATGACCTTGTCAAAAAAGAGTTGGAAGAATTGAATCAAACCAGTCGTTCTTCCATGCATGATGTCAGAAACATTATCAATAATCTCAAATTCAGAACGGTGAGCGAAGAAATTGAGCATTTGAATGAGTTTTTTGCCATGACAGATATTGATTATCAGCTGCAAAATGATTTGAATGTGGAAGCCATGGCACCCTTGATGCAGTCGAGTATCGGTATGATTTTGCGTGAATTAAGCAATAACGTCATCAAGCACAGCCAAGCGCAAACTTGCCGTATTCACCTTTTTGAAAACCAAGAAAAATTAGTGATGACAATTACAGATGATGGAGTTGGTTTTGACGACTTAACAGGAAATGAATTAAAATCCATTCGTGACCGTTTGCTGTTGGTCAAGGGAGATGTGGAGATTTTATCCCAAGCTAAACCAACCATGATTCAAGTTAGTATCAGTTCAAAGGAGAATTAAGATGAAATTGTTAGTTGCCGAGGACCAATCCATGTTGCGAGACGCGCTGTGCCAATTGCTTCTTATGGAAGATGATGTCGATGAGATTTTGCAAGCAGGAGATGGCGCGCAAGCTATTGGCATATTGCAAGTGGAAAATGTTGATGTGGCTATCCTTGATGTGGAAATGCCGAAAAAATCTGGTCTGGATGTTTTGGAATGGATTCGAAAACACAAGGAAATGAAAGTGATTATTGTGACCACGTTTAAGCGCGTGGGCTATTTTGAACGAGCCGTTAAGGCAGGTGTTGACGCTTATGTCCTAAAAGATCGCTCAACATCAGAACTCATGACGACCATTCACACGGTGCTTGCAGGGAAAAAGGAATACTCACCAGAGCTCATGGAAACCATGATGACCCAAGATAACCCACTTAGCCAACAAGAAAAACGCATATTACAATTAATATCACTTGGCAAAACAAACCAAGAAATCGCTGATACCCTTTACCTCTCAAACGGAACTGTCCGAAATTACATCTCATCTATCCTTAACAAATTATCCGCCAACAACCGCGTAGAAGCCGCAAGAATCGCCGAAGAACACGGATGGGTGTAAGGGGAAATTTTTTTCTAGCTGAAAGCAACTGCTTGGCAATGTAATATTTGTTAATAAAAACGCATTCTTAAAAAAGTTGACACCGTGTGTACTTTTTGTTTCTGAGATGAGGTGTTAGAAAATTCATCTCAAATTATATATGTCTTTTTGACTATCTTTTTATATCCTCTTAAATGTCCGAAAAGCTTTATTTTATAGGATATACGGACATTTTTACTTGAACTGTCATCGGGAGAATGGAAATATCTCAATCAGGCTGAAAAAGAAGTCTGTCAGTTTTTAAGAACAGAGGAACGTCTAAATACAGAATTGAAGCGCTGACACTATGATAACTTCTTTGACAGCGAGAAAGAATGGTTGGAATATGAGTTAGAAAAGTTACGAGAATATATTACAGACGATATTAACGAGAAAAGTATTGTAGTGTCCGACCTTTACCCAATCAAAGAATTTATCCAACATTTGAAGTTTCAAAAACTGTTAGACTGCTATGATGATTTATACAGTATGGATATGTTTTGGGAAAGCATAGAAGGACATAAATATAGGACACCTTATCAAGTCGTGAAATGATGAATCCGAACTCGAAAGAGGATATGGAACTGTTATCGAAATTACCGTGGGTAACGGGTAAATTTGATGATAATGACGAGTAACCTTTTTCCTTTTGCATGGAAGATACAGCAAACAAAAAGCCCAGTAAAGAGTGCAAAGCACCACCAATGGTGGCAAGGCTCTTGACAGGGCTTTTTCTTTTCTGTGGAGGGTAATCAAGAGGAAGAAAAGATAAAATTTGATTTGTGGTAAATCGGATAATATCAATGAAATTGTCACGGTACAAGTTTGGGCTATATAAGGAATAGCAACTGGAAGATTGTTGGATAAAAGAAAAAGGCTTGCAGTTCTGTATTGATTTGCAAGCCTAAATATATTATTTATACTTCTGGAAAATCCCGACTAATAAAGTATCTATCGCTTCAGCTAATTCAAATCTAACTTTATCTGAGGCAGAAAAAGCGTTTCCTAATTGCAAAGTTGTATAACCGTGAATTATTCCAGTAAGCATATTTAATATTTCAAGTGTTTTGTCTTTGTTAAGACTGCACGATTGGATAAGAGTAGTTAATAATGAAAGATAGTTGTTAAAAATGGTTGCTGTTTCCTCTGTTCCGTGCCACACAGCCCATTGAATTGTTTCATAAACTCCGGGGTGTTCAATCATATAGTTTAGGTATTCGATAGAAACTAACTTAATTGCTTCTTTCCCTATTTTTCCAACGGCAATTTTCATCATTCTTTCATTCATGTCACGCATACCATTATGAGCAACTTCTAAAAGAAGATTATCTAAACTTTCTATGTGATTATATAAAGATGGTGTACGAATGTTTAATTTTTGAGCAACAGCTTTTAACGAAACGTTATTTAATCCTTTTTCATCTGCTAAGTCTGATGTTGCTTTTATTACTGCTTCTTTAGTGGTTTTCATAGTTATGCACCTCATTCAAAATATCATACAAACACAATTCTAGCTAATTGAATTAGTGTAGTCAATAACACAATTAGAAAATTATGATTATTTATTGACTTTCCTACAAAAACATTTTAAAATACTAATTGAATTAGTTAAATAACTATTTGAAGTAGTATTTTGAGGAGTGATTATATGTGTACAAGATTTGTTTACAATGGTATAGATAAAATTGTTGGTTTTAATTTTGATATTGACCTTTCTGTATGGGAGCATACTGTAATTACCGAAGAAAATAGATTTTATATTGGTATTAAAATGCCTGACGGTATGTATCATTCATTTCATGGGATAAATAAAAATGGTAATGTAGGAACACTTCTTTATGTTCATGGTAATGAAAATGCAAGGTATATAGAAAGCGAGGATTGTATTACAATATCTGAATTAACAGAAAAATTCATTAAGGCAGAGATTTCTTTTGATAAAGCCTTGGACATTGTTAAAAAGAAAAAAATTATTTATGCACCAGATGCTACTATGCAAGCTATGCTTTCTGATAAAAAAGGACGAGTTTTAATTATTGAACCCGGAATTGGGTATAGATATGAACAAGAAAATTTTTCACTTATTACAAATTATTCTATTCTAAAACCAGATATAACAAAGCCGTACATTGTTTCTGGGGATACAAGATACGAAGTGGCTAAAGAGTTATTGGCAGGATATGATAAAGATTTTTCAGTAAATGACGCATTTAAAGTATTAAAATCTGTTTCTCAAAAAGACTTGTGGGCAACTAGGGTTTCATTTGTATATTCTACAGAAAAAAATAAAGTTTATTATGTCTTGAACAATGATTTTAGTAATGTATTTGAATTTCAGTTTTAATACTAATGAATTTATAAATTTGCAATTATGATAAGAAAGGTTATTATGATAGGACTAAAAAAGCAAGATATAAAAGCATTGAAAGTAACTGCTGTGGAAAGTTTTAGGAATAATCTTATACGATTATGCACTACCTAACAGCATTTTATCAACAACTAAATATTTTACAATATTAAAAGTTCGTACAGACGGTATATTTTGTACGGACTTTTTTCTTGTTCTTCTTTTTGTATTTTCCAAAGATATAGACGGTATCTCCGTTTATATATTTCAGCGTATGCGGAAAGGAGGTGAGATTATGAACCCATCTTCTTTCGAGCATATCGTTAGAATACAGTTTAATGCTTTGATGATGACTGTTATTAAATGCACAGTAAAAAACAGAAACAGACAGTTTGCAAGACGTTCTAAGCGTGAAGTTTTATTCTGTGAATTATCAGATACGAAAAATGTTGAATGTGTAACTAAGGATAACTATTCTTGTGATTACATTTCGTTTGAAGTCTTGAATTTTACAATTCAAATATCAAATGAGAAACTTGCTGTTGCTTTATATAAGTTATCGAATAAAGAGCGTGATGTAATTCTATTACGCTATTTTCAAAGTATGAGCGACCAAGAAATAGCCGAATTATATCATGTATCACGTTCTGCTATTTATCGCAGAAGAAGTAACGGATTGAAGAAACTAAAAACAGTATTGAAAGAAAGGAATTGAACCAATGAAAAAAGAATATGGCTACCCTACATTAAAAGTAATATGTCAAGCGTCTGCTGGAAATGAAACTGCCATAAGAGAGATTTTGAAGTTTTATGACGCTTATATATGTAAATTATGCTTGCGTCCGTTTTACCACTCTGAAAGTGGTAAAATCATTATGCAGGTTGATGAAGAATTAAAAGGTCAAATCCATACAGAAATGATGAAAGCAATCTTGAAATTTGAAATCAGAGTAAAATAATCATACTACATGAATGAAAAACGGGAGATACACAGATATTTGTGCTATCTCCCATGTTGTTTTTGTGTCATATCAAGGCTCATTCAATCGTGGTAAATTCGTGGTAAAATGAATAGTTTTCTATACTTCAAAATGTTTGAAAGTATAGTGTTTATGCGGATAATCAAAAATCAGATATAAAATTTATCATTAAATTCTTAAATCAAAAAGACAACTGCCAGGTATAAATAATTGCCAGGTCCTAAATGCCTACAAAAGAAAAAGACAATCAATTTTATTTCTTTGTTATTCTAATAACATGTTAATACCTGAACCTAACTTTAGGTCAAGTATTTTTTGTGAATTATCTGTTATAAAGGGAGATTTTTATGTATACAATCGGTCAGATTTCAAAGATGTTTGATTTACCTGTTTCAACACTCAGATATTACGATAAAGAAGGCCTTTTCCCTAATATGGAACGAACATCCGGTATTCGTAAATTTTCAGAATCCGAAATAGAAGCTCTTCATGTAATTGAATGTCTCAAGAAAACCGGTATGGAAATCAAGGATATAAAACAGTTTATGGACTGGTGTGCTGAAGGTCCTTCTACTTATTCCAACCGAAAAAAACTCTTTGAGGATAGAAAGAAAGCCCTTGAAGAACAACTTCAAGAGCTTGAAAAAAATATGGCAATGATTAACTTCAAATGTTGGTATTATGAACAAGCTATTTCTGATGGTAACGAAGAACACCTTAATAAAATTTTTCCTGTTATTCCTTAACAAAGGTAACACTCTTCCCGTTTTCAGTCAGCGTAAGCTTCTTTTTTTCTAAAGAATATGTATAAGAAGTTTCTTCCTTTGTGCCAAATATTTCTCTGCTTATTTTAATTTTATCTCCATCCAAAGTATAAGTCAGACTTATGGCAATTTCCTCTCCTAATGAAACAACACCGGTGCCATCCTCGTTAAAAACATATACTGTATCAGTTCCGTCCTCTGATTTCCATGTTCCCGGCAAAGTTTCTTTGCCAGCACAGCCTGTAAGCAATATAGAAGTTATTAAAAGCACGACACTCATAGCAGCAAGAAACACTTTTTTTACACAACGCATACAAATCCCTCCAATCACATATTTTTAATATTTTGTATAATTTGAGGAAACTCCATACCATGCGATGCCTTTACCAAAATATTATCTTTCGTCTCTAAAATATCAGGCAGTACATCAATCAAAGCTTCCTTATTATCAAAATGATATGTCCTGCAGCTACATGTATCCGCATGCGCATTTTTATAAGAAATAACGCCGTCAACTATATTTTTTGAAAGCTTTCCTACTGCAGCCAAAACATCAATGCTGGTCGCTGCAAGATACTCTCCCACTTCAAAATGCAGTTTTTCTTCATTATCTCCAAGCTCAAACATATCACCTAATATAGCAACCTTGCGTCCTGCTGACATATTTAATATATCAAGCGCGGCTTTCATAGATATTGGATTGGCATTATAACAGTCATCCAATATAAGATATTTATCCGTCTTAATTATATTATTTCTGCCATCAATTGTTTTAAGTTCTTCAATTCCTGACTTTATCTGGTCCGCATTAAGTCCTAACTCTGCTCCGACTGCTGCTGCTGCAAGCACATTGTAAACCATATGCTTTCCCGGTACCGGTATAATAACATCTATATCCTTAGTTCCGACACCGGATATAACTACCTTAGTACCCTCCAATCCGAGTGTTGCAACAGATTTTGCATAAACTCCACTCTTGTTTGATATTCCAAAAAATACAGGTGTCTTACCATTTACATCCGTAACCGTAACAAGCTTATCATCGTCTCCGTTAAGTATAACACTGCCATTTTCCTTAAGGCCTTCAAAAATTTCTGCTTTTGCCTTTAATATTCCATCCCTGTTCTTTAAATTTTCAAGGTGACACAAACCGATATTTGTAATAACACATATATCAGGTCTTGCAATAGCTGTAAGCCTTGACATCTCGCCAAAATCACTTATACCCATCTCAAGAACGGCAACCTCATCATCATCTCTTAGTCTGAATATTGTAAGCGGAAGTCCTAATTCGTTATTAAAATTTCCAAGTGTCTTTAATACTCTGTATTTTTTTCCAAGCACAGAAGCAATAGTCTCCTTAGTACTTGTTTTTCCGACACTGCCTGTAATTCCTACTACCTTTATGTCAAGCACACTTCTATAATATGCTGCAAGCTGCTTAACAGCCTCCAGCGAAGATTTTACCTGTATGTAAGGGCGTTCTTCATCCGGCAAAGCTTTTTCTGAAATACAGCACATTGCGCCGGCATCAAAACATGAACCTATAAAATCATGACCGTCACTTCGCGTTCCTTTTATAGCAATAAAAAGACCTCCCTCACTGACCTTTCTACTATCTGTTGTAATAGATGAAATCTCTTTGTCTGCTACTGAAGCACTTCCGTGATAAATTCCATTACACACCCTTGCCATTGCAGCCGGCGTCATTTTTTTCATAGTCTGATTCATATTTTAGAAAACCTCTTAGTTAAAATTTTTGATAATTTCAAATATATTTTTGCAATGAAATATCTATTATTTTTTGTGTCAGCTCATCATATGACATTCCAACAGCCTGTGCCTCCTGAGGTAACAGACTTGTAGGCGTCATACCCGGCAGCGTATTAATTTCAAGACAGAATATATTGCCTTCTTGATCAATCATCTCATCAACTCTTGCGTATGTTGTAATACCTACTGCCTCACAGGCTTTCTCTGCCCATCTCATCATTTTTTCCGCCATGTCCTTCTCTATATTTGCAGGACAGGTTTCCTTTGTGGAACCGTCATATTTATTCTTGTAATCATAAAAACCCTCTAATGGTTCTATCTCAATTACAGGCAAAGCTTTACCGTCAATTACACCTACAGAAAATTCCCTTCCCTTTATAAACTCTTCCACCATAATGCTGTCTTCATAACCAAATGCAAGCTCAACTGCTTTTTCAAATTCATTCTCATTATTTGCTATAGTTACTCCAAGACTCGAACCTCCGCAACATGGCTTTACAACACATGGAAATGGTACATATTCGGCTTTGTGTCCTTTTCTTAACATAATACCTTTTGGCATAGGAATATTTTCTGTCACAAGCATTTTCTTTGTAATCTGTTTATTCATTGATATTGCGCTGCTTATATAATCCGTTCCGGTATATTTTATACCGTTTAAATCAAATAATGCCTGTATTCTTCCATCTTCACCGTTAGCTCCGTGAAGCCCGATAAATACAATATCAGCAGCCTTACAAAGTTCAAATACCATATTTCCCAAAAAACCACGTCCTGATTTTCTTCTTTCATCGGCTAAGTTTTTTACGTCAGACGACTTCTTTCTAAGATACTCAGCCACAATCTCCAGGTTGTTATCAGCTTTAAAAAACGCATCTGCATCACTGTATTCATCTGTTCCAAGAAATGCATCAACTATATTAGCATTATGTCCGTTTCTTCTTAATGACTCACATACAAGTCTGCTCGTAACTATTGATACGTCTCTCTCTGAGCTGGTTCCCCCAGCCAAAACTACTATATTCACACTAACCCTCATTCCTTAAGCGATATATCACTAAATTTTGCACAAACATTAAATTTAAATAAAGCTATTTGCCTTCGCTTAAACAACAAATAGCCTTATATTAATTATCTTTCATTCAGCGGAACATAACTGTTATGCTCACCGACATTCTTATATGCCGGTCTTATAATTTTACCGCAGTTTATAAGCTCTTCTATTCTATGTGCACTCCAGCCTGAAATTCTTGCTATGGCAAATATAGGTGTATAAAGTTCCTTTGGAAGTCCCAAAAGATTGTATACATAACCGCTGTAAAAATCTACATTGGCACTTACACCCTTGTAAACCTTACGCTCTTTTGCAATCAAATCAGCAGCTATACGCTCAACGTTGCACATAAGTCTGAATTCCTGCTCATGATGCTTTTCAACTGAAAGCTTTTCAACAAAGCCCTTAAACACTCTCGCACGCGGATCAGACAATGAATATACCGCATGACCCATACCATATATAAGTCCTGTCTTATCAAACACTTCCTTGTGAAGCATAGCGTCAAGATATGCTGTAAGCTCTTCCTCATCGTCCCAATTCTTAACATTTGTCTTAATATCCTCAAACATATCGACAACCTTAAGGTTTGCACCACCATGTTTAGGTCCCTTTAAAGATGCCAACGATGAAACTACAGCCGAATATGTGTCTGTCCCCGACGACGTAACAACATGTGTAGTAAATGTAGAGTTATTACCGCCGCCATGCTCAGCATGAAGAACTAAAGCAATATCAAGTATCTGCGCCTCAAGCGCTGTAAATTTGCCGTCTTCCCTTAACAGATGAAGAATATTTTCAGCTGTTGACATCTTAGGGTCAGGCTCATGTATTATAAGACTTCCGCCCTTGTATGAATGCTTATACGCACAATAGCTGTACACAGCAAGCAGAGGAAACTCTGAAATAAGCTGCAGTGACTGGCGGACAACATTCGGCAGACTTATATCATCTGCTTTTGTATCATATGAATATAACATTAAAACACTTCTTGCAAGCGCATTCATAATATCGCGGCTTGGCTTTTTCATAATAATGTCACGTACAAAATTAGGCGGTATGCATCTGTATTCGCCAAGTATTGCATTAAAATCCTCAAGTTCCTGTTTGTCAGGCATCTTACCGAACAATAACAGATATGTTGTCTCTTCAAAACCAAATCTG
The DNA here is from genome assembly GCA_900552795.1 of uncultured Eubacterium sp. Lineage (GTDB taxonomy): Bacteria > Bacillota > Clostridia > Lachnospirales > Lachnospiraceae > Lachnospira. Next base: position 26,712 of record USBB01000007.1, read on the forward strand.
CCATCAGCATTAAATCCTGCAATTATGTCCTCAACATCATAGCCGCGGTAATAAAGCTTTCCATCACAAGGATGTGATACTCCGTTTTCATCTGTCTCTGATGCCTTTACCTCTGAAATCTCAGTAAGACCTGTAAGAACACCTTTACCGTTTAAATCTCTTAAACCTCTTTTTACTTCATATTTATCATATAAAGCATCATTGATTTTATTGTCTTTGCATCTTGCTGCAAGCTCCTCTATCTTTTGTGTCACAACTGAAAAATCTTTTACATCCAACGCCATGTTTCCTCCTTTTTATAATACTGCGTATTTTTATCATCTTATCTTAATCTTGTACATTCATATTTTGCATGTGCATTTATACAATTTTTAAGTGATTTTATACGCGTTGCAATATCCGCCTGTTCCACCTCTATATCCATCGAGGCAGCCATGGCATCTATCATTTTATCAGTAATTGTACCGCTGTTTTCCTGCAGTACTTCAAGCTTTTTTACATATGTCTCTGCATCAAGAAATGCTTCAAGCACCGGATTTATCTGCTCCGTGCTTTCTTCTTTTATATCATCACTGCTTTCTGTCTTTTGAGAATTTTGTAATTCTTTTACATCTTCCGCCTTAACACTTACTTCAAATTTTTCAGGAAACACCTGCTCAAATCTGTACTTTTGCACCACATCCGGATACTTTACATGATCAACTTCACTCATAAACATATCAAATGGTCTTACATACAAACTAAAATCACCATAAAGTGCCTGATAAACAACCATTTTTTCTTTTGTCTCAGAATGATACGCAATACCTATTACCTGATACAGTTTGTCTTTAAAATGTCTGTAAAATCCGCCCACTACCGGCTCTCTCATACTACCCCCATTCCGCGCTCTTATGCAGCCTTTGCACTTTCCAGCTCAAGCATATTAAGTATTCCGCCAACAACTATGTGACAGAGTGCTACAATATATCTGCAGTCTGACTCTACATTATTTTCATTAGCAAGATACTGCGTATGGCGATTTTTTACATAATCGCAAAGCTGGTCAGGAGTTTCAAAGCTTGACGCTATATCTCTGTTTACATAAACTTCATCGCTGCTTATATATTCCTTTAACGCTTTCTTTAATTCTTTCTCATATATGCAGTGATCTTTAATATTTCCATCAAAAATATCATTGTGTGGATATGTAAAATAGTCAGCCACATAATGAGTAACTTCTCCAAGCTTACGACAATAAGCTGTAGAGATTTTCTTAAAATCTGACGAATCCACAGTAAGTTTTGATATAAATTCAGTCACCATATCAAATGTTTCTTCAATTGTGTGTCTTGTCGTTACAAATGACGGTTTACAATCCGGTAAAATGCTTCCGACTATAAATGCCTTTCTGTGATTATCAAGCAATGTACTGTCAACACTTTCAATTAAATACCTTGATAATGATACATGTGATTTTTTTCTCATTTAAATTAATCCTCATTTCTGTGCAGCCTTCGCACATAATGCAAAAAATTTTGCACTAATATCTACTAATATTTAAGCAAATACTATATTGCACATACTATTTATATTATACCAAAATCAAAAAAAATACAACAAAAATGTATGTGCTTGTGGTACTATAAAGCAGAATTTAATTTTTATTTTATGATTACAGTGTCAAAAGGTCTTGAGCCCACTTGTGCTTGCAGGGTAGTGGGGGCATGACCTTGGGACACGCCCCCTATATGAGCATAAAAGTGGAGCATAAGCTTCACGATATGCGAATATTGGGAAGGATTGTGAGAGTGCGAAGCACGTAACAATCCGAGTAATCGTAATTAGGGTGTTTTGACACCCTAATCTATTTTTTTTATTTTATGAAAGGTTTAATATTCTATGAAATCTGTTGACTTACACGTTCACTCAACCTATTCTGACGGTACACTTACTCCATCTGAGCTTGCTATACATGCAAAACACATGGGACTTTCTGCATTTGCGCTTACCGACCATGACACAATCGACGGCATAAGCGAGGCAATGCATGCAGGAAAAGAACAGGGTATTGAAGTTATACCCGGCGTTGAATTAAGTACAAGTTATAATAATAAAGAAATTCATATTGTGGGACTTTTTATAGATTACAATGACGATATTTTAAAAAATAAGCTTAATTATCTAAAAAATACACGCATAAACAGAAACATTGAAATGTGCAGTAAATTTAAAAACTTAGGAATAAACATTTCTTACGAAAAAATGCTTGAGATGTATCCTGATTCAGTCATAACGAGAGCACATTTTGCCGATTATCTTGTAAAAATGGGAATTATTAAAAGCCGTACTGAAGCCTTTGAACGCTATCTTGGAGACCGCCGCCCATGTTACGTTCCAAGACAGAAAATTCAGCCACAAGAGGCTATTGATATGATTAAAAATGCCGGCGGAATTGCAATTCTTGCACACCCTATACTATATCATCTCGGCAGCGAACAGATGAACAGTCTTGTACAATATCTTTGTGAATGCGGTCTGACAGGACTTGAAGCAATATATTCGACATATACAATGGGCGAAGAGCTTTCAATACGAAAACTTGCAAATGAAAACAATCTCCTCATTTCCGGCGGTTCAGATTATCACGGAGAAAATAAACCTCATATTGAAATGGGAACCGGACGCGGAAAACTTTTTGTGCCTTATAATATACTTGAACACTTAAAAAACGCTGTGCGCCGGTAAAGCGCCTTTGTGCAAAAACAGGAGATATACGGCATACACTTATCTGCCTTATATCTCCTGCCTTTAAACCTAATATGATTATTAATTTTAAAAAATCAAATATACACTTGCAAAATCACTATTAGTGGTGGAACAATCTCATTCCTGTGAAGCACATAGCAATATCTCTCTTATTACATGTTTCGATAACATTGTCATCTCTGATTGAACCGCCCGGCTGTGCAATATACTTAACACCGCTTTTATAAGCTCTTTCAATATTATCTCCGAATGGGAAGAATGCATCAGAGCCTAATGCTACTTCTGTATTCTTATCAAGCCATTCTCTCTTTTCCTGTACTGTAAATACTTCAGGTTTTTCAGTAAATACTCTCTCCCACTCTCCATCAGCAAGCACGTCCATATAATCTTCACCGATATATAAATCAATAGCATTATCTCTGTCTGCACGTCCGATATTTTCTTTAAAAGGAAGACTTAAAACCTTTGGATTCTGACGCAAAAACCAGTTATCCGCCTTAGAACCTGCAAGTCTTGTACAATGTATTCTTGACTGCTGACCTGCTCCAATACCGATTGCCTGTCCGTTTTTTGCATAACACACAGAATTTGACTGTGTATATTTTAATGTAATAAGCGCAATAATCAAATCTATCTTAGCCTGCTTTGTAAATTCCTTGTTATCTGTAACAATATTTTCAAGCAATGCTTCGTTAATTTCAAATTCGTTGCGTCCCTGCTCAAATGTTATACCATACACCTGCTTTGTTTCTATAGGCTGCGGCTTATATTCAGGGTCAATCTTAATGATGTTATAGTTTCCCTTTTTCTTTGATTTTAAAATTTCCAATGCCTCATCATCATAACCCGGTGCAATTATGCCATCAGACACTTCATGCTGTATAAGCTTTGCAGTAGTAACATCACACACATCTGAAAGAGATATAAAATCACCAAATGATGACATTCTGTCAGCACCTCTTGCTCTTGCATATGCACATGCCAAAGCTGAAAGCTCACCGATTGATTCGTCAACCCAGTATATTTTCTTTTCAACCTCTGAAAGAGGAAGTCCTACAGCCGCACCGGCAGGTGATACATGCTTAAAAGAAGTTGCCGCAGGAAGACCTGTTGCCTCCTTTAATTCCTTAACAAGCTGCCAGCCATTAAAAGCATCAAGAAAATTTATATATCCCGGTCTTCCGTTAAGAACCTCTATAGGAAGCTCGCTGCCATCTGACATATATATTCTTGATGGCTTCTGATTTGGGTTACATCCGTACTTTAACTGAAATTCGTTCATGTTATCCTCCATTTGATTGATTTTGGGTTTTTAGTTATTTTTATTTATAATTCTTGTCTCATATTTGCCTGTCTCAATATCAATAAAACGAACAAACAGTGAAACTTTATTATCAGCGTTTAAGTTGTTCCATATCATGTCAGTAAATTCATCTATATTTCCGTGAATTTTAACCCATGTAGGCTCTCCCTCATAGCTTGGAAGCGGATTACCGTCACCCATATATGTATGAATAAAATGGCCCTCGCCTGCTACAGGATTATCATATGTAAATGTATATCTGCTGCACTGGCCAGGATTACCGTTGTGACTCTTTAAAATAGACATTGCATAATCATATTTGCCTGACTCTATATTCATAATACCTGAAATTCTCGGTGTATAATTTGGAGCATCAGGCTCAAATTCTCTTGTTCTTAAAGCTTCCTCGAATGTCTTTCCCTGACTCATCAAATCATAAACAGTATCTGTCTGGTCTCCGTTTGTAACGATTGTACTGCTGCCAAGCACTCTTACTGGTGCATAAATGATAAGACTAGGATCCTCAAGCTTACTCGGGTCAAAAGCCTGTGTACGTATGCCTTCTCCATCCTCTACAAACACTCTGTTGCGGCTGTTTTCGCTTCTTCCCATTATAAAATAAGCTGATACCGCTTTCTTTCCATCCTCTGTTTTGCCAAGGACAATACCTCTTCCAGGATAGTCGCATCCTGATAATTCTTTTTCAAGTGACTGCATTATCATTTTTATCCTCCATATATAGATTAACTTTATCAAAAAACATACACTATTTTTATAAAAAAATCAAATTTTAATTACAAAAGATACCTAATAATTGCCTAAAAGCTTTATTGTCTCTGCCTCTTCTTCAATACCTCGCAAAGCATTCATAACAGAAGGCTCTGCAAGATTCCCCTCGAAATCCACAAAAAATCTGAATTCCCAGTTTTTATCCTCAATAGACTTTGACTCTGCTTTATTCATATTAGGTCTTGACTCTATCTTATTCATATTAAGTCCGTTATAAATAATATGACTTAAAAGATTATATAAGGTTCCTGCCTCATTTTTTGTCTCAAATACAATGCTTATCTTTTTGGCATCCTTTACAAATCGTCTCTTATTAGTGACAATAACAAACCTTGTGGTATTGTTATCTGCATCATTTACTTCCTGCTTTAAAACCTCAAGTCCGTAAACTTCTGCCGCTTCCCTGCTCGCTATCGCAACATGCGTTGGATTATTTTCTTCCAATATCTTCTTTGCACTTCCCGCCGTATTTGCCTGACTTATCTGCTTCCAGTTCTTGTGAAGTTCAAGAAAACGTTCGCACTGCATAAGTCCCTGCGGATGTGAATAAACAGTTGTAACCTTATCAAGATCTGTTCCCGGCAGACCTAAAAGAGCATGTTCAACTTTAACATAAGTCTCTGCAACTATATAATTGTCAAATTCCTGAAGCAAATCATAAACTCCTGCAACTATTCCCGCTGTCGAATTTTCTATAGGAAGAACTGCATAATCGGCCTTTCCCGATTTAACAGCCTCCATAGCATCTTTCCATGTAGGAACTGCAAAATTATTCACTTCATTTCCAAAATATCTTTTCATAGCTATGTACGAATAAGCCCCCGCAACACCCTGATATACGACTTTGCAGTTACTTTTATCGATACAGTCAATAACCTCGTATGGCTCCATCAAGGAATTTGTCTCTTCAAGCATTCTGTACTGCATCTTTCTTGAATTAGACATTATCTGTGAAAATAAATCTGCAACAGCATATACATTTTCATTATCTTTAACCATGCTGCGTATAGCATCAAGCTTCTGATTTTCTCTGTCAGTATCAAGCACTTTCTTATTATTTTCAATCTTATACCTTGCCACATCCCTGCAAAGATTAATTCTTTCTTCAAACAAATCGACAAGCTGCCTGTCTATAGCATCTATATCGCTTCGTATTTTCCCTAAATCAAGCATATATTCTCCATCCCTGTTTCTTTCATATCAATAAAATATATTGTACCATATTTCTTTTTGTATTTCACTAATAAATATGGTATAATTTCTTCAATAATTTAAAATGTATAAATTAAAATATAATATTTCAGAAAGGAAACAGGTTCTCCTGTTTTTGATTGCGTAACCATGAAAAAAAGTAAATTCATAAAAATAATGATATTTTCCGCACTGATTATATGTATGGCAGTCGGTATATTTGTATATTTCAATTCCTCAAAATTTGAATATAATAATGAAAATGCTGTTGGCAACACAACCGGCAATCTAAATAACGGTGGACTTTTTTGCGAATATGACGGTAAAATTTATTTTGCAAATCCCTACGACAGCGATTATCTTTATGTTATGAACTCAGACTGTACCGAACCAAAGCATTTAAATAACGACTGCGTAAGCTCGCTTAATGTATGCGGTAATTACATATATTATGTAAAAAACAATCTTTCACGCACGTCCATAGACTCTGATAACCGAAGCAACTTTTTCGGAGTATACAGAACCGATCTAAAAGGTCAGGAAGCAAAATCTCTGTATGAGACACTTTCAGGGATTTCAAGTCTTTCCGGAAACTACCTGTATTACCAGCACTATGATGACTCTTCACCGCTGTGCCTGTATCGTGTAAAGATTGACGGAACTGAAGAAACAAAGGTTTCTGATACACCTTTTAATCCTTCAAGTATAAATAATGGTAAAATTTACTATTCCGATCCTAATAATAAGAACAATATTACATCTTATGATACAAAAACAGGTTCGATAAGCTCTGTTTTCGGCGCCAACGCATATCTTGTCGACGCTACCGATAACTATATTTATTACATTGACCTTGATAAAAACTATTCTCTTGTAAGATTGAACAGCAACACAAAAACTATAGAACTTTTGTATGAAGCAACTGACGGCAAAGTAATAAATTTCAACAGATACGGCAATAAAATTTTCTTTCAGGTTGAAGGCACCAATGCAGGCCTTTACAGAATGAATATAAACGGAACGCAGATAGAAAAAATTGCTTCCGGCAATTTAAGACATGTTCACTGCACATCACAATATACATTTTTCCAGTATTATGAGGACAACCAAACACTTTACCGCGTACCTACTACAGGCACATTTGTAAAAGTTGAAGAAATAACCATAAAATAATATATTTTATCATTTGTAAAACTCGTAAAGCAGCAATCATTGTACTTTACGAGTTTTGTTTATTTCCGCACAAACTAAATATAGCCACACCTGCTACAGCTACTGCAATACCAAGAAGCTTCATCCATGAAAAATCTTTCTTCTCACTTCCAAACAGACCGAATAACTCAATAATATAAGCCACTGCAATCTGTGTTACAACTATAGTTATCTCAGCCTTCGCAACACCAAGTGTAGACATTGCCTTGATTACCGTATATGTGATAAAAGCACCTATAACACCTCCAAGCAGTGCAATTTTAGGTTCTACACTAAAAACGCCCATTATCTCCGGTCTTCCATCAAACATCCACATAATTACACATGTTGCAAAAGCTGTAATCTGCACAAAACCTGCAGCAACCCATATACTGCTGCTCTTTGTAACGCCTGTATTAAAAACACCCTGAATACTCATCAGAGCACCTGACAGCATCGCAATTAAAAAACCTGCCATGACTTTACCTCCACATTAATATAACATAATATTAATATGCGTCATAAGCAGGTTATTTATTCCTTTTTTATTTAATTTACATTTTCTTTGCTGTCTGTATCAGCACCGGCACCTGTATTTTCAATAACATCACCAGACTGCTCACCGCTGCTTTGCTGATTTAGTTCAATGCCAAGCATCGACAAATAATTATCTACAGCAGTTTCGGCATCCTCGCCGTCCCAGATTTTACGAAACATTATCTCGTACCCTGAATATACATTTGCAGAACCGACAAATTTTGCCCTGATATCAGAATTTTCGTATGTATCATAAATAATTCCGAACGTCGAAGCAACCTTTTTATCAATATTTACTTTCTTTGCCGATATTTTTCCCGATGTATTAAACATTGCATTTGAATAATCATAACTTAACGCGTGAGCTACAGACTTTGCCACCTCAAGATTTCCCGCATATGAATTAACCACAGCAAGTGTCGTATCAGACAAATTTGTTATTTCCATATCATTTCCCATGGTTGGAATTTTGCATACTCCGTATTCAATATCCGAATCTTCTATTGCTTTTAAATGATTTGCATCAACAATAGTATAAGCAAGCTTGCCCTCTGTAAACATTGATATACATGTATCCTGTGTAGTTTCAGACCTTTCTATGCCATAGACATCTCTTAACAATGCCACCTCATTCATAGCAGACTTAAGCCTTTCCGTATCAATATTTATCGCAGAGCTGTCCTCTCCATCTTCTCCTCCGGCCTGTATACTTCCGGCACTAAAGCCATAATTAAGCAGCATATCTGATACATCCCACGTAATAATCTGTGTTATATTTTTGTTTTCATCTGTCTGCTGAAAATTGTCACTAAACTCAGTAAGAGCATTAAATGTATCCTTTGGCTCAACTACACTCTTATTATACACCATAAATGAAGTATTGAAATTTACGGGATAACCATACAGCTTTCCATTATAGGACGCTGCTTTAAGAGCTGTTTTTGTATATTTCTTTTCGGTGTAATATTTATCGTATGTATTGTTTTGAGCTGCAAGACCAAGTTTGCAAATCTTAGACAGTTCATGCGCTGACACTAAATAAACATCTGCTATATTATCCTTATGAATACCCTGTTCATATATTGTATCAACGTAGTCCTCACCGCTTACAAGCACCGGAACAACCGTCACAAGCTCATTTGCCTCATGAAATTTCTTTGCAACATACTCAAGATATCCGTTGTAGCTTTCATCTGTATACCACACATTTACAGATACCTTTTCCTCCACATTGAGGTTCTTTGCCGTATCGTTTTCATCACTTCTGCACGCACATAAATTAAATGTCATGACAAGAAGCATACAAATTGCAATAATTTTTTTATACAATATTATTTTTCACACTACCTTCCTAATTTTAGATATTTCTGCATGTATCAAGCGCTTCTCTTAATTTAATTATCATTAAATCAACGTCTTCCTTAGTAATTACAAGCGGCGGCACAAATCTTATTACATTAGTTCCTGCCGAAAACAGAATAAGACCGTTATCTAATGCCTGCGCAATCACATTTTTAGGATTTATTGACAGCTGAAGTCCCTGAATCAGGCCAAGCCCTCTTCTTTCCTCAACTATATCATAATCAGCAACGATCTTTTCAAGCTCGTTTTTAAGATAATCTCCGACTACACGCACATTGTTAAGTACGTCAAGCTTGTCAAAAAGCTCAAAAACTTTTACAGCCGCTGCGCATGACAGCGGATTTCCACCGTAAGTACTTCCATGATCTCCCGGCACAAGTGCCTTTGCCACTTCATCTGTCGCAAGAAATGCTCCTACAGGCACACCACATCCCAACGCCTTTGCCACAGTAACTATATCAGGCTTTACTTCATACTGCTGATATGCAAACATTGAACCTGTTCTTCCCATTCCGCACTGGATTTCATCAAGTATCAGAAGTATTCCTCTCTCATCACAGAGCTTTCTTACACCTTCAATAAATTCCTTTGTTGCAGGATATACACCGCCCTCTCCTTGTACAGTCTCAAATATAATAGCACATGTCTTATCATTTACAAGTGCCTTAACGCTATCGAGGTCATTAAACTGTGCAAATTTAATTCCCGGTATCATGGGTCCGAATGCTTCCCTGTAATGCTTATTTCCTGTAACAGCAAGCGCACCCATGCTTCTTCCGTGAAAAGAATGTTCCATTGCTATTATCTCATGGTCTGTCGAACCTGTTTTAAGATAAGCATATTTTTTAGCAAGCTTTACTGCTCCCTCAACAGCCTCAGTACCGCTGTTTGTAAAGAACACTCTGTCCATTCCTGATGCTTTTGTAATTGCCTTTGCTGCCTGTGCTGCCGGCTCATTATAAAAATAGTTTGACGTATGTATAAGCTTATCAATCTGATTTTTTAATGTATCATTGTACTCTTTATTATTATATCCAAGTGCAAAAACCGCAATACCGGCACCGAAATCAAGATATTCTTTTCCGTTCTTATCATATAATCTTACACCATCACCTTTATCAAGAACAATCTGATATCGGTTGTATGTATGTATAAGATGCTCTTCTGCAGTCTCTATAATTTTATCTGTTTCCATATTTATTAATCTCCATTCTCGTAAAAATGCTGTGCATCCTTACCTAATATAGCTGTTCCAATTCCTTTATTTGTAAATATTTCCAGCAAAAGACAGTGCGGAATACGTCCATCAAGAATATGTACCCTTGATACACCATTTTCAATTGCATCAATGCAGTTATTAAGCTTAGGAAGCATTCCTCCGCCTATAGTTCCGCCATCAAGAAGTTCTCTGGCCTGACTTATTGTAAGCTCAGATATAAGACTGCTCTTATCATTATAATCTCTGTAAACTCCCTCAATATCTGTAAGAAAAGCAAGCTTCTCGGCGTTAACCGCACGCGCAATGGCACAAGCTGCATCATCTGCATTTATGTTATATGAATGAAAATCATCATCATATCCTATAGGGCATATAACAGGAAGAAAATCATCTTTTAAAAGAGCATGTATAATAGTTGTATCTACTTCCTTAACCTCGCCTACATATCCTATATCTTCACCGTTTGAAAATTTCTTCTCAACCTTTAACATTCCGCCATCCTTGCCGCTTATTCCGCAAGCCTTTATACCCAGTGCCTCAATAAGAGAAACAAGACTTTTATTAACTTTATTAAGCACCATCTCGGCAATTTCCATTGTAGGTTCATCTGTAACTCTAAGACCATTTACAAATCTTGGTTCCATTCCGGATTTCTCAACCCATTTGCTTATTTCCTTGCCACCGCCATGTACTATTATAGGCTTAAATCCGACAAGCTTAAGCAATACAACGTCCTGTATAACCTTTCTTTTAAGCTCCTCGTCAACCATTGCGCTGCCGCCATACTTAACAACTATTATCTTTCTGTTGAATTTCTGTATATAAGGCAGTGCTTCAATAAGTATCTGTGCTTTCTTTAATTCGTCATTCATCTCCATTACTCTGTTTTCCTTTCACAATATATTTATGATTACAGTATTAATTATGAACGATAATCCGCATTTATCTTAACATAGTCAAATGTAAGGTCACATCCCCATGCAGTAGCTCTTTCAGTTCCCTGTTTTATATCAGCTATGGCTGTCACAGGATTTTTCGAAAGTATTTCCGTAGCTTTCTGTTCACTATAATCTGTGGCTGTTCCGTTCTCTACGATTTTTAACTTTCCTGCTTCACTCTCAAAATAAATATCCACAAGTTCAGGGTCAAAATCTGCTCCCGAATACCCCATCGCACAAAGAATTCTTCCCCAGTTGGCATCATGGCCGAAGATTGCAGCCTTTGTAAGGCTTGAGGTAATCACTGACTTTGCAAGTGTACGTGCCTGCTGTTTTGTGGCAGCGTTAATAACCTTTGCCTCAAAAAGACATGTACATCCCTCACCATCACCTGCAATCTTTTTAGAAAGTTCGGTCAGGACATAGCTAAGTGCCTCATAAAATGTATTATAATCGTCTCCTTCACTCTCAATCAACTGATTCTGGCTCATTCCGTTTGCAAGCACAAGCACAGTGTCATTTGTTGATGTATCTCCGTCAACAGAAATCATATTAAATGAATCTTCAACTATAGCACTTGTCATTTTCTGCAGCATATTTTTTGAAATTGCAGCATCTGTAGTTACAAAACAAAGCATTGTAGCCATATTTGGGTGTATCATGCCTGCGCCCTTACACATGCCTCCGACTGTTACGTCCTTACCTCCTATATTTACCTTACATGCAACCTCCTTTGCACATGTATCGGTAGTCATAATTGCTTCCGCCGCCTGTGTCCCTGCCTCCAAAGACTCACTTAAGCTTTCAGGAAGCACTTCTATACCACTGCAAATTATATCCATCGGAAGCTGTTTTCCTATAACACCTGTAGAAGCTATTAATACTTCTTGACTTTTAATTCCAAGCTTTGCTGCTGCTGCATGAGCCTCTTTACTACAGGCTTCATCCCCCTCTGCTCCTGTGCAGGCATTTGCAACGCCGCTGTTAATCACTATAGCATGAGCCTCATTTGTATTATACACAATATTTTTATCCCATTTTACAGGTGCCGCAAAAACCTTGTTAGTTGTGAATGTTCCTGCAGTAACACATGGTTTTTCACTAAAAACCATCGCCATATCTTTTTTTTCGTTATTTTTAATACCTGCGTTAACTCCTGCTGCCTTAAATCCCAATGCAGCAGTAACGCCTCCTTTAATTATTTCCATACTAATCTCCATTCCGCAGTAATTTTATTGTAATCATTTTATGGGAACAATGGAACCATCTTAAGGCCCTCGTTTTCAGGCAACCCAAACAAAAGATTCATATTCTGAACAGCCTGTCCTGCTGCACCCTTAACAAGATTATCCAATGCACCCATCATTATAAGCCTGTTTGTCCTCGGCTCTATCTTAAAGCCTATATCTACAAAATTACTGCCCTCAACCCAGCGTGTCTCCGGACACACATCCTTTTCAAGCACTCTTATAAAAAATTCATTTCCATAATATTTATCGTATATTGCCTTAACCTCATCATATGTAACGCACTTTTTTAGGTTTGCATATGATGTCACAAGAATACCCCTGTTCATCGGAACAAGATGCGGAGTGAATATAAGCTTTATATCATTTCTGCCGCATGCGTATCCGAGCTGCTCCTCTATCTCAGGTGTATGTCTGTGAGTTCCGACACCATAAGCTTTCATGCTCTCATTTACCTCACAGAAAAGATTAGGCACCTTTGCACCTCTTCCTGCTCCTGATGTACCGCTTTTTGCATCAATTATTATGCTGTCAGGGTCAATGATTCCTTCTTTTACCATAGGATACAATGTAAGAATTGATGTCGTTGTATAACATCCCGGATTTGCTATAATTCTTGTATTTTCATTAATCTTATCCCTGTTTATCTCACACAGTCCATAAACAGCTTCATCTATATATTTCGGCGCTTTGTGTGTAATTTTATACCATTCCTCATACACATTTACATCCTTAAGTCTGAAGTCAGCGCTTAAATCTATAATCTTTACTTTATTTAAAATATCATCGTTTACAAGTGAAGCGCATAAGCCCTGCGGAGTCGCTGTAAAAATAACATCAACTGCCTCTGCAAGCTCTTCCATATTATCATCCATACATACGTTATCTACAAGCTGAAACATATTTCTGTATACATCTGCATATTTCTGGTCTATGTAACTTCTTGAACCGAACCACACTATCTCTACATCCTTATGTCCCAAAAGAATTCTCACCAGCTCATTTCCGGCATATCCTGTAGAACCGATTATACCAGCCTTTATCATAAATATTCCTCCATTCCGAATACTTTCTAAACTTAAACTTCATTATAACAACTTTTTTTCTGATGTAAAGACCTATTTGCATATTTTTTATATTTATACATAAATAGTGTATATTTTTACATAATATCAGCTTTTTACTATTGCATTTTAACTTTATTTGGATTATTATAAGGTTCAGAGATTTTCCGGACTGAACCGGATGATAAAATATCTATAATACATATAGGAGGACTTTCAATATGAAAGAAAAAGTTATTCTCGCTTACTCAGGCGGACTTGACACTACAGCTATTATTCCTTGGCTTAAGGAAAACTTTGACTATGAAGTAATCTGTGTATGCGCAGACTGCGGACAGGAAGAGGAGCTTGACGGTCTCGAAGAAAGAGCTATTTCATGCGGGGCTTCTAAGTTATATATCGAAGACTTAACTGATGAATTCTGTGACGATTACATTGTTCCATGTGTTCAGGCTCACGCTGTTTATGAAAATAAATATCTTCTTGGTACTTCTATGGCAAGACCGCTTATTGCAAAAAGACTTGTTGAAATTGCAAGAAAAGAGGGTGCTACTGCTATATGCCACGGTGCTACAGGAAAAGGAAATGACCAGATCCGTTTTGAGCTTACAATAAAGGCTTTGGCTCCTGACATTAAGATTATAGCTGCATGGAGAAATGAAAAATGGACAATGAATTCACGTGAGGAAGAAATCGAATACTGCAGACAGCACGGTATCAATCTTCCATTTTCAGCAGATACAAGCTACAGTCGTGACCGTAATATCTGGCACATAAGCCATGAAGGTCTTGAGCTTGAAGATCCTGCAAATGAGCCAAATTATGATCATCTTCTTGTACTTGGAACAACTCCTGAAAAAGCTCCTGATGAGGGTGAGTATGTTACAATGACTTTTGAAAAAGGTGTTCCTAAGACAGTTAATGGAAAGGCTATGAAAGTTTCAGATATCATAAGGGAACTTAACAGAATCGGCGGAAAGCACGGTATCGGTATTATTGATATTGTCGAAAATCGTGTTGTAGGTATGAAATCTCGAGGTGTATATGAAACACCTGGCGGAACTATTCTTTATGAAGCACATCAGCAGCTTGAAGAGCTTGTTCTTGACAGAGATACAACAACTATGAAGCTTGACATGGGAAACAAATTTGCTCAGATAGTATATGAAGGAAAATGGGAAACACCTCTTCGTGAAGCTGTTCAGGCATTCATCGAAAAGACTCAGGAAAAGGTAACGGGCGAGGTTAAATTTAAGCTTTACAAAGGAAATATAATAAAAGCAGGCACAACTTCTCCATATTCACTTTACAATGAATCAATCGCATCATTTACAACAGGTGACCTTTATGACCACCATGATGCCGAAGGCTTCATCAATCTCTTCGGTCTCTCATTAAAGGTACGCGCAATGAAAGATCAGGAAAATAAATAAATAAAATAAGAAATTTCATAGAATTTCCTATATAATAAAAGAGCATCACTCATGTCAGATAATTTCAAATCTGCATGAGTGATGCTTTTTTATAAATAATTAAGGTCATTCCCCCACTACCCTGCAGGCACAAGTGAGCTCAAGACCTTTTGACACTGTAATTTTATAAACTAATCTATGTTAATCCAATAAATCAAGCTTTTCCAAGACAAATTCCAAAATATTCTTTTCGTCTACCACTACCTTGGCATTACAAGCCATTCCGTTTATAATGCTTCCTGTTTTTCCATCCTTATTTGTGACAGTTGTCTGGTCGCATCTAACCTTTACGAGATAATATGCGCTTCCCGAATTCTGGTTTACTTTAATGTCTTTTGAAATTGATTCAATATTTCCCGTAAAATAACCGTATTCATTTGATGGATATGCCGCAATCTCAAACTTTACTTCCTGTCCCTCTTTAAGCTTTGCAATATCCTGATTTTCCACATAAATTTCAGCATAATATCCTTTTGTATTTTCAGGAAGAATCTGACATACAGCGGTTCCCTGCGCAATATAATTTCCCTCTGTAATCTCCTGCAGCATATAAATATATCCTGACCTCTGTGCCATTACAGTTGCCTTACCGCTCTCTGAATCATACTGCTTAAGTATATTCTCACATTCTCTTTTTTTATCATTAAAGCTAAGTATCTCTGCCGCCACGCTTTGCTTTTCAGTAAGAATATTAATATCTCCGCTGCTATTACCGCTTTCATTAATTACCTTTAACTTATCTTTAAGCGCTGACAAACTGTTTTCTGCCGCACTTAAAGTCTCCTTAACAGTTGTAATCTGCTGTTCTACAACTGATATCTGCTGAAGTTCCAAATTGTCGAGAGTTATCTTTTTCTCGCCTGAAAGTCTGCTTATTACATTCTTACAATCCTCAAGCTGCTTTTTAATGCTTTCGACATCTATACTTCCGGAAGTCTGCCCATCATTTATCTTATTATCAAGCGCCTCCTTTTGCTTTTCATAATCAGCTATCTGAGTATCATACTGCGCGGCAGTCAAATTATATTTCGCTATATAACTGCTTACCAGCGTCTCATAATAGCTTTCAGACGATGAAAAACTGTTATTTCTGTTCTTAACACACTGTTCTGCCTGTTCTAATTTGCTTATCTGCTGCTCACAGCTATTTTTCTGACTTTTAATGCTGTTTATCTCATTTTGTAGCTGCTCTTTTTGCTTATAAATTTCTGTATCAGTATTTTTACCGGCTGACGCAAGCTTCTCTTTTTTTATTTCAAATTCCTTATAATATTTATTATCCTCATGCGCATTTAACGCAGCATTTTCACCATTTAAATATCTCTCATACGCCTTTAGTATTTCAATACGGTCCGTTATATCATCATATAAAACTTCCTGCGCTTTAACCTCATTTTCAATAGAGGAATCAGCGTCTACGGTAAATAAAATATCTCCCTCATTTACATACTGCCCCTCTTCTATATTACACGATGAAATTTGACCATTTATACCGACACTTACATTAACTGCGCTCTCCTCACTTCTAAATATTCCGCTGCTCTTTACAACAATATCCATCTTTGAAAACCACATCCAGCCAACTGCTGTAATAAGTAATACTGCCAATATATAAATCAAATACACCATAAAAGGGTTAGGCTTTGATTCGTATACCTCAACACTGTCACTAATATCGGTCATATCCACTATAATAGGTTTCACAAATATCCCCCTCCTATGTAAAAGATTCTTCTAAAGACTGCTGTCTTACCAGTTCGGCATACTTTCCGCCTGATTCACTGAGTTCCCTATGTGTGCCCTGCTCAATAATCTTCCCTTTATCCATAACGAAAATTCTGTCACAGTCTTTAATTGTGCTTAATCTGTGCGCAATAAAAATTGTAGTCATTTCCTTAGAAAATTCATTTATTGTTTTATCCAAAGCCCGCTCTGTTATTGAGTCCAGATTACTTGTCGCTTCATCCAATATCAGAATATCAGGCTTTTTAAGCATGGCTCTTGCTATCGCAAGTCTCTGGCGCTGTCCGCCTGACAGATTTGCGCCATTTTCTTCAAGCCTTGTCTCATATCTTAATGGCAGCTCATTTATAAAATCATGTGCCTGCGCCAGCTTGGCTGCCTCCACAACGTTATCCATATCTACATCGTCCATTCCAAGCACTAAATTATCATAAATACTTCCGCTGAACAAAAATGTCTCCTGCGGTATATAAGCTATTCTTTCACGCAGACATTCAAGCCTTATATCTTCTATATTATTACCGTTTATTAAAATTTCCCCTTTTTCAGGAGAATATAAGTGCAGCAGCAATTTTGACAATGTAGTCTTTCCTGAACCGCTCTCGCCTACAAAAGCAACTTTCTCTCCCTTTTTAATCGTAAGATTTATGTCAGAAAGCACCTGTCGTCTTGTTCCGTACCTGAAATCAAGATTTCTTATCTGTATATCGCCTGCTAAAGTAAGCGGCGCCATTTTCCTGCTTTCTTTCTCTGTCTTTTCTGCCTCCAAATCAAGAATTTCACCTAACCTGTCAGCAGCTACAACGGCCGTCTGCATTTGGGGCTGAAGATTAATTAAATTCTTCACCGGATCAAGAAAATATACCAGCAGCGAATTAAATGTTATTAACGCTCCTATCGTCATTTCTCCGTTAATAACGCTCACGCCGCCTACCCAAAGTATAATTACGCCGCCCACAAGCTCTACAAAAATCTTAAGCGACGATTGCATATTACTTACCCATGACAATTTAAATATGCTTTTTAACAGCTTAACAAACTTAATCTCCGTTTCAAGCTTCACTTTTCTTTCTGCATTATATGCTTTTACCATCTGAATTCCGTTTAAGGATTCCACCATATATGACGTAAGCTGTGAATTGTCTTCCATCTGCTTTCTGTTAAGCTTTTCATACCATTTGTTAAAAGTAAGTACTATAATCACATACAGCACTACTATAATTACGGCAATTACAAAAAGCTTTACATTCTGAATACACAAAATAACAGCTCCGGCAACTGCCATGATTGTATCAATCATTATAGTTAATGTCGCCCCCGATATGGCATCCCTGACATTTCCCGCATCATTAAATCTTGATATTATTTCACCGACACGCCTTGTTCCAAAAAAATTCATTGGCAGTTCTAAAACGTGCCTGTAATACCCAAGAAGTAAGGCTATATCAAGCTTCTGACTAAGATACAATAGCAAATGCGAACGAATTGCACTTAACACTACCTTAAAGACATTGAGCAATATTACGCCTATAGAAAGCGTCATCAGCGTTTTTCTTAATCCGTCCGGCAAAACGCTGTCTATTAACTCCTTAAAATAAAATGCACCGAGTATTCCCAAAATGGTATACACAAGTGATGCAATAAAAATATGTAACAATAATTTTTTCTGAGGTAAAAGCAGATGAAAAAAGCGTCCGAACAGTCCCTTTGTCTCGTTACCTTTTGTAAATGTCTCATTCTTAACAAGCAAAATAAGTATGCCGCTCCACTGATATTTGGGCGGCTTTCCCTCATCATGTACTTCCCCGAAAAACTCTTCCGGCGTAAGCTTCACAATTCCCACACCTGGATCTGCTATTATTACCTGCTTTTTTGTAATTTTATGAATTACAACATAATGTAATAAATTTCCGTCCACAATAACATGTGCAATACACGGAAGCGGAAATTCCGAAAAAAATGCTTCTTTATTTCCCTTGACGCCTTTTGCACTAAACCCCAATCCTTCTGCAGCCTTTATCACTCCATACGCATTTGTTCCCTGCTTATCCGTGCCTGCAACTTCGCGTATTTTTGTTATGCCTATCCCGTAACCGTTTTGTTTGCATATCGTTGCCAGACAGGCAGCACCACAATCCGTGATGTCATGCTGCTTTATGCAATAGTATTTCATACTTACTCCCCCCCAAATATCTGTAAAGTCAATCTATTCTGAAACTAAAATAATTTAAAATATAATAAAAAATGATACGATAATTCCCAATACACTTATTATAATAAAACCTATTTTTCCAAAGGTCTTTCCGATAATGAACTCCAAAAAAGAAATAATAAATCTAAAACCATCTAACATAACAATCGGCAATAAATTAAAAAAACAAACTGATAAAGAAAATACACTTAACACAATCATACATTTGTTTAAGCTGTATCTTATTCCCGTAGTTACAGATATATTATCAATACCGCCTCCTGACCATGCTAAATCTTCTGCAACACTGGTCTCGCCCGTTAATGTATCCTTAAATACATCTGTCATCATGCCTGCCGACTTAAAAAATGAATTAACAGAATCTCTTATTTTACTTCCTATGCTGTTGTCAAATAAAAGTCCTAAATCATCACCTGTATAATAAATTTCATATTTTATTCTGTCTCCGTCAGCCTTGCGAACAGTAAAAATATTTTTCTCTTCTTCCTGTAATAAATAATCTATATCATCTTCATGAAAAACTCTCACCCCATTAATACTGCGTAAAATATCGCCTTTCTGAATACCTGCTTCCGTTAGCGTTCCTGCACTGACATTCTCAATCCTTAGCCCTTCCATATTCGCGGCAAGCACCGTGAACAAAAATGCCAACACAAAATTCATAATGGGACCGGCTATGACAATAGCCATTTTCTTGAGATTATATTTTCTTACCCCTGTTTTAGGAATAACATCCCCATTAAATGTATCAAATTCCTTAATACTGCATACCCCTCCTACAGGCAGGAGCCTCATACAATATTTAATTCCATTTCGATTTACGGAAAATATTTTCGGACCAATACCTGCCTCAAAAGTCTCTACCGTAAAACCTGTCCACCGTGCCACAATGTAATGCCCCAGTTCATGGAACAAAACTATAATATATAAGCCAATATAAATTAAAATATACTCCATACCACTATTTGTCCGATTTTTTCGTTGTTTTATTATTTGTATAAACGCACACCACCGCTTTACACGATGGTATGCGCCACAAGCTTTGCTAATAAATACTGATTATAACAAAGTTATTAAATTAGACATTACTTTTCCAAACAATACACCGACATGATATGAAGATATAATTGCAGCACCTGATACAATAATAATAAATGCCATTTTATAGTATAGCTTTTGAAATTCTTTAAAAAATTTTTCTATTTTATCGCTCAAGTTCCGGACACCTCTCTTCACTTTAGACATTACAGTAAACCATAATTGCTTTGTGTTTCTTAAAATAATATTTTATTTAAGAACATCCTTCTAAGGCTCCGCCACAAAATGCCAAAATATTTCCTAGTCCAAATTAATGGTTAAAACTTCATTTTTCGTATAAAAATGCAAAATATATATTAATTGCAGCAAATACTAACGTAATAATAAGTGTTTCTATACTTATATTTTTATATGTCATAATCATATATATTTGGTCAACCACGCATAAAATCAATATTATGGAAAAAATTTCATAAACATATTTATTTACAAATTTTGATAAATCCATATCTTATAGCATCATCCTCTTATTTGATAACAAGCACCTGAGACAAACTTATATCAGATACTTGTTGAAAGATAAACTACCACGTCAATTAAATTTATTACTATTTTTAACAATTACATTAATAAAAAATACAATTATAATATAAAAAATATACTGTAGTATAAATATGTAACTCCACTCAAAAATACATATTTCAAAAAAATTCATATAAATTACAGATACAATATTCCATAATAAAAACCATACCAATGTAAATATCTGTACACAATTATCATAAATAAAATATCTATTTTTGTATTTTTTATTGCTAACTATAATTAACATAAATGATATAGCCAAGTTTGTTAACGCATAATAATGCTTTGTTATAATGCTATTATACAAACATATTATACATAACAATGCTTTCAATATATTATTTATTTTCTTCATTCTATTATAGCTCTTGTTAACCAATACGATGCTTCATATACTCCTGATACAACAGCAACCGGTGGGCATACAACTGCTCCAATTACGCCTATTGCTGCTACACAATAAGTAAAATTTTCCCAATTCCAACCACCATTGATTTCAAACAATTCTTCTATAGACAGAACGTTTAATAAATTCTCTTTTACCATTTGTTCCTCCTGTTAAGAATTACACGCAGCATAGATTCCAACACCTACTGCTACAACACAAGCACCAATACAAACACCTGCGCCAACAGGTCCTAATCCCAAAGCACTACCCGCAACAGATAATCCTTTAACTATACCTGAGCCAACAGTTGCGAAAAAACCGCCACCATCAATTTCTTTCAGCTCATTCTGCGTCATCTCACAAAATCCATCACTTAACGTCATTTCCATTTGTTTTAATCTCCTTTTTCTATAAATTTCTTTACACTTATATGAAAAAGCTATATAATTTACCCGGGCGCTTTTTCTTAAGTGCTTACTTTGTGGGTTTTGGTACTTTCTTTAAATTTCACCAAAACCCTTTTTATATAAATCAGCATTGAATATATCAATACTGAATTATATCCTATAATATATTAGGATTTATTCCAACATATATGTTACTTAAAGTATTTTCTATATTATGTATGTCTACGGATTGCGTCACATTGTATCCTACCGTAATCGGCTGCAGTTTATTTCTTTCTATGTACTTATTTAATTCATTACACGCATCCTGCAACCCTACCGGATTTCCCTTATATGACATCATAACTGCATTTACAATTTTCAGTTCTTTCTTGAACTTATATTCACCTATACTTTCAATTTCATTACTTACAGGTATAAGAATTTCCATATCAATAAATTCACCATCAATCCCATATGTTGCCATTATCGGATATGCTATTCTTTTTGCGCCTCTCCCGTTTATTTTCAACTCCATATCTCTGCCTATACTTTCTAATTTGCTTTGAAGTATCTTACCTCTGTATGATAATAGGTTATTTAATTTTAATTCCTGATTTTCTTTAATTTCTATCATATTCTCACCCCTTTAAAATACAAATCACTCAAACAACAATTGATATTGTAATTACCTATTCTTTTTCTTTCTTATCCAAAAATATCAATCCACCTATCACTATCGCTTCAATAATACATTTAATACTAATTTCTGATGTTCTAAAAAATATGTAAAACAATTCTATTATAGTAAGTCCAAGCACTACATATGCAGCAATGTCTATAACCCTACGCAATTTATTTTTCATTTTTACCCCCTTTAAAACACAAAAAGGCCGCAATGAAATTCATTGCGACCGAACTATCATAGCATACCTTTTATATGCCTTAGACTCCAAGCTTTGCGTCCTTACATTTCTATAAGTTTGCCCCTCACATAAATAGACTTTTTATTTTCCACCTGTCAATCTATTTACCATTTAATTTCCTCTCTGATAAAAGATATCACTCTATATAAATTTCGTCAACTGCTTTTTTGCATAAAAATACTAAAACCGTTAAAAAATACAAAAAATATATAAAATTTTCTATAATATTGCATAAACACTAAATATATCAGTTAAAAGTTGTATTTTATTCTTTTGTCACTACAAAAATAACACTAAAAATGCTTCTTGTATAATATACAAACACCCCGGTCAATATAGCACCTATAATACTTCCAACAACCACTCCTATTGCCTCTGTGTACTTCATAAAATTTCTCACTTTCACTGAATAAAAAATGAACAGTATTATAAATCTATCTTTTACACAGTACAATAATTCATTCTCTTTTTTTATGTAAGAAGAAGATATTTACCACATCTATAATCGCTAATACAACCACTAAACTTTGAACTATTACAAACATATTCCCAGCAACACCATTGATTGCCATGCAGAATAACACTACTCCTATAATAATTAGAAGAGCACCTGCAATAATTGTAACTTTTTTATTCATATTCTTCCTAATCCTTATAGATTATTATTCAGGCATACGTTTAAAATTTTAGCAATAAATATGCTCCTAAAATCAATCCTAATGCAAAACCTGTTTTAACCAATGTTGGCAACAATTCCTTTAATGTATGTCCACAAATCATAAAATCTTTCATTTTTTCACTCCTATTAGATTCTAATACAATATTGTTAACTGCTCTTCATCATGCGGTGACTTTATCGCCAATCCACTTTCTTTCATTTTTACCGTAAATTACTAATTTTCTTTTTAAAAAACATAATATCCACAATTCTATTTTTAAACCAACAACTTAATCACCGGTTTCACTTTTAAAAAACTGTGAATACATCGTTATTGCTAATAAAAGCATGGCAATATCTCTAATAGCGTCCATATATAATGAACTTATAAAACATATTACTAAATCAATTACAATGCAAATAACACATAATAAGAATACTATTTTTTTCATATCATAAATCCATCGCCATTAATACTTTCAAGTTCATTTTGCTTTTAACATCTTTCTTCACTCTACATACTACAACAATGTACCAACAGTATTATTAACCACATGTATAATAATCACCATGGCAATGCTGTCTGTTTTTTTGTATATAACTCCAAGAAGCATTCCTAATAAAGAATAATAACTTAATTCTAAAAGCGAAAAACCACTATGCATCACTCCAAAAGAAACAGCCACTAATATTACTGCCAAATACCCATTTAAAAAAGGAATTTTTGATATAAGCCAATTTTGATATATATATCTAAACAAAATTTCCTCGACCACCGGACCTATTACACACACCACAATAACGCTCAATAGCTGCAATAATATTCCGCTATCATTAATTGAATCTATTATCATCTCATTTTCTGTTAACATTTTACCATTTATGTAATATAAAACATTTGTAAAAATCAAATTAATTAATAAATATAATACAGAAAATGCAAATGTTTGAAAAAACCATGCTTTTTTACTATCCCTATCCGCTATATCTTTGTAAATAGTCTTCCCATATAGCTTTACCGCCACAATCCCCAAAACAGCATATATTAAACAACTGACGATATGTGTAAGCTCGTCTGTACTTATTTTCTTTCCCAGCGCAAATGTTATTGCAATCACTAATAGTCCGACAAATATGGGACCTAATGTATACATTACAATCAAAGTACTTACCATTTTTTTATTACGTGAATTCAATTTAAATCTCCTGTCTTAAAATCTGTTTTATTATTTTGTATTATTTATTTTCCTCTGATGAAAACAAATATACCACCCCTATACTCCCAAAACCAATGCCGAATAATATATCTTTTATAGCAAAATTAATCTCATCATTATAAAACATCAGTACTGCATCACAAAACATTAAAAAACACAATATAATAAAAATGATAAACAAAATCCTGTACTTTCTCTTCATTACAAATCACATCCCTTAAAAAATCAGAACAACAAATAATGTCCGAAATCAACATACAAACAATGCTATATATTTCTAACAGCAGTCCTGCCTAACTCAAAGAAAACAGGACATATAATAATCAAATTATTAACAAATGTTACCGCAAAATAGTACAAATCCGCTTTTCTTTGTTTATCATCCGTCAGCAAATGTATTCCTGCAAATAATAATATAATCGATAAAATAATATGATATTTACTAAAGCTGATAAATTCGATGCCTTTTAATAATATTTGGAGAATAGCTGTAATAGACGATAGCACTATCGTTATTTTCATATAATCACATATTTTCTTATCACTATCCACACAAATTTTCACACTACATTCCTCTTTCTTATTTCTCATACAATATGCACTATTTTCGAATGCGCATGATTTCACTTTTTATGTAAAAATCCAAAATATATATTAATTGCAGCAAACACTAATGTTATAATAAGCGTTTCTATACTTATATTTTTATATCTCAACATCATATATATTTGGTCAACCACGCATAAAATCAATATTACGGAAAAAATTTCATAAACATATTTATTTACAAATTTTGATAAATTCATATTTTATAACACCATCCCCTTATTTTGATAACAAGCATCTGATACAAACTTATATCAGATACTTGCTGAAAGATAAACTACCACGTCAATTAAATTTATTACTATTTTTAACAATTACATTAATAAAAAATACAATTATAATATAAAAAATATACTGTAGTATAAATATGTAACTCCACTCAAAAATACATATTTCAAAAAAATTCATATAAATTACAGATACAATATTCCATAATAAAAACCATACCAATGTAAATATCTGTACACAATTATCATAAATAAAATATCTATTTTTGTATTTTTTATTGCTAACTATAATTAACATAAATGATATAGCCAAGTTTGTTAACGCATAATAATGCTTTGTTATAATGCTATTATACAAACATATTATACATAACAATGCTTTCAATATATTATTTATTTTCTTCATTCTATTATAGCTCTTGTTAACCAATACGATGCTTCATATACTCCTGATACAACAGCAACCGGTGGGCATACAACTGCTCCAATTACGCCTATTGCTGCTACACAATAAGTAAAATTTTCCCAATTCCAACCACCATTGATTTCAAACAATTCTTCTATAGACAGAACGTTTAATAAATTCTCTTTTACCATTTGTTCCTCCTGTTAAGAATTACACGCAGCATAGATTCCAACACCTACTGCTACAACACAAGCACCAATACAAACACCTGCGCCAACAGGTCCTAATCCCAAAGCACTACCCGCAACAGATAATCCTTTAACTATACCTGAGCCAACAGTTGCGAAAAAACCGCCACCATCAATTTCTTTCAGCTCATTCTGCGTCATCTCACAAAATCCATCACTTAACGTCATTTCCATTTGTTTTAATCTCCTTTTTCTATAAATTTCTTTACACTTATATGAAAAAGCTATATAATTTACCCGGGCGCTTTTTCTTAAGTGCTTACTTTGTGGGTTTTGGTACTTTCTTTAAATTTCACCAAAACCCTTTTTATATAAATCAGCATTGAATATATCAACACCGAATTATATCCCACCGTAATCGGCTGTAATTTATTTATACATAATTCTTCTTCATTTTTCTGCTCTTATCTTCTTACCCAAAACTAACATCTTATCACTTTTAAATCAATACCCATGTGCTATTCGGTAGCTAAATCGTGCTATTTGGTATATTTTTATTTCTTATACAATAATATAAATACATAAAGCATAGTAACACTTATAATAATATTTTATGTCATATGCAGCAACGTCTATAACCCTACGCAATTTATTTTTCATTTTTACCCCTTTAAAATACAAAAAGGCCGCAATGAAACTCATTGCGACCGAACTATCATAACATATCTTTTATATGCCTTAGACTCCAAGTTTTGCGTCCTTATATTTCTATAAGTTTGCCCCTCACATAAACAGACTGTCTTATTTATCTCCCACCTGTCAATCTATTTACCATTTATATTCCTCTCTTTTAAAAAGAATACGACATTATATTCACTTTGTCAACTCTTTTTCACTTTAAATCACTAAAATCGTCAAAGACTGTGCAATCACAAATATGCCAAGACCTTTTGACACTGCAATCCTGTTATACAAAAAACGCAGCGGACAGACAAAACTCTGCCACACTGCGTAAGTATTAAAAATTATTTATCATTAATTATGTATCACTCATTATGTATTATTCATAAAGAGGATACTTATCTGTAAGTCCCTTAACCAATGCCATAGCCTCAGCCTGGTTCTTATCAACATCATCAACAAGAAGTGCAATTGCCTGTGCAACAACGTCCATATCTTCTGTGTTAAATCCTCTTGTTGTAACAGCCGCTGTACCAAGTCTGATACCGCTTGTCACAAATGGAGATGCCGGGTCGTTTGGAATTGTATTCTTGTTACATGTAATATTTGCAGCATCAAGAAGTTTTTCAACTTCCTTACCGGTAACTCCCTTGCTTAAAAGGTTAACAAGCATAAGGTGGTTATCTGTACCGCCTGAAACTATATCAAAACCTCTGTTCATAAGTCCCTTGCAAAGTGCATCTGCATTCTTTACGATATTTTCTGCATATACCTTAAAGCTTGGGTCGAGTGCTTCCTTAAAGCATACTGCCTTAGCAGCAATAACATGCATTAAAGGACCACCCTGAGTTCCAGGGAATACGCACTTATTAAACTTAAATTTGTCAGCATTTTCAGCAGAACTTAAAATCATACCGCCTCTTGGTCCGCGAAGAGTCTTATGTGTTGTTGTTGTAACAACATCTGCATAAGGAATAGGACTTGGATGCTGTCCGCCTGCTACAAGACCTGCAATATGAGCCATATCTACCATAAGGTATGCTCCAACCTCATCACAGATTTCTCTGAATTTCTTAAAATCAATAGTTCTTGCATATGCGCTTGCACCTGCAATAATCATCTTTGGTTTACATTCCTTAGCTATTTTTAAAACTTCTTCATAATCGATAAAGCCATCGGCTGTTACGCCATAAGGAACTATGTTGAAATATTTACCTGAAATATTAACAGGTGAACCATGTGACAGATGCCCTCCGCAATCAAGACTCATGCCCATAACAGTATCTCCTGGTTCTACCATCGCAAAGAAAGCTGCAAGGTTAGCCTGCGCTCCTGAATGTGGCTGAACGTTTGCATATTCACATCCAAAAAGCTTTTTAGCTCTCTCGATAGCAAGTGTCTCAACTACATCAACATACTCACATCCGCCATAATATCTTTTTCCCGGATATCCCTCTGCATATTTGTTTGTCAATGGACTGCCCATAGCAGCCATAACAGCTTTACTTACAAGGTTTTCTGAAGCAATAAGTTCAATATGGCTTCTCTGTCTTGCAAGCTCATCATCCATGGCCTTAGCCAATTCAGGATCAAATCCTGAAACTTCATCAAATGAATACATTTTTAACCTCCGTTTTTATGCCTGATTTTATTTAAAGACTTACATCAAATATATTATTATATTTTAAATAAGTCAATGGCATTATTCAAATCGCTCGAATTATTATTTAAGTTTTCTGCTGCCATATTAAGCTGCTCAACTCTTTCCAACTGCTTAGATGCTGTCTCCGTAACTTCTTCTGAAGCAGCCGCTGTCTGCTGTGATACTGCTGAAATACTCTGTATTGAATCTATAGTATGTACTTTTGCCTCAGCTATCGTATCTACACCGTTTGTTATCTCATCAAGATTTGATATAAGTTCACCAAACTGTGACTGTATATGTCCAAACACCTCTTCAGCACGTTTCAGCGACTTGTCCTGTACATCTACTATATCTTCTGCCTTTCTTGCGATATTAACCGTATCATTTGTTTTATCATTGATGTCTGCAACTATTTTTCTGATTTCATCAGCCGATTTAACTGACTGCTCCGCAAGCTTTCTTATCTCACCGGCCACTACCGCAAATCCTCTTCCAGCCTCACCAGCCCTTGCTGCCTCAATAGAAGCATTTAAAGAAAGAAGCGTTGTCTGTTCAGCAATTTCATTAATAGCACCAAGTATGTTTTCGATTGATTTCGATGATTCCTTAAGCTTAAGTATCTCATCAATAACATTATATGTTATATCAACATTTGTCTTTGCATTAGTCTTTAATTCATTAATTGACTCAATACCTTCTCCGACTATATTTGTTGTATCTTCTGCTATACGGGCTATTTTAACTGAATTTTCAGAAACAAGATTTATCTTATCAGAAAGATTATCCATTAATCTTAAACATTCTTCTGAATCCTCTGCCTGCTGCACAACGCCCTTTTCAATCTCTTCTATTGCAGAAGTAATTTCTCTTGTACCACCAAGCAAATCCTTTGCACTTTCAGTAACAACCTGAACAGAATCCTCCACCTTATCGGAAACTATCTTAGTCTTTTCAATAAGACCTTTTACATTGTTAATCATATCATTTGTACTTCCTGCAAGTACACTGAATTCATCCTTCCCCTTTACATCAACACTTATTGTCAAATCACCTGACGCCGCAAGTTCAAGCTTACTCATAATATGCTTAATAGCATGGTCAATATTGGCTGATAAAAACCATCCAATCAAAGCTGCAATTATAATTGCAAGTATTACAATAACTGCTGAAATCATCTTTATGGATTCTGCCTGCGCAATTATTTCACTTTCAGGTATCAATGCACATATAGTAAATCCTGTTGATGTCTGATTATATATAAATAAATGCTTTTTACCGTCAAATTTTACATATGACCTTCCTTTTTCCTCACCGCTTTCAACAGCATTTTTATAAAACTCCTGCTGTCCTATAACAACGCCTTCCGTCTGTGAAGAGCTTCCGTCTGCTCTGTAAATTATTTCTCCGCCATCAGGTGCTATAAGCGCAGCAACACTCTTAGAACCAAAATCAACTTTTTTAAGCGTATCTATCACAAAATTGTAATCTATATCATAAAATATGTATCCTACAGGCTTTTTTGAATTATTCAAAAGCTGTCTGCCAAATGATACTGCATATTCATCTTTGATTATAGTGTCCACAAATTCTCTTGATGACAGCCATGCAGCACGCTCCTTATCTATAAGCTTACCCTCAGCAGATGCTTTGATTTTTTCATACATATTGACATCCGAAGTCTGAAGCTCTTTTGAATATATAGGTTTTCCATATGAGCCTACAACGGTTATTCTTGAAATGGCATCATTATCAAGTGCTGTAGATGAAAGTGTATTATACATTGAATTATGCTGCTGGTTTTCATTTATCGGATTATCGGCATATGCACCTGAATAATAATCCTGTATTACTTTATTATTAGCAAGATTTTCTGCCTCCATCTGAACATCTGACAAAACAAGATCACAGTAATCGGCTGTCATCTGCATTGTAGATTCCGACGTTTCCACAAAGCTTTTTGTAATCGCACTTGAAGCTGTTGTATATGACACAATACCTAAAATAAGTATTAAAATAACAGGAATTATAAACGCACCTATAAGTTTCATTTTTATTGAAAGACCTGATCCGAAAAAGTTCTTTACAGCCACAACCAACTTATTGCCCTTCTTATTATTAGCCAATTTTTTCTTTTTCGACTTATGTTTATCCAAGGTATCATCAGCTTCTTCATTTTCTAAAACCGGCTGTTCCCCGTCATTTTCAAAAGTCTCTTTTGCAGCCTCATTTACTTTCTCTGCCTCTGTCTCAACTTTATTATCTTCTGTAATTTGTATAATTTCTGTCTGCTCTGCTCTGTTTTCAGAAACTTCACATGCAGCATCTGTATTATCAGCTTTACTTTCAACTGCGGCCCCTTCATCATGCATAAGCTGGGTGTTGTTCGGATTAATTAAATTTTCTTCATTTTCGCCCATAACCATACTCCTTTTATCTGTTTAATAAATATATAATAATATAATATTTATCCCCCAGTAATACAGCCGCATATCAGTACTGTCGTATCTTTATCTCTCTGTATTTTTAATATCTATCGAAAGCTCATCAAGCTGCTTTTCATCAACCACATCAGGTGCATTTGTAAGAAGACATGATGCATCCTTTACCTTAGGGAAAGCTATTACATCTCTGATACTGTCACGTTTTGCCATAAGCATAACAAGTCTGTCAAGACCATATGCAAGTCCTGCATGAGGAGGTACACCATACTTAAATGCATCAAGTAAGAAGCCAAACTTCTCATTGGCAGTCTCGTCCGTAAGTCCGAGTGCCTTAAACATTCTTGACTGAACGTCAGCCTGATGTATTCTAACACTTCCTCCGCCAATCTCAGTACCGTTAAGGACTATATCGTATGCCTTAGCCCGCACTGAACCCGGATCGCTTTCAAGCTTCTCAAGATCCTCATCCATAGGCATTGTAAATGGATGATGCATTGCAACAAATCTTTCTTCCTCATCTGACCATTCAAACTGCGGAAATTCTGTTATCCACACAAATTTATATTCATTCTTATCAAGCAAATCCATCTGCTGTGCAAGCTCAACTCTTAAAGCACCAAGAACATTCCATACAATCTTATTTCTGTCAGCAGCAAAAAGCAGTAAATCTCCGTTCTGACCGTCAAGAGCTTCTATAATAGCGCTCATTTGCTCATCTGTCATAAATTTTGCAAATGAAGACTTAACTGTTCCGTCCTCCTGAATAGCAATATACGCAAGTCCCTTTGCACCGTATCCCTTTGCAAAATCAACAAGTGCATCGATTTTTTTACGAGGCATCATACCCTGTCCCTTTGCATTTATACCGCGCACTGAACCACCATTTTCAATAGCTGTAGTAAATACGCCGAAACCACAGTCTTTAACAAGTTCAGTTATATTCTTTAATTCCATTCCAAAACGCAAATCAGGCTTATCTGAACCAAATCTGTCCATAGCCTCCTGCCATGTCATTCTCTGAATAGGAAGCTTAACTTCAACATCAAGGATTTCCTTAAAAAGATATGCCAAAAGTCTTTCGTTTACATCAATCACATCATCAACGTCAACAAATGACAGTTCCATATCTATCTGTGTAAATTCAGGCTGGCGGTCTGCACGCAAATCCTCATCCCTGAAACATCTTGCAATCTGCATATATCTGTCATAACCTGAACACATAAGCATCTGCTTAAACAACTGAGGTGACTGCGGAAGCGCATAAAATTTGCCAGGATGTACACGGCTTGGTACAAGATAATCTCTTGCTCCCTCAGGTGTACTCTTTGTAAGCATAGGTGTCTCTATCTCAAGAAATCCCTCATTTGCAAGAAAAGCTCTTGTAAGTGTTGCAACCTTGCTTCTCATAATAATATTTGACTGTATATCAGGTCTCCTAAGATCAAGACATCTGTACTTAAGTCTTAATTCTTCTTTTGTATTAATATTTTCCTCGATTGGAAATGGAGGAGTCTCTGCCTCTGACAAAATTCTAAGTTCTGTCGCAATCACTTCTATATCGCCTGTCTTAAGATTAGAATTAACTGCACCTGAACGCTTATTTACATCACCTGACACCGCGATAACGTATTCATTTCTGAGTGTATATGCTTTATCAAAACCATCCTTGCCAATACTGTTTTCATCAAAAACAATCTGTATAATTCCGCTTCTGTCACGCAAATCAACAAAAATCAATGAGCCAAGATTTCTTCTTGTCTGCACCCATCCCATTACCGTTACTTTCTGTCCCACATTATCAGAAGAAACCTCTGTACATCTGTGAGTTCTCTTTAAGCCTACCATTGCTTCAGCCATCTTATTTTTTTCCTCCATTCAATCGTCTCTTTGTCTATTATAGCAAATCTGTATCAATATTTATCCATTCTAAATATTAAGTATATCATGTATATCTAAATCATCAAGTGCTATCTTACTATTTTCAATAAGTTCAAGAACTGATTTTTCATGTATCATACGCTGAAATTCTATAAATACCCTCATATCAAAGTTTTTCACTTCATCTATCATAATCTCTACAGCTGTATCAACATCAAATGCTTTTCTGTAAGGTCTGTCTGATATAAGAGCGGCAAATGCGTCAACAACTCTGATAATTCTTGCAGAAATCGGTATATTTTCACCCACGATATTGTCAGGATAACCGCTTCCGTCAAAACACTCATGATGCCTTAACACTGTTTCCAAAACATTTTCATTAAAATCATATCCGCAGAGAAAATCACGACCGATTTTAGAATGCATTCTCATATATTTCAATTCTTCTATAGAAAAAGCATTTACTGCCCTTCCATACAGATACTGAGACAGCTTAAGCTTCCCCACGTCATGAATCATTCCCGCAAGCTTTATATCATAAGCCTCCTCTGGTGTAATGCCAAGTTCAAGTGCCAGCCGGTAAGACAGATTAGCAACAAGAATACCATGCGAAATTCCGCTCTTAAAATCATTTATCATATTATCGATAAGTTCATACTGTCCTGCATTTCCAACATGGTTTTCTTCCATAAACTTTGCTTTGCGCTCAATCATCTCATCTATTCTGTCTATATAATTATCTACATTCTTGACATTTTCGACGCGCTCTATTCTTGTACCTTCATTTTCATCCTGATTAAATACAAATTTTGAAGATGCTCCGGCACCAATAGCAATTATAGTCTGCTTCTCTTCCATGATAAGAATATTGTAAATACATTCTTTTCCCGGTTTTGAATATCCGACGTTTTCAAGATTTCCGGCAATATTTTTCTGTCTGTACATATAATATGGCTCGTGCCCCATTGCTTTGGCATAGTCTGCTGCCATCGAAACAATTTCATTATTATTATCAATTTCTAAATCTGCATATTTTTCACGCCATATATTTAGAGCAGCTGCGCGTTTTATCGCCAGTGAATGAACTGTAAGGCTCTCAGGAGAGAGCTTCTTAATCTGCTCTAATGTATTTTCAACCTTAGCGGCATCCTCACCCGGAAGCCCTAAAATAATATCCATATTTATATTGTCAAAGCCTGCCTGCCTTGCCATTTCAAAAGCCTTTACAACTTCACTTACGCTGTGTCTTCTTCCTATAATTTTAAGCGTCTCATCATTCATCGTCTGAGGATTTATAGAAATTCTGTCAACATTATGTTTTTTTAATACTTTAAGCTTCTCATAAGTTATACTGTCAGGTCTTCCCGCTTCTACAGTCAGTTCTTTTACATTTTTCATATCAAAATGAGTTTCAAGATTTGTAAGAAGCCTGTCAAGCTGTTCAGGTTCAAGTGTTGTAGGTGTTCCGCCCCCGAAATATACTGTATCAAGTCTGCAGCCTTCCATAGCCTTTGATACATATTCCATTTCTTTTATAAGGGCATCAAGATATCTGTCCACTTTCGATGCATACGCTGCAAGCGAATACGATGTAAATGAACAATAAAGACATGTTGTAGGACAAAACGGAATCCCTATATATAAGCTGTATCCGTTTTTGTAATCCAAATCTTCAAGAATCTGCTTTTCCGTTTCTGCCACCTTTATCGCAAGCTCTGCCTTTTCATTGCTGACAAAATGTTTGCTGACAAACTCATCATATATCTGCTTTTTATCAGCATCCTGTTCAAGCATTGTGTATGCAATCTTGCTTGGTCTTACTCCTGTAAGATATCCCCATGGCAGCTGTTTTTTAGTTTCGCTGCTCAATTTAAGATACAGCTCTCTCTTAAATTCATCATGCAAAACTTTCTTGCTCACGTTCTCCTTATCAGGAGTTTCAACAGCAATAACCATATCCTGCGGCAAAATTTCTGTATCTGCTTTTTTTAATGCAACGTCCGTTCTTGGATAAAATGAACGGACAAGAACAACAGCATCATCATAAAAATTCAGATCACTTATTTCTATATATATCATATTAATCCCCATTTCTTAAACAACTTGTTGTAATTCCTGATTAAATTTACTGACAATAAGGGTTATGCTGTTTTTCGTAAGCTATTGTAGAACTTTCCCCATGTCCCGGATATATCTTTGTATCATCCGGCAATGTAAAAAGCTTTTCTTTAATGCTATGTACAAGCTCACTCATGCTTCCCGTCGGAAAATCAGTTCTTCCTATTGAAGCGCAAAAAAGCGTATCTCCGCTAAACAAAATACCTGCTTGCTTAATATAATAGCAGACACCTCCCTCAGTATGTCCCGGCGTATGCAGGCACTTTATGGTCATTTTACCTATCTTCAGCTCCTGGCCATCCGAAAGCCATTCATCCGCAAAAAGACTTATATCCTTATCCAAAAGCATTGTTGATAAATTCATATCAGAAACTTTAAGAACCTGCTTCTCTTTGTCTCCTGCATACAGCTTAACGCCAAACATACGCCTTAACTCATCTGCCGCAGACATATGATCTGCATGTCCGTGCGTCAGCAATACAGCTTTAAGCGTGCATCCGCTTCTTTTTATCATATCTCTGATAAACGCGGCATTATCTGCCGGGTCTACCAATACACATTTCTTTTCATCATCATTGATAATAAGATAACAGTTTGTCGCGACACTTCCTAAAACAACCTGCTCCGTTTTTATACACATATTCTGACTTTTCCCTCCTAAAATCAGCCTGTTGTTCTTGATATATCAGTAACGCCCGGAATATTCCTGAACTTTTCAATAAGTCTTGAAAGCTCGTCCTTTCCATGCACATCAAATCCAAGAGTAATCGTAGCCTGATCCTTTTTGTTAACACGGCTGTTCATAAATCTTAAATCTATATTAGCCTCAGTAAATACCCTTGATATATCCACTATTAATCCGGTTCTGTTCTGTGCGTAAATATTAATCTCAGCACTGTATTTTTCACTTCCGGTATCTGTCTTTTCCCATTCGGCATCAATAAGACGCTCTCTCTCACTTTCAGGAAAATTAAGCACATTTACACAGTCTGTCCTGTGTA
Organism: uncultured Eubacterium sp.; assembly: GCA_900552795.1. Classification (GTDB taxonomy): domain Bacteria; phylum Bacillota; class Clostridia; order Lachnospirales; family Lachnospiraceae; genus Lachnospira. The sequence goes on from USBB01000007.1 coordinate 62,117, forward strand.
TTGTAACACCTCTTCCTCTCGTAACAAAACCTATAATTTCATCACCCGGAACCGGATTACAGCATCTTGAAAAACGCACTGCCACATCATGTATTCCCTTTACAGTAATACCACCCTTGGCATTCTTGGCTTTAGCCTTATCTTTGTTTTCATTCTGTGCTATACCGTCAAGCACCTGTTTATCGGTAATTTCGGATTTTTTATGCTTATCATACTCCTCAGAAAGCCTGTTTACTACCTGACCTTCTTTTAATCCGCCATGACCTACAGATGCAAGAAGCGAATCCCAATCCTTAAAACCGTATTTTGCCATAGCCTTTTCCATATATTCAGGCTTTGCGATATCTGAAAATACAATTCCCTTTGCCTTACAGTAATTGGAAATAAGTTCTTTTCCTCTTATTATGTTATCTTCTTTTAATTCCTGTTTAAACCACTGGTTAATCTTATTGCGGGCCTGAGTACTCTTTACAATGCTCAGCCAGTCACGGCTCGGTCCCTTTGAATTCTGTGATGTGATAATTTCAACTCTATCACCGCTTTTAAGCTTGTAATCAATATTTACAAGCTTTCCATTTACTCTTGCACCCACCATCTTGTTTCCGACAGCACTGTGAATACTATACGCAAAATCTACCGGACATGAACCTCCCGGAAGATTTTTAACATCTCCTGTAGGTGTAAAGCAATATATATTATCTGAAAAAAGATTAAGATCGTTTTTAATTGATGACAGAAATTCCTTGTTATCTGACATCTCCTTCTGCCATTCAAGCATCTGACGAAGCCAGCTTAATTTAGCCTCCTCATTCGAGCCTGAACTGCCTTTTCCCTCTTTGTACTTCCAATGCGCTGCAATACCATACTCAGCAGTTCTATGCATCTCATATGTTCTTATCTGTATCTCAAAAGGCTGACCGTTTGAGGCTATAAGTGTAGTGTGCAGTGACTGGTACATATTAGGCTTAGGCATGGCAATATAATCCTTGAAACGTCCCGGAATCGGTTTATACATCTCATGGATTACACCAAGTGCAGCATAACAGTCTTTAACCGTATCGACTATTATTCTTACTGCAAAAATATCATAAATCTGGTCCAGAGTCTTATTCTGGTTTACCATTTTTCTGTATATTGAAAAGAAATGTTTTACACGTCCGTCAATTTTAGCCTCTATGCCGGCATTGCTTATGTGCATCCCAACTTCTTTTATAATACTTTCAATAAAAGCTTCTCTTCCCGGACGATTAATATTTACCTGATTCACTAAATCCTCATATACATCCGGCATGAGATATTTCATGGAAAGATCGTCTAACTCTACCTTTATCTTGGAAATACCGAGTCTGTGCGCTATCGGAGCATATATTTCCATAGTTTCTCTCGATTTTTCCACCTGCTTAACCGGAGACTGATACTGCATTGTTCTCATATTATGCAGTCTGTCGGCAAGCTTTATCATAATAACTCTTATGTCTTTTGCCATTGCAAGGAACATTTTTCTTAAATTTTCGGCTTGAACCTCTATCTTGTCATGCTGATAATTTAATTGTGTAAGCTTTGTAACACCATCCACAAGCAGAGCAACCTCAGCTCCAAACTCCTTTGTCACATCTTCACTTGTCATGACGGTATCCTCAACCACGTCATGAAGAAGCCCCGCTATTATAGTTTCCTTATCAAGCTCCAACTCCGCAAGAATAATTGCTACGCATAAAGGATGAATAATATACGGTTCGCCTGATTTTCTAAGCTGTCCTTCATGTGCCTTATACGCAATCCTATAAGCTTTTTCGATATCTGACAAATCAGTGGATGGATGATATTTTCTGATTTCTGCTATAAGCTTATCGTAAAGCACGTCCGGACTTGTAAAATCTGCAGGCGTATCCACTGTTTTCTCAAGCTTTTCGAACTTTTCAGTTTTTAAGTTGGATTCATTTTCAAGAATAATCTTTTCAGGCATACGCCACCTCCGTGTAAAATGTGCAAATGTGTCTGTGCAACTCAAGGTCTGATTCCGACATTGTACGAAAACAAGCGGTATCAGACCTTTTGACACTGTAATCACTATATTATACTTACTTCAATAAGAAATTTCAAGTCATTTATTACATAGTACATTTTTTGCTATGCCTGTGTACTCTGTAAGACTTTTTAAACATATGCTTATTTTAAACCTCTGCATATGTACGTTCCATAAATTCTCTTGTTGCAACTGCATTTTCAGGAACGGTGTTTTCAAGGGTACAATGTACATATGGCTTAAATTCCTTGATTTTTTTAAGCAGCAGCGGATAATTTAAGCTGCCCGTACCTGCTGCTATAGACTTAAGTTCATTGCCCTCGACAACATAATCCTTACAATGAACTACAGCTATATTATCCCCAAGTAACTCAAAAGCTTTACATATTATTTCATCCTGTTTATCTATATTATCAACACAAAGCAGATTTACAGGGTCAAATATTATCTGAAGATTAGGAGAATCAATCGCATCAAGAACTTTTCTTGCACGCTCCACAGTACACACAATGTGCTTCCAGACAGGCTCTATCGCAAAAATCACGCCGAACTGTTCTGCATATTTAACAATCGGTCTTAAATTCTCGATAAATATGTCAAGTGCCTCATCTGTATGGTTAGCAGGCTCATACTTATATTCCTCATTTACTGCTCCCGTCTCTGTTCCAACCACTCCGCATCCAAGCACACTCGCAAATCTTATATGAGCCTTGTACTTCTCAACTATTTTTTCATGCTGCTCCTTATTAGGATTGCATAAATTAAGATAACAGCCAAGAACAGCAACATCTACTTTATTTTCTGCACATAACTGCTTTATATACATCGCAAGTCCCGGTGTCATAGTACTTATCTCCGGCTTAAACTCCTTAATTGACTTGCTTAGTGCAATGTGCATACAGTGAAATCCCTGATTGTGAATATTAGGAATCAACTCCTCAAGTGGTGCATACTTTACATCATGTGCTCTTATGCCTATTCTCATAAATACCTCATTTCTGCGCTGCGCATTTCGCATAACAAGTTTGCTGTCAGGCAGCGCGAAATATGCAAACTTGTAGTCTGATTTAAATCATTTCATTTTTTGATATAGCATTATAATATGTTATAAGAGGAATGAAGCTTTGTGCAAATGATTTAGTACCTCCGCCGGCACAAATAACAGCATCGTCTATAATCTGCTTCGCACCATTAGTTGATGGTGCTGCCTCTTGTATTGCCCGGTTAAATGTCTTAAGACCCGGTTTTAAATATTTTACATCACCTGTAAGCTCATATGCAATAGCTAATGACTCTAAAAGTAATGTATTATTTCCAAGTCTTTGCAAACTTGGAAGTTCTTTATAATAAAACAGTCCGTTATCAAGCATACAATTATCTATTAAATCATCGACAGCTCTTATAATCATCTGTTTTATATCCTCTCTCGGGAACACTCTGTAGTAACGCATCACGCTTCCTACGGCAACAGATATCATAAATCCTACTCTTATAGTTGTATTATCAGTATATGGAGCAAGCCAGTTTCCATACTCCTCCTCCCATACCTTAAAGCTGTCTATAATCCATTCACATTTCTTTGTCCATTTTTCATCATGTGTCTCAATGTAAAGTGCAGTAAGAGTTCTTAATGCCCATCCTGTTTCTCGCGCATTCGCCTCTCCTGCTTTAGCATACATCGGAGTATCTAACAGACGAAGCACATTATCACCTATACCAATGGCTGTCTCATAAGCTCTCTCATCACCTGAAAAATGATAATAATCCAAAAGTCCTTCAACCCATTCATGTGAGCAGACCATGATTCCGTTCTTACAGTGTCCTGCCGTATGCTCCCACTGTCCTCCTATTCTTAACGGATTGTCACTATAATGGCATACATCGACATCCATCCAGTGCTGTGCAGACACAAAAAGGTAATCCAAAAATCTTCTTACACCAGTTCTTGCATACTGCAGTGCGCATGAATGAGGAAAATCGTATTCATTGTTAGTCCATACCGGCTTTCCGTTGCCGCGTCCCTGTCTTGTATATCCTAAATCCCATGAATCACCCCAGTTAAGCATTCCATAACATCTTGCATGTCCGTCAGCCTTTCCCATAAGTGCTATTTCCACATCATCATTTAACTTTTCAGGAAATACGTCAAGCATAACACCTGAATTTTTAAACACCTCCGGTGAAATAGCAGGTCTGTCAGGCATCTGATATATAAGACTTCTGTTATCAAGCTCCAAAACAGGCTCCTCTGCCGCATGGAAATGCATGAGCATTCTCTGCTCTCTTGCCATACCCGGCTGCATTATAACTTCACCACAATCCTCAGGTACAAGCATAACTGCTATACCATCATTATCAGCCTTTATCGCTTTAGGATAATTTTGCTGTGCCTGAAATACAGTAACACATAAGCCTCCGTCAGCATCTGTTCTGTCAGCCATAAATGTTCCGTACAAAACTTCAGCAAAATGCTCATTTGCTTCCTTTAAAAGCATTTTCGCATCTATATGTTTATTAACCTCTGTTCCGTTCTTGCCTATGTAAAAATCAGTCTTATAATTAGAACTTCCTACAAGTGTGCGCACACCTGTTACAGGTGCTTTTTTCTCAAGCATGTCAAGCTCGTTTATTCCTCTTGTATGGAATACCGGACCCTCTGCCATTGAATTATCCGTAAGACCGTCTCCGCAGCCTGTAGAATCTGTCTCCTCCTCAAAATTCATATCGGACATCATTGAGCTTACAAATCCGTCTTTCTGCGCCTTTATATACATTATAAGCGAGCCTATATTTAATTCCGTATTGCTTGTATTTATTATTCTGTAAGCCACATCCACCCATGGCTTTCCTGCATACGCAGTAATTCTTACCTCAAAGTTTATCTTTTTATCTACGCTTCCTGACTTACAGATATTAGAACCTTCTGCTGAGATTATCGCACATACTGCGCCTGACTCAACTACTTTCCATTCTTTAAACATACAGTCATATACATTTCCATTTGCTTCCTTAAGGAAAGGACCCGCAAAATTCTTTGCCTCATAAATCTTATGTCCGTCATCAACCATGTCAAACATGTTATTGCTGTTATTTTTAACAGCAAACTGCATACAACCCGTATTTACAAATAATCCGTCATCTGTCTGTTCAACAACGACTCCAGTATCTTCATTCTTTAATTCTGAATCTAAATCACACTGCAAAACTGTTCCTCTGTTCGCAGGTAAATCCGCCATAAATCTTACAAAAGCATATCTTACTGAACCATCTTCATGACGTGAAGTAACTTTAGCCTGTACAGGAACAGGTTTTCCCTCCTGCAAAACAGCAAGCTTATCGATTGAATATAACTCGCCTTTCTTTACCGGAATAGCCACACTGCAAGCCTCATTCTTTCTTTCATATCTGTACAGTTTGTCAAAATAAATGTTTATCATTTCCATTTAATCTCCATTTCTGCGCGGTCCTTTAATTAATACGCTGTGCGTCTCCGCACTCAGACACAGACGTTTAAAACATGTTTGCAAAAGCCTCAAATTAATATATACGTGATATTTTTCACAAACCTGTCATACTGCATATTATAACACTTTTTAAGTACTTTTCTACTGAAACATAATATATGGACATGCATATTACTGAAAAATCACTCTAAATTATCGCTATCTTTATCATTAACTATCTGATATAATAGCTTTAATGATTTTGACACTGTAATCTATACTATTATGAAAGGAAAATAACCATTATGAATTATGCTGAAATCAAATATAATGACATTTCAAATGGTCCCGGTGTGCGTACATCTTTATTTGTGAGCGGATGCACGCACAGATGTAAAGGCTGTTTTAATGAAATAGCATGGGATTTTAAATATGGCAGGCCTTTCACACAGGATACCATAGATGATATCCTCAACTCACTTGAACCTGATTACGTTACAGGGCTTACTCTGCTTGGCGGCGAACCATTTGAACACAGCAACCAGCTCGGCCTTCTGCCATTGCTTAGAGCTGTCAGGCAAAAATACCCCGATATAAGTATATGGTGCTTTACAGGATATCTTTTTGATAAAGACATAAGAGACAACATGTGTTTAAAATGGCCTGAAACAAAGGAAATGCTTTCATATATAGATGTACTTGTTGACGGAGAATTTATGGAGGACTTAAAAAATCTTATGCTAAAATTTAAAGGCTCTGAAAACCAGCGCACAATTCTCGTACAGGAATCATTAAAAAGCGGAGACGTAGTTTTACTTCAATAAAATAATAAAAAAGTGCGCAAAAGTCAGCGCAGAAACGAGGAAAAAAATGAAACAGACAGTTAAATTAAAGAAATTAACACCGGATGCAATTATACCTACATATGGAACTGAATTTGCCGCAGGTGCCGATCTTTATTCATCAATCAAAGAGGATATCATAATAAATCCAAAAGAGACAAAATTCATAAACACAGGAATTGCTTTAGAAATACCAGATGGACTTGTAGGGCTTATTTATGCTAGAAGCGGATTGGCATGCAAGAAAGGCGTTGCACCGGCAAACAAAGTCGGCGTTATAGATTCCGATTACAGAGGCGAAATAATCGTAGCACTTTATAACCACTCAGAAAATCCGCTCACAATCTCTTACGGTGACAGAATTGCCCAGTTTGTACTGACGCCTTACATCACAGCAAATTTTGAAGAAGCCGATGAGTTAAGCGAATCAGTACGCGGAAATGGCGGTTTTGGTTCAACCGGCAGAAAATAACATAATGCGATTACATTAGGAGTGTCAGACACGTAACACTCCGTGTAATCATAAAGAAGTAACCGCAGCAGTCGTTTTAAATCCGACTTCCACAGTTACTTCTTTTAATCTGCATAATATAAAGTCTTTTAATTTGCAGGCTTATTATAAACCGCACTGTCTAAGACAACATTTTCTGCTTTCTGGATAAGCATGGCAAACACTATTCTGTCTTTGCCGTATTTTTCAACAAATGAATCTTTATTTGAATATCCCATCTGAGTTGCAAAGGACTCAAGATTTTTCTTATACTCACTCTCAGTTATTGAAAGATCTTCCTGCTTTATTATCATCTGCATTATTGCATCCTGCTTTATCGAATTTTTAACATAATCGTCAAAGCTTACCCCGTACATTTGCATGCAATACTGGTCAACAGTCATATCTCTCATCAAAGAATAATACTTTATGGATTTCTCATATTCTTCTTTTTTAGTGTTTAACTCCTCTTCAGGATAAGATTTCATCTCACAGTTATCAAGAAGTGCCTTAAATACAACTTTCTTTTTAGCATCAAGCACCTCTGACGCAATGCCTTCGTTAATCTCCTGCTGTACCTTTTCTTTGTATTCAGCAACAGTTTCACAGCCATAAGCCTGTTTAACATAAGCATCTGTAATCATAGGAACAGTACCCTGCTCAACCTTATTCATAGTAATTTCATATACTATTCTCTTGCCTGCATAATCTGCATCCTGACTGAAATCCTCAGGAATCTGAAGTGTTACAATCTTAGTATCTCCTGCTTTCATGCCATACAATTCATCAATAAAGCCATCAATTATAAAACTGTCTGTTCCCAGCACAAGCTCATAATCCTCATCACTGAATTCATTTCTTACAGTTCCCTCTACACTTCCGTAAAAATCAAGATTAACACGATCAGTGTCTTTAGCTTCCCTGTTAACAGAAGTATACGTTGTATTTGCCTTAGCATCACTTTGTATCTTGCTTTCAACAAGCTTGTCCCCAATTGAATCAATATCTAATTCAACCTCAATGCCCTTGTACTGACCAAGTTCCAAATACTGACCGGCATCATAATTGAATGTAACATCAAGCTTTTTATCACAAGCCAGCGTTCCTGTCATCATAGCAGTCAAAACCGCACAGACTCCGATTTTCTTTAAAATACTTTTTTTCATAAATACCTTATGCCTCTCTTTTCATAACTGAATATACCTTAATCTTTATAACATATTCATCATGAATTTCATAGTATTATCGCAATAAATTCACATTATTTTCAAATTTAATATTTATTTTTTCAACAAAACTGCCCTCGCAAAATACGAGGGCAGTAAAATCAGCATCGCCGATAAATATTATATTCAAATATGTTCTATATTAAATTAAGCAACCTTTGACTTTGCTAATTCAGCAAGCTTTGCAAAACTTTCTGCATCATTGATTGCCATTTCTGACAATACTTTTCTGTTAAGATCAATGTTTGCAAGCTTTAAACCATACATAAATTTGCTGTATGATAAACCGTTAAGTCTTGCAGCAGCATTGATTCTTGCAATCCATAACTGTCTGAACTGTCTCTTCTTCTGCTTTCTGCCCTTGTATGACTCTGTAAGAGCTCTCATAACAGACTGCTTAGCAACTCTGTACTGTTTTGATCTTGCGCCTCTATATCCCTTAGCGAGTTTTAATACTCTATTGTGCTTTTTCTTTGCGTTCATACCGCCTTTAATTCTTGCCATCTTTTATATTCCTCCTTCTATACCAAACATATCTCAATTAGATATAAGGCATAATCTTCTTCATTGTACTAACATTAGTTGCATCTGTCATAGCTGCATGTCTTAAATTTCTCTTTCTCTTTGCAGACTTCTTTGTAAGAATATGACTCTTATAAGCTTTCATTCTCTTTAACTTACCTGTACCAGTTACTTTAAAACGCTTTGCAGCTGCTTTTTTTGTCTTTACCTTTGGCATAATAAACCTCCTAAGTTTACTTATCATATTAATTATAGTAATTTATTTTAACGTTTTTCAGTTAAAAACATCATCATGCTCCTGCCTTCCATCTTAGGAGCCTTCTCAACAACAGCTATATCGCTGAGTTTCTCGGCAAAATCTGTTAAAATATGTTTACTGCTTTCAACATGAGCCATCTCACGTCCTCTGAAACGGAGAGTAACCTTAACTTTATTGCCCTTTTCAAGGAATTTTCTTGCTGAGTTACTTTTTGTATTAAGGTCATTAACATCAATATTCGGTGATAATCTTACTTCCTTAACCTCTACTGTCTTTTGCTTTTTCTTAGCTTCTTTTTCTCTTCTTACAAGCTCATACTTGTATTTACCATAGTCAATCAGCTTACATACAGGCGGTGTTGCCGATGGTGCAATCTTAACCAAATCTACTTCGGCTTCTCTTGCCAGCTTCATAGCTTCCTTTGGCGGCATAACACCAAGCTGTTCACCATTTCCTCCAATAACACGTACTTCCTTGTCTCTTATCTGCTCGTTAATCATTAATTCGCTAATAGTAGTGCACCTCCATAATCAGCATAAAAATCGCTGCAATCAGCGATTACAGGATTTGCTTTGCAAACCTGTGATTACAATGCGTCCTTGACGCATCTTTCTATTAATGTAAAAAAAGTGGATAGTCAGACTATCCACATACACTCAAACATAATCCGGTAAAATATAAAAAAATTAAATATAAAATAATTCCCGGAACTTTAAAATGTATTAACCCAAGTCGCCTCTGCGCTAAGGTGAGAGCGGATACTCTGCTTTATTTTTACAACTATTGTATGATACCACTTACATTTTTATTTGTCAACATATTTATATTTATTTTAAAAATTAATTTGAAACACAAAAAAGTTTCTTTAAAATTGTATACATATGTGCTATTATATACTATATTTATCATTTTTACAAATGTTTTTACGGAGGTATCGCTATGCGTGACTTTATTATCACAACTGACAACACCGCAGACTTACCTGATTCATTTTTGGCAGCACATAATATTAAGCCGGCTTATCTGCCATATTCTTTCGGCGATAAAATATATAACTCGGATAATTCGCTGTCCATGCAGGATTTTTATAACAAAATGCGCGGCGGAGAAATGCCTACAACAATGGCACTTAACCCCGATGACGCAAAAGATTTTTTCAATGGTTATATCCAAAAAGGATTAGACATTCTATATATATGTTTCTCTTCGGGATTATCAAGCACTTACAATAATGCCTGCATTGCTGCAAAAGAGATAATGGACGAAAATCCTGATTCACGTATTATAGTTATAGATTCATTAGCTGCCTCCCTTGGTGAAGGCCTTATGGTATACCGGGCATATCAGTTAAAGGAAGCAGGGCTTTCTATAGACGAAACAGCTTCTTATTTAAATGAACATGCCAAAAATTTTGTACATCTTTTTACCGTAGATGATTTAAATCACCTGCACCGCGGAGGACGTGTTTCAAAAGCCACAGCTATCGTCGGAACACTTGCAGGAATTAAGCCAATTCTGCACGTCGATGACGAAGGACATCTTATAGCAATAGGTAAAACACGCGGACGCAAAAAATCCATTTTAGAACTTCTTGACAGAATGGAAACCCTTATCGGAAGCTACAAAGATGAAACCGACAAAGTCTTTATCTCACATGGCGACTGCCTTGAAGATGCACAATTTTTAGCAGACAAAATAAAAGAACGTTTCGGCAAAGAAGTAATTATTAATTATATATGCCCTACTATCGGAACACATTCCGGTCCCGGAACACTTGCACTCTTTTTCATGGGTGAATACCGCTGATATAATAATTACACGGATTGTGAAAGTGCAGCGCACGAAACAATCCGTGTAATTATTATCAAGGTTTTTTGGCACATTCTACGTATATTCACATAAGCTCTGCTATACCTGACAACCTTACATACATATCCGAAATTTTGTACCACGTAGCAAAATCCACAATTCCTGTCGCAGGCAAATCAAATATCCGCTGGAACTGTCTAACCGCTTCAGCTGTCCTCTCCCCATATATTCCGTCAGTAACAAGGGGCGGTATTGAATTATAAAAATCACCTATAAGATTCAGCTGTTCCTGCATTTGTCTCACCTTTTGTCCCGACGAGCCGATATCAAGATTTGCTCCGGGCCATGATGATGGTATGCCGCTTATCTGTTCAGCCTCATTTACATACATATCATCTCCATAATAATATCTTATTATCTCAAGTGAATTATAATTCTGGTCTCCAAGATATTTACTTCCCCATTGACTAAGCCAGTTAGGACATGTAACTTTCTGTCCGTCACAATACTGCGTAAGAATCGGCTGCTTAACATTCGGTCTTGAAAGGTATCTGTTAAATATGTCATCAACAAGATTGGAAATATTAGAAAAAATATTTCTTCCATACACCCATTTATGATCAAATGCAGTTGATGAGGTTATCGTAAAATCATATCCCCTGTTTCGGTAAAATTCCGTATAAACCCTATTCATCGTAAATGACATTATCGCAAGAATATTTGCTTCGATTGTCTGTGCCGGCCACGTTGAATAAATCTCACTGCTCGCTACATTTTTAATATAATCCCTATAAGGAACATAATAATTTTTTGCAGTTGAATCTGTAGGAACCCCATCATGCACCACGACTGTCTCCGGCACAACAACACGGCTTAAAACTATCTCTCCCGGCTGATTTACTGGTTTAATCTCACTTTCTGGTATTTTGGACGGAAAATTGCCGAACAAAGTATTAACAGGTATAACAATATTATCAGGAACAACACCTGAATCTGCCCTTTCCAAACTTATATTCTGAACGCTTACTTCACCCGAAAACACATCTGTACCCGATACAGAAAACTCAGCAAAACCATCTGCATTAACAGTAATCGTATATTCTGAAAACGGCTGGTTTACACTTGGCTCCATACTGTATTCTATCGGTGGTGCCGGCAATGTTACAGTATCAGTCTGACCGCTGTTATCTGTTGTAAGCTGCTGAAGCACCCTGTTCGGCTCGCCCGTATACGCAACACTCACTCTCGCATTTCTTACAGGCATTCCGCTGTTTATATCTGTGACATTTACTCTGAGTCTTCCTCTGTCCACCGCATCAGGCGGCGTCTCTAATGTATGTACATAATTAACATTCATAACTTATTTCCGCTTATCTGTTTTACTTCCACAATATGCCGCAACTATGATTTATATGTTTTTTACGTCAACTTTTTTAGTCGTATGAATATAATAATGTGATGACAAATTTTGGAGGCTGTATGGCTGACATTACAGTTGCACTTGACGCAGGACACGGTGGCAGCGATCCGGGTGCAGTATTCGATGACAGAAGAGAAAAAGATGATACACTAAGACTTACCAACGCTGTTGGGCAAATTCTTGAAGATAACGGCATAAATGTTTTCTATGTTCGTACAGGTGATGAATATGAGACTCCTTTCAAAAAGGCAACAGATGCAAATAATGCAAACGCCGATCTTTTTGTCTCAATCCACCGAAATTCTTCTGAATACCCTAACCAGTACAGCGGTGCAGAAACACTTGTATACAGCGACAGTGGCGAACGCGCAAAACTGGCCCAAAATATCAACAACAGACTTGCCGAAGCCGGTTTTAACAATCTTGGAACATCTGAACGTCCTAACCTTGTCGTTTTAAAAAGAACTAAGATGCCGGCTGCTCTCGTAGAAGCAGGCTTTATAAACACAGGCGAAGACAACGAGCTTTTTGATACTAATTTCAATGGCATAGCGCAGGCCATAGCAGACGGCATAATGGACACTCTAAACATTCAGACATCACAAAGCAGTGCAGCAAGTGTATCATCTGCTTCATATAATGACAATTTTATGCACGAATCTTCCGTTAACGAACCTGTCATGCCCGAAACAGTCGTAAACCAGACCGATATGCGTATAAAAAATACTCCTGAACAAGATATGGAAAATGAAAAATTATACCGGGTTCAAGTAGGAGCATACAAAAACAGAGATAATGCTGATCGACAGCTTGATGCTTTAATGATTGAAGGCTTTCCTGCCTTTATAGTGTACGATAACGGATACTATAAGGTTCAGGTCGGTGCATTCAGATATTTAATAAACGCAATTAAAATGGAACGCAGACTGCGCCATTTCAGATATAACACTTATATCGTATATGACTAAATAATCAGTCCGCCCATTCCCCATTATATCCAGTTGAAAAAAAAATCTATTCATGGTAAAATTTTTATGAGTTTTACCATGAATTTTTTACATAGGAGGATATCAAATGGATGAACAAAATAACAAATCTTCTGATTTATCCGACAATCTTTCTTCAAAAAAGAAAAAGATTGCGATAATCGGAGGTATTTCTGCCATTGTATTAATTGCAGCTATAATTATAGTAGTTGCATTTTCTTTAAATTCTTGTGGCAAATCAGTCAGGAAAGAAGATACAAACCTTTTTAATGATAGTCTTGTTTCCGCTAAGACCGATGATAAATGGGGTTTTATAAATAAAAAAGGCGAAATAGCAATTGAACCTCAATTTCAGGAAGTCGGACCATTCAGTGAAGGTCTTGCAGTAGTCAAGCTTGATGGAAAATGCGGATATATCAATACAAAGGGCAAGCTTGTAATTCCTGCACAGTTTGAAGATGCACATTCATTTTCAGGCGGTCTTGCACCAATTAAGCTTAATGGTAAATATGGTTATATTAATAACAAAGGTGAAATAGCAATTACACCAACTTATACTACAGCAGGTATTTTTAAAAGCGGCGTTGCCATTGTTTCACTAAATGAATCAATCGGTGCCATCAACAAAAAGGGCGAATATGTAATATCTCCGCAATATACTGCTATCAGCGCACCTATTAATGACAAATTCATGGCAGTTACAAACAACAGTTATGAACAGGGACTTGTAGGGCTTGACGGAAAAATGCTTTTGCCTTGCGGCTTCACAGACATTCTATGGACGCCGAATAACACCAACAAACTTTTATGTGTCAGCACAGGCAGCTCATATGGATACATAAATCTAAAAGGCAATTACGTTATTAATCCTCAATATGACGAAGCAAGAGCATTTTCCAGCACAGATAAACTTGCTGCTGTATGTATTGATGAGAAATGGGGTTACATAAACGATAAAGGTGAATTAGTAATTCCTGCCCAGTTCACATCTGCCTACACTTTCGTTAACGGATATGCAAGGGTGCGTATTGATGGTAAATACGGCCTTATTGACAAAAAAGGAAATTATGTTATACCACCTGAATATGAAGGCTTATATGGTCTTTCTAAAGCAGGCATTCTCTCATATAGGGACAGTGAATACAAATATGGTCTTATAAATACAAACGGACAGATTATTTCAGAGGCGTCCTTCAACAATCTTTCAACTGTTTACGATGATGGTTTTGCTGTATTTGAACAGGACGGAAAATGCGGTATCATCAATAAAAAAGGTGAAATTATAGTTCCTGCGACATTTGACAATATTGCAGAATACGAGTACTAAAGAATTTTGCTATAAAATAAAAATAACTGAGACTTTAACGATTAATAAAAAACGTAAAGCCTCAGTTTTTTTATTATTAATATTTTTATAATTAAAAATTTCTAATACGCACCGCCAAACAGACTATTCTGAAGCATTGTATAAATCTCATCAGACAAAATTTCATTTAACACAGCAAAGTTTGTTACTAAATCAATTCCCACCTGTGTCATTTGTTCATCTGTAGCACTGTTTAAATCTATTGCATTCTCAAAATCACTCTCTTTAACAGACATCTCTGTAAACTCTGAAGAAGCACTCTCGCCGGATATCTTTACCTTAGCCTGTAAACCACTTGCATTATAGTCAAAACTAATTTCGTTTATCTTCGCCTCGTTTTGAGTAATCTGTGTATCAAAACGCATTGCAAAACTGCCTTCCTCTGTATCTGCTTTGACATCAAAAACTGTATTGTCTTTTGAAGCATCAAGCTTTAATTCAGCAATGTTTCCATCTGAGTTATATACAAAATCCATACATTTATCAGCAGGTAATGTTACAGAAATATTTCCCGAATCAACACCATCGATAACTGCTGCATCAAAATCAGCTTTTACAAATTTTTTATCAGCTATATAAACCTTAATTCTGACATCTCCAATCATTTCAATATGATTTTTTATATCAGTTTTAAGTGATTCCTTATCTGTCTCATCAGCTATGGCTAGCATCGTAAGATATGGTGATATGCTGCTGTCTGTATATATCTGATCCACAGCTGTCATCATTGCTTCCTCCATTACTGCCTTTGTAAACACGATATCATATGTATTTGCTTCAACTGTTGAATCCTTAAGAATAACACTTTCTTTATTTTTATTTTTTGTATAAACGCCATTGTCTATCATATTATCAAGAACATCTGTCGTTTTTTTAACCAAAGCTTGCATTGCAGGCTTATATTTTTCTATATCACTGCCGCTTAAACTCTTCATAATCTGACTTGTATCAGCTCCCGACAGCACTCCTGAGCCGGTGACACTCATAGAAGTTTTAAAAGAATTTGAAAATAACTTCGGAAGACTGAAATATAAATTACTGCTTCCATCAAAATAGTATTTTAAGTCAATAACAGACTGTGCTTTCCCTGATGAAAGCGATAATGTTCCTCCAATATTGCCAGTCTTAACATCGGCATCAATATCATAATTTATTGTATCTGCCTTAACATATGATTTATAATCTATACCTGCGATGTTTAGTTCCTCAAGCTTCAAAGAACCTTTTGCATTCTGCTTTTCTGATGAATTCACCTGCATGCCTTTATCTATTGCATTGACCAGTAAAGTCTCCAAATCAGCTGTTGCATTTTTTAATGCACTGACTGCGCCCTTTTTGGGAGAAATCATCTCTGAAATATAAGGATATGCAAAATATGTACCAATACCTGCAAGCAATACAAGAACTGCAACTATTGCAGTAACAACAGGCCATATCTTTTTCTTGGGCGGCTTATTGGAATTTACTGGTTCCTGCTGTAACGCCTGCCCTGTAGGCTGCGACTGCTGTGAAGCTTGCGGCTGTTCCGCCGCCTGTGCATTGTCTGCTGCTGATTTAATTGAGTTTCCGCACTTAGGGCAGAATTTTGCACCCTCAGTTAAGTTAAATCCACATTTTGTACAAAACATAATCATTACCTCTCTTATTTTTTATTTTTATTTAAAGCTGTAGCTTTAATTATATTTTAACATATTTTATAAATTCATAACATATATTAAAATAAGTTTTTTCATCACTTGTAGCCGCTATTTTCCACTTATCATTATTATCAAGATTAGGAAAATATGTGTCAGCATCATATGTGTAATCAATTTTTGTAATATGAGCTTCATCACATAAATCAAGCATCTGCTCATATATCATACCACCGCCTATGACATACACATCATTTGTATCATACTTTGAAGCCTCTTTTAATGCCTCCTCTATACTGTGACAGACTATTGCATTCTTTACCGAATAATTCTTATTTGAAGTTATTACTATATTAGTTCTTCCTGAAAGTCCGGTCCTGTCTTTAAGACTTTCCAATGTTTTTCTTCCCATTATAACAACCTTTCCGGCGGTCTCTTCCCTGAAGAATTTCATATCCTCCGGTATACTTACAAGAAGTTTTCCTGATTTTCCTATAGCCCATTTATTATCAACTGCCGCAATTATTTTCATGGCACATATTCCTCCTTATCGGTATTTTTACTTTTATCCGACTTTTTACAGCTATTGTCTTCTGAAATGACCTTTCAAAATATTACAATATACCGCTTATGCTTTTAGGCACATACGCTTTTACTTCTATTCCGTTTTCCGTGTAATTTTCTTCTATAAGCTGGCCCTTATCTCTTATAAGCTGTATTTTTCCTGCCTCATTATACGCAAAAACCCTGTCAACATACACTCTGCTCTCAAGAATAATTTTTTGAAGAATTTCCTGAAATTCAACCAGACCCTTTCCTGTTTTTGCAGAAATAACAGTCGTATAATCAGCTTTCAAATCCTTTGCAACAACCTCATCAAGCTTATCACACTTGTTAAACAATGTAACAATCGGCTTATCTGTTATTTCAAGCTGATTTAATGTGCTGTAGACAGTCTCCATCTGACTGTCCATATCAGGATTTGAACTGTCAACAACATGTATTATTATATCTGCAAACTTTGCTTCCTCCAATGTACTCTTAAAAGCCTCAATAAGATTATGCGGAAGCTTTCTTATAAAACCTACTGTATCTGTCAATAAAACCTTTTCTTTATTAGGAAGAATAAGCACCCTCGTTGTAGGATCAAGCGTGGCAAACAGCTTATCCTCAGAAAGCACACCTGCGTTTGTAAGAGTATTAAGAAGCGTTGATTTTCCCGCATTAGTATATCCAACAATAGCAGCTATCGGCATTCCGTTATTTGCTCTGTTTTTTCTAATAATGTCTCTGTGTGACTTTACCTCTTCTAATTCCTTTGAAAGCTTTGCTATTCTTTCTCTTATTATTCTTCTGTCAGTCTCAATTTTCTTCTCACCCGGCCCCCTTGTACCGATTCCTCCACCAAGTCTTGAAAGACTTTTTCCAAGTCCTGCAAGCCTTGTCATGGCATATTTGAGCTGTGCCATTTCAACCTGTATTTTTCCCTCCCGCGTATTGGCTCTTGATGCAAATATATCAAGTATAACCATGGTTCTGTCCATAACCTTGGTACCTAACACATCTTCAAGATTTCTAAGCTGTGCCGGAGTAAGCTCGTCATCACAAATTATTCCCGTTGCCCCTAATTTATCTATTAATTCTCTTACTTCATCAATTTTACCCTTACCTATATAGGTAGCCGGATGAAAATATTCTCTTGGCTGTATAACTTTTCCCAAAGTCTCAGCGCCGGCTGTCTTTGCAAGTTCTTTCAATTCCTCTAAAGAATTGGCTGTTTCCTGCTCATCTTCAAGCGAAACACCAATAAGCAATACACGTTCTTGCTGCTCATCAGTTTCAAATATCTGTGCCATATCGTCCTCCACATTCTTTAAGATAAGCTGTTATTTCTGACTTTGTAACCATATTCATAACAGCATTTTTTACATTACATGCCTCCTCATACGTCCACTTGGAAATATTCTTCCTCGTCTCAAGTATCATAGACGGTGAAACGCTGAACTCCTCAAGTCCAAATGCTATAAGCAGCGGTATCATCAATGGATTTCCAGCAGACTCTCCGCACATACATATACCTATATTATTATTCTTTGCCGCATTTATAACATTTTCTATAGTCCTTAATACAGCAGGATTGAACACAGAATACAAATACGCCACATTCTCGTTACCACGGTCAGCCGCCATTGTATACTGCGTAAGGTCGTTTGTTCCGATAGAAAAGAAATCTACTTCCTTTGCAAATACATCTGCCATAACTGCCGCAGCAGGCGTCTCTATCATAATTCCGATTTTAATATTTTTATCATATTCAATCCCATTTTTATCAAATTCATTCTTAATATACGCAATAATATTTTTTACTTCACGTATTTCCTCAATACATGTTATCATAGGCAGCATTATCCTCACATTCCCGTAAGCACTTGCCTTTAATATTGAGCGAAGCTGTGTCTCAAACAAGTCTTTATGATCAAGACAATAACGTATTGCCCTGTATCCCAGATAAGGGTTTTCTTCATGCTCAAGCCCCATATATGCAATATCTTTATCTCCACCTATATCAAGAGTTCTTATCGTAACAGGTTTTCCATCACACATTATAACTGCTCTCTTATAAGCTTCTGTCTGCTCGTCCTCATCCGGTATTGAAATTCTGTTCATAAACAGAAATTCTGTTCTGAAAAGACCGATTCCCTCAGCACTTTTTCCTACAGCCTTATGTGCGTCATAATCTGTACCTATATTTGCAAACAGCTTAAGAATTCTATTATCTCTTGTTACTGTCGGCTTTCCGTTAAACTCCTTCAATTCCTTGAGTTTTAATTTGTATTCCTCGCGTTTTTCTCTATACTCCTCGATTATATTCTTATCAGGATTTATATAAATTTTCCCCGATGAACCGTCAATAATAACCAAATCGTTATTCTTAATATCCGTCATGGCATTTTTAACACTTAAGACAGCCGGTATTTCCAATGCGCGCGATAAAATTGCAGCATGGGAATTTTCACCGCCCCTCCTTGCAACAATACCTGCAACGTGCTCTGTGTCCATCGCTGCTGTTATGGACGGATGCAGTTCATTTGCCACTATAATCGTATCGTTTGGCAGCTCACTTAAATTCAACTCTTCCTGACCTTGAAGCATATTGATTATCCGACTGCTCAAATCTTTAATATCAACAATTCTCTGATTAATAACATCACTGTCAATAGAATTTAATATATTTATATACATATCACAGGCCTTAAGCACAGCTGCCTCAGCACACAAATGCTCATTTTCAATAATATCATATATACTTTTATTAAGCTCCTCATCATTTACCAGATATATCTGGTTTTTTAAAACAAGAGCAACTTTATCATTATCTTTTAATTTATTTTTCAGCTTTAAAATCAGCTTCTCGGTTTCGATTATAAAATGCGCCTTTACCTTATCGTATCTGTCTTTTTCTTCTTTTGGATTATCAATAGACGTAATATTAATATTTGCATTTTTATCCGGTATTATTAAAGCATTTCCTATTCCAATCCCTCCAGATGTTCCAATTCCACTAATCATAATCTTAATCCTCATTTCTGAGCAACTTTGTTGCGAAGAGGCGACGCAAATTTGCGTCTGCCATTAAGGCTATTTGCTTTCGCTCAGAAACAAATAGCTGT
>USBB01000008.1 GCA_900552795.1 uncultured Eubacterium sp.
CTGCAAGACCTACTGCGTCTGCTCTCCAGTATCCCGGATACTGTCTTACAAGCTCATCATCAAGTCTTGTGTACGATGTGTCTGATGAAGCCTTTACATACACGTCATAACGCTTAGCGCCTTTAACTGGCTTCCATTCAACATACGCACTCTCAAACCATCCGCTTGATTCACTTATTTCAAGCTTATCTGTCATTGGTTGTTCGGGATCTGTCGGTTTTTCCGGCTCTGTTGGCTTCTCAGGTTCTGTTGGAGGCTCAGGAAGCTGTCCTCCTGCAGTAATATCAACACCGTCAACAATTAATTTAACATTACTAAATGTAACATCGCAGTTGCGGACTGCAAACATACCTACATATATATATTTTGAATCAATACTTGTAAGAGGGAAGTCAAAACCTCCTGAAATAGTTTCCTCATCACCAAATGTACAGGCATATCCATCAGCATTGCTCTCAATTTTTAACTCATATGTATTTCCTGCAGCAACATCCTGTTTACATGTGCCTCCCTGAGTTAATACTCCGCTCTTTCTCGCAAAGCA
This sequence comes from uncultured Eubacterium sp., assembly GCA_900552795.1. Lineage (GTDB taxonomy): Bacteria > Bacillota > Clostridia > Lachnospirales > Lachnospiraceae > Lachnospira. The sequence goes on from USBB01000008.1 coordinate 545, forward strand.
ATTCCACATTGCTCCCGACTGTGCAAGGTTCTTAACTCCGGCTACAACATAATCACCTAACTTATCTTTTGTATATTTATCAATATACATATCATCTCTTGCCATTAAACCAAACGCAACCTGATCGTTTGCCGCAAAATCATTAACTTTCATAGTAGCACTTAATGTAAATTGACTTGATGATGGTATCCTGTAATAATACATGCCCAAACCATCTGTTGAACTTGCAATCTTACCCTTGTTGTTCTTAACTGCCATATGAATACTTCCATCTGCATTAAGTTCAAGTGTATGATTAGCCTCTGATGGATTACCACCAACATCACCAAATACTGTACCCTTCCAAATACCTGCATCTTTCCAAATTGTACTTGGTGTAAGCTGATCTGAATAGTCATTCTCTACATAGTTAGGATTTTTAACTAATGTATCTTCTTTTTTAGGCGCATCTGACGACTTGATATGTTCAGCAAGTCCAGCCACATTTAACTCTTTAACTGTCTTGGTAATCAAATATGCATTGTAACGTGCACCCCATATATTAGTATGTGTATTATCAACACTTTCTTTTTTTGAAGATGTCCATGCATGTAAATTAACTGTCTCATCAACGCCAAGAGTTGTATATAAATCCTTAGTCAAAGTTGTCATATCTACAACCGCAATGCCTAAATCTTTGCCAAGATTAACAATTGCCTGTCTGTAATCACCACCAGGATACCCTTCAGTACCTGAAGTAATATGAAGATTTGAATTACTCCAATCTCCTGTTGTGCTTCTTCTTACGATTGGTGTACAAAGAACAACTGTTACACCTTTCTCCTGTGCCGGTTTAATATAATTTACATATAATGAATTGGCAAATGAGCCTTCTGTTTTGTAATCTCCGTTCGGATTTGTATATCTGTCAGCTTCTGCTTTCTCATCATTATGACCGAAGCCTACAAAAAGAAAATCACCGCTCTTCATTCCATTCATTAAAGTTGAATAATTTGCTTCTTTTGTAAAACTCTTTGAACTTCTTCCTGATAAAGCAAGATTATTAACTGCTATCGTATCATCAAAATAATACTCAAGCTGTGTACCCCAGCCATATCTTGGATAATAATAAGCGTCACTAAAGCTGCTTACTGTCGAGTCGCCTATTACCCACGCTGTCGCCTTATCTGAGGCTTTTACAAAAACATTGCCAAGCCCCGCTCCTATCAGTGTCACTGCCAGCATTGAAGCTATTGACACTATGACGGCCATCTTACGCCATATACGTTTTACTTTTGACATCATTTAGTCACACCTCTCTTCTTTACATAAACCAAAAGTCCCGCTGCCATCATCACTACACAAAGTGTAAGATAGAACAATACCTGAGCCTCATCTCCTGTCTTTGGATTTTCTGCATCAGGCTCTGCCGGTTTCTCAGGGTCTGATGTATTTCCTGTATCAGGCTCTGTCGGCCTTTCAGAATCTGTAGGATTTTCTGTATCAGGTTCTGATGGTTTTGTCGGGTCTGTTGGTTTTTCCGGATCCGTTGGTTTCTCTGGTTCTGTTGGCTTCTCTGGGTCCGTTGGTTTCTCTGGTTCTGTTGGCTTCTCTGGGTCCGTTGGTTTTTCCGGATCCGCAGCATTTAATTCATCGTGAACTTCACCTATTTTATCAATTAGATCCTGACCATATTTCTGCCAGTAATCTGCCGAAACTACATATTTACCGTCAGCGTCCGCTGTGTATGCGGTCAGTTCTCCCTTGCCATTTACCGTAAATGGCTGCTGTCCGTCAGGAAGTGTACCTGCAACCTGTGTCGGTATATCAACCACCTTTGAAATATTAAGGTCAAGTCCCTGAATTGTCTGTGCAATCAAACCTGCGCTTAAAAAACCGCCGAGCTTACTGCTGTGCGTGCTGTCACCCGGACACATTGCCTGTGATCCGATTTCTGACTTACCATTAGCTGCGTCCACGTCATCCTTATATGCCTTCTCATACATTGTCTTCGTAAGTTCAAATGCATCGATCAAAAGTATATCCTGTTCCTGTGCAAGCTGCTTGTATGCTGTCACATAAGCATTGTTGCTTGAAACATATGTACCTGTTGTTGTGTCTGTAGAATCATGATGCGGTCTTATTGTTCCATCCTGTGTGTAATACAATCTTGAAACAGGTGTTACAAGAACTGGTATAGCACCAACCTGTCTTGCTGCTTCAACATACTGCATAAGATACCATTTAAATGTACCTCCGCAGTCATATGAATAGAATGTATCACCGTATTTGCCTACAAGTGAATCCGGTGTAGGAACTTTCTTACCCTCTGTTGTAGGGAAAATACCGTTTGCGTCAGGTGTTCCCAACGGAACATATCTGTCCTCAAGATAACCCGAACCATTAGCACAGTCATTGTGACCAAACTGAATGAACAGATAGTCACCCTCTTTAATATTTTCTTTTATTTTGTCTAATGAACCCTCATTAATAAAGTTTCTTGTACTTCTTCCGCCATTAGCATAGTTCTGGATTTTAACCTTTGACTCATCAAAAAATGTCTGTAAAAATTCACCCCATGAGCCCTCGATCTGAGGTTTTCCATTCATGTACATACCGGCAGCTGAATAATCCTTAACAGTCGAATCACCTGCGAGGAAAATGTTAACGCCATCTCCCAATGTGATGTCTGAACCGCCGCCCGACGGATCTTCATAACCGTCTCTTACTGTCGCCTCAACTGTATAAGATTTTACTTCTGCACTCTTACCGCCTAATGTCTCAGGAACCACAACAACCTTAATCTGCTTTCCTATAGCATCTTTCGTAATCTTATATGTTACATCTGAATTTGCTGTTGATGATTTAACTAAGGTTTCATTGTCTCCGTCAACAATATACCAGCGGATAACCGAAGCATCATTTGCATCGTTTGCAGCTCCGAGCGAATATCCAACTGTCAATGTATGTCCCGGATATGGAGCATTTATATCACCATTATCAACCACATATGGAATTGTCGCAAATTTTACTTCTGCATCCTCTTCCACGTAAGATGACGAACCGATTCCTGCCGCAAAACTCTTTACATAATCATTAACTGCATTGATATCCACATCTACGCCTGTGCCTGCCACACGCTTAGAAGTATCTACCTTTGTTCCGTCTGTCTTAACTGAATTGTATTCAACATAAGCTGCACCCTGAGGCTTATTGCCGCTCATCTCTGTCCAGCCTTCATCTACAATGAGGTCTCCCTCAATCTTTGTGTTAATAAACGAAACCTTTGCGCCTGCTCCCCAAGGTCTTCCGAAATAACCCGGTTTTACCGGAAGCTCCGGATTTGCTGTAATTGTACAGTTTCTGAAAATGTAACCGTTCTGTGTTGTCGGTCTCTGCGCTGTGATATAACCGCCTACTCCGCCTGTACTGTATCCGTACCAGCTCAATTCACAACCGTCAAATACCACATCACCGTCACCAAAAATGTAATCTGTATTACCCTCAATAAGACAATTCTTAAAATAAATGTCAACTGCGCCTGTATACAATGTATCCTGACTTCCAAGGAATGCACAGTCTGTAAATTCTACATTATCAGCCTCAACAGCCATAGCCGAAGCTCTCTCTGTAGCAGCCTTTGAAGTTACGTCGACACCATATTTTCTTTCAACTGTAATAGCCTCTCCGCCGCTAAGCTCAACTCCGTCCTCAAGCTCTTCATCTGTTATATATCTGTTAAATGAAGCCTCGAATGTAATACCGTCAGCCTTAAAGCCTGTAGCACTACTCTTTAAGTATGTTGAACAGCCCCACTTTGAAACTGTCTTCTTATCATACTTGTCATATGCATTTTCAGGATTATAATATCCTGTCTCATCTGCACTGTAATACTTATATCCGATACCATAATACCATGTCAGAAGTACCTCATCTTCTGAGTCATTTACAAATGAAATATATGGTGTATCTATAATAATCTGCTCACGATATGTACCCGAAGCAATATGAACCGTAATTCTGTCTGCCTCTGACTGAGGATTCATTGCCTTGCAGGCAGCAACCGCCTCATTTACAGTATCATAATTTAAATCACCCTTATCTTCGTAACCTACATAAATATCCTTAACCAATTCCTTTGGAGGCTCCTGTGAAGTTGATACAAAAAGAATATCCTTTTTTACCTCACCGCCTGCAACCACTACATGTGTATTAGTTCTGTATCCCTCAACAGTTACAGACACTGCATAAGAACCATCTCTTAACTGTGCCTTATAACCGTCAGCCTCAACAGTTCCCGAATATACATAACCGTCTTCAACATTTGTAAATTTGATATCAGATACGGTAACTCCCTTTGCCAAATCGAGAAAACCGCCTGAAACTGCATATACCGGTTTTAGAGCCACCTTGATATCAGATGTATGATTTTTATTATCAACAATAGTTTTTCCCTCAACTATTTCATAATCATTAACTCCACCAAGAACTGCAGTATATTCCACGTCCGGCTCCAGAACGACACTAAATGAACCGTCTGACGCAATAGGAACCGTAACGTCATCTGCAAGTGAATCCTTCGGAGGCACTAAAGTTACACTGAGCTTTGAAATATCATAATCAGCAGCAAAGCCCGTAAGCTTTCCTGAATAAGTATATGTTGACTTAGTTTCAACCTTAAGCGTTACATCATTTTTACCTGTAAGCACATCGCTAATTTCAGTTTTTACCTGTTTTGTATCATTAGTAAAACCAAAGCCTGTTGCACCTGTAAGAGCTGCCGTATACTGCTCATCTGCTGCCAGAACAACAGAGAATTTATTGCCATCTAATACGGCTTCCGTCTCATAACCTGTTACATCGCTTGAAAAAATTACCTTATAGCCTGAAGCCTGTGTATCTCCCAAATCGATAACACCTGACACCTCAACACCCGGAATTCTTACAACTCTGTTGTAGCAAGGCTTTCCTGCAGCTCCTTCGGTCCAAATCTTATATGTACCGTCATGCTGTGCTACAAATTCATATCTTGCACCCTTATTTGTAAATGACGCTGTCACATCCTGAGAAGCACCCTCGTCCATATATGTGAAATGTAAAACACCCTGTGCCGAGTTACTTGAACCCATGTAAACAAGGAACTTATCACCGGCCTTTACATTAGCCACAGTAATATGTCTTCTTGTCTCGCCTCCCGTACCATTTGCATAATACATGCCATTAGCAGTATAACCATCATCATATTTTGCTATTGCTAAAGCATTGCCAATACCATAACTGCCTTCCGCAGCCGAATACCATCTGTCCTTTGCATTATGAGTTAATGTGAGGTCACCAAATGTTGTTGTGCCTCCCACAAACAATCCACCGTTACCGACAGAGCCTGTTGCCTTCATCCCTTCCATGGTGATGTTATTGTTGTAAAGCTCTGTATTGCTTTCCTCAACACCACCAAAATCCCAAACATCAATCTTACGTGAGCCTGCTGCAAATACACCTGCAAATGCCGTATTCCCCAGACATGTTACAGATAAAAGCACAATGGCCAAAATAAGACTGAAACGTTTTCTTGTCTTTTTTTCCATAGTGTCAAACCTCCTACTATTATAATATCGCGCTAATCATACTCCCATAGCACCTTTATAATATATTTATAAAGTCTGACACCATGTCACAGTCAAGTTTTTATTAATTTTTCGTAATTTTAATCAATTTGTAATTTATTTTTTGTGTATTTTTCACAATATAATGTTTAAAACAATCATACATAAGCAAAAAATAAAGCTTTATTTTTGTTCAACAGGAATACTTACAAGCATATACTGTATATCCTCGCCGCAGTCAACTGCCCTCGTTATAAGCACAGCCAAAAGGTCCCCTGCAATTTTTAAATTATTCTTATCCATATATCTCAAATGCTTTCCAATAATCATCTCCTTTAAATCACAATTTGGAATTTCAGTAATTTTGCTGTTTGACATAGGCATTTTGACAACAGACATAATAGATTCTTTCGGAGGATAACTTTCGGTATATTCGTTCTCCGTCATTCCGTATTTTTCCATGTCCCTTTGCTTTATCGCATATCCGATTCCTATATTGTGCATATTTCCGCTTTCAACATCATTTTTACGCATCACATATATCCTTTGTATCTCAGGAGAATCATATAAAAATTCCTGAACCTTCTTAAGCCTTTCAGGCTCCTTTAACAGCCTGTCTCCTTCTTTATATAAAACGTAATTAAATCCTACATTTACCTTTTCATAAACCTTTTCCTCTGATTGGGCCTTATACATAAGCTGTAAATCACCGCCCATACGATTCTTAACATAAGTCATAAATTCAATTTTGTGTTCCAACTCTTTAATCTTTTGTTCATATGACTCTATTGTCTGAGCCAGATTACAGTTCATTAAAGCTTCTATCTCATTGTGGGAAAATCCATATTTTCTAAGCAGCTTTGTATTCGTAATTCCAAAAATACTGTCATCATCATAATATCTGTATCCGCTCTTCTCATCTCTTACAGAATTAACATATCCCATTTCTTCATATCTTCTTACAGTATTAGTTGACACATCCAATAGCTTAGCCAAATCACTAATCCTATATCTCATATAAACCCTCCTTATTTCAGCAGCTTTTTTGCAATCAGACAAAGAAAAACCCGCACATGCGTCAAATAAACTTCTTTTTTCTGCATCAATGTAATTTACCACGCTGTATTTATACAAACCATACCACAAAAATACTGTTTTTGCCACCGCAAAATTGATTCTAAAAAATCCTAATACCACCTTATTTCATATGCAGCATACTCATAATCAAAATGATAGCCGAGCTTTTCCGCAAGCGCCACTGACCACATATTTTGTGCATCCCAGCTGGGATATAATCCTCTTTCCAGACACTCCAAAATAAGCTTTGCCCCACACGCATATGCCAGACCTTTTCTTCTATGGCCGCATTTTGTGTCGATTTCAATCTCAATACCTTCATTGTACCTGCTGTATGATGAAGCTCCCGACACTAATTGTGTACCATAAAAGGCTACCACACCCAATCCCAAACTTTTATATGTATCATAATCCTTAAACTGCGATACCAAATCATTGGCCCAGCTGCTGTTTTTACACAAATTATATTCGTTCTCCTCAAGCAGCCTTAATTCATATCCTTTTGGAAGTTCTAAAACAGCCTGTTTCAACCTATCTTTATCAAAAATATCTTTCTCTTTTTTGATTGCGTATCTTGAGACCCTTTTTGCCCTATCCTTATGGCATTTTTCAATTAAAGCCGCCCACCCCTCATTTTGAGGTACCATAATAATAAAATCCTGCACACAGTTCTTGGGCTTGAATCTGACTAATTCTTCACTCGGCCTTCCTGAATAGAAAGCAAAATCACCAAGCATTGCCACAGCTGCATCATTTGAAGCATTTGTGTATATTTCTCCCATTACCCCCTGCAAACATGACCATATAATTGTCTCGTCCCATCCTTTAAATAAATCCTCTGATTTCATTACCTCACCCGCTGCAATTAAATAAACAGCTGCTCCCTTCCGCTCAATAAAGCTTCTTTAAAATTCTCCACAGCGTCGTCCTGCTGATTCCCAACTTTTGCGCTGCTTTCGTGCGGTTTCCATTTTCTTCTTTAAGAATTTTTAATACATATTCTGTATTAACACGCTCCAGCAAACCTTCATCTGCCTTTTGTTTAAAATCTGTGTTTATGTCTGATACATCTTCGCTCGCAAGTGCCCGCTTCAAATCCATTTCTGTTGCAAATTTTATTTTTTCAAGTGCTGCTATTCTTTCTTCTGTAGCATCAATTTCATAATTCTGCAAATTTCTCCTGATTATTTTTCTTTTATCCGGCTGTTCATAATAACTGCTTATATATACATAATGATACGGCACAGCATTTAAAATTTCCTTCAATATTTCCTGTCTGTTGATTGACAATATTACTTTGTTGACAGCAAATATTCTGGAATCAAGAAAATAATTTTGAAACTGCTTTTTTAAAATTGCAGACAGCGACTCCATTCCTTCCAAAATAATAACATGTCCAATGAGATTTAAAACCGAATTTTCATCCTCAAACAGTCTCTTTATTTCCCTATCGGTGCACATATCAAACCTGATATAAAACGGTGTTGAATCCCTGTAATCTGAATTTTCAATAATTTCATAAAATGCTTTACGTTTTAAAACCTCATCCAAAGATGAAATTACTATCGGAAGAGAACTTGCCGCATATAATAAAATCTTTTCCATCTCTTCATCAACTATATTATAATCAGATATTTCCTTCATCTGATATGTCATATCCGCCAGCGTTTTTGAATATTTTATAAACTGCGCCTTAATTGCGGTCAAGCGCTTGTTATCCGCATTAAAATGATGGTTGTATATTTTAATGAAGTACTGATTTTTATAAATACATTTTTCCTGATATTTTCCATTAATAAAAGAATCCATCGAATTTTTGATTTGCTTTTCTATCTCTTCCTGAAATAATGTATTAGTAATTCTTTTCATATATAGTTCTTTGCCTATATACAAATATACATTTTTATTTTCGTCAAGCAGATAGGCATCTAAAATGTGTTCCTGCTGACGCAGCTTAAACAGCTCATTATATAAATTTTCTGCTTTCAAATAAGCATCTTTAATAGATTCATATGACGATTCAATTAAATTGCATGATATACCGTACTTCTGCAAAAATAAAAAACTGCTGTAATCCGAATATATTTTCCCATAAGAACGAATCTGCCCTATATGTTCCTCTAATTCCTCATGCCGGTTTAATGACAAAACATTGAGCTTTATATTTGTTAAATCACTAATTTTACTGGCATACTCCATAGTCTCTTTCACTCCAACCAATAGAGTGTCTTCAATATTAGAAAAATCCAAAACATTAATAATGTCATAAACCGTTACATAAATCGGAATTACAGGTTTTTCTGTTCTGTCCTTGACAAATCGGTAAGTTCCGCCTCTCGTAATAACTATCTCACAGTTTCCGTTTTCTATATATTCAACAACCTCCTGCTTTGACATCTGCTGTAAATCAATTATATCTATTTCATCTTTTTTAAATTCATTTCTAAGACGTTCTATTTCTATTCTCATTTTTTCATAAGTACTAACAAACAAAACACGCATTTTAATCTCCATTCGTTTCAAATTGAAACATTTTTTCTTATTTTTCTATTTTAGCATATTACTTTTGTTTGGTAAAATAACTTAGCGGTCCTGATAATCGTCAGCGACACTTTTACAGTTATATAATTAATTGAAAGGAAGAAAAAATGGATACTTTATTATTTGCCCTTAATGCAATTCTGCCTATTATTCTCTTAATTTTATTAGGCTACATATTAAAAGAAAAACACTTTTTGGAGGAGGAATGGTTTAAAAAAGGAAATAAGCTTGTTTTCCGCATCTTTCTTCCATGCCTGCTTTTTACCAATGTTTACGGAATTCAATCTTTTAAAGAAATCGACTGGTCTGTAGTCGTTTATTCTGAAATAGGTATAGTTGCAGTATTTTTACTTGGACTTTTAGTTGTAAAACTTACAATCCCTGATTACAGACAGAAAGGCGTTATATTACAATGCGTATTCCGCTCAAATTTTGCAATCATAGGTCTTACGCTTGCAGAATCACTTGGCGGCCCGGCTGGTGTCGGAATTGCAACTATACTAAGCGCATTTTCAATACCAACATTTAACATACTTGCTGTAATTTCTCTTACAATGTTTGTCAGCAGTGAAAATGGCAAAAAGGCAAATTTAAAAGATGTTCTTGTAAAAATTGCAAAAAATCCTCTTATTATAGGTGTGGTTTGCGGCCTTATATGCCTCGGCATACGCTCTCTGATTCCTGTAAACGAGTCGGGTAACCCGGTATTTTCTTTATCAGAAAGCCTGCCTTTCCTCTATACAGCTATAAAGAATGTTGCAAAAATCAGCTCTCCTTTAGCACTCATTATATTAGGCGGCATGTTTGATTTTTCAGCAGTCAGAGGTATGCTTAAACAAATTATCATCGGAACAGCTTTCAGAGTTGCGATTGTTCCTTTTGTTGTGATAGGCCTTGCAGTAATTTTATCGCGCTACACAAATATTATTAATTTTGATGCAACCGTTTATCCGTCATTAATTGCACTTTTTGGTTCGCCTGTAGCAGTCTCAAGCGCAATTATGGCCCAGGAAATGGACAATGACGGCGTACTTGCAGGACAGCTTGTCGTCTGGACCTCAATCGCCTCAATCTTTTCATTATTTATATCAGTACTGATTCTTAGAAGTATAGGATTGTTATAAAATAAGAATGCCTGCGGTTACGCATCTCTTAAGTGTGTGTACAGTTTGCAAAGCAATAGGCGCCAAAGCTCTCCATTTTATGCAGGAGAGCTTGAGCGCCTATTAAAAATTGGATATAAATTATAATCATATGTAATCTTTTTTCATTTTGCTTTCCTTTCAATTCCACAACTTTTATTACACGTTAGCATTTTTCTAATATCAAATCAATGCTCATGTGCTATTTAGTAGTAAATCCGTGCTATTTGGTATATAAAATTGTTTCTTTTAATGCTTTTTATACTATCAGTATTATTAAAATTTCTGTCTGTCCTACTATTTTATAATCCCTTAATAAATTTCCATTACATCTTATGACGGTTCATATGAGATTTTTAGGGTCATACCGGGAATAGAAACGCCTTCGCTTCTTGTTATTTTGTGTATGTCATCTGCCGAAAATCCGATTGTCTCACCATCATGAAGCTCCACATCACTTTTCAATACATATCCTACAATGCCTGCCAAAAAATCACGCACTTCACTCGGACTTGCATCTGCGTTCAAAACCTCCATCTCATCTTTTCCAAATACATCCATACCGTATGTATAAGCGTTGACACCTTTTTCATTTCTGTACAATCCAAACCATATCCAGTTAAATATAGGAAGTCCACCATCTTTCATCATATCGGCAAAGTTCTCATAGAATCGCGGCTCAAATACCACGCCGCTTGTATAAACACCTGTCGCATATTTTTGGCGGCAACAGGCTGCTACTAATTTTGTATAAAATTTGCCGCGCTTCAAAACGTCTTCCTCTTTGCCAAGTACAGCCACCATAATATGAGCTTTATGTTCTTTGGCAACATTTACTGCCTCCTGCCACATGTAGTTATTTTCGGCATTTAATTCTGCTTCACCGTCTGGAACAGGCGCAGGCATGAGACTTACTACCCCAAGCATATTTTCATATTCAAAAACTAACGTGTCACCTCTTTTTTCTTCATTTTTATCATCTTCATCTATTGTGATATCCCATTTCTCTTTCATATCACAAATAAACTGTTCTTTATTCCACTCTTCTTGGGATAGAAGAACAAATCCCACAAAACCCCCTTTGCTGCTTTCCTGTTCAGTTTCACTGCCGGCAAATTTTTCTCCTTCATTATCTGATTTATTGTCTGTATTTTTAAGATTTATTGTGCCTGCACTACGCCTGAAGGTGTGAAAGTTTGCCCAAGTAATATCAGTTTCTTCAAAAAATTCCTTGGCCACATGTAAAGCAGCCTCCAAATCCCATGCAATAAAATCTACATAACCATAGTTTACTCCTGTTGCACCTCCGGTTAATGTAAGTATATCTGATTCGCCTGCCAGCTTTTCCTCCAATTTATCCCTAAAATCAAAAATCTGTCTGCTGCGGTCCTCTCCGGTGAATACACCCAGCGGATAGCACAAAAATCCTGCAACTGCGCCATCTGCATGAAGCATATCAATATATTCATCATCACCGATAAGATAGTTTTGAACAATAGGAGCACAGCATGTACTTCCGACAATCGTATCAAATCTCCAGTCAGCATCCGCATCTTCAACCGGTTTCATTTCATATGCGTTATAAACTTCCAGATAAGTTTTAGGGTCATTGATAAGCTCAAATCCCATATCTTTCATTTTTTCAGGAAGCTTTGAAAGCTTAACTGCCTCATCTTTTTTTGCAGATGTTAAGACATCAAAAGAATAAATATATCTCATATGAGAGATTTCACCAAGAACCTGGTCTGTCAAAGTCGTAAGTATCCACCATGCCTTACCCTCGTTTTCTTCTAATAATGGAAGCAGTTTCTCACAATATACCGATAGAGCAATATTGTGCTCGTCGACCGGTTCTAACCAGACCTGCACATCCTCACCGCTGATATCTGTCTCATCTATATGCAGACCGATATTTTCATCAGCCTGTCGCCCCACCAAAATATTCCAGTTATCAAGCAGACTTTCAGGGACATGACGGACAAAATATACAAGTTCAAACAGCTTAACCTTATCTCCCTCAGGTGTAAGAATCAGTTCATATTTTTCACCGTTATACCCCATCTCAAAAGAAACATCATAAAATGCAATCTCCAAAATTTCTCCGCATTTCTCTATCAATTCTTCTCCACGTCGTTTTTCTTTATCTTCATCCATGATATGACGAAGCTCCTCCTCTTTATCAGTAAAACATTTCCACGCCTCTGTCGTTCTTTCCCTGAAATTCATTCCAAACCTTGGCAGACTGATACGCTTCTTACAATCCTCAATATACTCCTCAGTATCCTCATCTCCTGGACGAGCCTCCAAAGCTTTCTCAAAATACCTCAGCGCCACTCCCTCCTGATCAAGATAGTAATAAGAAAATGCCATGCGATAATTCCAGCAATGGTCCCGCTCAAAATATTCCTCGTGCGGTTCCAATAAAGCGATTGCTTTTTTGAGCAGTTCCCTGTTATCGGGTACCGCAATATTGTTGTATGCTTTTGCCAATTCGCTGTCCTGTTCAGGCGTACGTTCATTAACCGGTATTCTTTCCAAAGCGTCAACAATTTTTTGGTACTCTTCATTATCATTCCACTCAATAATCAGCTCCTCCAAATCCTGTGTATTTACATCAGTGCCACCAATATCGTTACCATGGTATTTTTCAATATACATACGCAATTCCTCCAATTCTAAAATTAATTTCTTATTTCTTCTATCCTGCAATGTTGGCACTTTCCAAGCCAGTTTCAATATTGCCGCAAATCTCAACAGCATGTCCCCAAAACATATCATCATCATTGTAATAAGCTGTAAAATCACCGTCTGATGTGAAAGACATCTCAGAGACCGAAATTCTTTGTGCAAAAATATCTTCGGTAATATCCCCTGCATTCTCATCATCTTCCTGCCATTCATTAGCAAGCTCCGTCAGCTCGCCTGCTGCAAATGCTCTCACCTGTCTGTCTTTATTTTTCCAGTCAGATACGAAAGCTGCTGCATTAGCTGCCGCGCTGTTCCATGATGAACAATCCTGTGCATCAACCTCTAAATACAAAAGAACCTTTTCCTCATCCAGAGTAATTTCCCCCTCAAACATATCCAGCTCTTTATTCAACGTTAATATTCCAAGCACATCATTTTCAATTTCTACCGGCTTAATATACTCTTCCCAAAGCTTTTCAAGCTCCCGACACTCTGTCTTAGCCTCCAACACTTCTGTCAGGCACCATGAATTAATTTCTTGGGTTTCTGCGCCCTGCGGAAGCTTTTTCTCAGATAATTTTCTGACTCTTATTCTGCAAATCTGACCCTTTCTAAAAAGATTCCAACCCTTTTCACCATTTCTTTCTTCATCTGTAACGGGCCATCCCAATCTTCCTCTTCTAATATCCTCCTTCCCGTTTTCACAAAACACCATTCCAAGCGTTGTAGCTGTCATAGCCCAGTAGTTGTTGCATTTACCTGCACCAAGAACATTTTCAATCAATACAATAACTTCATGCTCCTCGTCTTCATATCTTTCATAAAAATCTTCAAACACTTATTCTCCTCCTTATTCTGTCAGCATTTCGCATCCTCACACATTATATTTTTGCAAAACACGAAACAATCTGTCTAATTATAATCATGGTGTTTCAACCCCACTCTATAAAGTAAAAAGTGCCCTGCACAGCATAGTTCAAAAGAACCGGCCGATGCAGGGCACAAAAAGCCGCAGGCAAGGATTCACAGCTTTTACAGATGTGAATCCATTTAAATATAACAGCTTTTCTTTCCATATAAAGGTGGTATTTAATAATTGCCTTGTATTTTCCACATTGTTTTTGTCTTTCATAATAACCTCCGTTTCTGATACGCTTTGCACCGGAGAATGCACAAGTCAAATATGCATATCATAATGCTTTGCATGATGATATGCATTAGCAATTAGCAAAGTAGCTTGTCAATATACATTTTTGACGCTGCAATAAAATCTACTTTGTATAATTCTAACATATTACACTGCTCTTTAAAATACATTTTGATTTTTAATTTATTGACTTGCTTTGATAGCTAAATAAATTAAGTCCACCACATCATCTAATGTCATTTCTTCGGCTCCAAATTCCAACCTATTGCCTTTCGTTTGATGGCACTTTAATATTTCTTCAAATATTAAATCATAATAAAACGCATATATATTTTATAGTAAACATGATATTCCCATGATACATTCTTTTTCACCATCTCAATATCTTGTCCAGGAAGCCATTAAAACGAAGCCTCTCATCATTCTAATTCCCAAGTGTCTTTTTCCTTCTTGATTCTATTATCACCATATACCACCTTTCTTTTTTATGTCTGCATCAAATTCAAAAAAGACATTATCGTATTCCTCATACCTAAATGAATATACTCTAATGTCTTCCACTTTTCTCTGTTTTCTTTTATTTTCCCTTATTTAATATGCTGAATCAGTCCCTTTTCTTTGCAACTGAACAACCGTCTCCACATGCACCGTATGCGCGAACTGGTCCACAGGCTGCACTTTCACAACCTTATACCCATTTTCTGAAAGATATTTTAAATCACGTGCAAGTGTTGAAGCGTCACAGCTCACATACACTATACGCTTTGGTGAGGCTGTTATTATCGTATCGAGCAGAGTCTGCTCACAGCCCTTTCTTGGCGGGTCAACTACTACAACATCAGGCGTTATGCTTGAAAGCGCCTGCAAATCACCGACGGCAGCTTTCTTTTTCATGTCATTATAAAAGGCAGGAACCACTTCTTCTGCCTTTCCCACAAAAAATTCTGCATTAGTTATATTGTTTCGTTTTGCATTATTTCTGGCATCCTCGATTGCCTGCGGCACTATCTCGACACCGTAAACTTTCTTTGCATTTTTTGCAAGAAAAAGAGAAATTGTACCTATGCCGCAATATAAATCCCAGACAGTTTCATTTCCGGTAAGTTCAGCATATTCAAGTGCTTTTTGGTAAAGTTTTTCTGTCTGAACCGGATTAACCTGAAAAAATGAAAGCGGAGAAATCTGATACATAATTCCGCATATGCTGTCCTCAATATATGGCTTCCCCCACAAAGTTTCACAATGCTTTCCGAGAATAACGTTTGTTTTTTGTTTATTTACATTAACCATTACCGATGTCATTCCCGGAATATTTTTAAGCTTGTCAACCAGTCTATCCTGCTTAGGTAATTTATCCGCGTTAATAATAAGACATGTCATAATCTGTTTCGTATGAAATCCCATTCGTATAAGCACGTGTCTTACAATTCCTGAATTGCTGTTTTCATCATATGGTGTTACATTACACTCCTGCATATACTTGCGGACAAGCTCCAATATCTGCTTATTTATTTCTGCACCAAGCCTACAGTCCGTATTTTCTATAATATAATGGGTTCTTCCTGCATAAAACCCCATAACTATGCGGCCATTTTTATCAAGCCCAACGGGAAACTGAGCTTTATTTCTATAATTAAAAGGTTTTTCCATGCCTATAACAGGATACATCTCAAAATCAGAAATTCCCCCGATTCTTTTAAGATTATCCGCAACAAGCTTTTCTTTATATTTAAGTTGGGCCTCATATGACATTTCCTGTATCTGACAGCCCCCGCACTGTTTTGCCACAGGGCACACCGGTGCCACTCTGTCCTTTGACGGTGTAACTACCTTTAAAAGTCTCGCATAGCCATAATTTTTCTTGGCTTTAATTACTTTTACCTCAACTACATCACCTATTATGGCATCCTTTACAAAAAGTGTATACCCGTCAGATTTTCCGATTCCCTCGCCTGATGTTCCTATGTCCTCTATCAAAATAGTTACGCAGTCGTCCTTTTTTAATGCCATTTATCTTATCCTCACTAATCAAACTATAGTTTTTCTTATATTTGAATCAAGCCAGCGATTGTATCCGAGCCATTCAGTTGTATCCTTTGCTTCAAGCACCTCTCTCATAGTTTCAAGCTTTGCATCTATATCATCTGCATAAGCTAACGCAAGTGCCTCCGCAATTGCCGGTCTTTTCGGTGAACCATACTCAAGCTGTCTGTGATGCGCCAGTATACAATGTCCTATTTCAGAAGCAAGATCCTGTGGAAAACCTTCTATAGCTTTTATTTTATCCATAACCATCTCGTATCCCATCACGATATGACCGATAAAATTTCCTTCATCTGTATAATCACTCTTAGGAAATGCACAAAATTCCCTTACTTTTCCGCAATCGTGCAGCATTCCGCATGCAACAAGCAAATCGCGGTTTAAATAATCATAATTTGACGCTATTTTATCACACATTCTCGTAACACTTAATGAATGTTCAAGGAGACCTCCAGCAAATGCATGATGAACCGATTTTCCTGCTGCAAATGATTTAAATTTACTGATAAAATCGCTGTCTTCAACAAAAAATGTATTTAACAGCGCAAGAATATATGGATTTTTTATGCTGTTTACATATCCCATAAGCTCCATATACATCTCATCCATATCAAATTTACTGCAAGGCACGTAATCAGAAACTATGTATTCTCCCTCTCCGGCTTTTCTTGCCCTGTCTATTTTAAGCTGCAAGGCTCCGTTAAAGCTCGTCACCTGTCCCGTAATTGCGACATAGTCCATAACATCAAAATCGTCTATACCACCTGAATTTAAATCCCATATTTTACTGTCTATCTGTCCTGTCTTATCCTGCAAAATAACATTGTCATATTCCTTACCTGTTTTCGTAAGAGCTGTTGACCTCGACTTACACAGATAGACATCTGAAATTCTGTCTCCCTCTTTAAACTTCTCAATAAAATGCATAATTTTTCCTCATACTTTCCTAAATTTCTCTGATATCATTATTTACTTTTTCATGATTTTCTTTTTAAAATCAGGGTGTCAAAACACACTAATTATGATTACACGGATTGTTTCAGCATTAGCGCACCGACAACGTAACTACAAAATCAAGCTCCCTGTAACCGTCAATTCCCGGCCGCTTTACTTTAACTTCAACATCATCTCCGCCGCTGCTCTGATACAGCTTCTCTCTAAACGTCTGAATTGTCAAAACAGAATTTCCATTAAATTCAACAATAACATCTCCTGTTTGTATTCCGGCATTAAATGCAGGCGAATCTATCTGTATGTCGGATATATATACCCCATACGGAAGTCCATACTTTGAAGATGTCGCATATGTCACATTTGTCCCCTTTATTCCCATATAAGGAATATCTGAATCTATTGACAAAAATTCAAGCAGCGATTTCAAATCTGAAATTCCTATTATCTCAAGATTTGAATTCTCACCTGCATACCTTGAGACACCGATAACATTTCCATCAGTATTAAACAGATAACAATAATCTCCATCAGAAGCCTTTATGCCTATATCTATGACATCATATGCACAATCAGTACCGCTTTCTGTTGTTATGCCTGTTACAAGACCTTTATCTGCAGTATTCATTTTACCATACAGCCTGCCTACAGCCATAACGGTATCTCCCTGCTTAACCATATATGAATTATCAAGCGATGCCACCGAAATTTTTATCTGCTCTTTATCAGGAATATTACTCTTTTTAATGCCAAGTACTGAAATACCTATCTCCTCATCCATACTTATAAGATAAGCCTCAACCTCTATTGAATCATTTATTTTTACATATCTTGCTTCCTCATTATTCCCTGTATCACTGCTTGCAAGAACAATATACTCTCCATTCATCTCGCCTATAACCAGTCCGACAGTCTCAGTATCACTTTTTGAGCCTGACATGGCAGCATCAACATCGCTGTTATTTACATCTATTGTAACTATTGATTTTCTTGCTTTCTCAATAACCTTTTTAAAATCCACTTCCTCTTCACTGTCATGAGTCTGCTCAGTACTATTTTCGATAGTCATCTGTCCCGTTATAAACGCATCACTCGGATATTGATCCTTATCTATCTGTAAATGTATCCTATCCTGCTCGTTTACCTGCGAAAACCGTGCACTCACCCACGGATAAAGCAATGACATGACAAATGTCGCAACAACACCGAATATCACTGCTCCCAGTATTAATTTTAATGCTGCAAACAACTTTTTATGCTTTACAAACGGATTTATAACAATCTTTTCCGTATACAGCGAATATTCTTCTCTTTGTTCTTCTTTTTTTTCTTTATCTGTATTCATAAGCAAAAAGTCTGCCTCTCTATACATAGTGTTCGCGTGCAATCATCTTACCATGATTTCACTACGTTTCATCATGGTTCGCGCACATTCGCCAAATGTCTGCTTCGAAGCCGCTTGGCTCATTGTGTTCGCGTATATTATACCCCATACATATTAACATTTTATGACATAGTTGTTAATAATGCAAATATGCGTTAAAATAAATATAATCATGCTTATTATGCCAAGGTCATCTGACCCTGTGGCATCGTAATCATTATTATACTATTTAAATAGCCCCTGCTGCAATAACAAGAATTTCCTGCCACTCTTTTACCGGAAAATCTCTTCTGCATCAGGAATTAATAAGAAAAGAGGTATTTTTATGAATCTTAAGTCTTTAAAGACTCTTGAATATAACAAAATTATAGAAAAACTTGTATCCTTCGCAGTTTCTGATAAAGCAAAGGATATGGCAGCAAATCTGATTCCTATGACTGATATAAATGAAATTAACGATGCGCTGTCATTTACAAACGATGCACTTTCCCGCATTTATGCAAAAGGCACCGCTCCATTTGCAGGAATACGTGACATAACAGCTTCAATTAAACGCCTTGAAGTAGGAAGCGCATTAAATATACATGAACTTTTGGCAATAAGCTCCCTTCTTAGCTGCGCTTATAATGTAAAAAATTATTATGAAGAAACTGCTGACTCGCTTTCTTCATATTTTGAACTTCTTGAGCCTCTGACACAGCTTAATAACAAAATAAAGACCTGTATAATATCCGAGGACGAGATAAGCGACGACGCCAGTTCTAATCTGCGCGATATAAGACGACAGATGAGAATAGCCAATGACAGGATTCATACGGAGCTTACAAAAATTCTTAATTCACCGTCAACCCGAAACTGCCTTCAGGATTTTGTCATAACTACACGACAGGGACGCTACTGTCTGCCTGTCAAGGCTGAATATAAATCTCAGGTCTCAGGTATGGTTCACGACCAGTCAGCTACAGGCTCAACTATATTTATTGAACCTGCGGCAGTCGTAAAGCTCAACAATGACATAAAAGAACTTGAATTAAAGGAACAGGCAGAAATTGAGATAATCCTTGCCTCATTAAGTGCTGCCGCAGCCGAATATACGCAGGAACTGTCCACTAATTATACAGTTCTTACTACTCTTGATTTTATATTTGCAAAGGGACAGCTCTCAAAAGCGTTAAAATGCAGCCGCCCTGTAATGAACACCGAAAGAAATATCAATATCAAAAAAGGCAGACATCCTCTTATAAACCCTGATAAAGTCGTACCTATAGATATTTACCTCGGAAAGGATTTTAATTTGCTTATTATAACAGGCCCAAACACAGGCGGTAAAACTGTTTCCTTAAAGACAGTCGGACTTCTCACGCTTATGGCTCAGGCAGGCCTCAACATTCCTGCTCTTGATAACTCAGACATTGCTGTATTCAACAACATTTTTGCCGACATCGGTGACGAGCAGAGCATTGAGCAAAGCTTAAGTACTTTCTCATCTCACATGACGCAGACCGTAAACATACTTAACGAGGCTGACGAAAAAAGCCTTATACTGTTCGACGAAATAGGTGCCGGAACAGACCCTACAGAGGGTGCCGCCCTTGCAATATCAATTCTTAATGATTTGCACATGCGCGGTATCACAACAATGGCTACAACGCATTACAGCGAAATCAAATATTATGCCCTCACAACACCGGGCGTTGAAAATGCCTGCTGTGAATTTGACGTTGCATCATTAAGACCGACTTACAGACTTCTTATCGGTATTCCGGGAAAGAGTAACGCCTTTGCAATATCAAAAAAGCTCGGCCTGTCAGACTATATCATTGAGGACGCGTCAAAGCGCATAAACTCACAGGATATACATTTTGAAGATTTACTCTCTGATCTTGAAAAAAGCAGACTCACAATCGAAAAAGAACAGGCTGAAATCGCAAAATACAAAGAAGAAATAAAACAGCTTAAAGCTGAATTTAAAGAAAAATCAAAGCGTCTTGACGAAAAAACCGACAAGATCATAAGAAAAGCAAATGAAAAAGCCGCCGATATACTGCGCGACGCAAAGGAATTTGCGGATGAGACTATTAAGACCATGAATAAGCACGGTATGTCAGTTAAAGAGCTTGAAAAGCAGCGCAGTGCAGTTCGCGAAAAGATGAACAAACGTCAGGAAAAACTTGCAGTCAAGCCGGCAAAAACAAAATCCCACAAGGCTCATGATATATCTGAATTTAAACCTGGAATGCATGTCAGCGTAATAAGTATGAACCTTATAGGAACGGTTGTCGACAAACCAAATTCAAAAGGCGAAATTTCTGTACAGATGGGTATGCTTTCCACAAAGACGAAAATAAATAACCTTGAAATTCTTGAAGGATACGTTGAACCTGAAGACAAAAACTTTACCAAAGCTTCCGGCTCAGGAAAAATTAAAATGAGTAAATCCTCAAATATATCAACCGAAATAAATCTTTTGGGACTTACCGTAGATGAGGCCATAGCCCGTCTTGACAAATATCTTGACGATGCATATATAGCCAAAATACCTCAGGTACGAATTGTACACGGAAAAGGTACCGGAGCTTTAAGAAATGGTGTGACTGCTTATCTTAGAGGTGTTTCCTACATCAAATCTTTCCGTCTTGGTGAGGTCGGTGAAGGAGATGCCGGTGTAACTATAGTTGATTTTAAATAATATTTTTAAAGGAGGCAGTATGCCATGGTAACAAAACAAAAAATACTTATAGTAGATGATGATGAAAATATTGCCGAGCTTATCGCTCTCTACCTTACAAAGGAATGTTTTGAGACAAAAATTGTCTACGATGGCGAAAGTGCACTCAATGAAGTATCATCATACAAACCGAACCTTATTTTACTCGACCTTATGCTTCCCGGCATTGACGGTTATCAGGTATGCCGTGAAATAAGAAAAAATAATAACGTCCCTATAATAATGCTTTCCGCCAAAGGCGAGACCTTTGACAAGGTTTTGGGACTTGAGCTCGGTGCCGATGATTACATGATTAAACCTTTTGAAACAAAAGAGCTTGTCGCAAGAGTAAAGGCAGTGCTTCGAAGATATCAGATTCCGCAATCCGCCGAACCAGAAAAGGTGCAGTGTGTCGAATATCCTGACCTCACAATTAATTTAAGCAATTACTCTGTAATTTACAACGGAAGAAACATTGAAATGCCGCCGAAGGAACTTGAACTGCTGTATTTTCTTGCTTCATCTCCCAATCAGGTATTTACAAGAGAGCAGCTTCTTGACAATATATGGGGATACGAATATATAGGTGACACAAGAACCGTCGACGTTCATATAAAAAGAATCCGTGAAAAAATCAAGGACCACGAGAAATGGGCACTCGATACCGTTTGGGGAATCGGTTACAAATTTGTCCTAAAAAGCAGACTTTAGAACTTATGCACATGCAGAATAAGTATTAATACAAGAGGATTAATATGAAATTAAATTTAATTACAAAATTTTTATGTATTTACATTGCAATATCTATACTTGGATTTATCGGTGTTTCTTCAATAATATACAGAATAGACTACAATAATGTCCACGACGAAGAAGAAGATAATCTTTACCGTCAGGCAGTATCAATTGCCCAGGAATTTGCACCCGACTATTTTAATAATGAGCGGTTAAAACTTATAAATCTTGAGTTAAAAACGATTTCAAAGCTAAACGAATCAAGAATTATGTTTATAGATATGTCTGGCAACGTAATACTTGATACAGGATATGCTAACGGAGCCGACGAAAACGGCGTACTTTATAATATTGAAGATTTTAATTTTGATTCATTAGGTGCTGCTCACTCTACAATAGGGAATTTTTATGGTATATTCCAAGAAAAGACATTAAGCGCATTTGCCCCTATTACAAATAAATTTGTCATGAAAGGCTATGTTGTTGTTCATCTTCCTGAATCAATTATTACTGACCGCGTGTATACAACGTTTGATACAAACTACTACACTCTCCTTATGATGCTTATTTTATGTCTCGGTTTTGTCGGAATGTATATAATAAACATACATAAACCGATAAAAGTGCTTTCAAAGGCAATCAATGAATACGGAAAAGGAAATCTTGAATACAGAATAAGTCTGCACAACAACGATGAAATAGGTCAGTTAGCTGTTTCTCTTGATTATATGGCATCAAAGCTAAATGAAATGGATGAATTTCAACAAAAATTTTTATCAAATATATCTCATGATTTCAGATCGCCTCTTACTTCAATAAAAGGATATCTCGAAGCTATCTCTGACGGAACTATTCCACCGGAAATGGTTAATAAATACATCAATATTGTGCTTTTTGAGACTGAGCGCCTTACAAAGCTTACAAGCAACATCCTGACCTTAAATGACCTCGATGCAAAAGCTGCAAGACTCGAACTTGGAAATTTTGATATAAATCCTATTATACGCCACACAATTGAGACATTCGAGGGAACCTGCAAAAAGAAGCACATACAATTCCAGCTTACCTTTTCGGGCGAGACTGCATTTGTATATGCAGACAAAAGCAAGATACAGCAGGTAATATATAACCTTATTGACAATGCCATTAAATTCAGCAGGGAAAATTCTTATATTTTCATAACTGTAAAAGAAAAAGGCGAAAAAATCTATACATCAATCAAAGATACCGGCGTCGGTATATCAAAAGAAAATCTTGGAAAAATATGGGATAGATTTTACAAATCAGATTCATCAAGGGGACGTGATAAGAAAGGCTCCGGACTCGGACTTTCAATAACAAAAGAAATTATTGAAACTCACGGTGAAAATATAGACGTTATAAGCACTGAGGGCGTCGGAACTGAATTTATATTTACACTTCCTATATCAAAAAAGAACAGCACACCGTCATCCACCCAATAAATTGGGTGATGGCAGTGTGCCCATTTACATTATTTATCACATCATTTATTATATTATTCTTTCCAGTGCATATGATGAAGCTCTCCTGCAAGATTCATATCTGCAAAATTATTTTGTCTTAATGCCTCATACAATACAATAGCAACCGAATTAGACAGATTAAGAGAACGTATATCACCAACCATCGGGATTCTTATGCAGTTTTCTTCGTTATTTACAAGTATTTCTTCAGGTATGCCCGCACTCTCTTTTCCAAACATTATATAACAGTCATCCTCGTAATTTACCTGTGTATAAGTCTTATGAGCCTTTGTCGTCGCCATATAAATCCTGGCACCTGGGTTTTTATTAAGAAAATCCTCGTAATCATCATATACCAGAACATCAAGCTTATCCCAGTAATCAAGTCCGGCTCTTTTTACAGCCTTCTCATTTAATTTAAATCCAAGAGGTTCAATAAGGTGCAGCCTTGTTCCCGTAGCCACACAAGTCCTTCCTATATTACCTGTATTTGCAGGCATCTCCGGTTCATGCAAAACTATATTCAACATAATTATTAACCCTTTACCGCTACATCAAGTTCTATTGTAATATCATCTCCGCTTAACGGAACACATATATTTTTTGCAAAAGACTGCGCAAATTTGATATTTCCCCTGCAGACTGTCGGTGGTGTTATATCTACTGCAACTCCCTTTGTCGAAAGAATCGTAGCCGCATTTCCCATAATCATATTGCCCAGTTCACTTATAGCACTTATTGCCATGTCGTCAAGAGCTGTAACAGGCATTCCCATCATCATCCTTGATGCAATTTCCAAGGCTTTTGTACATGAAAGTGCTATCATAACCTGACCACGCATCTCTCCTGTAAGACCTATCATTATAACCACAGAGTCTTCGGCAAATTCCGTGGATTTAATATATGGCTTTCCTATTTTCATTTCTATCTGACAGATATCTTTAATAATGTTCGAAGCTGCCATCAAAAATGGATTGATATATTCGACATTTATACTCATATGTACCTCCACCAGTTAAAAATTTATATCTTAAATATTTAACTGTCTATTCTGTTAATAAAATTTTTTATTCTTTCAAGCCCTACTTTAAGATTTTCTATAGAATATGCATATGATATTCTTACATAGCCCTCACCGCACGCACCAAACGCTGTACCAGGCACTACTGCCAGTTTTTCTTCCTGTAAAAGCTTTGTACAGAATTCTTCTGATGTCATGCCGAATTTTTTTATTGACGGAAATACATAAAATGCCCCAAACGGTTCAAAACATTCAATGCCCATCTGTTCAAATGCATTCAGCAAATATCTCCTTCTTTGATTATACGCCTCAACCATTTTGCTTACTTCTGCATCACAGTTACGCATAGCTTCAACTGCCGCAAACTGGCTGTTTGTAGGTGCGCACATAATGGCAAACTGATGAAGCTTAATCATCTGTTCCATTATATTATGAGGCGCGCAGGCATATCCAAGTCTCCAGCCTGTCATTGCAAAGGCTTTTGAAAAACCGTTAATAACAACTGTACGCTCTTTCATGCCCGGAAACGAGGCAATTGAACAATGTCTGTTATCATATGTAAGCTCTGCATAAATTTCATCCGATATAACAAACAAATCATTTTCAATTATAACAGGAACAAGCTCTGCAAGTTCTTCCTTTGTCATTACAGCTCCTGTAGGATTATTAGGAAATGCAAGTATTAAAATCTTTGTTTTATCGGTTATACTCTCCTCAAGCTGCTTTCTTGTAAGCTTGAAATTATTTTCCTCTTTCAGCTCTATCACAACAGGAACCGCATCTGCCATAACCGCACAAGGCACATATGAAACATAGCATGGCTGCGGAATAAGCACTTCATCTCCCGGATCTGTCATACATCGCAGTGCAACGTCAATGGCTTCACTGCCGCCTACAGTCACCATAATCTCTTTAGCTGCATCATAAGAAAGACCGTATTTTCTTGAAACATATGAGCTTATCTCATTTCTAAGCTCCATCAGACCGGCATTTGATGTATAAAAGGTTCTTCCCTTTTCAAGTGAATAGATACCTTCCTCCCTGACTCTCCATGGCGTATCAAAATCAGGCTCGCCGACACCAAGTGAAATAGCTCCCGGCATATCATTAACCACATCGAAGAATTTACGTATTCCTGATGGTTCTATATCTACGATTTTTTTTGATAATGGATTTCTCATGGTGTTACCAGCATCCTTTCATCTTTTTGAGGTGCATCAAGTACCTTTCCGTAGTCCTTATATTTCTTTAAAACAAAATGTGTGGATGTACTTAATACAGCATCAAGAGTTGCAAGCTTGCTTGATACAAACTGCGCAACCGATTTCATAGATTTACCTTCTATTATCACAGTGAAATCAAATCCGCCTGACATTAAATAAACCGATGTTATCTCATCATACTGGTAAATTCTTTCCGCAATGCTGTCAAAGCCAAGACCTCTTTGCGGAGTAACCTTAACCTCAATAAGCGCCGTTACCTTTTCGTCACTCGTCTTATCCCAGTTTATGATAGTATTGTAACCGCAAATCACATGCTCTTTTTCCATATCAGCAATCTCATTTGCGACCTCAGTCTCAGAAATTCCAAGCATCACTGCCATATCCTTTAAATCTATTCTGCTGTTTTTTTCCAGCATATTTAAAATCTGCTCTCTCATCAACGCCACCTCACAATTATTAATCAATAAACTTATAAACCTCATCAGGCTCCGGCACATCAAGGAATCGCACTTCGTCAAGATTGCGGATTATCTTATCGTTACCGGCAGTCGTTTGTCCTATTACGCTTGCAGATATGCCATGACTGTTTAATGTATCTATTATATCACATCCATATTCCACTGTCATCAGTAAACATCCCGTGGAATTAAGCTTATAAGGATTTATATCATACAGTTCACATATTTCGATTATCTCCTGACATACCGGAATACTTCTAAAATCAATATCAAGGCCAACGCCTGCTGCCTGTGCAAAATTCCACAACGCCGCAAATATCCCTCCGTCAGATACATCAGTCATAGCAGTAACACCTGACTGCTTTGCAAGTTCCGCCTCTTTTGCAATTAAAAGAGTTTCCCTACCCGCATACGCTTTATCAAGCACATCCTGACTGAAACGCTCAAGAAGCTCTTCCTTT
Source organism: uncultured Eubacterium sp. (assembly GCA_900552795.1). Classification (GTDB taxonomy): domain Bacteria; phylum Bacillota; class Clostridia; order Lachnospirales; family Lachnospiraceae; genus Lachnospira. The sequence continues at coordinate 27,189 of USBB01000008.1, forward strand.
TTCTCATCAATGATTTTCTGGATTCCGCCTATGCCAATCCATTTAGTCATGATAACCTGCTGACCAGGAGCTGCATTTTTGTACGACACCAAATTATAAGAGTCACTCACTCCTATTCCGGTAACCGAAACCTGAGGTTTAAGCACACTTCCTCTTACACTCGTATGACCGCCCGATATATCAAAGCCTGCCAGCCTGCAATCACTGTCTATATCTTTCATTAAGTTTTTTAACTTTATTTCCCTGCATGACTCCGGCATAACTATAGAAATCTGCGCCGACACCGGCTTACCTGCGCAAGCCGCTATATTATTGGCAGCATTTATAACAGGATTAATACCGTTATCGGTAGATGTAAGCACATATGTATCCTTGCCCTTTTCATGTTTTATCTTAAAACCGCCGCAGTCCATTCCCACTGCAGGTCTTTTTTCTATGAAAGAATCTTTTCTTTTTGTTATAATTTTATGCACTGACCTGCTTAAAATGGTATTAGATATTTTTCCTTTTTTCACAATTATCCTCTCTTGCCACAAAGCTTTAAATGTTATATCATAATTAAAGCATTGCTGAAACAACCATCGGCGCAACCATAGCCAGAACAAGTACAACTATTATAATTGCCGAAATTGTTTTCTTTGTTTTTTTGTTATTTAAATTAATCATACTAACCTCTTTTCTGCGCTGTTTTTTTCATAACAAGTTTGCTGTCAGACAGCACGAAAGACACAAACTTTTAAGTGCCGCAAAACCAAATACAAATAAAGGATTTATTAATATGCAGCTGTTATTGCCCTATTTTATAATATTAATCATTGTGTTTCAATTATATCTTAGAAAAAATTCAAAAAAGGATAAATTTTCCGAAGCGCGCTATTGGGAGCGCGAACGTAAAGCAAACAACGTGCGAAAACAGGATATAGAAAATCTTGATTATATTTCTGTACCCGATAATCTCCCTGCTGTCACTTACGGCCTCACCGATACTGCTGTTACGTCAAATTCATCAAATAATTCCTGCGGTCAATTTACCGGTACTTCCGATAAGTTTTGTGCCGCTCTGTCTGCCTACCATGAAATTATGTCCCTTAAAGGTCAACGAATACTTAACCTTACAGGACTTTCCAACACAGATTTAAAGCTTAAATATGGCCCGGCAAACCTTGCACTTTTATCATCATATGATGAAAACTATACAAAACTTGTCAGAAGCCTTCATACATGCGGCAAATATTTTATGGAAACAGGCAATACTGCCGATGGATTAAAATACCTCGAATTTGCAATTAAATGTCAAACTGACATAAGTGCAACATATACGATACTTGCAGAATATTATCACAATCATAACGAATATGAAAAAATAGCATTACTTGCAGATACTGCCTCTAAGCTTAATTCAATGTCAAAAGACGTGATAGAAAGTAAGCTAAAGACTTATCTTAACAAGTAACGCTGCACTATTTACTTTATTATTTACCATATTGGCCTATTATACCGTCAATAAGCTTCGATGCTTTGCTTTTTGTAAGAGCTTCGACATCCTGTGCCAATATTATACCATGTTTTTCGATAAGGCTTAAAAGATATCTCTTTTGAGCCTGCGTAATCGGACTGTCCTTTTTGACCTGATAGTTAAGTGTTATAAGCTCGTCAAATCCGTTATCGTCAGGCTTTATGCAATAAAGTGCATTAAAAAGCTTTATTGCACTCACAGCATCATCATAAGCTCTGTGAGAGTTTCCTGCATCAATATTAAAATATCTGCAAAGGTATTCAAGATTTTTATGTTCCACCTCAGGCAGAAGCCTTCTTGCAAGCTTAAGAGTGTCAATTCCCTGTCTTTCAAACTTAATATTATTATTTACTGCTGCTTTTTTTATAAAGCTGTAATCAAATATAACATTATGTCCAAGTATCGGCAGTTCCTGCATAAAGTCAATTATCTCAAATATAACGTCATTTATAACAGGCTTATCGTTCAGCATCTGCTGTGTGATTCCGGTAAGCTGCGTAATCCTTTCTGAAATCATCTCCTGCGGATTAATAAGACAACTGTACTTATCTTCTATCCTGCCATCTATTACTTTCGCCATTCCAATCTCAATTATTTTATCACTTGCCGGATTTAAACCTGAAGTTTCTATATCTAACGCAATATAATTATTTATCATCTCTGTAACCCATTCCAATCATATTACCAAGTATTGCAAGATACATTATATCCATCTCACTCCACTTGCTCATCTGCTTATGTCTGTTAAAAGATACGATGCAACTGTCATTACAATCCTGAACAATAAACTGTATGGCCTGACATACACCTGCCTGGGACAATTCCTTAAATGCGGTTTTTGCCACACGCTCAAAGAAATTTATATTATCAATAACCATAATTCCGTCTTCCGTAAAACTTGGTATATAATTATCCTTTCCAAGATAACCTGCATCTGTTGACCGAAACTCTCCGCATACAACATGTGTCTGCCAGTTTACACTGTTTTCATCATTATCATTACACAAATTCTCTTGCGGCTGTTTCTCGTACACAACAATACTGTCTAACACAAATGCAAGCATAACTTTATCATATACCCTTAAGAGACCTTCTTTGCCAAGCTTTCTGTATTCATTTACCACATCATTTACAACACTTATTTTTCTGTATTTATAAAAGGCAAGCTCCTCATCCTTAAGCATACCCTCACCATTTATGTATCCATAGTGCAAATCATAGTGATATATTACATATCTGTTTTTGCCCTTTTCCTTTGCAAGATAAAGCATTTTATCGGCTATATTAAATAACTCCGCATAATTATCTGCATTATTTGGATATGTTGCAGAGCCAATTGAACATGTAATATTTGGCTTATCATCACAATTATTGTAAAGCCACGCAACATTATTCCTTATAGTCCTTAATACGCTTCGTATATCATCATTAGTTTTGAGTCCCTCAATAACAATAAACATCTCATCACCGCCGATGCGCCCTGCTACTCCTTTACCCTCTACTGCAGCTTTTATAATGTCAGCAACAGCCCTTATAACCTCATCTCCAAACATGTGTCCATATCGGTCATTAATATTCTTAAAATTATCTATATCAATAATAGCAATAGTTATATTATTATCAGGTTTTGCATCAATCAGACGCTTAACATATTCAGTTATCGCCCTCTTATTAAGCAAATCTGTTCCTGCATCCTGTTCTCCTTCAAATAAAGAAATATCAGAAGCATTACCGGTCACCGGATTAACAACTGATGCCGTTGCAATCACATGACATCTGCCATACCCATCCTTTATTGTCTTTCCTTTTATAACGCACCACTCTTTTTTCACAGACGTTTCAAGCATTCTCATTCTTAATTCATGCGTAAAGCTCTGTGCACCTGTCGACATATCCTGATAAAGCTGCTCAAACGCATTAAGGCTTTTAATGTCAATATCATCATTAGCAAGCTTACTCTCTTTCCAGTTTTCAAGCGTTCCATTATAAAAATTTATCTGCTGATGACTACCCATCATAAATATCCTGAGTTTTCCGCTGTCAACATCATAAGAAAAAAGCAGATTTTCAAACAGGCCGAAATACTCCCTATACCTGTTATTTTTCCCCTCTAAAATCTGAATTGTCTCATTATATGCAGAAATGTCCTGTATCTCTATATTGACTGTCTTTGATTTATCAATTAAAAATTCACCGCTCTCAAGTGACATCAGCATCCATCTGTATTTTCCGTTTGAATCAACCATTCTGAGCGCAATTACCGTATTTTCTCCCCTGTTTACAGTCTCCAGTGCCTCATCAAGCCTGTTCATGTCTCCCGGATGAACAGACATTGCAAGCTTATAAATTGCATTATTGCCTAAAAATGTATTAAAATGCTCGTCCGCAGAACAGATATTAAGCTGTTCATCAATCACAGCTCTTCCACGCAAATATTTCTCTCCCATAATTAAATCACCCACAAATGAATTTCTAAAATACATTATGCACTATCAGCGTAATAAATTCAAATATACATTTTTAATTCCCCATAAAGCGACAAAAAGTGCCAAACGACATTATATCGTTCTTGACACTCTAACCGTAATTTATAAATATGTCCTATATAAATTAAAATAATGCCTAGAGCCGGAATCGAACCAGCGACACGAGGATTTTCAGTCCTCTGCTCTACCGACTGAGCTATCTAGGCAGATACAGTATTAAGTGTATCATGTTAACAGTTTTATGTCAAGCTGTCGTGTACAGCATGCACACATTTAATTAATATCTGTTTTTTTATTATTTTCAGCCTGCATATAAGCCTCATATAAATCAGGACGATACTGCTTTGTTCTCTTTAAAGACTGCTCATGTCTCCACTCAGCTATCTTTCCGTGATTTCCGCTAAGCAAAACCTCCGGCACTCTTTTTCCTTCAAAAACTTCAGGTCTTGTATACTGAGGATATTCAAGAAGTCCGTTTTCAAAACTCTCTGTCTCTGCTGACTCCGCATTGTGAAGAACTCCCGGCACAAGCCTTGATACTGCATCAACAACAACCATGGCTGCCAATTCTCCTCCGGTCAGCACATAATCGCCAATAGATACATAATCTGTGACTATTCGTTCAAGCGCTCTCTCATCTATTCCCTCGTAATGCCCGCAAAGTATTACAAGTTCTTCTTCTTTTGAGAATTCCTTTGCCATATCCTGATTAAATGTATGTCCCTGAGGCGTCATATATACAACTCGCGGCCTCTTACCTATTTCAGCCGCAAGCGCATCATAGGCTCTGCACACAGGCTCCGCCTGCATAACCATACCTGCGCCCCCGCCATATGGATAATCATCCACTTTCATATGCTTATTAACGGCATAATCCCTTATGTCAACAGCCTCAACGGACATGGCACCTTTCGCTATTGCCCTGCCCGTTATGCTTGTATTCAATCCGTCCGTTATCATCTGCGGAAATAAAGTTAATACATAAAATTTCATTATTTTACAGCTCCGGCTATTTTATTTAACATAAACGGATAATATCCTGTGTTAAGGTTAAATCCGTTACCTGTGCAGTCACTCATCATATAACCCTCGCTGTCTTTATAAGAAGATGCAACATCTATATATTCAGCATTCATCGAGGCAGCCTTTTCACTTAAACCTTTGTTAACCTCATCTATAAAGCTTTGGCTGACACCCACGTTGTCTTTTGATTCAAATCCCTTCGTTACCGGAAGAATCGAAAGCACATAAACCTTTGTAGACGCATTCTTTGCTTTAATCTTTGACACTGCGTCAGAAATCTTTTCCACAACATAATCAGATGTTCTGTTTCCGTAATTTGCATCATTAAGACCAACCATTATAAATACTTTTCCCGGATTAGACGACATTGCCTCATCAATATAATCCTCAACCTGGTTACTTGTCATATTATTATTTGCAACTACTTTGCTGTCATCCAAAAACCCATAATAAGAAATACCGCTCACTATGGAATCACCGATAAACACTGCATCATCAAAAGAAGCTTTCTGCTCAAACGTCACAACTTCAGCCTTTTCTGCCACTGCCGGCGTAGCAGTCTCCTGCTGTGTCTGTGTCTCGCTCTCCTGAGACTGTGTAACAGCTTCCTGTGATGTTGCCGGCTGCTGTGTCTCTGACTGTGTTGTCGGCTGCTGTGTTTCCTTATTATCAGCATTTCCGCCCTGACAACTCTTTAATATAACAGCAACAATTATAATCGCAATAATTGCCGCCCCTCCTATAAAGCAATAATTCTTGTACTTATGCCACATACGCTTTTTTCGGTTTAACTTTATTTGCGGCTTTTCTTCCATATTGTCTTTTCTTTGATTTACCATTTTTTCTTTCACACCTCTTTATTGTATAATCACTTAAAACTAATCAGCCAAGCTTTTTGAGCACCACTGCCGATGTCTTTCTTATTCCTATATCCAGCCAGCCATCTGTCAATGTATATCCCAAAGGCTGTGTGCTGTAACCATTCTCATATGTCACAAATACCTGCTCTATATCCTGAGCATGAGTAAGGCCTATTTCCCATACAGGCACCCTCACTCTTCTTTCATCATCTGAATTATTAACAATAACTACAATTGCATCATCTTTTGTAAATCTGCCATAAGCCAAAAGATTATATTCTGCAACAAGCGGCTTATATGAACCCTTTCTTAAAACTTCATATTTCCTATGCATATTTATTGCGTCTCTGTGGAAATTGATAAGTTCAGTATCCTCATTGCCCCACGGATAAGTCCTTCTGTTATCCGGGTCAGTCCAGCCGCATAATCCTGCTTCGTCACCGTAATAAATTGTAGGTGCTCCTGGCCATGTCATCTGTATAATGACCGCCTCCTTAAATACAGCCTTATTTATACCTCGAGAAGCTTCATCAGAGCCAAGCGTAAGCACCCTGCCAACTTTTCTGTTAGTTCTTGTAAGAAATCTTGAATGATCATGATTGGACAATTCATTCATAGCTATATAAGCAGACTGAGCTCCCATTCTAGCCATATTATGATGCATTGCGCCAAAGAAATTATCTGCATTTCCATACATGTCAGCCCTGTATTCATCACTATGCTTTTCCATTCCTGTTAAAAACCACGTTACAGGCTCCATAAATGCGTCATAATTCATCACTGTATCCCATTCGTCTCCCATAAGCCAGTCGTGGCTGTCACCATAATGCTCCGCCAGAATAATTGCTTCGGGATTCGCTTCCTTAACAGCTTTTCTAAATTTCTTCCAAAACAAATGGTTATACTCGGGACTATATCCTAAATCTGCCGCCACGTCAAGTCTCCATCCATCAACATTATACGGAGCAGATACCCATTTTTTACCTATATTGATAATATATTCTTCTAATTCATTTGATTCTTCATAATTAAGCTTAGGAAGTGTATCATGTCCCCACCAGCCGTCATAAGAATTGTTGTCAGGCCACTTATCGCTGTAAAATTTAAAAAACGAGTGATACGGACTTTCATACCGCTCATAAGCTCCTGCCTTATATCCCTGTCCGCTGCTGCTGTAAATATGTTCTTTATCAAGCCATTTATTAAAAGAACCACAATGATTAAAAACACCGTCTATTATTACTTTCATCCCACGCCTGTGGATTTCTTCAACCAGTTTTGCAAAAAATGCGTTGCTAGCCTCAAGGTTCTTCCTATTGGCAACTCTGTTAATATATCTTGAAGCATGTGTATTGTCATTATCACCGTCTTTAAGCACTTCACCCTCATCCGAGACTATAACTCCGATATGCGGATCAATATAATCATAATCCTGTATATCATACTTATGATTTGATGGCGACGTAAACAGCGGGTTAAAATAAATAACTTCCACACCCAGACTCTCTATATAATCAAGCTTATCAAGAACCCCCTGCAAATCTCCGCCATAAAAATTTCTTATGTCCATCGCTTCTGGAAGCTTATTCCAGTCTTCAATATGCTTAACATGCTCACCTATATAACTGTATTCATCAGTCAGTACATTGTTATCAGGATTTCCGTCACAGAATCTGTCAACAAAAATCTGATACATAACAGCACCCTTTGCCCACTCCGGCACCTTAAATCCCGGCTTTATAACAAAATTATAGTACGGATTAAGCTCTCTGTGGGCTCCTAACTGATTATAAAAACATTCTTTTTTTGCCGATATAACTTTAAAATAGTAATCCAGCCTTTGTTTGCCAACCGATATGGCAGCTTCGTAATAATCAAACAATTTATCGTGAGAAACTTTTTCCATAACATGTTCCTCGTTATTGACGTACAAAAAGGCTTCGTCAACATTAAATCTTCCTGTTCTAAGCCTTATGCGCACCAAATCTCCCGGTTCACATTGAGATGGGATTCTGTAATCATCTGTTGCATCACTAAACAACGCGCGCATTTTTAATACAGGCCTTGTATTACACATGTACAAAATTTTCTTTTCGTTCAGTGCAAGCTCTTCAACCGTCTTAACAACTCTCATCGCGAATCTCCTAAATTTTTGCTTATCAATATAATTTTATAACGAAACGATATTTTATTCAACAATAAAAAGTTTACGCAAAACAAAAAGGACAGCCGGGGTAGGCTGTCCTTTCGGAGAAGGTATTTCTCTTATTATGGGGTGTAGCAAAAAATATATAATGTATTGGGGGTTTTTACATTAATTATAATATCATTACACCCGCCGCAAGTGTTCACAAACTTGCATAATTAATTTAATTTTTTTTGTGCATTTTGACGATGCGTCGTCTGTTTATGAATACAATCCGCAAAAGCACTGTCCCTATTTGAACTTCTTATACAATTTATGCAAAAAGTGCCTCAAATTCTTCTCTTGAAATCTTCTCTTTCTCCAAAAGAAGGGCTGAACTCTTATTAAGTACATCCATATTCTCTGAAATAAGCTTCTTTGCCTGCTTATAGCAGTCATCAATTATATTTTTAACTTCCTCATCTATCTGACTTGCAATTCCCTCTCCATATGGTCTTGCGTGCGCTAAATCTCGTCCTATAAACACCTCGTCATTATCATTATCATAATTAATAAGACCAAGCTTAGACGAAAATCCATATTTAGTAACCATATCTCTTGCTGTCTGTGTTGCCTGCTTAATATCCTGCGATGCACCTGTGGTAATATCATCAAATATAAGCTCCTCTGCAACTCTTCCGCCAAGACTTACTATAATATTCTGAAGCATCTTTCCCTTAGTATTAAACATCTCGTCTCTTTCAGGCAACGGCATAGTATAGCCGGCAGCTCCCATACCTGTAGGTATAATCGATATGGTATGCACAGGCCCGACATCCGGAAGAAGATGAAAAAGTATCGCATGTCCTGATTCGTGATATGCGGTAATCTTTCTTTCCTTTTCAGATATAACTTTACTTTTCTTCTCTACACCAATGCCAACTTTAACAAATGCGTACTGAACATCTTCCTGTGTAATAAAGCTTCTTTTTTTCTTTGCAGCGTTAATTGCAGCTTCATTTAAAAGATTTTCAAGATCTGCACCCGTAAATCCGGCAGTTGTTCTTGAAAGACTGTCCAAATCCACATCGTCGCCCAAAGGCTTCTTTGCCGCATGTATATTTAATATTTCAAGTCTTCCCTTTACATCAGGTCTTCCTACTACGACCTTTCTGTCAAAACGTCCCGGTCTTAAAATAGCAGGATCAAGAATATCAATTCTGTTCGTTGCCGCCATAACGATTATTCCCTCATTAATTCCAAATCCGTCCATCTCGACAAGCATCTGGTTTAATGTCTGTTCCCTCTCATCATGGCCGCCTCCCATACCTGTTCCTCGTCTTCTGGCAACAGCATCAATCTCGTCTATAAATACTATACAAGGCGCATTTTTCTTTGCTTCCTCAAAAAGGTCTCTTACTCTTGAAGCACCCACACCGACAAACATTTCCACAAAATCAGAACCTGAAATGCTAAAGAACGGTACGCCAGCTTCTCCGGCAACAGCCTTTGCAAGAAGTGTCTTACCGGTTCCCGGAGGGCCTGTAAGAATAACCCCTTTTGGTATTCTTGCGCCCAGCTGTGTATATCTTATAGGATTTTTAAGGAAGTCAACTATTTCCTCAAGCTCCTCCTTCTCCTCATCAAGACCCGCAACATCCTTAAACTTTACCTTATTGGATTTCTCATCCATAAGCTTTGCCCGGCTCTTTCCAAAATTCATCATCTTGGAATTACCGCCGCCCGCCTGCCTGTTTGTCATCATCACAAAGAAAAGAATAACCAACAGACATATACCAAACGGAATTATAGTCGTAAGCCATATACTCTGCCTTGTCACATCTTTTAATGTGTAACTGATTCCCTCCTGTCTTAAAAGCGTCTGAACATCATTTACATCTGACACATAGAGAGTCTTAGCATAATTTTTGTCACCCTTTTCAACAAGCAAAACACCTGTCGGAACTTCTGAATTCTGACGTATCACAACACTTGTAACCGCGCCCGAATCCACATCGTTAAGAAACTGCTCGTAACTATAACTGTTATTTCCGCTTCCCATCTTGGAAATCGCCAGATATACAAATAGTATAAGCAGACCAATCATAACATACAGGCCTATTCCGCCTGAACGCCCTTTGTTGTTTCCCATTTTAAATCTCCATTCTATAAAATTTATATACTCAATGCACCTATATAAGGCAGATTTCTGTATTTTTGGTCATAATCAAGTCCATACCCTACTACAAATTCATCTGGTATGTTAAATCCGTTATAATCCACTTTTACATCAACTTCCCGTCTTTCAGGCTTATCCAAAAGCGTACACACCTTAAGAACCTTTGGATTTCTTGCCTGAAGAATCGGTATCAGTCTCGACAATGTATTTCCTGAATCTATAATATCTTCCACAACTATAACATTGTCACCTTCTATACTTTCATCAAGCTCTTTTTTTATGGTAATGTTTCCGCTTGAAACAGTACCGCTTCCATAACTTGAAACCTGTATAAAATCAAGCATAACCGGCACGGTAATCCTTTTTGCCAGTTCACATGTAAAAAATACGCTTCCCTTTAAAATACAAAGCAGTTTTACGGTCTGTCCCTCAAATTCTTTACTTATAAGCTCTGCAAGCTCGCAAACTCTTTTATTAATCTCTTCTTCCGGAATCAAAACACTGATTTTTGACTGTTCCATGTCATCTCTCCTTATGTATCACAATAATTTTTATCAGCTGTCGTGACACTGACTTTAAGTATTCTGCTTGTCTCATCATCAACATAGGCATTCTCGCCTCTTCTCACAGCCACTGTCCAAAGCACAAGATTACCGCTTGTTAATAACAAACATAAACCGCGCAGCTTTCCCGGAACTTTTTTGTCCACAAGTTCTTTAACAAGTGCTTTTGTCTGACCATTTTTATTTATTGTAAGATAATCCCCATTTTCTTTGAATCTCACACATAAATTTCTTTTCATTTTATCATAATCAAAATACTTAGTATAGATATTATCAGATAAATTTTCTTTATTTTTAATAATTTCAAAGGTTATACTTTCAGCTCTCACTAACGAGCCGGCATCTCCGTAAATTAAGCAATCCAGCAAAGCTGTATATTTCCCGTACTTTGTAAGATAAACATCAATATCATCAAGACAAACACAATTACAATGGTCTGCCTCCTCTTTAGCGTATGACTTATAGCCATCACCTGTCACAGACTCACCGTTTTCATGTTTTTTCACTTCAAAAATAAGCTTATCATATGATTTGTGACAGCATATGCCATACGGAAGATTAACTGATTTTCCAACCTGCATTTTATAGGCATCAAGCACTATCTCTATATGCTTCCTGTAAATATCTTTCTGACTAAACGACAGTGTTTTAAGCACTCTGGCAATAACCTGTCTTTGAAGCACAATATTTTCATGAGAAAATTGTTCGAGTTTTTCTATTGCAAGCACTTTTTCAGACACTTTAACACTTTCTTCTCTTACATATTTCTTCCACAATAACGCGCTGCTGCCCTCAACAAATTCCCATACGTCTGCAAAGTCTGATGCCATATCAAAAATATTTCTTTCGATATTATTATTGAAATTTGATTTAATATATGGTATAAGCTCATTACGCAGTTTATTTCTCGTATAATCAGTATCATTATTCGTACTGTCAGTCACATAATCCTGTTTTTCTTTCAAAAGAAACGCCTCTATATCAGCTCTCGTAACACAAAGCAGCGGTCTTATAATATTATCTCTTACCGGACGTATTCCGCTTGCCCCCTTAACCGAACTTCCCCGAAAAATATTCATAAGAACCGTCTCCGCCTCATCATTCATATGATGTGCAACTGCAATTCTGGCATTATGCACTTTAGATGCACAATCCTCAAATGCCTTATACCTTACAAACCGTCCTGCCTCCTCGACTGTCAATCCTTTATCCTTTGCAAGCTTAACAACATCTTCGTTTACAACAATAAACCTGACTCCCAGTTTTTCACATAACTTTTGGGAAAACTCCTGATCTCTTAACGCTTCCTCCCCTCTTATCCCATGATTTACATGAATACACGTAATAGTAATTCCGAGTTCATTTTCATCTATAATCTGCTTCAATACCTTCAGCAGACATACCGAATCAGCACCTCCTGACAAGCCAAGCACAATGTTTGAACAATCCGAAAGCATATTAAATTTTTGTATAAATTTATATATTTTATTAATCATAAAGTTATTATATTATCATTTATCATATGTGTCAAACAATCCCAGAACAAGAACGGTCATATCGTCCGCCGGCTTCATATTATTGCACGACAGTGACCTCGTCATTATCTCCTCAGCCATCGCATCAGGCTTACGTATTTTAATGGAATTAATTATTTCAGCCATTTTTTCTTCTTTTCTTACCCCCGGAAGATTATCGAGTATTCCGTCGCTAATCATAACCACATAATCACCATCGTACAATTTCTTTGATACGCAGTCATAATCAACCTTTTCAAGAACACCGAGAGGCAGCGTCGTGCTTTTCATTATCTCGACACAAGAATCTCTTTTTATAAATGTAGCCGCAGCGCCAAGTTTAATAAAATGTATAATTCCTGACCTGCAATCCAGCACCCCCATATCCATAGTGACAGGATTTACACCGTCAGCCCCTCCCGCGATATATGCTGCATTTATCAGGTCAAGCGCCGCTTTAACTTCAAAGCCTGCATTTATGCAATTTTCCATAAGCTCAATAACCATGCGGCTTTCAAGAAACGCCCGCTTTCCGCTGCCCATACCGTCAGCTATGGCAGCTATGGCTTTTCCACAATCAAGCCTTGAAATCATAAAATTATCACCATTAAATCTGCTGCATCCCTTTCCTCTCCTTGCCACACCGGTAAGAAGCCTGAATCTGTTTTCCTGAACAAATATGTACTGCTTATACTCCTCATTTATCGTCATTGTACTTGAACCCTGGATATAATAATTAATTCCCAGTACTGATGTAAGTATAGGAAGAATTTTTTTAACTGAAATACAATTCTTGCCTACAGTTCTCGCCTGCAGCGCCAGCTCATTTACACCTTTATCCTTGCTTAAATGCTGAACATTTTTTATTCTGATACCATTCATAAAGCACCTTTTAAACAATTCCTTTGAACAGTCCTTGTCCATGTCACTGCTTGACAAATTCATGGTTACACATTCATCAAGCACATCAGCAACAAGAAGCAGCTGTTTCGCAATACCGGGCTGTCCCGGAGCTATATCAGTCACATTTTCATATGCCTCTCCCAGTCTTCTGAATGTCCTCGCTGTCTCCTCAAGCTTTGTAAAAGAATATGATGCAGCGTAATCCTGTACACTCTCACTCATAATTACTCCTCCATTCCGCAGACACTTTAGTAAACGTCTGATAATCTTTTATTACAGTTATTGCAGATTATATACCTTTAAGTTATCAATATTTGTCGTTTTATGAGAACGCACAAAAAAAGTGCCGATCCACCGCAAATTTCAAGAAATATCTGCGATGCACCGACACTTAAACTCTAAATTGATTTTCACTTTTCATTAGGCTTAAACATAATTTCATCAGGATAAAGAAGCCCGAATTTATCTTTTGCGACTTTCTCAACGAACTTTTTAGTCTGTATATATTTCTTATACTCATTCAGTTCTGTCTCGCGATTTTTTTGCTGCTCTATCTGCTCTTCAAGCTCAGCTATCTGCTCTTCATATTCACGATTTTGTCTGGAAAGAGATTGCTTTGCATTCCAAACAGAAACACCAACCAGCAATACAAGCAAAAATACAATAACCATTCCGATTATACTTGAACGCCTTTGTTTTTTAAGCCTTAGAGCTTTTTCTCTTCTTGTTTCCAGCCTCATCGCCATGCCTCCTGACTTTATTTATCCACAATATGAATTTCTTAACAACCCTGTTTTTTATCATTATAATAAAACAAAGTATCCTTTTCAATGGAATCAAAACAAAAATAATAGCTTTTGAAATATATTTAACAAAAAATTTCCCAAAAGCATATCTGTATAGAACTGCTCCTCCAATCAGGGCACCAACCAAAAATGCTCTTAATACACCATCACTGTAATTATATGTAAAACCAAATACAAGAATACTTACATTTATCCAAAAAATAATGTCCTCGACAGACATTGTCCATACATGCCTGTGTTTTTTCACTCTTCTGAATATTCTGATACAGTCATACTCAGCCCCAAGAATCATCCCAAGAACAACCGCCGCAAGAAACGTGTCCGTTTCCCATGTGATTAACTGACTTATCACAGTCTGACTCCGCCTTTCCTGCAAAGTTTTACTTAAATAATCTTGTCATGAGTGATTCTTTTTTATTTGCATAACTGTTTATCTCTGAATATTCAATGGCGGAAATTTTACCGTCCACCGCAAGTTCTCCCTTTTCAACCGATAATTTACTTACATGCAAATCATCCCCTTTAATAACAACAGCACCATAATCTGATTCAAGTACTACTTTATTTAAATCAAAGGAAATAACATCATTAATTCCGGTCATGTCAAGCCTGTTTCTGTCTTCCATATGAAGCTTATGCTGTCGTTTTTGTTTGATTTTTTCTTCCATTCTCCCTCCATACATTTATCCGCTTATTTCACTATAAATGTATGACAAGGTATTTAAATATATTCAAACATTTCTGCCGCTTCTTCTTTTTTTACTGTTTCCTTAACATCGATAACTCTTACCTTTACGGTTCTGTTACCAAACTCTATCTCTATAACATCACCGGTCTTAACATCAACAGACGCCTTTGCAACCTTTCCGTTAATGCTGACTCTGCCTGCATCACACGCATCGTTTGCAACTGTTCTTCTCTTAATAAGTCTTGATACTTTTAAATATTTATCTAATCTCATTTTATTCTCCATTTCTGAGCAACTTTGTTGCGAAGAGGCATTAACCTCTTTTATTAAGCAATTTCCTATAGAATAAAAAAGACCCCATTTTAAAAACAGGGTCTTAAATCATTGCAAGATTATTAAATTAAGCGTTTACGATATCCTTTAATGCCTTACCAGCCTTAAACTTTGGAGCCTTGCAAGCTGCTATTTCAATTGCCTTACCTGTCTGTGGGTTCTTACCTGTTCTTGCTGCTCTGCTTGCAACTTCAAATGTACCAAAACCAACTAACTGGATTTTCTCACCCTTCTTTAACTCTTCACTTACTACATCAATAAAAGCCTTTAATGCTTTTTCGCTATCCTTTTTAGATAACTCTGTCTTTTCTGCAATTGCAGCGACTAATTCAGTCTTATTCATGTGAATACTCTCCTCAATAAGTATATATTTGCCGGTTCTAATCCCAACAAAATAATATATAAACTTTTTTTAATATTTTGTCAAGTAAAAAAGCCCAAAAATGCCTTATTCTGCGCACTTTTGACGATATTCTTCCAATAATTCTTTTGAAATTTTCCCCTCATTATACATTTCCTCATACCTCGGAAGTTTCTGCATTTTTTCTTTCTTTTTAACAGCCTCCCATCTTGTGATATTAAGCTCATTCATAATGTGCTCAACTTCCTCATCTTTAGTCCCGTCATCAAACACATTAGGATGTCTTCTGACCATTTTCTTTGCCAACCCGTCAACCACATCCTCAAGTGTAAAATCTCCTCTCTCCTGTGCTATTTCAGAGTACATAAAAACCTGAAGCAAAAGATCTCCCAATTCCTCCTCAAGATTAACAATATCACCATTTTCAACAGCACAGACAACCTCAGCCGCCTCGTCAGCAACGCACTTAACCATACTTTCATAGCTCTGCGCTCTATCCCAGGGACATCCGTCGGGAGCTCTTAACACATGAATTATTTGTCTTAAATCTTCCCAACTGTATCTTCCTTTTATCATCTTTTCGTTTTTCATACTAATCCTCATTTCTGAACGACCTGTTGCGAAGAGGCGACGCAAATCGGAATATCAGAATGCCTTGCATGATGATATTCATTCACAAGAAGCAAAGCTGATTGCGAATATCCCCCTTTGCGCCTGCCATTAAGGCTATTTGCTTTCGCTCAGAAACAAATAGCCATGCAAATCTGATGTCCTAAGTCCACATATGCTTTCCGAGATAATTTGCTGCCGTAGCTACAATATCCTGCTCACCACGTGCAAATTTTTTCTTGCTGTCAGAAGATAACATTATAACAGCGCCATACACATTACTTCCCGAAATGATAGGACATATCGCCTCAGACGTAAACTCTTCCTTTCCATCGGATGTCACATTTATAAACCCGTTATCGCCTTTTGAAGCCACAAGCATTTCCCTTGCATTCATAACGTCATTTAACTCATCTGAATTTTTCTTATCAAGAAGTTCCTTTTTTAAGCGCCCTGCTGCTGTCACAATCCTGCTGCAGTCTGTTATACATACATTTTCACCGGTAACCTGTGCGATAGAATCAGCATATTGTTTTACAATCTCTCCAACTTCATCCAAATCGGAATATTTTTTCAAGATAACCTCACCGTCATTTCCGGTAAATATTTCAACAGGGTCCGCCTCTTTTATCCCAAGCATCGTCCTTATCTCTTTTGGTATAACTATTCTGCCCAAATCATCAACACGTCTTACAATTCCTGTTGCTTTCATACAATCTACTCCTTTTCTCCACTCTAAAAATGCACCAAAAGTCCGGTATTTATGTGGGTTTTTAGCAACCGCACGTCCTAAATACCTTAATTTAGGAAGACTCGTCATTTTTGCTTAGTATTAGTATCACTCTTTTTATGGAAATTATTAGTCTGTTTTCCACAATTTTTTTGATTGTTTAAAGAAAATAAGAGTAAATTTTAAAAAACTTGCTAAATGCCATGTATAATTTTTAAATCATGGTGTTTTGCCCATGTTTAATTATAACAAAATATTATTTTCTGCACACCCATAAATTACGAATTTGATATTTTATATCGGATAAATTCCAAAGTTTTTCAGAACGAGACTTGCTGTTCGGATCGTTTACTCTGATTTTGCCATCAACATATTCAGTCATCACTATAAAATGTCCTGTTGTAGTAAAATTACCCGGTCCCATTATGCAAATAATCGGATTTCCAACATCTAAATTTCTTATAATTCTATTTTCATCAAGTGGAATTTCTATTACATCTAAGCCAAGCATCCTTCCCCCATCTGATATTAAACTCCATGAACTTCCGTTACCGTCGACACTATACCCATTTTTTTCGGAAAATTCAGCAACATACTCGGGTGTATATTTGTCATCTTTCAGAAGATAAATACTGACCATAGAAAGGCAGGTCGGCCCACAACCCGTGAGTCCCATCAAACCGCCCGCATACTGATTATATCCCCATCGCTCATCCCACTGTAAAAGCAACGGAACATTTTCGCTGTTTTTCTCCCCGCTTAAATCAATTTTTAAATCTTTATCTTTTTTTAACGGATAATTTAAAACAAAATCTTTTGTTTCAGGATTTTTTTCTAATAATCCAACCAACTCATCCGGCCACTCATTTGTCTGTAAATTATGACTTTTCGCAAAGTCTTTTATCATAGTATCAGCATCAGAGATGGTATTATAAGCAATGGTATTGTGAACATCTGTTACCGGTGCAGCAGTATTTTCTTTACTGTATTTTAATACTGCATAACTTATCACCGCCACAATTAAAATTATAATTAAAATTACGATAAACAAACATCTTGATTCATTATTATTTTTCCTGCGTCTTTTCATAAAAAATACTCCTATCTTTGTTGATAGGAGCATTTTATCGTACTAAAGAATATCATGTTTTACTTTCTTTTTAAGAGTTTCTTAATTTTTTCTTACAATGGCAAAATAATCTCAAATTCCGTTATTCCATCATCACAAGAGGCAGTAATCGTACCATTGTGAAGTTCTATAATCTGTTTTGCTATGGCAAGACCCAATCCTGAACCGCCCGTAATCGTTCTTCTTGAATTATCAACACGATAAAACTTATCAAAAATACGCTCAAGCTTTTCTTTTGGGATATCATCACCTTTGTTTTTCACTCGTATAACCACCTGATTTTCTCTTTTTGCGGCAGAACAAATTATATCCGTTCCATTATGACTATAATTAACTGCATTACGGAATAGATTGTCAAAAACACGGGCTATTTTATCGGCATCAGCAAATAAAATTATTTCCGGTTCGATTTTCTGCACAATATTCAGCTTTTTCTCTTCAAACATCGGAAAGAATTCATTCAAAATTTGCGCCAACAGAATCGTTAAATTAACCTTTGATTTTTGCGCTTCAACTGTTTGAAGATTCAAGCGGGTGATATCAAAAAATTCATTTATCAGCTGTTCTAATCGATATGCTTTATCAAGAGCAATTCCGGTATATTTCGCTCGTTGTTCTATCGGCAAATCCTGAGTTTCTTCTAACAGACTCAAATAACCTATTACTGACGTTAAAGGTGTTTTTAAATCGTGAGCCAAATATACTATTAAATCATTTTTTTGTTGCTCCGCAAGCACTCTCGCCCTTTCTTTTTCTTTAAGCTCAAACTTAAAATCCTTTAGTTTTTGACTAAAATCTCTCAGTTCATCAGGGCAATCCGTTCCAAAAATTTTAGGTTCTGCTTCTGATATTGAGTCACTTGCCAATTTGAGCAATTTACTTAACCTGAAAACACAAATTACCGATATTATCACCAGTCCTGAGACATATATAAAAAAGGCAGTAAATGTCTGATCGTTGTTAATTATAATAAACAGCCTAGCCGGCAGTATACTATAAAGATAATCAACTACTGCACCGTTAAAAACATTATCCATTATGATTATAAATAAAACAAACGCAAACGTATATATAAGAACCCATATTATATATCTTTTGATAGCACTATTTTTCAACTTTATAACCTACTCCCCACACCGTTTTTATGATTTTAGGATTACGCGGCGGTTCTTTTAGTTTCTCCCTGATTCTTCGTATATGAACCATCACAGTATTATTGCTGTCCAGATAATCCTCTTTCCAAACCGCTTCAAATATACTTTCAGTTGAGACAACATTTCCGGCATTCTCACAAAGCAGCCACAGTATGTCAAATTCGGTCGGCGTTAAATTTACGTTCTCATCAAAAAGCGATACTGTGTGTTCCTGTTTATTAATAACAAGACCTTTGCTTTCAAATATTTGAGTATCTGTGTTCTTTGCACCATACTTTTTATAACGACGCAGCTGTGCTTTTATGCGCGCCAATAATTCTAATGGATTAAACGGCTTTGTAACATAATCATCAGCACCAATACTAAGTCCCGTTATTTTGTCAACATCTTCCACACGGGCTGTTAACATAATAATCGGATATGTGTAACTTTCACGGATTTTAACGCACAATTCAAACCCGTCCATCCCCGGCATCATAACATCAATAACAGCCAGGTCTATATTGCTGTTATTTTGTATTTCTTCATACGCCCCTATTGAATCATAGAACTTAAGGGTTTCATATCCCTCGTTTTTCAAAACAACATCAACTAAGTCGGCTATTTCTTTTTCATCATCAACAATGATAATGCTCATATTCTTCACCTTAAAACAAACATTTTTCTATACCATTATCAAAGCCTTGATTTTAATGCCTCGACAATTCTATTGTTATCAGCTTCGTCTCTCACTGCCAGCCTTATATAATTTTGTCCGTTAAAACCTGTCTTTGTTGACAAATCTTTAATTAATATATCTTGCTCAAGCAAATCCTCTGCAAGTTCGCGGCTCGTCCTGCCTGACGTAACCTCACACAGAACATAATTAGCCTGAGATGGTATTACCCTTAAACCTTCTATATCTGAAAGCTTATTTATATAGTCTTTTCTCACAGCTTTAAACTTCTGCATTGCCGCCGCATAATTCTTTGCGTATTTTTCATAAATCTGCAAATAATATTCAGCAAAAGAATTGATATTCCATATTGAAACATCTTTCTTGATTTTATTTATAAGCTCCAGATCATTTGAGGCAAGAATACCAAGTCTTAATCCCGGAACACCAAAGGATTTTGAAATACTCTTAACAACAATAAGAGCAGGATTATTGCTTATAATATCCTGTGTAAGAAGTGATGGATCATAATCTACATCCGCAAAATCAACAAAAGACTCATCAACAACAAGACGTATATTTTTATTTTCAGCCCACTTTGAAAGCCTTAGCACATCTTCCTTATCTATGTAATTTCCTGAAGGATTATCAGGATTTATCAACGCCAGCACCTGTATATCCTTATCGTCATAAAACTGCATTAAATCATCTGCCGTATATGAAAAATCTTTGTTATCAACAATATACGGAACAATATCTTCTTTATTTTTTCTGTTCGGATACTCCTGAAATGTAGGAAATGCTATTCCAAGCTTTCCTGTGAAATTTTCCATAAGAGATTTTATAAGCTCTGCCGCACCGTTTCCGACCACTATCTGGTTCTTATGCAATCCGAAATTCTTTGCAGCTATAAGGCTGTTTACTTCCATTCCTGACGGATACTGGGTAAGCAGCGTCTCAAAATTACCTTTAAGCTCCTCAACAAGCTTTTTGTTCGGGAAAAACGGATTTACAAGGTAGCAGAAATCAAGCAGCTTAGGATATCTCCAGTATCCGCCAAAACGTTTCTGCATTTTTTCAAGCTTTTGAGCTTTTGATGCAAAAAGTGTTTCTGCAATATCCAAGTCCTGAACATCATCTATCTCATACCACTTTTCACCGTCAAGCCTGCACGCCTTTATCTCGGGATTATCCAAAAATGTAATAACCTTTAATACCTGCTCATAATATTCATTGTGTCCAAGTGCCTTACAATATGCCTCCAAAAACGGCACATAATGTACGGTTGAAAATTCTTTGCTGAATTTGTATATATTAACTGTCTTGTAATACTCTTTAGTGTCTGCAAAATCAAATTCTTTCTTGCCGAAAAATGATGTTATATTATCATTCTCATCCAAAGTAATGCATGTACCATCCATCCAGCTCTCAAACTTACTTACAAGCACAAGTGATGGGTATGGATTATCTACAATCTTTCTTAAAACACTTTCCTCATACACAAGATCAGATTCCAAAAGCAGTGTATCATCCTCAAGAAGCCTGTCTTTTGCAAGATACAATGAATATATATTATTTGTCTTATAATATATATCATTCTCAATATATTCAATCGGTGTCTTTATGCCGAGAGTATTTATATACTCAATCAGCTTATCTCCTTCATATCCTACAACAAATATAATTTTCTTAAGAATTCCCAGATTATCAAGATTTCTTAATGACTTTTCTATCATGGTTTCTCCATTTACTTCAACCATGCACTTTGTTGCGTTGCTTGTTAATTCTTTTAATCTTCTGCCCATTCCGGCTGCCAATATTACTGCCTGCATAAAAACACCTATATCCTTACAAAAGGACCCTCCCATTAAATTCAAACTTACATTGTCAAAAGTTCGTCACACATCTGTTCAATCTCGTTAACATTCTGTTCTTTCATTACCGAACGGATTGTAACACATTTTTCTGCAATGCTTATATTTTTCATAGCTTCAAGCATTGTCCTTATCTGCTTTCCTGCTGTCGGTGCCCATGAACCGTTCTCTATTACTGCAACTTTTCTCGACTGATATGCCTTACTTTGAAGATGACTTAAAAAATCATGCATTACTGGTGCGATACCTGCATCGTATGTCGGGGCTGCCAAAATAAGCTTATCGTATCTGAATGCTTCAGCAACAACCTGCGACATATCATCTCTTGCCAAATCTCTCACAACCACAGTCTTATTCTTAGAACTTATAAATTCTGCAGCCTTTTTTGCCGCATCTGCAGTATTACCATGAAAAGAAGCGTAAGC
Source organism: uncultured Eubacterium sp. (assembly GCA_900552795.1). GTDB lineage: Bacteria > Bacillota > Clostridia > Lachnospirales > Lachnospiraceae > Lachnospira. The sequence goes on from USBB01000008.1 coordinate 49,122, forward strand.
CACCAGTACCCCGTCTTCTTTCGCACGGTAACTGCTCCATGTGTCATATAAATCAATATAATATTTGATATTTTCCTTTAAAACAGGTCCATGCAAAGGACAAATATACTTTATATCAAGTCCTGCTGCCTTTTTAAGAAGCGTCTGAACCGGCGTACCGTATTTTCCTACAATATTAAAGTAATATCTTTCTGCCTCATCAAACCATTCCTGCTCCTTCACAGAATCACCGTTAAAAATGTCATCTGCACATTTCAAATTAAGCGCACCAAATTTACCAAAACCATCTGCTGAGAATAAAACCTGCTCTTTGTTCTCATAACTTACCATTACCTCCGGCCAGTGAACCATAGGTGCCATAATAAATGTAAGCATATGATTTCCGAGTTCTAAAGTATCACCCTCCTTAACAGTAATCGTTTTTCCCTCAAGAGAAAAATTAAAAAACTGTGAAAGCATAGTAAATGTCTTAGCATTTCCTACTAATAAAGTTTCAGGATATTTTTTCACAAATTCTGCAATGCTTCCTGCATGGTCAGGTTCAACATGCTGTATCACAAGATAATCCGGGGTTCTTGTACCCAACACTTCATCCAGATTTTTCTCCCACTCGCATACGCAGCGTTTATCTACAGTATCCATAACCGCAATCTTTTCATCAAGAATTACATAAGAATTATATGATACGCCTTCCGGCACTGCATACTGACCTTCAAACAAATCAAGAGCTTTGTCATCAACACCAACATACTTAATTGAATCAGTTATTATCATTTTCTTTAAATCCTCCAAGTTCTATATCTCGGTTTTATATTTTAGTCCTATATTTTATTTTATCTTAGCAGAATTAATTTTACCACTAATTAATTTTAAAATCCAGTATTTTTTGTTCTAAATTAAAGACATTAGTTCTTCTTTTGAACAAAATCCCACTTTTCTTCCTTTTTCTTTACCGTCGTTAAAAGCTACAACTGTAGGAATACTTACAACTCCGTATCTAATCGCCAATGCCTGATAATCATCGACATTAACCTTGCACACCTTGATTTTACCTGTATTTTCATCTGCTATCTGCTTAACAGCAGGTGCAAGCATCTGACATGGTCCGCACCAGTCCGCCCAAAAATCCACAAGTACAGGCATGTTCGATTTTAATACTTCTTCTTCAAAATTTGATTCCGTTAAATTAATTTCACTCATACTTTACCTCATTTCTGCCGACATATTTTTGCGGCTCGTTAATTCTTTGATTTATAATATAACATACAATGGCAATACCCCTCAAAATCAGGGTCTTTTATCTGATCTTTAAACTCCTTGCACATACATTTATTGTCTTCTATGCGCTCAAGTCTGCAAGGGCAATATCCTCCTGTTTTCTTTAAGCCCTCTTTAATTTTGTCCACTATCGCTTTATCCGGATTTGTTGTAATCTTCATATTATTCTCCTTTCCGCAGACGCTTTTGTGTTCCTGCCTCACAAACAAAATTGTACCTTTTGACACCCTAATCCTATAAAGTAAAAATAAGGTATAGCAATTGCACTTGGTGCAATTATTATACCCTATAATTACAAATAATCTCAACAATTAATCTATTTGTCCCAAAAATTAACCGGCTCATAGTCCTGAAGCTTTGCAAGAAAACCTTTTTTTTGGAGTTCGTACTGTATTATATCAAGTATCTCCTCACTTTCGGCACCAACTGTATGATAATGATACCCCGATGTGACATTTTTTAAAAGACTTGATTTACCATTTTTGAGCTGTTCCATATATTTCTTTACGTCCATGCGCGATTTTATATTCATCTCAGCCTTTATAACTCCGTATACCTTATGATATACAAATACATCCTGCACTTTTCCGCCTAAATCCACTATAAGCGTAAGTTCATCCTGCGTTTCCTCATCTGTATGAATTACCTTAAACACTCTTTGAAGTTCATTTTCATGTGCCAATATATATCCTTTGTTAGTCGATATAATTTCATTGCCGTTTGCACGCAGAATAGCAATATCCTGCACTATAACCTGTCTGCTGACCTCAAGATTTTTGGCAATCACATCTCCTGATACAGGCTTATTTTTCTCTGAAATCATTTTTAAGATAAGTTCCCGTCTGTCTTTCGCATTTCTCCCCATCTTAATCCTCATTTCTGCACACCTTTTATAAATAAATCAGAGTACCAAAACGCCCTGATTATGATTACACGGATTGTTTCGTGCCATGTGCGCTTAAAGCACAAATCCGACATGCAATTTACTAATTAAATCATATTGCATGAAGATTCTTTAATGATATATCCATAATAGGAGCCGAATGTGTCAATGCACCGCTTGATATATAGTCAACACCAAGATCAGTAAGCTTTGCTATATTTTCTTTTGTAACATTTCCTGATACTTCAACCTCTGCCCGTCCTGCAATATAGCTTATCGCTTCAGCCATCTGCTCATGGCTCATATTATCAAGCATTATTATATCAGCGCCTGCCTCAACAGCCTCTTTAACCATATCAAGATTTTCAACTTCAACCTCTATTTTTCTTACAAACGGAGCATATTCTTTAGCCATAGAAACAGCCTGCTTAACACCGCCGGCCGCACCGATATGATTATCCTTTAATAAAACCCCGTCCGAAAGATTATATCTGTGATTATTTCCGCCACCGATTCTTACTGAATATTTCTCAAAAATTCTGTTATTAGGTGTTGTCTTTCTTGTATCAAGCAGTTTTGTATTTGTTCCTTCAAGAAGCTTTGCCACAGAATTTGTATATGTTGCAATACCGCTCATTCTCTGAAGATAATTAAGTGCTGTACGTTCTCCGCAAAGAAGTGTCCTTACGTCACCGTAAACCTTTGCCATAAGCTGTCCCTTTTCGACTACATCTCCGTCCTTTACCAAAAATTCAACTCTGGTGGACTCATCAAGCAAAGTAAACACTCTTTCAAACACCTGTAAGCCGCATATAATTCCATCCTGCTTGCAGATTAAATCCACAACTCCCTGTGTAGGATTCGGCATAACACTGTTTGTTGAAACATCCTCACTTGTTATATCTTCCTTAATTGCGCTTAAAATAAGCGGATCAACATTTAATTTTAAAGTTACCTGATCATACATTTTTATTTCTCTCTTCCTTCTGACTGTTTTTTAATTTCATTCAATACTAATTTCTTGTATTCTTCTGATAAAGATTTAACATCATCATATTTTTTAAGAGTTTCCTGTGGAAGTTCTCCATTAGGTTCACTGTTATACAGTTCTTTGTATCTTTCCTCATTTAATATTAAGTCTTTAGCCGCTCTTTTTGCAAACACAAGACTTTCAAGCAGCGAATTGCTTGCAAGCCTGTTTTTGCCATGAACTCCATTGCAGGCTGTCTCTCCTATCGCATATACATTTTCCATAGAGGTGCGGCTTTCATGGTTGACCTCTATTCCACCCATGAAGTAGTGCTGGGCTGGCACAACAGGTATGCACTCTTTTGTGACATCATAACCTTTTGAAAGACAATATTCAACTATATTAGGAAAATGTGATTTAAGTTCCTCCTCTGGAATTGTCCTTAAATCCTCCCAGACAAAATCGGTACCGTCCTTTTCCATCTGTTCGTTTATTGCCTTTGTGAGTATGTCACGTGGAAGAAGCTCATTTACAAACCTGTTCATATTTTTGTCCAAAAGCTTCGCACCCTCTCCTCTTACCGACTCAGATATAAGAAAACTTCTGTCCTCCGCCTTTTTTGAATAAAGCGTTGTCGGATGTATCTGCACATAGTCAACATCCTTTAATTTGATTTTGTGCTTTATAGCAATCGCAAGTGAATCCGCAGTTAAGTGCCTGAAATTTGTCGAATGTCTAAACAGTCCTCCGATGCCGCCTGTAGCAAGAACAGTTACAGGTGCATATATGACATCTGTTTTTTTATCATCTAATCTTACAACAACTCCCTTACAGAACTTTTCATCTTTATCAGTTATAATATCAATCATTGACGCATGTTCTATAATAGTGATATTTTTTCGTTTCCCGGCCTGCAAAAGCAGCTTTTTTGTTATCTCTCTGCCCGTTATATCTTTATGGAATAAAATTCTTTTGCCGGAATGTCCGCCCTCTCTTGTAAATGAAAATTCACCGTTTGGCTCTCTTTGAAAATCAACGCCGTATCCGACAAGGTCATTTACAACATCCGCAGATGATTTTATCATTATCTCGACTGATTTTTTGTCATTCTCATAATGCCCTGCCTTTAAAGTATCCTCAAAATAACTTTCATAATCATCATCACTTTTAAGCATACACATTCCTCCCTGCGCAAGAAATGAATCACTGCTCTCTGAATCTGATTTTGTAATGACTGTTATTTGTCTGTTTTGCGGAAGCTGCAGCGCACAGTAAAGACCCGCACAGCCGCTTCCGACTATCAAAATATCTGTATTCATTTATTTCTCCAAACTGCTCAGTTCAAGCATTTTTTCAAGGGGACGCATTGCTGCAGCACGCACCTCATCGCTTACCTCAACCTGATTATCTTCATTTTCAAGAACCGAAAGAACCTTATCTAAAGTTACAAATTTCATATCTTCACATATCTGTCTTTCTTTTACAGTATAAAATACCTTGTCAGGATTCTTTTTCTTAAGCTCATAAAATACGCCAGTCTCGGTACCTATTATAAATTCCTTATCGCTGCTGCCGGTAACATAATTAATAATACCTGACGTGCTTCCGATATAATCTGCCTGCTCCAGACAGTCATATGTACATTCAGGGTGAACTAAAAACTTTGCTCCAGGATGTGCTTTCTTTGCTGCAGCCACATCACTTCCTGTAATAGCCGCATGAACAGGGCAATATCCGTCATTTAAAATCACATTTTTTTCAGGTACCTGCTCTTTTACATATCTGCCAAGATTTCCATCAGGCACAAAGAAAATATTTTTCTGTGCAAGATTTTTAACTATCTTTACTGCATTTGCCGAAGTAACACACACATCTGAATATGTCTTAATCTGTGCTGTAGAATTTATGTAGCACACAACCGCAAGGTCGTCGTACTCCCTTCTTATTTTTTCTATATTTTTTATATCAACCATATGGGCCATAGCACAGTCTGCCGACATATCAGGCATCAGCACCTTTTTGTCAGGATTTAAAATCTTTGCGCTCTCTCCCATAAATGATACACCGCAAAATACAATTATATCTGCTAAAGACTCTTTTGCTATCTTACTAAGATAATAAGAATCGCCTATGTAATCTGCCACCGCCTGCACCTCATCAGGCACATAGTAATGCGCAAGTATAACTGCGTTTTTGTCTTTTTTCAGTGTATTTATCTTCTCAACAACTGACATTAATAAACTTCCTCCATTTGTAAATAGTATTGTTGGAATTATAGCACTAATATTTACAACTGACAAGACAGTTGTTTTGACACTTAATAAATTTATGTCATACTTATTCTTAATAATGAATGTGAAATTTAAAATTTATATTAAATTTCTAATATTTTAAATTTAGTATTGAAATATATTTTATATCTGTTATATTTAAATCAAACATAAATAGTCAGGAAAAGGAGTGATTTAACTATGAGTAAACAAAAAAAGGCACTTATAGTAGTCGTTGCAGCTATTATCGTTATCACAATAACATACATAGTTGCTTCCATCTCAGATGGTAAAAAAAAGAAAAAACACTTAACGTCAGCAAGCTATACGGTAAACGTTCCCAAATCCAAAGTTCCTATGTAAAAAGGCAGAGCCTTAATTTAAGCTCTGCCATGTTCTTACATTATTATTCTATTTACTGATTTTCTAAAAATTTCATGGCGTTAATTATCGAATTTTCTGCCATATTCGAAACTGCCTCATCTGTATAAAATGCCGTGTGAGGCGTGACAAGCACATTTGAATATGAGCGCAGAATTGCAAGCTTTGGATTTCCAAGCGGCTCTCCCGTTCTGTTAAAATAATACAGTCCGCTCTCATGTTCAATAACATCAAGCCCCGCAAATCCTATTTTGCCGCTCTCAATTCCGTCTATAAGCGCATCTGTATCTATAAGTGAGCCTCTTGCGCAATTAACTATCATTACGCCCTTTTTCATCTTATCTATCGCAGTAGCATCTATAAGATGATAATTATCATCAGTTGCCGGTGCATGAAGCGAAATAATGTCACATTCTCTAAAAATAGTATCAATATCGGTATAGTCTGCATATTCCTTGACATCATCATTTTCTCTTATGTCATAGGCAAACATTTTACAGCCGAAACCTGCAAGATGCTTTATAACCATACTTCCTATTCTTCCTGTACCTATGATTCCCACAGTACAGTCACAAATTTCACGTCCAATCTTGCCCTTAAGAGTATAATCCTGTACATCAGCTCTCTCCATAATGTGCTTGATTTTGCGGCAGCCCATAAGCATGAGCATTATAGTGTAATCAGCAACGCTCGCCGGAGAATATGTCACATTCACAACTCCCATGCCAATCGACTTAGCATAATCTACATCAATGTGGTCATATCCTATAGTCCTTGTAGAAATACATTTTATACCCATTCTTTTAAATTCATCTAAAAGCGGCTTATCCATGACAGTAGTTATAATGTCTATAACGTCGTACCCTTGCGCCATATAAGCATTTTCAATACATGGTGTCTGCGTCGTATAATCGTACTGCACGCCATATTTTTCACAGTATTTGTCAAAAAATTCTTTCTCGTCGTATTCTCTCATACTGTAAACAAAAACTTTCATACTAACCTCTATTCCTGAGCAACTTTTATTCATACTTTGAAGTTATTCCAAGATATTCCTCAAGGCATAATCGGCTCTTATAAACATCTTGTGCCAGATCATTGCCAAGATATCTTAAATGCCACGGTTCATACTTATATCCTGTAATGTCCTGTTTTCCTTTTGGATAACGAATAATAAAACCATACTCGTGAGCATGTTCGGCTACCCATTTTCCTTCTTCTGTATATGCAAATTCATCAGTAATACTGTTTAAATCAAAGCAAAGACCTGTCTGATGCTCAGATTTTCCCGGTCTTGCAGAATAAGTATCAGCCTTTTCCTGTCCATCCTGAGCCACATAAGAATTATAAATCTTTTTTTGCAGTTCATACGAACGATATCCGCTGGCAATCCATATATTAAGTCCTAATTTAGAGGCATCTGCCTGCATTTTGTCAAAAGCAGCCTGAACTTCCTTATCAATCCCGTCACGCACATAAGTTTGCGGAAGTCCATATGTTTTATTAGCTATAAGAATATCGTTTACATATGTTACGCCATTTTCCTGTCTGATAACATACCCTTTTTCTGAAAATCCGACAAAGCCCGGAATTTTACTTGTATCAGGCTTGTTTTCAACAGTATCATCTTCTGTCACTGGTTCCTTGCTCTCTTTTGTCGGTTCCTTATTTTCAGCTGCAGTCTGCTCATTCCTGTTTCCCTGACCTTTATTTTTATCTTTGCCTGTTATACCGATATAAATCAGTACGCCTGTCACGCATAACGCTACAACAATAAATCCAATAATCAGACCTTTTATTAACATTTCCTGCCTGTGCCTTGTATACCCACACTTTCTCCTTTTGTAGTTACGTCCGTTCATACTATCTCCATTCCGCAGACGCTTTGCGTCGGAGGAATCGCGAGGCAAATTTCAAATTTGCCTCTGCGATAAAAGCTACTTTGTGGCGCCTGCGACACAAATAGCTGTGTGAAAAATCATCGTATCAACATGATTTTTCACACTATCTTTTTCAAAATCCAATTCCACAATATATGGCATCCAGTCTATAATTCTTAAAAATTCTTCACATCCGAAACTATTATCATAAAAATTGAGTATTGTGCTAAGTGCAGTACCATGTGTTCCTATAACAATTTCTTTATCACGGTTATCCGATAAAATTTCTTTCAACGCTTCAATATTACGCTTCTGAACCATTGCAATAGATTCTCCGCCCTCCTCATGATAATTATGGTCAGCCCAACGTTTCTGGAACATGCCATGATTATTGCCGCCCGGGCCTTTTTCACGTTCCCGCAGCCTCTCATCAGTCACTATTTCTTTTTCAAAAAATGCAGCTGTATCCGCGATTGTTTCTACGCTTCGCTTGTAAGAACTGCAATAAAATGAAGCTATATTTTTATCTTGTAAAAATTCCTGCACAATCCTTGCATCTTTCTTCCCATCTTCGGTCAAAGGTCTTGTCCGGTCCTCTTTCCATGAATGTTCCGGCTGCGCATGACGAACAAAATATACTTTTGTCATAGTGATCTCCATTCTATTTTCAATTATAAGGTAATAAATAAAATATATAAAAATTGTCATTAAAACAATGCCTGTACAAAATCAATAGCAAAATGCAGCGACACAGGTATTAGAATATCTTTTCTCTTATATGTAATAAAACACATAACTATATGAAAAACAAACGTAAATACCAACTGAGGTATTGCAACAATAATATATGAAAAATCAACCATATTATTTACAAACATCTGAAAAGGCAAATGCGCCAAAGAGAAGAAGATCGCACCTGTTATATAAATTACTTTCCTATTTATACAAAGACCAAATAAATAATTTTGTATAAATCCGCGAAATATCACTTCTTCTTGAAATGCAACGTAAAACAAATAATATAATACAGACTTCACAATTACACTATCAGACCGCTCTGTGTACAAAAACGCAAAAATAATTGAAATAGCTACAATTATTCCTGAAAACAGCAGATTCCGCTTTAGATTTTCTTTTGAAAATCCAAGATTTAGAATCCCCTTATCTTTTATTAATACAATAACAATCGCAATTATTAAAAACAACCATTGAATCACAGAATAATATTTTACACCGCATTTATACAAAATACCCATCAAAATATATCCCAATATAAACAAACATAATATATAATTGCAATCACCGCATAATTTTTATCTTTATTTTTATACATATATATTCCCCTCATTAATTCTCTTTTTTAAGCAACTATCTGCTTTAAAAACAAATAAAAAGCCAAACAACACTATACTTTCAAGCAAGTAATCTTATTATATAAGTCATTATAAATGCTATTATAACTACTAATGTCGCAGAACCAACAGCCAAAAAAACTTTTTGATATGGTCTTTTACCTTCTTCTCTTGCCTTTTCAATTTCATCCAAGCTTTTCCCAGCAGTAAATGCAACTATTTCTTTATAAGTCTGAATATCGTATTTTTTCTTGTACTTTTCAATTCTGACAGCAAAATACATTCCAAGTCCCAATAAACCTGAATAGAATACTATTCCAAACCATTTCCATAACATCACAAGTGGTACCGGCAGTACCAGAAGAGCAATAAATAATACGGTAAAAACAACACTTTCCTTTTGAAATTTTGCATACTCCTGTGTGTCAATTTCTTTCTTCATTCTTTCTAAATCTCCTTTAATTAAATTACCAAGAGAAACTTGAAAGACTTCACTCATAAGCACTAAACTTTTAATATCAGGATAATTTTTATCAATTTCCCAATTAGATATGGTTTGTCTTGAAACAAAAATTTTATTTGCCAACTCCTCTTGAGATAAATTTGCTTCTGTTCGATATTTTTTTATCTGCTTATTAAGTTCCATCTTCACCACCTCCTCACGATATACTTTAATCAAAAAAGAAATATCTGGCTATCAAAATCCTTTGAAACATCGAATTTTAACCATGTCAAAAGTATTTGACAATACGCAAAATCCAAATACTCACGTGCTTTTAAACACCCTATTATACATTTTTTATTAACTGCAACCAAATATATTTAACTATACCAGTTCCATTTCATCCTGCATTCTTACAAATCCGTATTTTTCATACAATGGCCGTCCCATATCTGTCGCCTCTAATGCTATCTGCGATACGCCCTGCTTCTTCGCAGCATTTACCAGCAAATCCAATGTGTGAAATGCAATTCCCTGCCTGCGATATTCCGGTGCAGTATACATATTCATAATATAAGCCTTTTTGCCCGTAGGATTATGATATGTCGGCATAATCTGATAAAAGCTGACACCGCCTGCCCCAATAAATTTACCATTATCATATACCAGATATGCAGCATGTTCCCCACTTTCCAATGCACGCTTATAATATACATATGATTCCTGCTCAACTTTAGACATATCTTCATCACTTGACAGTTTATTTGCCGCACGAAGAACAATTATTCTTGTCTGTACCAGCTCGTCTATGTCTTTTATTGTGGCTTTTTTGTATTCAAATTTTGTACTTACATAGTTCATTTTAGGCATAAACTTTCGTCTTACATAATTTATATCAGCAGATATTCTATTAATCTTTTTTTCCATAACTTCATACGTAAGTATCACTCCATTTTCCACCGGATAGCTCTCATGCCTTATAGTCGAAAATCCTAATTTCTCATAAAGTGCTGCTGCTGGCAGTGATGCATCCAAATATGCCTTATCATATTTTTCACTAATTTGAGCTTCGATATTTTTTATAATAAATGTGCCATAACCATTTTTTTGATATTCCGGCAACACATAAACTCTTGTAATATGATTATCCACAAAACAGCCCGTTGCTACAATATCTCCATCTATCTTAAGTACGCTTACATAACCATTTTTAATATCTCTTTCTATAGAAGCCTTGCTGTGATGCCCGCAGAAAAAATCGACTACTTCCATTGGATAATATTTCGGGTATATTGTTTTTATTGTATGCTGTACTACATTGTACACATCATGCAATTCTTCTGGTTTTGCTGATTCATATATCATATTCTTTCTCCACATTTTACATGTCAATCCATTGAATAAATGCTGTCTTATCCGAACTGTTATAGCCTGCATTACGGTAGAAATTTAACGTACTCTGTTCCTTAGCACCTGTCAGCAGCATCATCTTATAACAATTATTCTCTTCTGCAATTTTCTTGGCATAATTCAGACAATTTGTTCTGCCTATTTAATCTCAAATCCCAAAACATCCCTATAAAATTGAATCATTACTGCCATATTTTTTACCATCAGCCCTATTCCGTCTAATCTCTTAATTTATCCTCTCACCAAAGTTTCACCTGTTCTTCGATAATTTTATCAAAAACATTTTCAACTTTCCATATAATTTACAAATTTTATTAAAAATCACATCCTGCCTTTTTGAATTTTTCTAATCTGTAATGATTTTCTTCATCTAACTGCTTTATTCCATTTTTATAGTCATAACCAAATTTTCTGTAAAACTCAACTCCTGTAATAGAGGCCGGAATTTCCACCCTATCAGCCCTTATATACAATTCATCGTTTTCAAGCGTGCGGATAATTGTTCTTCCGATACCTTTTCCATGGTATTCTGGCAAAACAAAAATAGTCAGCAAAATACTTTCTGTTTTACTTCCCCAAAAACTTGAAATGGAGCCCGTACCAACAATCTCCTCATTCCATTCAAAGACATACATATGTGCATAGCTGGCAATATTCAAAACTTTCTCTGAATTATAAGTCTTTGCAAGTTTCTTCATAGCTGCAATTCCATAATCCTTGCTATTCACCTCTAAGAAATTCCTTACAATTAATCTACTAACCGCTTCTGCATCCTTTTCTGTAAATCTCCTCACAATAATACAATTTTTTACATACTTAACCAATGTCATCTTTTCATTTACTTCTATATCCTTGCCAACCCTGACAAATCCGCATTTTTCGTATAAATGACAATTACCTTTTTCTTGTTTTATCGTAGCTAAACGCCATTCTATTGTATTCGGATAAATATCAAATAATTGTTCTATCACCGAGCTCGCAATCCCTTTATTTTGAAATTTGGGAATTATGAAAATAGGAGATATCCAATTAACATTTTCATACACCTTTTTGCCTTGATGCCTGCTGACTCTCACACCTCCAACTTTTTCTCCATGAAACACAATAAAGTAAAAATCTGAATTTTTCTCAATAATCTTCTCTGTTACTCTTTTCAGACTTTCTTTTGCCGGACTTGTATCATCATCTTGATATTTTTCATATAATGGCATAAACGCTTCTACCTGTAGTCTGTGCAGACATTCTGCTTCCCATTCGGTTACTAATTTTAATTCGATTAAATCACTCATTCCATGCACATCTTCCACACAAAAAAATCGCACCAAACATTTATTGTCCAGTGCGATAATCCTAATTTACGATGTAATATATGAAAAAACATCACCTACATTCTGGTTTTATGCACTAGACTAATAGACCTACCGACTATAAACCAATGCATTAACCTTGCAAAGCTTATAACCTAGTACGTCTATAATACATGTACATATAATGTCTTGAATGTAAGTTCTGATTCATTTGTATGCTCTCCTTGTATTTTTTAGTTAATGTATCACCTATAGTTATTCATGTCAACAGTTTATTTACGATTCAAGATAATATCTATCATATCCTGTTTCCCGCTGATATAAGCTATTCTATCGTCTGCATACTTTCTTTCCACTTCTTCCTTTAACTGCTGATACTGTAAAGCTGCATTCTCATTAGAATTAAGATAATCCCTGAAATAAATGTAATTCTTCCACTCAGTTCCGTTCCATTTCACAACATGAATATGGTGTGTCCTAATGTCATTTTTCATATCACCCATTACATAAAGCAGCTGGTGTTCCACATCCGAACCACGATAAAATATTCCTTCCTTCTGTAACTGCTCATTATGTAACATTACTTTATCAAAATCAGTTACTCCAACGGCAATATCAATAATTGGCTTAGCTTTAATTGCCGATATTGCTGTGCTTCCAATATGCTGTATATCAATAGCATCATCACCTAATATTGATTTAAGTGTTTTGATTGTTTGAACAACAGTCTCATCCCAATGTTTATCATGTGATTCAAGCTGCACTGTTCCTCTTTTTAATCCTAATGACATAAAACACACTCCTCTTGGCTTATCTATTCTGACCATCCCTTATAAATGGCTTCTTGATATCTTTACCTAATAATTGATTGTATGCCTCTACCTTACGAAATGTATTCCCTAACATTTCCCGATTTCTGTATTCTCTAATAGCTTCCATATCAAACTCTGCATAAAAAATCCCCTCTGTTTCATCGTCAGCCAACAAAATCGTGTTATCCACACATTTTCCATTTCTATCCCAGCAAATTGGACTATATGCACAAGAACATCCGGCATTATCTCCATTCGGATTTGCCATAGCAACTGCAACCATATTTTCATATGCTCTTGTAGAAAGTGCTCTGATTCTTGGCTGCATTGAACCGCAATCATTTGGTACAAGAATAACTTCAGCACCTTTTAGCATCAGTATTCTTGCACTTTCCGGATACTCTCTGTCATAACAAATCATAATGCCTAATTGTATTCCTTCAAAATCACACACCTTAAACTCTTTCCCTGATTCAACATTTCTTTCATCTGCAAAATCACATGTATGCACTTTGGAATATTTCATTAATATATCGCCCGATTTATTGATAACAAATGCTGAGTTCTGCGGTTGCTTATTACCTTTTGTAAATGCAGTGAGCACCACGCCTATTTTATATTTTTTTGCATTCTCACATATTTTTGCAATTCTTATATCATCATCTGCAATGCTTTTTTCATATGACATAGGCAAATCATATCCTGTAATAAAGCATTCCGGCAATAAAAGAATATCTGCATGGTTTTCCGAAGCCTCTTTCATTGCCATCATGATACTTTCAATATTCTTATCTATTTGTGCATTAATGGCACGCTTTTGTAATATTGCAACCTTAAACATTTTTATTGCCTTTCCTTCTATGCTAATTCTCTCCTAATAAATCCAAGTATATTCTTTCAACAATACTGTCTGCATCCATTTCACAGGTGATGGTCTGTTCCTCAAGAACTGAGGAAAAATCTTTTTCTCTCCACCATTTACGCATAGCTTCTTCGTCAAATTCCTGACTTTTATTTCTCATATTATGTCGTCTTACTGTTTCTTCAAAGGGTATGTCAAAATAATATGCGTAAACATTTAAGCCGTATAATTCATTTGCCAGCTTAAATAACGTACTATACCACTCATCATACATGATACCCTCTAAAATAACCACATCACAATGCTCATACCCATATTTCAAAAGTTCTATCATAAGTGGTAATGCCTTAGTATCAACGCCATCTTTAACCCACAAGATATTTCTCCTAATCTCATCTTGTAAAATCATCATTGTATTGTATCCAAATTTCTTTTGCAATGCCCTAGCTACTGTTGTTTTTCCACTCCCAGAGTTACCTCTTAATATAATTATCTTTTTCATAATTTCTCCTTAATCTTGCTATTACTCTCTCCACAAATAGAGCCAAACTAGAGCCATTCGATAAAACAAATGCCGGAAGTCTGCATAAATACAGGCTTTCGGCATTTCTGTCCTGTCAGGGGGCAAACCCTATTTTATTAAAAAGGGCAAAGAGAAACTTTATTTTCCATCATCTCCTCTTCTCTCCTGACACATTACATTTTATAAAATATATTCTACTGTCCCGTTCAAATCCTTTATTTATGCCACTTTCAGGTCATTAAAAAAAGAACCCGACACAGTATTTTCTACTATGTTAGGTTCTTGGAATTATAAAAAATAAAATTCTCTTTTGCCTTTCAAATGAAAGTTATGCTTGCCCTTTGACATAGTAGGATTGTCTTGGTTTAATTGTACTACAATCCTACCGTATTTACAAACGATTTTATGTTACATTTCTCTTCTATGTTTAGGCATTTTTTTAACAGCCTCCACGATTTCTTCAACAGAGTTCTGACCTTTTAAAATCCCATTTAATAGTTTTTCCAACATATCATCATACACACTACTATTCATTGGATTAAAATGTGCACATATAATAAAATTGTATGGTGTAATATAACGAGTTCTTAATTTCGCCTTTCCATTTAAATCAACAACTTTGCCATCAATCACAGCAGCACCATCATCATATTCCGCCCTTGTTACTTTTTTATTCTCATATTCTGCATACTCTTCATAATAATATCCATATTTCTCTGTCCATTCTTCTACAAGGGCATCATCTTTTGTGTATAAACCAGTCTCTTCTTCTGGATAAGTTTCTACATAGACAAATTTCTTATAATATTCTCCTGCTGCATATACAACAATCCTTTTTACTTTTATCTCATCGCCATCCATTAAAAATTTATCATCTGTGACTCTTTCAAATCTGCTAATATCACAATTTCCACTACCTCTAAACCACCATATAGGACCTCTTAAATTTTTTCCACTAAGTGGTTTTTTCAAGAGAATCTGTAATCTATCAACACATTCTTTAGGATTTGAAAATTCTTTTATTCCCCGCACCCCTGGAAATGCCTTTCCAAATCTATAACTAAAAAAAGGTGTTGACGCATCAAACGAATCAATATCATTGCTTTCTTCCTCTTTATCCTGAGAATCTTCTCCAAGATTTTTCTTAATGAGTTTTAAATCATACTCCTGATTAATTCTATCATAGTCCTTAATATTTGCAGCAATTATTTCTTGTACAAAAATAAATTCCTCATCCCAAAATCTTTTATTCTTCTCTATTTCATCTTCACGGATACACATAAAGTCATCTATAAAATTTCTTGCCACTTCAAACCGTTCGACTTTCTTTGGCGAAAATTCCCCTCTCATTAATTTGTTCATTTGTTCTTCATTTGCAAAATATGCAATGCCATCAAGTTTTTTAATTTTATCAGCCTCACGCAAGAATCTGTAGAATTCAACCAATTGTTTTGTTCCCGTACCACCAACGTGTGAATATAATGTAAAATACTTTGGATATAATTCATAACATAATTCATTCTTTTGTCTTATAATACAAGCTTGTCTACTTCCTTGAACATTCCCAATAACAACAATAAATTTATTAATAGATTTTAAATCCTCTCTTCTCAATATATGCATTGGGTTATCGCCTAAAAATTTAATATTTGATGCAAACGGAAATTCACCTCTGCCATGTACCATCCACTCTTCATTTACGCCAAATACGTCAACAAATTTCTTCTTAAATTCATCATCAGGTTCTTTGCCTTGTGTTAAATAAACTTTTAAATCGTCTACATTCTTTAATCCGATAAGCGAACTTACATATTCAACTGTATATTCTTTTTCATTAAATCTTCTTGCTTCATTTAAAAGCGAAAGCAAAACCTCAAATCTTTCTGAAAACCAAGAATTAACACTTTCTTTCGTACTATTGTCATTATTATATATATTTATAACACTATTTCCAGTTCCAGCCACATTACCCGTTCCTTCTACAGAAATTGTACTACTATTATCGCTCTGAATAATTTGATTTTTCTTACCTGTAATATTGTTTCCACCTGAAATATTGTTATTATCGTGCATTTTAGATTTTACTGTATATGTATCTGAATTCTCACCAGACTTTTTTCCTATTATGCGTTTTCCAATAAAACCTAATGCCACTACACCAATTCCACTAAAAATCCATTCTTTTCCTTCCCAAATTGCACTAAAAATTTTATCTATATCCATTTACATCATTCCTCCCCTGAATTTTTATAAGGATTATTATACAATAATCATTTACTTTTGTCCTTAGTTTTTATGATTCTTGCGTTTTGCACAAACTTACACCTTATAATTCCCCCTACTCTTTTAGTGTACCTTAGTTTTCTGCGTTATTCTCATTAATGTGCTTGAGGTTTTCTCCTAATCGAATCATCATATCTATAGTAAGTATGCTTTTTAATGCGTGCTCTCTTGTTCCAAAGTTTAATTGTATTCCATGACAAATCTTATTTCTACATGGATGACTACTTTGATTCATACTGTCCTCAGAAGTTAAAATAATTGTTGTGGTCAAGCATTTTTGTAACACCACCGCCTAAATTATCCCAAAGATAGTATCCGCTTCCCATAAGGAGTCAAATACCCATTGTATGAATGCGGACGGATTTGGTTGTACCAGCTGTACGCAAACTGACTGATGGCATTATCCAGTTCCTTATCTGTATGAATATTATACTGATAAATCAGTTCCGCTTTTAATGTATTGTAATAACGTTCCATAGGTGCATTATCATATGGAGTTCCTGCGCGACTCATACTTTGCGTGATTCCTCTCATTTCACAAAATCTTGTGAAATCAATAGATGTAAACTGCACACCTTGATCTGAATGAAGTATTAACTTCGATGGATCACAATGTTGCGCATGAATTGCCTTATCCAAAGCACGAATTGCAAGGTCGCTTGTAATAAATTTTCCGTTCTCGCTTGCGACAACACTGCGGTCAAACAGGTCTATTATTGTACAATTATAGCGGACATTTCCGTTTGTAAGATAAAGATATGTAAAGTCTGTGCACCAGACGCGATTGGGCTCATTTACGACGAAATTTTGATTCAGCAGATTAGGAAAAATTTTGTTTGGCAATCCTTTTTTATAGCTATGTTTCTTACGTCGTGGCACATAGTAAAGAGGCATTTCACGATTCATATATTTGTGAATCGTAGTTTTGGATAAATGAATCTTGTGTCGCTCAAGAAATATCTTCATGAAACGATGACCAACATTGCCTCCAAGCTCATGATAAATTTCTCTGATTTTATCACATACTGCTTTTTTCTCCTGAAAATACTCATACTTAGATGCTTTCAAATAATTATAATAAGCGTTTGGTAGGATGTTCATATGACTGAGAAGCCATATATATCTTTATTTTCGTCAATAAATCGATATGCCTCTAATCGATTTCCGTTGCAAAGAATGCCGCTGCTTTTTTTAAGAAATCATTTTCCTTTTCAAGTTCTGCTTTCTCCTGGCGAAGTTTTCGTACTTCCTCCATGAGTTCTAATTGAGATTTGGCTTCATCATTTGTTTGGCATTCTTCACGATATGCGCACACCCAATTGGAAATTGAGGCTTTGGATACGCCATATTCAGCAGCAAGACTCTTAAGAGTACGCCCATCCTGGATGTGTTGCGTAACGATTTTTTTGCGTGTGGCATCTGTAAATTGTGTCATAGAAATTCTCCTTTCCCTAATGAATATATTAACTCATTAGGCAGGAGTGTTACAAATTTAATTTACCACTACACTTCCTCTTCTGCTATTTTTTTCACTTCATCTTTAAACTGCTCAAATGACATAATATCAGTATCATTCTCCTCATCTATCATTTCAGTTACAATGTTTGCTGTTCTATATACCAAAAAACTTCTTACTTCCTGTATTCCTATTCCATAATACTCTTCAAAATAATCCATATTATCAATAACACTTTTCTTTTTTTTATTTATTTTTTTAATATACTTTCTCGCATCCGATAAATCCCCCATAAATCCATATGGAGTAAATTGAAAAGAAACATCTTTACACTCTACTACGAACAAATTATGGTCACACACAAAAATTGCGTCTATTTCATTAGATAAACTCTTTCCACAACTCAATTTATGCACATTCGACATAACATCTGGAAAATACAAACTTATAAATGACACTACTTCTTGTTCAAATTTTTTCTTAATTTTTTTATTTATTATTTCTGAGTTAGTTTGCCTACAGTCTTCTAATAAATTGAATTCTAGTTTACGCAATAAAATGCTATATGCATAACCAATTAATACATGCGAATACAAAAACCTGTTTTCATCAATCTTCATAATGCATTTCTCAAAAATGCGATTATCATCTCTATCTAATGGCAATGATAATTTCTCAATAATTTTCGAATCATTAATGCATAAATATTCAAATATTTTTTTACTCTCTTCAATCGTACATTGCGCAGACATGATAAATTCCATTATTATACTCTCATAATTTGATTCTGTACTTAAATTATTATCTGGTAAAATCTGAGGTGGACTACTTATGATTCTTTCTAGCGTAGTTATACGAAATCCATATATTTTATAAAAATTATTATCTAAAAATCTTTTAACATCCTGTGGATAATTCTTTTCATAAGTTATAATATCACGTGCTAATTTATCTTGGAATTCTACAATATCAACATTATAATCTCCTTTTAATTGCATTTCTCCATTGCTAATACATAATATTGGATTGTTATATATACCACTATCTATTAACCATCTAATTCCAATCAACTCTACTATCACCAACGCACAACCATATATTTTTATGAATATTTCAGAATTCACAATGCATTGTTCTTTAGTATTTGTTATCATAAAAGTTTCTTGTATAATAAGTTGAATTGCATTTTTATCCATTGCACATATATTTTGTATCAAGGAAGTGCCATTGATATTCTTTGCCAATGCTAAAACAATTCTCTCTAATGGATGGGCTGTATTCAAATCAACTTCCTTCCCACCTATTTTCAAATTAACTCTTCCATGAAATTCAGCTTGATAAGCTGCCAATATATATAATATCTTTCTTAGTTCCTTGCCATTTATCTCTCCAAGAATCGTCCTAAGCTTTCTTCTTAAAAATCCTATTATCGAATCATACAATTGCACAATATCTTTTTTACTAGAGCAACTAAATTCTGGCATATGTACTTCATATAGGTAATATTGAATTTCTTTTTTGTAAATTTTCTCAAAACTGTAAATATCATCAAAATAAACACTTTGATATGTCACATCCACATACTCCAGTAAATGACAAGAAAAAAACTTCATATAAATATCAATAATTCCACTAAAATCCTGCATAAAAACCTCTTTTCAGTTTCCATATACTTAATACTTTTGTATATAAATACATCCTACACTCGCTACTAGCATGAGCTAATCTTCCATTTTTAAAACCATATTATAAAACCTATCAAAACTTTTATTAATAACAAATCCATCTTGCTCTGCCGGTGCTTCTGATGTCCTTCCACCATCAACACCACCACTTGCTGTCACATAAAATGCTTCTACAAAACCTGTTGTTGTAATTCTCGAAAATATACTATAGATAAAGTGTTGTTTTTCTTTCATTGTACTAGAATATTGATTAAGAAATGAAAACCAAATATTCAATCTCTCGACACCATTCAAATGTCTACCATTGCAAAATTTAAAATAATCTACCAAATACTGAATTTCTCTATATGACATTGTATTCAATATTTCCAAACTTTCTTCAAATTCGCTATTTTCAATATGTTCACCTGATAAATAGCCATTCCTAATCAGATTACCAAAATACTTTACCTTATCATTAGTCGCCAGTCTACGAACAGCTTCTCTCGTTTTTGCAAAGTTTACAATAAATTCCACATCATTAACCATAGCAGATGTAATGCTATTTTTGTCTTTCAAAATAACCTCTATCAATTCCTTCTCTTTCTTTTCCTGAAATTCTTCAATTACTTTATTCATAGAAGAATCTATCATATCCCCGATAACAGGAACCGCCTTAACTATCGGCATTAAAACAGATTCTACTATAGGATTACTTTTTATATCCGCATAATCATTTGCATTTTTTAATGATACCTTTGCCAATTCTAACTCTTCGTTCATTACATCTCCTTTCCGTATCATATACTATATCAATAAAAAATAGTATCCAATACAACAATTCCATTTATTTGTCGTAACATTTCCAATTTTTCTTTTTGAATGCAGTATTCTACAAACTTTTGATAATATGTATTTGACTCAACAATAATCTCTACATTTTTATACTCAAACTGTATATCGCCTGGTACTCTCCATTCCCTTTCATGTGTCCAATCAACCATATATTGATTATCACTCAAATCATAATTAACAATTCTCCAATATTCATCACTTGGTAATATGGATTTCATTAAATCCTTTTCTTCATAAATCACAGGTCTGCCACCTTTTTTATATATCCACGCCTTATTAAACCTTAATCCAAATGCACTATAACGAACTTTATCATCTGATTTTTCTCTCAACTCCTTCTCATATAATAAATTTTCTGCTATAGCATTTAAAGGTGCTTCTTGCAAGCATACTGCTGATTTACTTCCTATAATAAATCCTGTCGCTGTTGTACTGCCAACTACCGTTTTTTCTTCAAGTATCTTTAATAAAATTTTGAATGCCTCTTCTGATGAATTACCCTTTGTCAAATGAGTAAGTCTTGAAGAAATATCATTCCGATTTTTATATCGGTTTCTCCATTCATTAAAATTCATTCATTGCTTCCTTTCGTCTTCAAATCCCTTTTGTTATTTCCTTTACGAGAATATCAACTCTATGTGCTGACATTTTATCACATGTCTTTACTAGTATTTCACAATATGATAAAAATCTATCATTGTCAGTATGATAAAGAACATACATAATATTGTAGCAAGTACGATATTGTTTATCATCAATACTACCTACCGGAAATGAATTTATATTATATAAACTATCAACAAATTCTTTAATAATATCTCTGTAATAGCTATTTTTAAAATGTTCTCTCAACTTATATGAATATTCATAAGCATCTTTTCCTTTTGTATTTTCTACCAGATAATCAACATACTTGGCTATTAGTTCTTTTTTTACATTTTCTTGTTGCTCAGAATATGCTGCTTTAACCTTTTTTGATTCCCTATGCCATAAATCATACTCATAACTTAAAATTTCTTCACGACCATCTATTGCACTTTTTAATAACATATCATGGACTTTGGTTTTATAAGTCTCTAATACATCCGTAACATCCATTTCAAGAATATCACACCATATCACATATTCATCAGTAAATTTGTTTAACTCTCCAAGACTGCTTGTACCAATAATTTTTTTATACAACTCTGGAAGCACTCTCTTTATTTCTTCATCTGATTTATAATAATTCGGCTTGCATCCTGCCTGTAAAAATAATTCATACTCCGTTTTCAAATCATCAAAAACAAGCATTTCTTCATTTTTATAGTATTTGAATAACATTGCCACTAAACTATTACTCTTTACACTTGTTAAGTATCTCATAATTCTATGTTCTAATTCATTCTGTATTGCAGCCAAAGATTTTTTAATAGCATCCTGCTCTTCCTCATCTGGTTCTTTATAATACAATTTATCTATACTCTCGACTACAATTGCAAAACATATCAGCCTTATTTCATTCATAAATTGCTCACTATTAATATCTTTGCAATACAATTTTACATCATCATAAAAGTTTTGAGCTTTTTGGAGAGTCCGAAGATTCTTTACTTTATGTTTTGACAAAAAATCATTTATAAATCCCGCATGAATACCTAACACTCCCCAATTGATATTTTTCGGTCTTTCTGTGATTTTATATACTCTGTCGATTACCTTCTCATTGTATTTTTCAAAAATTTTCTCTTCATCCATTAACTCTTCAAGATTTGCAACTAATATCACTTTAACATAATTACATTTCTTTAATTCTTCAACAACTCCAAGTACCTCTTCCATACTTATACTATTGCTTAATCTCTCTAAATCATCTATAACTATCGTATACCATGAATCAAACTCTTTAGATAGTAATAAAAATAATTCTCTTTCCTTTGCAATACTTTGAAGTACATCCTTAACCTGTGCAACTTGATTCCAAATAATCGCTGCACCTTCTAATATATTTTTGGCAATTTCTCCGATTTTTCCACCTTTATTATTCTTTAACGCTAACTGAAATAATGCCTCATGATATATTTGCTGACTATTTTGTAATCCAAACATTGATATTTTACATACATTATCCCGCTTCTTTAATGCATCATCAATTGCATACGTTTTTCCAATCCCCCACTTACCATCAAATAAAATACATTTGTATGGTAAATCTGATAGCTTTCCAATGATTTCACCTATATAATCTGCCTGCATAATTACACCCAATTTATCCTTTTCTATTCATTCTGCTCATATCCATAATTTTCTTCAAATTCTTCCGCCTTCATATCAATATACTCATTAATCTGAATTTCTGATAACAGATGGTTATACCTAATAATATCCAATTCATCCTCCGAAGACTCGAGCAATTCTTTTAATGCAACTTTTGCTACATCCACTCCCGGTCCCCTAGATATCCTTAATAATATATTCCATAACTTTTCAATATCTCCATACCTATCAATAAACATATAGAAGATGCTATTTATAATCGCAATATAACTTTCTTTATCAATTTTCTTTTTCCTTTTTATCAGTTTTTCATATTCAGCAAGCTGCTCATCAAAACTCTGCATCATAGATTCATTTGCATTAAAATGTCGTCTATTATACAGGTTTATTGATTCAACAAATTTACATGTAAGCGGGTCAGAAACTAACGAATTATCAAAGTCCTGATACATCCAGCATTCTGCATCATATTGTTCAGGCTCTTGCAAACCATCACTTTTCATTAGCTCATAACCTATGTTTAACATTTTTTTTAAATACAAAATTGCTAATCCATTCTTTTGCATCACATCAAATAATGTTATAACTGCCTTTTGTGAATAAAAGTATCTTAAATCTTTTTGCTCAATCTTATTTTTTATCTTTGTAATCAAACTTTTTGCTTCTAAATGGCTTAACCTATAAACATTTTCAAGTTGCATTGTATCTGATGTAATTTCAAAAGCACTCCCCTCTATTACTTCCCTCTTACTTTGTTGTTGAAATGTTATAGTAGGATTATTTCCATATACTTTTTCAATCACCGTGTCACTTTTTAATATCTTAACCAAATTAGCAATTTGCTGCCCCAATTGTTCCTTATTTCTGTAAAAAATGACAGTTTTTAAATTTTCATGGTTAATAAATTCTCTTAAAACATCGCCATCTGTAACATCCAATGAATGACCAAAAATATATAATATATTTTCTTCTTTTCTTCCTGCTTTTACATTCTCATCAATTTGATTCAACCACTTTTTATATTCATTTCCTGCCTTTTTATATATTCTTTGATAATACTTTTTAAAAGCAATAAACTCTATTTCCTTACTTCTTCTGTCCTCTGAAAGATATTCATCAATTCCTAAAACCATATTATTATTTTCTGCATTTCGCTGAATACAAATTTCGATTTCTTCCTCAGAGGCATCAGTTTTACCTGTAAAAAAATGAATGTTATTAGTTGCTATACCATGTGCAAAAGAATAATCAATTCCTTTTCTATTATAGGCATACAAATTTCTATATGTATCAGAATAATTAAAACTAAATACTTTACTAGGATGTATTTTCTCAATATCCGGGTTGTAATATTTAAGTTTTTTACTTCCAACATAATCCCAAATATATATTTCTAATGCACCTATTAATTTATTCAAGTCACATAATAACTTAGGAATATATGTTTTTATAGTATCTGGTTTTAATTCATAAATATTTATAATATCAGATAGCCTTTTTATATAATAATTTTCTAAACTCTCATTTTTACTTTTCCCTGTTTCAATACTTTCATAATATTTTATCAACCCATCCATAGCTTGAATAACTGATGATATTTCACTTTCAAAATCTATCCAATTTTCCTTATTTGCTAAATGTTCCTTATATACTTTTTGAAAATACTCAATCCATAAATTGTTTTCCGTAAATGTATACAATGCCACAACTCTATCTTCACATTCAGGATTTTCAAAAATCAATTTCAAGTAATCATCTTTTATATCACACAGCCTTTTGGGTACATTATTCGCTGATAAATATGCATTTTTAAACATTTTGACAAATTCCAAAAACTGTGTATATTTAGTCGGTAATTCATGTTCCAAATCAAACCCATTTCCAATCATCAATATATTCATTCGAAATCCACTCCTTTACATCATATCCTCATCTCATCCGATGCTCTCCATCTAATACCTTGTTATATTTTTTAGTCAATCTATTGTTTAATTATTTCTTCCTATTTATATCGGCAATAGCCCTGTATAATATAAGAATCATACAGGGCTATTCCTCATTTTTTGCCAACCATATTCCTTAAAAATGTACTTCTAACTCCACCCTATTTCCCTCTCTATCGGTGTGATTTTTTATAATATCCTCTAACATATCAAACTGACACATATTATCCCTTACATTATTTTTTGCTCTAATTTCATCTATTGCTTCTGTAAGAGTTCTTCCACCCAAACTCTTACCAATGATGGTATTTACTGCTTTTACCTGACTATGGAATGGCTCTCTATCTTTGAACCTATACACCTTTTCTCTAATATCAAAGATTGGTGTGTCTAGTTCCGCATCAATAATAAGGATAATCCACATAATAGCATTAAATAATTGTTCTGCTATTGGATTCCATACTTCTGCTGGTCTTCTTCCTCCATTTCCACCATGATTTCCGCCACCACGACCTCCGGCTCCGCCTTCTCCATGTAAAGGATTAAATAAAGGTAAACCTTCGTGTCCTAGCAATCTTAGAAAATCCCTTGCAGCACTCATACCACATTGAATAATTTCTCTTCTTCCACTTACTTTGTCAGTTGCATGGAAAATATAATAATCATTTTCAATAACAGCACCTGCATCACTATGTTTGGTCTGACCTGCCAGTAATTGAATATGTGCTACCGGTACTACATTAAAATTATCGAAAATCCATTGTCTTCTTTCTGTACTTCTGCACTCCATAAAATCATCCTCCTTCCTTATTTCCAAGTTGCAAATTCAACTTCATCATATTCATCTTCATCAGCAAATTCTTTATCAACGATATAAATGCAGCGTAACCGATAAGCATTGTTTTCAAAATAGTAATTATAAGTATTTGTCCAACAAGAATCCTTATAAATTTCCTGCTTATCAGACTTACCTAATACTTGTTCTGTTTCAAGAAGCAACTGTTCTACAAATTTTTCAAATTCATCCTGTGGCATTCTATTAACCTTAAAAGTGTTATAAAGATGTGAACCAACTTCTGTATCATCCATACAGCGACCACTTTGCGTCCAATCAAGTTTCTCATTATCTTCCATTCTTATACATATATCGTTATATCTCGTTAATTCAATATCTTCCCAACCAATCATCAGTCCTTCTGTCGGAACCACTTCCCACTGATATTCTACCTTAGCATAATTTCCATAGAAATCATCAAAATCTGTAATTCTATAACCACCAATAGCATCAACAAAATCTCCACAGATACTTTCAATGTCCTGCCCTTTATCAACATCCATTCCTAACTTATCAATGACTTTACACATTTCTTCCACTGTAGGATACACATTTGTCACTACGCCAAATTCTCGAACACCGATACATTCCACAATGCTATCATTTCTTTCATCTAACAAAGCAAAGGTAATGTAAATAGTAAATCCATCCTTGTTATTTATCTCTTCAATAGACTGAATCTTCATTTTACATCCAACAGAATAACCTGCGTACTCTTTAATTAAATTTTTCCCTTGATTAATACTTTTTCCTTGTAATTCCTTTGCTAATCTTACACAATCTTCTATTTTATTTGCATTTATCATCATCAATTCCTCCGCTTTTCTTTAATATTCTATCCTATCTTTTCCAAAAGCAATGCTGATTGTTAATGACAGTGTTAAAATGTAAGAAAAAGGCGTTTAAATTTTGTAAGTTTTTCAATGCATCTCTAGGATGTGATACACTCTTATAAATACATTATAGGAGTGATTAAAAATGAAAGGAAACTTATGGATGGAAATTAGAAATGAACGCAAGAAAGGATTAAGCTATACAGAAATAGCGAGAAAACATCATATTGATCCCAGAACAGCTAAAAAATATGCGAATTCTGACACCAAACCGGTATATACACTCACAGCCCCAAAACCTTCTAAATTGGATCCTTATAAACATCTGATTGATATGTGGCTGGATGAAGCTCCTTATAGTGCTGTACGTATTCATGAAAAACTGATCGAACAGGGATGTGATTGCAAATACACCATCGTAAGGCAGTATGTAGCTACACGTAAAGCTGATTTAAACAAAAAAGCAACCGTAAGATTTGAAACGATGCCTGGTTTACAGGGGCAGGTTGATTGGGGATTCTTTGAAAATTATAAAGTCTTAGAAAACGGAGAATACAAGAAATTATACTGTTTTCTGATGATTCTGGGATATTCACGAATGCGCTATATCGAGTTTGTGACTGATATGAGTACAACGACATTAATTAAATGTCACATCAATGCATTCAGATACTTTGGAGGCTATCCGGCAGAAATTCTATATGACAACATGAAACAGGTTGTTATAAAAAGACTGATGAAACAATCTGAAAGTGAATTAAATAAGCAGTTTGAGGATTTTGCAGGTTTTTATGGTTATAAGCCCATATTATGCCGGCCATACAGAGGACAGACAAAAGGAAAAGTTGAAAGAACTGTCAGGTATGTCCGTGAAAACTTTATGATAGGAATTAAATATAATTCATTGGCAGATTTAAACAGTCAGGCACACGCATGGTGTAATAAAATCAACGCCAAAATTCATGGAACAACCAATGAACGTCCAATAGACAGGTTATCAGAAGAAAATCTCCTGCCACTAAAAAGGGAATATATCATTGATAAGATGAATTTAAGAAGAGTTGAAAAAGACTGCCTCATCAGCTATGCCGGTAATAAATATTCTGTTCCAGCAGAATACGTTGGCAAGAATGTGACAGTCATTGTCCTCGACCATATGCTGGCAGCATATTTTGAGGGTAAACAAATCGCTTTACATAAGTTATCATACAGCAGGAACACGCTAAATGTCAACAAAGAACACTATAAATCCATGATAGTGAAATCAAGCTTTGACATTGAAAATACCTTGTTAAATAATCCCGCTTTAGTGGACTTAGGTATCCCGAATCATTCTTTGAAAAAATATGATGAACTTATGGGAGGTGTGACACTGTGAGAGAAGCTGTTTATGAACGAATAAAGAAAAACCTCGAAATATTAAACATGAAAAACACATCTCTTATCCTGGATAACTATCTGGAAAAGGCCATACATGATAAGAAAAACATTGTTGAAATTCTGGATTATCTGTTAGCGGAGGAAGCTAAAACAAAGAAAAACAGGGCTGTCGAAAACCAGATTAAAATGTCTGGATTTCCATATAGGAAAACTTTGGAACAGTTTGACTTTGATTTTCAACCAAGCATAAACAAAGAACAGATTATGGAGCTTGCAACAATGCGTTTTGTTGAAAATAAAGAAAATGTAGTGTTTTTAGGAACACCCGGAGTTGGAAAAACACACCTTGCAGTATCTCTTGGAATGATAGCTGCACAACATAGGTATTCAACTTATTACATCAATTGCCATAATCTCATAACACAACTGAATAAGGCACATTACGAAAACAGACTTCAGGAAAGATTGAAGAATTATGCAAAGTATAAAGTATTGATTATTGACGAAATAGGATACCTGCCTATGGATATACAAGGTGCAAACTTATTTTTTCAATTAATCGCCAAAAGATACGAGAAGAATACAACCATTTTTACTTCTAACAAAGCATTTTCGTCATGGAATGAAGTTTTTTCAGACATTACGATTGCCTCGGCAATTCTGGACAGGATACTTCATCACTGCCAAGTGATTAGTATAAAAGGTGAAAGTTATCGATTAAAAGAACGAAAGGAGATGATGTCTAATGCTAATACCATTGTGAATACTTTATTTGAATCAGGCAGTTAAATTTTTTGCCTAAAAAGTGCAAAATTTAAACGCCAAAAAGTTACAAAATCATAATGTCATTGACACTTTATTTACCCTTGAAGATTTATATGGTCTGACTGTCAGCGAAGCAGACGGAGAGGTCTGTCTGAAAGTCAGCAAGGACAAAGGGAAAGACGCTCACGAACTACTGAAAATGCTCTATGCTTGGAAAGAACAGGCGGACA
>USBB01000009.1 GCA_900552795.1 uncultured Eubacterium sp.
CACCCGGCTTAAATACCTCACCCTTAACCTGATCGGCTGTTCTAAGCTTAGTCTGAGTTTTACCGATATCAACTAAAATATCTCCTCTCTCATCAATTCTTTGAACAGTTCCTGTGATTATTTCCTTTTCTTTTGAATGATATTCATTATAAATGGCAGCTTTTTCTTCCATTCTTATTCTCTGTACGATTACACCTTTAGCATTCTTTGCTGCTCTTCTTGAAAAATCCTCTGATTTTACTTCAACAGTAACTACATCTCCTATGTTGCAGTAAGGATCTATCTTCCTTGCATCCTGAAGAGAAATCTCAGTAGCTGATATAAACTTTTCACTGTTTCTTTTATTTTTCTCACCGTTATCCTCCGGTATTATAACCTCCTCAACTACCTTTCTGTCAGAATATATGTGAAAATCTCCTGTTATTCTGTCAAGTGTCACATGGGCATTCTCAACTGTATCAAACTGGCTCTTATACTCATCCATAAGAGATTTTTCAATAGCTTCAAACATTATCTCTTTGCTTATGCCATTCTCCTTTTCAAGTGCATTTAATGCTAAAATTAATTCTTTACTCATCATATCCTCCTAAAATTGTATCTCTATAATTAAGGCGTCAAGCCCCTCTAATCAATCACAAAACGCAAGTCTTATCATTGCAAGATTTGTTCTTTCAAATACCTGCTGTGTCTTATCATCAAATTCCAAAGTTATGGTATCGTCATTATATTCTTTTAAAATGCCTGTAAATTCCTTGCATTTTTCAACTGCCTTAAAAAGCTTAATATCAATCTTTTTGCCTATACTTCTCTTATAGTCTTTTTCTTTTTTTAATGGTCTTAAAAGCCCCGGAGAACTAACTTCAAAAATATACTGCTCCTGAATGTAATCCTCCCTGTCAAGAATTTCATTAAAAGCTCTGCTTACAACCTCACAGTCATCAACAGTAATACCGCCATCTTTATCAATATAAACTCTTAAGTACCACTCGCTTCCTTCTTTTACAAACTCAACATCGACCAGCTCAAAATTATTGGCATCGATTATAGGCTGTATCAGCTGCTCTGTTTTAGTTTCATAGCTTTCTTTTCTGCCCATTCTTTCATCACCCTTCTATTAAATTGTTATAACGCTCAAGATATCAAAACAACCTAAGCTGTGCTCTGTAAAGACTATATAAGGAAAGAGTGGACGAAATGTCCACTCTTTCCTAGTCGAATATATACAGAATAGCTCATAGGGGAATCGAACCCCTGTTTCCGCCGTGAGAGGGCGGCGTCTTAACCGCTTGACCAATGAGCCTCAGCACTGACTCATTTAATATACAACACATTAAACGAAAATGCAAGTACTTTTTTTATTTTTTTTAAATTTTTTCTGTTTAAATAATTTCAGCATTATTTAAGCAGTTTTTTACATACATCTACAATTATGCCATGGTCAATCGTATGGTCAAACCCTGAGACAGTAATTGTACCGATTGCTGTCGGACAGTTTCTTAATCTAATTGGAAATGCTCCGCCAACCTCTGCGTATTGTGACGGATCTAAATGCCATTTTTCTTCAATAGAAAGCCCAAAATCCTTAAGCATATAATGCGCCCACAATGAACTGTGTCCTGTATGAATAGCCGTATTTTTCTTTCTTTCAATCATTACATCATTACTGACTGCATTACCATTGCTCGAATAATGAAAAAGTCTTCTTCCTGCAACCTGTATATCCAGACAAATTTTATTATTTCTAGCCTTTGCTTCATCAATCAAAGCCAACCCAATTGTTAAAGCATCCTCCGAATCAAAATGATCAAACTGAATTTCATGTTCCTGCTTTTCAACTTCCTTTGCCAGCTGCTTAAATGTTTTATCGCTCATAGTTATGCCTCCTATTTATCTACCATAAATTTCAAAATTTAAAATAGTGTTTTAAAATTATCTTATAAGGCGTTATTTTAATGCTTACATAAAAGAAAATATTGCTCCAAAAAGACCTGCGCTTATCGCGCCCATAATAAGTCCGGCTATTAAAACTCCGCACAACACAGCAATTACACTCTCCTTAAAGCCCATATCAAGAAAGCTTGCGGCAAGTACTCCTGTCCACGCTCCTGTTCCCGGAAGCGGTATTCCTACAAAAAGCATAAGTGCCACAAAAAGACCTTTTCCTGCCTTTTCCTTAAGCTTAACTCCGCCTTTGTGCCCTTTTTCAATGCAGAATGTAAAAAATTTCCCTATATATTTTTTATCTTTGCCCCATTCAAGAACCTTCCTTGCAAAGAAATAAATAAAAGGAACAGGAACCATATTTCCCATAATACAAACTATATAAGATTCCAGCAAAGGCAGCTGAAAAGCCTGTGATATAGGAATTGCCCCTCTTAATTCAAGCAAAGGAACCATAGATACAAGAAAAATTATAATATATTTTTTTAACATATAAATCCTCATTTCTGTGTACGTATTTAACGTCACTACTATTTAAACACCTGTAATACCCTATTAAGATACTGTTATTTATATTACAAAAAGGTTTTTGTAAATGCAACATTTTTATTTATTTTTAAGATTACAGTGTCAAAAGGTCTTTAGCCCACTTGTGCTTGCACGATAGTGGGCAAATGACCTTGGGACACGCCCCTATATGAACATAAAAGTGAAGCGTAAGCTTCACGATATGTGAATATTGGGGCGGATTGTGGGAGTGCGGAGCACGAAACAATCCGTGTAATCGTAATTAGAGTGTTTTGACACCTGATCTTTTTAAGATACCGCATCTAAATCTTTACCACTGTTTACAGGTCAAAAAGAGACAACTGATTACTGTCAGCCATATTTTTAAGCAATCCCAGTTCTGTCAGCTTATCTATAACGGTCTGTCCAACCTTTGCCCTCTGGCGCAAATCATCTTTAGATAGGAATTCCCCGTCTCTTGCCGCGATTTCTATAGATTCTCCTGCAACTTCACCGATTTTTGAAACAACTTTGTAAGACGGCATGATTTTGCCATCAATTATCTGAAATGTTCTTGCCTTTGCCTTATACAAATCAATAGGGGCAAATTCAAAACCTCTTGCATACATTTCCTGGACAATACGCATAACAGCAAGCTCATCTTCTTCAGTCTTTGCTATTGTTCCCGCTGATTTCTTGGCTTTATAATCATTTATATAGTATTCCAGCTTTTCGCGGCCCATAGCCATCTTCTCATAATCAAATGCTCCTGCTCTTATACTGAAATATGCACAGTAATAAGCCATCGGATAAAAGACCTTACAGTACGCCACTCTCCATGCCATCATAACATAAGCCGCCGCATGTGCTTTAGGAAACATATACTGTATTTTTTTACATGACCATATATACCAGTCAGGCACATCATGCTCACGCATAATCTGTTCCTGCTCAGGCGTAAGACCTTTACCTTTTCTTACCTTTTCCATTATGGTAAATGCCGTCTCACTCTCTATACCTTTCTGTATAAGGTATATCATAATATCATCTCTTGTACAAATTGCAGTAGATATTGTAGCCTTTCCTTCCTTTAAAAGCACCTGCGCATTACCAAGCCACACATCGGTACCGTGCGAAAGTCCGGCAATTCGTACAAGGTCTGAAAAATACTGCGGCTTTGTATCTATTAACATCTGCATCGCAAAATCAGTACCAAATTCAGGTATTCCAAGTGCGCCAAGCTTACAGCCGCCGATATCCTCAGGTTTTATTCCAAGTGCACTCGTATCCTTAAAAAGTGACATAACTTCTTTTGAATCAAGCGGTATTTCAAGAGGGTCTATTCCTGTTAAATCCTGAAGCATTCTTATCATTGTAGGGTCAAGATGACCTAAAATATCAAGCTTTAACAGGTTATGATCAATACTGTGATAATCAAAATGTGTTGTGACTATCGTCGTTTTCATATCATTTGCAGGGTGCTGTACAGGTGTAAATGAATGAATTTCTTCGCCAATCGGCAATACTACTATACCGCCCGGATGCTGTCCTGTAGTTCTTCTTATATCAATACACCCCTCCGCAATTCTTTCTATTTCACCTCTTCTTTTTACAATAGGATGACCTGCTTTTTCACTCTTTTGCTCAAGGTATTTTAAAACAAAGCCATATGCTGTTTTATCAGCAACAGTACCTATCGTACCTGCCTTAAATGTCTGTCCTTTTCCGAATATTACCTCCGTAAACGCATGTGCTTTACTCTGATACTCATTTGAAAAATTAAGGTCGATATCAGGCTCTTTATTTCCTTTAAACCCAAGGAATGTTTCAAACGGAATGTCAAATCCCAGTTTATTAAGCTTATGTCCGCATTTCGGACATATCTTGTCCGGCATATCGCAACCTGCACCGCCTGCAAATGATTTTACCTCATCAGAATAAAAATCATTATAAAAGCATTTTGGACAAAGATAATGCGGACTTAGCGGATTAACCTCCGTAATACCGGCCATTGTAGCTGCAAACGATGAACCTACCGAACCTCTTGAACCAACGAGATATCCGTCATCATTTGATTTCCACACAAGCTTTTGCGCAATTATATACATAACTGAATATCCGTTTGAAATAATCGAATCAAGCTCCCTGTTAAGGCGCTTCTCGACTATTTCAGGAAGAACCTCTCCATATATTTCATGCGCTCTGTCGTTGCATATCTTTCTTAACATCTGGTCCGAATTTTCAATAATAGGAGGACACTTATCAGGGCGAACCGGTATTATATTTTCACACATATTAAGTATCTTGTTTGTGTTTGTCACAACTATCTCGTACGCTTTTTCACTTCCGAGATAATCGAACTCATGAAGCATTTCCTCTGTCGTATGAAGATAAAGCGGTGCCTGATTATCAGCATCATCAAATCCCTTGCCTGACATAATTATTCTTCTGTAAACTTCATCCTCAGGATTAAGAAAATGCACATCACAGGTTGCTACGACAGGTTTTGAAAACTTTTCTCCCAGCGCCACAACTTTTCTGTTAAGGTCCCTTAAATCCTCGTCACTCTTAACATAGCATTCTTCCTTTTCAATCATAAATTTATTATTACCTATAGGCTGAACCTCAAGATAATCATAGAAATTTACTATTCTTGCTATCTCGGCATTTGAACGGCCGTTTAACATTGCCCTAAACAACTCTCCGGCCTCACATGCACTTCCGATTATAAGGCCTTCCCTGTACTTATTTACAAGACTTTTCGGAATTTTGGGAAATCTGCTGAAATACTGTAAATGAGATGCCGAAACAAGTCTGTACAAATTAATTCTTCCCATCTCATTTGAAGCTAAAATAATACAATGGTACTGATGAAGCTTTTTTATGGCATCATCATCCATTCCGCCGACATCATTTAATGTATCAAGGTCAAATATATCCCTTTCCTTTAACATATTTATCATTTTTAAGTAAATATGCGCAGTTGCTCCCGCATCATCAACAGCTCTGTGATGATTTTCCAAAGATACGTTAAGATGCTTGCACAATGTATCAAGCTTATAATTGTGAAGATTCGGTATTAAAAACTGTCCTAAAAGCACAGTATCCACAAATGACGGTTCATAATAAATACCCATTTTTTCAGCCTTATTTATTATAAAGCTGACATCAAATTCAGCATTATGCGCAACCAAAACCGCATCAGCACAAAATTCAAGAAATTCAGGCAGCACCTCTTCTATCACAGGCTCGTTAATAACCATATCATCGCTTATTCCTGTAAGATTTTCTATTCTGAAAGGTATAGGAATCTGCGGATTTACAAATCTGCTGAATGTATCTACGATA
Organism: uncultured Eubacterium sp.; assembly: GCA_900552795.1. Classification (GTDB taxonomy): domain Bacteria; phylum Bacillota; class Clostridia; order Lachnospirales; family Lachnospiraceae; genus Lachnospira. The sequence goes on from USBB01000009.1 coordinate 5,797, forward strand.
ACTCCGTCCCTGATTTTTACGGCACCTATCTCTATAATCTTATCAACCTCTGCCGAAAATCCCGTTGTTTCCAAATCAAACACAACAAACTCAGTATCAAGATTTTGTCCCTTGGAATTTACAACTATTGTTTTTGTATCATCAACAAGGTATGCTTCAACTCCGTAAATAACCTTGAAGTCAAACTTCCTGCCCTGCTTTTTATAAGAGCTTTGCATGTCCTGAATCACATGATATGCGTCGGTAAATGCCTGTACGACACCATGGTCCGTAATCGCTATTCCTTTATGCCCCCAGCGCACCGCCTGCTTTATAATGTCTCCGACCTTTGATACTCCGTCCATATCACTCATTTTTGTATGACAATGAAGCTCAACTCTTTTATTTAATGCAAGGTCATTTCTTACCTCTCTTGTGTCTGACGACTTTCTTATGCCCCACACATTTGATATTGATATTTCCTGGTCATACTTATCTAAAGCTGCAATGCCCTTAATTTTCAAAAAATTCTTTTTCTTTATAAATTCCCTGATTTCAGGCAGCTGTTCATTTCTTATAAACAGCTTCACGGAAATGGTATCGGTAAAATCTGTTATGTCAAACATAACTATCGTTCTTTCATTCCGTATTTCTCTTTCCTCTACTTTGCGCACCATTCCTGCGATAACAACTTCGCCTATAGCAGAATCCACCTGCTCAATCGGTATAGGCTCCTCGTCAAAATCCCTGCCATAAAGAACATCGTTATTGTTCGGCTTTTTCTTATAATAATCATTACCGGAATTATTACCCTTAAAAGAAGCTGCGGCAGCAGTTTTCTTTTCAGCAGCAGCTTTGGCATCATCCGCATTTGATTTCTTTTTTGTTTCCTTTTTATTATCGGATATATTATCGTTTATTCCGTCGCCCTCGCTTGCTGCGTGCATATTTTTCTCAATTTCGGCAACACGAAGCGAAAGCTTGTGTTCATTTTCCTTTTCGTAATGACTGCCTTTCTTTTTGGCATAATTATAAATAACATCTATCTCATAACCGAATCTGTTAAGAAATATCTGCTTAAAATAGTTTTTTAATGTTTCCGCATATGTACGCGACAAAAATCCATCCTCAAGCGTCAGTACAAGACAATCCTCTCCCTCAAATTCCCATGTTGAATTTTTAAGAAGATTATATTCAAGCGTCCAGTATTTTTCCAGTTCAAACTGTATACTGTCATAATATATATCCATAATCTTTACAGGCGTGTACTGTTTTGAAAGATTATATCTGTCTATTATCCTGACATCCATATTCTTCATTCGAAACACCTGTTTTTTTAACGCATCTTCAACTTTATATATAATATGCTTGCTTATAAGCCTGTCGCTTTTTAAATAAATACGTGCCAGAGAATTAGTTGATGTTTTAGTTACTTTTACTACATTTACGTCGTAAAAGTATACAGCTAATTCCTCTGGCAGCCTTAATGTTTTAAATACTTCAAAAAATTTGTACAATTCAAGTACCTCTGACCCTAATACACTTTATCTTAATCTGACAGTTTAATCCTCTTTCCAGTGGTCAAGCTCATACTTCAGCACTGAAAGAAGCTCTTCCTCTTTTACTTTCTTAATTACCTCTCCGTGCTTTATCAAAACTCCGCAGCCGTCTCCGCCTGCTATGCCAATATCAGCTTCCTTTGCCTCTCCCGGACCGTTTACGACACACCCCATAACTGCAAGCTTCAAGTCAAGGTCATAACCTGCAACCATCTGCTCAACTTTTGATGCAAGGCCTATAAGGTCAATTTTTGTACGCCCGCATGTAGGGCATGAAACAACCTCTATTCCGCCTTTTTTAAGACCGAGAGTCCTTAAAATTATCTTTGCAGCCTCAATTTCTTTTACGGGATTGTCTGTCAATGAAACTCTGATAGTGTCGCCAATTCCCTGATTCAATATAAGTCCAAGACCAATTGATGACTTTATGCCTCCTGAAAATGATGTTCCAGATTCGGTGATTCCTACATGAAGAGGATATGTAGTTTCTCTGGCTATAAGTTCGTGAGCTTTTACACACATCATTACATCGGAAGATTTGATGCTTATAACGAGATTATCATATCCCAAATCTTCAATTATCCTAACCTTATCAAGTGCGCTCTCAACAAGTCCCTGTGCAGTCACACCGTTATACTTCTCCACAAGCTCCTTTTCAAGCGAACCGCTGTTAACACCTACTCTTATCGGTATGTTTCTTGATTTTGCCTCATCTACAACCGCTTTTATTTTATCTTTTCCGCCGATATTTCCCGGATTTATTCTTATCTTATCGGCACCATTTTCCATTGCAGCAATAGCCATTTTATAATCAAAATGTATATCCGCAACAAGCGGGATATGGATATGCTTCTTTATATCTGCAACTGCTTTTGCCGCTTCAATGGTAGGAACTGTACAGCGCACAATATCGCACCCTGCCGCTTCAAGCGCAAGTATCTGTTCAACGGTTGCATCAACATCCTCAGTATGTGTATTAGTCATAGACTGAATTGCTATCGGATTGCCGCCGCCAATAATTTTGTTACCGATTTTTATAACCTTAGTATTATCCCTGTACATAATAACCTCCATTTTTTAAGCAACTTTATTGCTAAAATAAATTAACAATATCCTTAAACATAACATAAACCATAAGAAGCATCAGAAGTACCATGCCAACGAAATGCACCATACCTTCTCTCTCCTTTTTTATAGGCTTTCCTCTTACAAGCTCAATAAGCAGAAATACAAGTCTTCCGCCATCAAGCGCAGGTATAGGAAGTAAGTTCATAACACCCAGATTGGCACTTAACATGACTGTAAAGTTAAGCACACTTAACATCACATAAAATGCTCCGTCCGGCTTACTTTGTGAAACAACTGTATTTACTGCATCTACAACACCTACAGGACCTGACAAATCATTTACACCTACCTGTCCTGTAAACATCATTCCCACACTTTTTACAACCATTTCTATCCAGTAACCGACTTCGCTAAACGCATACCCTATTGTCTCAAGCGGACTTACTTTCTGCCTGAAGCCATAGCTCTCAAACCCTGAATAGTATCCTTGTACCTCAACCATTCTTGGAGTAACTGCCAAGGTCTGTTCATTATCTCCTCTTTTTATAACAAGTTCAATTTCTTTTCCACCCGACCTGTTAAAAATATCAGTTATTATATTTTCCTCATCAAGCACAATACCGTCAGCTGACAATATCACATCGCCTTGCTTTAATCCGGCCGCCTCAGCCGGCGAGTCCTCGGCAACACTCTCTATATAGGTACCGTTTGTAACTGTAACTCCCATCTGGTAGTTTGATATCTTTTTAAATTCAGGTGTAACTGTAGTAGTATATTTTTGTCCGTCTCTTAAATATGTTATATTCATCACATCTTTGCTGTGATAATAATTATAAAATGAATATTCCTTTGAAAAAGTTATATTGTTGTTATTTATTTTTACAATTCTGTCTCCTGCCTGAATCCCTGCCGCAGATGCAGGCGAATTTGGAGCCACCTCATCTACATAGCAAAGATCGGTTCCCACAGCCCCGATTATAATTACCGCAAAAACAAACGCAAGCAAAAAATTAAATAGCGGCCCAGCTGCTATTACGGCTATTCTTGACCATACAGGTTTGTTTGCAAATGATTTAGACTCATCATATTTCTTTTTTAAAGATGAAGCAGTTTCATCTTCCTCTTCGCTTTCATATTCATCATCTGTAACACCGGGCTCTGATATTATATCATCGCCAAGCATCACACATGCTCCGCCGAAAGGAATAAGCTTAAAACAATACTCAGTTCCATTTTTTGTTGTACTAAAAAGCTTCGGTCCGAATCCAATTGAAAATTCTACAACAGCAATTCCGTTAGCCTTTGCAACAATAAAATGTCCAAATTCATGTATAAAAATCACAATTCCAAGCATTAACACTGCCAATATTATATTAAAAATCAATCTTCCACCTGCTTTCAATCATATCATATACACTTTTTTCAGTATCTAATATCTCCGCCACATCAGGATTTTCTATAAATTTGATATTCTCACACGCAAATTCAATTATATCCGGTATATCAAGGTATTTGATTTTCTGATTTAAAAACCAGCTCACTGCAAGCTCATTTGCAGCATTAAATGCAGTCGGTATATTTCCTCCTCTTTGTGCAGATTCATACGCGAGCTTTAAGCCCTTAAACGTATCAAAATCCGGCTTCTCAAATGTAATTTTTCCTAATTCATAGAAATCTATACGCTGTGTATCTAATTCTCTCCTGTGAGGATAATACAGAGCATATTGTATAGGAAGTCTCATATCCGGACTTCCAAGCTGTGCCATCACTGCTCCGTCCACAAATTCAACCATAGAATGAATTATACTCTGAGGCTGTATAACCACCTGCACTTTATCTACAGATACATCAAAAAGCCACTGTGCCTCCATAACTTCAAGGCCTTTATTAACCATCGTAGATGAATCTATCGTAATTTTTTTGCCCATAGCCCAATTAGGATGATTGAGCGCATCCGAAAGCGTAACATTTTCAAGGTCTTTTAGCTTCTTACCCCTAAATGGACCTCCCGAAGCCGTAAGAATAATTTTGCTCACTTCTCTATGATATTCTCCGTTCAAAGCCTGAAAAATTGCTGAATGTTCACTGTCCACAGGATATATGTTCACATTGTACTCTTTTGCAAGCTTCATTATGATATGTCCTGCTGTCACAAGCGTCTCTTTGTTTGCAAGTGCAATATCCTTATGCGCCTTTATCGCCTCTATTGTAGGAATTATCCCCATCATTCCAACTACCGCTGTCACAACCACATCTGCACTTTCTATTGTTGCCGACTCTACAAGTCCCTCATCGCCATATACAATTTTAACCGGAATATCTGAGACAAGTAACTTAAGTTCATCTGCCCCCTGCTTTGTCGCAGTACATGCAATGAGCGGTTTAAATTCTCTTATCTGGTCAGCCAGCTCCTTTATCCTCGTTCCTGCTGCCAGCGCAACAACTTTCAAATCTTTATTTTTTCTTATAACATCCAAAGTCTGGGTTCCTATTGAACCGGTTGAACCCAAAAGAGATACTCCTCTCATATTAATCCTCCATTTCTGAGCAACTTTGCTGCAATAAAACTGTTTTACATTATTCCGTTCATCACAATATATACTGCCCAGTACACAACTGGCGCCGTAAATATGCAGCTGTCAAATCTGTCAAGTATTCCACCATGTCCCGGAATTATATTTCCGTAATCTTTAATTCCATAATCTCTTTTTATTGCAGACGCCGCCAAGTCACCGACTATTGATATAAATGCTCCAAGAAAGCTTGCTGTTGTAAATACTAATACAGGATGCGCAATCACTTCCGACATTTTTGCACTTATCACAAATGCATAAACAGCTCCAAGTAATGTGGCTCCAAGTACGCCGCCAACAGCTCCCTCGATTGATTTCTTAGGAGAAAGCTTTGGAGCCATTTTGTGCTTTCCTAACAGCACACCTGTAAAATATGCAAACGTATCGTTACCCCACGATGCAATAAGAATAAGCCATACTATATATATACCATTTTCCATTGCGCGTACTTTATACATATATGAAATCATAAATGCAACATATATAACTCCAAAAAACGCCATCATAACATTATTTGCAGTATATCTCGGAAATGTGACAACATATACGGTCATAACGGCCATAAGCATTGCTACTATAAGCAAAACATCAAAATTTTCTTTCCCTGACGCAATTAAAACATAATACATAACTGCGGTAATATATCCGCATACTGCAGGAGCACTTTTTTCAATGCCGGCCGCTTTATAGAGTTCATAGAGTCCAACGAGTGAAAGTGCAAGACACAATCCGTATGAAAACCAGCCTCCGAGTGCCAATGAAACAATAACCAATGCTCCTATGCAAATTCCACTTATCACTCTTGTTTTCACTTTTTATCCTCCTTTACGCCGCCAAATCTTCTGTCTGTTTTATTATATTTTTCAAAAGCTTTAATTAATTCCTCTTTATCAAAATCAGGCCATAAAACATCCGTAAAATAAAATTCTGTATATGCAAGCTGCCACGGAAGATAGTTTGACAATCTCTGCTCACCGCTTGTTCTTATAAGCAAATCAGGATCAGGTATACCTTTTGTATCCAAATTATCATTTACAAGCTCTTCTGTTATATCGCAGACATCAAGCTCCCCTGTCTTTATCTTCCCGGCAATTTTTTTTATGCTTCTTGTTATCTCATCTCTTCCGCCATAATTAATTGCTATGGTAAATGTAAGACCTGTATTGTCCTTTGTCTTTTCCTCTAAATTTTCTATGCTCTTTATTATATCATCACTTAATTCTTCTCTTTTGCCAATAACTTTACATCGCACATTATTTTTCATAGACTTCTTAACACAGTCTTTAAGATAAGTTCTTAAAATTCCCATAAGTGTGTCAACTTCGTCCTTAGAGCGCTTCCAGTTTTCCGTTGAAAATGCATATACGGTAAAATATTTCACACCAAGCTCGTCGACTATTTCAAGCATATCCTCAACTACCTTACTTCCGACTTTATGTCCGTATGTTCTTGGCATCAAACGTTTTTTAGCCCATCTGCCGTTACCGTCTAAAATAACAGCAACATGATTAGGTATCTTCAAACCTAATTGTTCGTTAAATATATCCATAAAAATCCTCATTCCGCATGTTTTATTTTTCAAGACAAAATCCGTAGAAACCGGTGCGGCACCGATAATCCTACGGATTACACTGTTATACTGTAAGAATTTCTTTTGATTTTTCTTCTATAGCCTTGTCAATCTCACTGATATACTTGTCTGTAAGAGTCTGAACTTCATTTTCATAGTTCTTTAACTCATCATCTGATATCTCATTAGCCTTGTTCTGCTTTTTAAACAAATCGTTTGCATCTCGTCTTATATTGCGGACTGCAACCTTTGCATTATCACCTTTTTTCTTAACATCCTTAGCAAGCTCTTTACGTCTGTCCTCTGTAAGCTCAGGAAATACCAAACGTATAACCTTTCCGTCATTATTCGGAGTGATACCCAGATCAGATATCATAATAGCCTTCTCAATATCTTTGATAAGACTGCTCTCCCATGGCTGTATCTGAATCATTCTCGCTTCAGGCACAGAAACGTTAGCTACCTGCTGAAGCGCTGTAGGTGTTCCATAATAATCAACCTTAATTTTATCAAGCACATGAGGATTAGCTCTTCCTGCTCTTATTGAAACATACTCCTCTCTAAGTGCGTCAACTGACTTTATCATCTTCTCTTCAAATTCTTTAATTTCGCTCATCATTAACCTCCGCAGCGTTCTTTTTTTTATTTTTATAGTATTTTTTATATCATGTTTTAACTATTTTTAATCTACGGTAACTATCGTTCCGTTAAATTTGCCGGTCATCGCATTTACTATACTATTCTCTTCATTAAGACCGAATACCATTAAAGGCATTTTGTTTTCCATGCACATAACAGAAGCAGTCATATCAATAACGCCAAGCTTCTTTTCTACAACCTCTGATATTGACAATTCATCATATTTCTTAGCACAAGGATTAATCTTAGGATCACTGTCGTATACTCCGTCAATAGCCTTTGCAAGAAGAATTGCATCTGCATCCATCTCTATAGCTCTAAGCACAACACCTGTATCTGTTGAGAAATAAGGGTGCCCCGTGCCGCCTGCAAAAAATACAACAATACCTCTTTCAAAATATTTGTTGGCTCTGTCCTTAGAAAACAGCTTTGTCATGCTTCCGCATTCAAACGGAGTCAATATGTTAGTTTTAAGTCCCTCTGAGCGGAATATTTCAGACACATAAATGCAGTTCATAACAGTTGCAAGCATACCAATCTGATCCGCTTTAGTTCTGTCTATATTGTCATTTGAGCGTCCTCTCCAATAATTGCCTCCGCCAATAACAATTCCCACATCAATTCCTTTATCAATAATCTGCTTTACCTGTCCTGCTATATCAGCGATAAGTTCGTCATCATAACCTGACTTATTTGCACCGGCTAAAGCTTCTCCGCTAAGCTTAAGAATTACTCTTTTCAAATCTTTCATAATGCACCTCAAAAATCATTTCTTTTTTGTATTTATTCCGAAAATCTCATCTGTATTGATATCAGAATAACACTGTGAACATCTTCCGTCGATAGTAGCTCCGTTATTAACCTGAACTGTCTTTGATTTGATATCACCTACAATAACAGCTGTTGAATCTACAATAACAGGCCCCTTTATATCAATATCACCTTTTACGGCTCCCGCAATAACTGCGGATGATGCCGAAATATTACCTAAAACAACCGTATCCTGCCCTATTTTAACAGAAGCTCTTGAAGTCAGGTTCCCATCTATCTTTGCACCATCTGCAAAAATCTCCTCTGCACTTGAATCACCTGTAATAGAACCACTGACTGTAAGTTTTCCTTTACACGTGACATTTCCCGAAATCCTGCCATACACATCTATAGAACCTGGTGATGACAAATCGCCGGTTACTACAAGTCCCTGTGTTATGACCGAAGTCTCGTCCGATATAATGTTTTCTTTATCATTATTATCGTTTGAACTTTTAGTATGTTCCACACTTTCTTCAGCAGCATATGGCGGATTAGATTTCTCAGTCTGTACATCATTCACATTAACATCTAATGTATTAACCATAAAATCCTCATTATCGCTATTTTTTGCAATATCGCCCAAATCGCCGGCTGTTTCTGACAAATCTTCTTTAAAATCTTTAAAAAATCCCATCAAAATCCTCCATCGGTTCACATTTTGACACTTGCGCTTAATTATAACATAAAAAGTCGAATATTAGAAGTAGGTTAATAAAATAAATATTAAAAACCCATAAAAATACCCCCTTTCCGATAAACAGTTTTTGTGATTTCAACTGTCTGCCTGAAAGGGGGTATATTCAATCTGTTTTTTGTGTCAATTAACCAAGCTGTGCTGCAACTTCTGCTGCAAAATCTTCATTCTTCTTCTCAAGACCTTCGCCTGTCTCAAAACGTACGAACTTCTTAATCTTTATGTTAGCACCGTTAGCCTTTGCAACTGCTGCTACATATGCAGCAACACTCTGCTTGCCGTCCTCTGCCTTAACATAAACCTGATCAAGAAGGCAGATTTCCTTTAATTCCTTGTTAACACGTCCCTTAACCATACCTTCGATTATCTTATCGTTAGCATCCGGCTTTTCAACCTTAGCTGCTGCTGTAAGGATTTCTGTCTCTTTTGCAATATATTCAGCATCAACTTCATCTCTGCTTGTATAAACAGGCTTTAAAGCTGCTGCCTGCATAGCTACATTCTTAGCCATCTCTTCTATTTCAGCATTAACAACGTCTGTCTCAACGTCAACCAAAACACCAATCTTTCCGCCCATATGAATATATGAAGCCACAAAACCATTTTCAGCCTGCATCTGTGCAAATCTTCTAATCTTAAGGTTCTCACCGATAACAGCTACCTGACTTGCAAGTTCATCTGCAACTGTCTTTGAAGTATCACCAGCCCAGCTCTCTGCAAGAAATGCATCTATATCCGCAGCTGTTGTTGTAAGTGCCTGTGCTGCTACTGCATCAACATAAGCATTGAAATCGTTATTCTTTGCAACGAAGTCTGTCTCTGAATTAACTTCTACGATTGCTGCCTTATTGCCGTCCACAGCTACCTTTACAATACCTTCTGCTGCTATTCTTCCTGACTTTTTAGCTGCCTTTGCCATACCGTTCTCTCTTAAGTATTCTACAGCCTTGTCCATATCGCCGTCTGTGTTTGCAAGAGCTTTCTTACAATCCATCATACCTGCGCCTGTCATTTCTCTTAACTCTTTTACCATTGCTGCTGTTACTGCTGCCATTTGATAGTTCCTCCATTTTTTAATGTTTTTATTCCAAAAAATGCTTCAACCTGCATTTTCAGGCTGAAGCACCTTTTAAACTTCAGTTTATTTTTAAACAAACATGTATAAAAGCAAATTATAATTTTATAATTATGCCTCTTCTACTACCTCTGCTTCATCTGCCTCTGCCTCAAAATCAGCTGCTTCCAAAGCTTCTGCACCCTGATTAACTTCGATAACTGCATCAGCCATCTTAGCTACAATTAACTTAACAGCTCTGATTGCATCATCGTTACCAGGAATAACATAATCTAATTCATCAGGATCACAGTTAGTATCTGCGATACCAATTAACTTAATTCCAAGTGCGTGTGCTTCCTGTACACAAATTCTTTCTTTCTTAGGATCTACAATAAAGATTGCATCTGGAAGTTTCTTCATTTCCTTGATACCACCAAGGTTCTTCTGAAGCTTTTCAAGCTCTTTCTTTAAGTTGATAACTTCTTTCTTAGGAAGAACATCGAATGTTCCGTCTTCCTGCATAGTTTCGATTTCTTTAAGTCTCTCGATTCTGCTGCGAATTGTCTTAAAGTTAGTAAGCATACCGCCTAACCATCTCTCATTAACATAGAACATACCGCAACGTGTTGCCTCTGTAGCAATAGCATCCTGAGCCTGCTTCTTTGTACCAACGAAAAGAATTGTACCACCGTCAGCCACGATATCAGAAACCGCCTTATAAGCTTCATCAACCTTACCTACTGACTTCTGTAAATCGATAATATGAATACCGTTTCTTTCTGTGTAGATGTACTCTGCCATCTTAGGGTTCCATCTTCTTGTCTGATGTCCAAAGTGAACACCTGCTTCAAGTAACTGCTTCATTGAAATTACGCTCATTTTAATACCTCCACTGGTTATTTAATCTTTTGCCGACTTCAACTTTCACGGCCACCGGCGCGTAAACCGGCACCAGCCGAAAAATCCATCTGCATGTTTTTTACACGCTGACCATTATAACAACTTGTCATAAATAAATCAAGTACTTTTATTCTGTTCTTGTAATAATTTTTGCAATATTCTCATATGTATCACCTTTAGTGATGTCGTAAACGCCTTCTTTTATCTTAGTTGAATAACCGGACTCCGCCATATATTTTGTAAATTCTTCTTTATTATCAATAACACCTGCCCTGTACAGGATATCTGCCGCCTGTATGGCAGAGTAAACATTCTTTATGGTAATGCTTACATTTTCCGCCTTTTCCTTATCTAAAGTATGAGCTTCTGTTTTCACCTCGCTGGTCTGGGCATTACTTTCATTTTCTGAATTATTCTTCTCTGTACCATCCGTCGTTTCTTTTGTTTCCCCATTTGATGCAGACGGACTTTCTGTCTCACCTGTACCGCTTTCACTTTCCTTCGTATAAGCAATAACCGAGCCCTGCGTTTCCTTATTTGTCTCATGTACTTTGCTTTGCGCACTCATACTGCTTACATTATAAGCTATTGTCAAAATAAGCGTCGCCACTATAAGGCCGACGCCGATTCCTTTAAGATAATATTTTAATTTCATAGTTATCTCCACATGTCCTAATCAGCACTCTTATATAAATCTGCAACCAGCTTAACTTCACCAACAGAAAGGTTTAATTCTTTTGCGATTTCTTTATCTGAGAGTCCGTTAAGATATAATTCTAATATTTTATCGTTCTTATCTGCATTATTATCAAGTGAAGTATTAAGCTTTGTATTATTTAAATTTTCAGACGATGTTTTGTTCCTTTCACTGCTGTCTGTGCTTTCATCAACATCTGACACACATCCTTTCATAATCTGTGCAGCCTGTTTTCCTGTCAATTTATTATTAATCTGAACTTTATCATAGCCATCATCTGGCACTGAAGCTTTTGTATCTGAATAATTCCCCGGAGTATTCTTACGCGTATTCATTTGTGTATTTACAGAATTCACCTGTTTAACGGTATTTTTTACTTCTTTAGCTTTCTCATTTAACATATCATACAAAAACACTGCTTCATTATGATTTTTGTTAATCTGATTAATTACCGCTTCAGCATAGTCACTCATTTCAAGAATCTTTGTGTTGGATATCTTATCAAGCCTGGCTTCTGTTCTTTCAGCCACATCGCTGATATGCTCGTCTACAACCTTATCAATCTGAGCTTTTATATTTTGTATATCCTGCGACGACAACTCCTTGTCAGCCGCATCTACATTAACAGTGTTTTTATCTGTACGTCCGATAAAGTAGCTGGCAGCAATACATGCAATTCCACCTAACAATAACACTATTTCTAAAGCTATCATATCCTTCTCCATTCTGCAGTAATTTGTATTTTCAAACCTTTACATCAAATCCGAAACCATCTTTTCCTTTTATTGTCACTTTTCCGTCTTTTCTTTTGTTGTTTTTATGATTATCATTATAATACTCATTATCACTTTTATCTTTAGCGTCAAATTTTTTCTTTTGATTATCTACATCAGACTTTTTAGTAACCTGTTCTGACTTATGTTCAGATTCTTTTTGTACCTCAGCAGCAATATTAAACTGCTGTGCCATCGGCTTTGCAGTCTCTGCCTGTTTAATTTGCGAAACCTCATTCATCTGCTGAACCATAACAATATCAATCGGTCTAACACTCATAATCAGCTCTCCCTCATAGATTAAAACGTCATTACAATGTGTACCACTTTATATCTGATCTTTCTTTTACAAACTGACAGAACCCCTGCTTTTCTTTTATAAAATAACTCTGCTCACCAAATATAAGCTTTGTTCCAACATATATATTTCTGGTTACTTTTATTCTTGCATTAGAATCTTCGCTCAACTGATTTCTAAGCTCCTCAAGTTCACTTTTTTGTAATGTGAGATCTTTTTCAAGCAATATAAGATTACGCATTGTCTTTTTTTGAAGTTCAAGTTTATCAGGTGTCAATTTTCCGTCAACCTGCTGTTTTTTACGAAGAGCCGTAAGAATCTGATTGAGCTGTATTTTATTTTCACCCAGTTTCTGAAGACTCTGCTTTAACTCATCGCCTCGTCTTTTTGCAGATGGGTCTACGCCAACACCTACAACTGTCGTTGTTCCCATCTCATTACCTATATTCTTGGCTTCAATCAGAACTATTGAACGCACATCTCCGCCCACAATAAGACCATTCTTACCAGTAGCCGTTATAGTTCCCTTAGCAGTCACCTTACTGTGAAGTATTGAATCTGTTTCAATGTTTCCGCCTGCCTGCACAAACAATGCACTCTCTATAAATTTTGTTACAATATTCCCGCCAGCCTTAACAACTGCCTTATTCATACCCTGTATTCCGCGGTTCAATGTAATATTGCCGCCGGCCTCAACAATAGCTCCTTCAACAATACCGCTAACCGATATATCGCCTGAAGCCTTTACCGAGAAACCAGCAAGAACATTACCCTTAATAACAACACTTCCGTTATAATCTATATCACCTGTAGAAGCATCTATATCGACAAGCTCAAGCGTGTCTGAAACAAATATCTTTCCGTCCTCTACAGTAACATGCCCGTTTACCTTAGAAATAAGCTGTGTACCATCTTCTGATGGAACAAGATTTTTTCCATTTCTGAATATAACATGCTTCACCCTCTTAGGATTAACAACACGTCCTAACAAATCGCAGCCGCTTTCACCCATATCCTCTCTATGTAAAACAGCAACAACATCGCCTGCTTTAACATGATTAACATTCTCAAGAGTATGAAAGTCAACTGTTCCGTCATCATTCATTTTAGGTTTTGGTTTTAATTCAGTATTAAATTTGTATTCAATATATCCGTCTTTTCCATCTCTTGGCTTTTTCCCTTTAGCCAAAATGTAAGGCTCAAAATATCTTCTCTCGCTTAAAAACTTTTCAATAGCCTCATCGTCAATCCCGTTTTTAATACCGAGATTAGCCAAATCTTTTTTTATTTCATTTGCCGTAAGCTCATTTCCGCCCACGAACGGAGGATAAAATACCCCTTCCAAAGTCATGCAGTCAAAACTCATACTGTAATTTCCAAATTCCTGAGATGCCAACGGAGCACTCTCAGAAACCTTCACCCTGCATTCTTCAACCGCACCTTTAATACATGCATCAGAAAACAATGAAACATTACAATCTGTAATCTTTTTCGCATCAATATAAAACATAAGTTCCCCTACATTAACAGGCTTATCCCCCTCAACAGGCGGATAAACTGTTAAATAAAGTCCGTCCAGCTTTGACTCAAATTCAAAATATCCTCTTGTACACCTTCTCATTACAATCATCTACTCCTACATTATAATAATTACACATTCCCATATTTATGCCGCTATACTAAAACCCCTATGTATATTCCAAGCTTCTGCCGCATTTTATTTAATGCTTTTGTATGAAGCTGTGAAACTCTTGACTCTGAAACCTCAAGTATAATGCTTATTTCTTTCAATGTCATTTCCTCATAATAATATAAAGCCACAACATTGCGTTCCTTTTCTGTAAGAAGTTCCATTGCATCAACTATCATCTTTTTTAATTCTTCTTTTTCAACTGCTTCTTCAGGACAATCAAAATGTGCATTTCCAACAGCTTCCATATTAGCTTCGCTGCCTTCTTCCGTATATTCATCCAATGAAATAAGATTTGACATTTTTGTCTGTCCCTGCCAGTTAAACAACTCATCAACCGTAATTTCAAGCTCTGCAGCAAGCTCTTCGTCTGTAGCCGGCCTTCCAAGCTGTGTTTCTATCTTAGTCATCGCTGCATCTATTTTTTTCTGCTTCTGCCTTAATGACCTCGGAATCCAGTCCATTTTACGTATCTGATCTAATATAGCTCCCCTGATTCTTAAACTTGCATACGTTTCAAACTTTACATTTTTACCGTAATCAAATTTTTCAATAGCATCTATAAGCCCAAAAATACCATATCCGACTAAATCGTCATATTCAACATTATAACCAAGATACATACTCAATCGTCCGGCAACTAATTTTACAAGCTGCGCGTATTCTAAGATAAGCTGTTCTCTTATATCTGCACTATGTGTTTTTATATAATTTTGCCAAAGCTTGTCCTTGCCCGCTTCATCCATAATTGTTGCCCCCAACTTTTGTCATTTAAAAGTTATACACCAAATGATAAAAATTATTGTAATTTATCTTCCTGTGTCTTGTCTTTTTGTACTTCTGATGACTGTTCCTGTGTATCTTCTTCATTTTCTGCATCATCTTCTTGTGTCTCGCCTTCTTTTTTCTTCTCAGCTTCCTTAAAAGCTACGTTTAAGATTACACTAATCAAAAGGCCGAATGCATAAAATACCACCATTACCAATACAAGTCTCCATAAAAAACCGACAAGCTCGTATCTGTCCTTTATCATTATGACACAAGCAATAAAACCTGCCAATAAAGTTACTATTGCAGGTAAATTTCTAAATTTCTTCATGCTTACCTCCACCCCGAAGAGCAAACTCGTTATATTGTTTTAATAGATTTACCGACAGACTTTATAACATAATTTCCTGTTTCCGAATAAAACTCAACTGTTCTACCGTAATTAAGTCCGCAGTCTTCCGACAATATTCTGATATTTAATTCTTTTAGCTTCTTTCTAGCTGCTTCCGCATTACGCTCACCCACACGCAAAGAATCATTTGCAGATGTCATTGCAAACATCTGAGCACCGCCTGCAAGCTTAGCCACAAGTCTGCTCTTATTAGCACCGAGCGACTGCATTTGTCTTATCAGTTCGTCAATCCCTGTGTCTGCAAACTTCGCCAGGTTGGAATTATTTCTTATCTGAGTACTGTCCGGCAGCATGCAATGCAACAATCCGCTAACCTTAGAAACCGGATCATATAATGCAACTCCGACACATGAGCCGAGTCCCAAAGTAGTCAGCACATCCGGACTTTTACAAACTTTCAAATCAGCCATACCGACTTTAATCATATTTTCCATCATAACTTTATCTTCCATCCTTAAACAACATCAATGTTGTTCCCCTATATCACATACCAAGAGAGGTTAGAATTTTGTCATAAGAATCCAATTCCGGAATTAACAAAAAATATCCTGTAACAAAATCATTTTCGCCAAACTGTGACTGAATCATAAGCAGTTTATCTCCGTATTTTCCGAATTCAGCAGCCGGAACACTAAGAAGCGCCCCAACCATATCTACAGTAAGACTTGGAACAGTACTTATCATCTTCATACCTGTAAGTCCCGATAATGCCCCAAGATATGACCCTGAAACTATATTGCCAATCTCATTGAGTGCTGACATATCCATTTCCGAAAATGAATTTTCCCCATCATCTTCATTCTCTGATATATCCTTCATCATAAGCATATTGACAAGATGATGTGCTGAACGCATATCAAACAGGAACATCATCATTCCGTCAATATCACCTTCAATACCGAGCAGAATACCAACTACTATCTGCTCTTCTGAACCGACAACATCAGCAATCTGATTAAAAGGAAGCAGTGCAACCTTAGGAACCGACATATCAACTTTAATGTTAAGCATTCTTGACAACGCTGTAGTCGCATTGCCTGCTCCAATATTGCCAATTTCTTTCAATACGTCATACTGCATATCGTCCAAACTTTCAAGATTTATTTTTGACATTACACCCTCCATAAGTTAAACCAGCTGTCCTGATATACAATTAATTTTCCTCAATCAATGAAACTATATCAAGAAGTGATATCAGCTCCCCTTTGTTTTTACCGATTCCGCTGATATACTTTGAAGCCGCATCATCCATAGATGTTCTGTTAAGCTTTTCTGTATCTTCTGCATCAAGTGTAACTACTTCTTTAACCTGATCTACAATAACACCGATTGTAGCAGTATCAACTTTAATAATTATTATTCTTGTCTTGTCAGTAAATTCATCTTTCTCAAGACCAAGCTTCAGTCTTATGCTCATAACCGGAATAATCTCTCCTCTAAGATTAATTACACCGTTAAAATATGACTGCGACTTAGGTACTCTCGTTATTCTCTGGCTTCTGACAATATTATCAATATATTGTATATTGATGCCATACTGCTCATTGCCTATTTTTACAACTATATACTGCACAGCAGTTTCATCTAATTCTGCTTTTTCTATTGTTTTTACTTCTTCCATAGATGGCCACCTTTTCCTTTCCGATAATTTATACAAGTGCATTTGCATCAATGATAAGAGCTACTGAACCATCTCCTAATATAGTTGCTCCGCTAATCATCTTATTAATGCTGATATATTTACCTAAAGACTTAATTACTATTTCCATCTGTCCGATAAGGCTGTCCACAACAAGACCTGCCTGCTTGTCACCCTTGCTCACAATAACAACAGTAATATTTTCCTGTTCCTCATGCTCACCAGGAACCTCTAAAACATCTCTTAATCTTATAAGCGGAATTACATTTCCTCTTAAATGAATAACCTCTTTTGCATGAACATACTTAATTTCACTTACAGGAATATCCTCTATGGTCTGTATTGAGCCAAGTGAAATAGCATACTTCTCATCTCCGAGTCTGACCATAAGAGCCTGTATGATGGCAAGCGTCAACGGAAGTCTTATTATAAATGTACTGCCCTGTCCATAAGCTGTCTTGACTTCTACATCACCGCCAAGAGCTTCAATCTTTGATTTAACGACATCAAGCCCCACACCTCTTCCAGAAACGTCAGTAACCTTTTCAGCTGTAGAAAAGCTTGGTTTAAACAGTAAATCTATTATTTCCTTATCGCTCATTAAAGCAGCCTGCTCTTCTGTAATAGTTCCTTTAGTTACAGCTTTATTTCTTACCTTTTCAACATCAATTCCGGCACCGTCATCTCTTACTTCTATAACAACATTATTACCATCCTGATATGCATCAAGGAAAATAGAGCCCACTTCACTCTTTCCGCGTTCTTTTCTAACCTCCGCACTTTCAAGTCCGTGATCTGCTGAATTTCTTAAAAGATGCATAAGCGGATCGCCTATTTCATCAATAACTGTTCTATCAAGCTCTGTATCTTCACCTGACATATAAAGTTCCATCTTCTTACCAAGCTTCTTACTTAAATCTCTAATCATTCTCGGAAAACGGCTTACAACTGTCTCAATAGGCATCATTCGTACCTTCATAACTGATTCATGAAGATTTGTTGTAACTCTTTCAAGATATTCAATCTGCTCGTTAAAATTCTGGTTTACATTAGAACTTTCTCCGTCCTCTGATGATGTCGCAGATACAAGGCCGTTCTTTGCTATAATAAGCTCGCTGACAAGATTCATTAAGACATCTAATTTTTCTATATCTACTCGTACTGTATGTCCGACAGGCTTAGCCTTAGCTGCATTTGTGCCGTTTGACGGACTGTTCTTTGATACTGACGGAGCAGCTTTCTTTTCAACAGGTGCTTCCTTAACTGCTGTCGCACTTACTTCATTTTCATCACTATGCTGAGTTTCAGGCTCCACCGGAAATGCCGAAAGCTCTTCAGAAACAGCTGATTTTATTTCTGAAACACTTTTGATTATCTTTGTAATCTGATCTTCACTTTCTTCTGTAACAATAGCTATAGTAAAATCAAAATCAAACTTTTCATCCTCAATATCCTGAACAGACGGTTCTGACTTAATAACATCGCCATGTCCCTCAAGATTTTTAAATACAAGAAATGCTCTTGCTGCTTTAAGTATACAGTTTTCATCTACTGAAACACGTATTTTATATGCATGCATTCCTCTCTTTATAGCTTCATTTACAGCCTTAATTTCATGTTCTGCAAACACAAAATTATCATCAGCAGAAGCTGTGTTTGTGGCTTGCGCATTATCCTGTTTAAGCTCAGGCTCCAAACTCTTTCCGCCTGATGCCACAAATGCATTAAGTGCATCTGAAATTGCCTTATTATCCTCTGTACCCTCATCCTGATACTGCTGTATATTTGACACATATGCCTGCAGCGCATCAAGACACTGGAAAAGTACATCAACTAAAGCTGAGTTAACTTTTACATTACCATTTCTTACTTCTGAAAATGCGTTCTCCATATTATGAGTAAGATTCTGCATTCTCTTATAGCCCATAGTACCTGCCATACCCTTTAATGAGTGTGCGGCTCTGAATATTTCATTGATTGTGTCGCTGTTGTCAGGTTCCTTTTCAAGGATCATCAACTGATCACTAAGGCTCTCTAAATGTTCATTTGATTCATCGATAAAGATTTCTAAATATTGGCTTACATCCATCTTAAGATACCCCCACGTTTTTCGTTATTTCTTCGGCCACCTGCGACAGCGGAACAACACTGTCTGCAAGGCCTGAGTTAATTATTGATTTAGGCATTCCATAAACAACACATGTATCCTGATTTTGTGCGATAACATGTATTTTTTTATGACGGGCTGCCAGCCCTTTTATTCCATTTGTTCCATCTGCTCCCATTCCTGTGAGCACTACGCAGGTCAGTTCATCATACGTTGAATTTTCCAAAGAATTATACATCAGATTAGCGCATGGCCTTAAACCTTCTACAGCCGGCTCATCGCTCAGCTTTATATAATGCTTTCCGCCATTTCTTGCCACTCTTAAATGTCTTCCTCCCGGTGCTATGTAAACTGTGCCTTTTACAAGCTCCTCTCCGTCATCAGCTTCTTTTACGGTAATGTCACTCATTTCATCAAGACGCTGTGCAAGTGAAGCTGTAAATCCTGCCGGCATATGCTGTACCAATACTACAGGCGCATCAAGATTTGCCGGAAGCAACGGAATAACCTGCTGTAATGATTTTGGTCCTCCTGTAGAACATGCCAAAGCAACAATTTTGCTTTTTCCCGGTTTTATGCCGGAAAACTTAGCACTGTCAATAATTTGCCTGTTAGCCGTTGCCGCGCTTATCTGCTGTGTCTTTCTTCTGAAATCAAGCAGCGACTCATTGCCTGTGCTTCGCTGTGCTGCTGTTCTTAGCAGGCTTCTTTCTGCAATATTTGTTCTGTTTAAGTAAGAGGTATTATCTACAGACTTTCTTCTTATATGTACTGAATGTAGTCCTGAATTTGTAGCTACATCAAGCATTTCATGAATTCTTGTCTTAAAAGCCTCTCCCTTAGTCTCAATATAATTTTCAGGCTTTGTTACAAAATCAAACGCACCAAGCTCCAATGCCCTGATTGTCTCCTTGGCACCTTCCTTTGCAACTGTGCTGACTACTATGACTGTCTGCTCAATTCTGTTTTTTTGCAGTTTTTCCAATAATTCAAGCCCATTCATCTTAGGCATATTGATATCGAGAATTATTGCACTGTACATATCAGGATTTGAAACAATCAAATCAAAGCCCTCAAGCCCGTCTTTTGCTATTGCAGCAACTTCATAATCATCACTTTGCTTTATTATATCAGATATAACCCTTCTCATGAGTGCAGAATCATCAATTATCAATATTTTCTTCGCCATAGCCCCAGCCCCTTTCCTTCTGCTGTATTTTTCTTTGCTGTTCAAATATGTATTTGACTATTGAATCTCTTATTTCCATCGATATTTCTTTAAACTGAACACGATTGTAGTAATAATGTCTGTCATTAGGGGATTGTATTGACGCCACAACTCTTCCTATCAATTTAATTTCTTTTAACCCGGAGTCTAAATTTATAAAAAATTTTACTGCCAGATAATCATTTTTCCTGAACTCCATCTTTGTTACAATCTTTATTCCGCCGCCGCTTAAATCAATAATCATGCCTTTTATCATTTCATTCATCATTTCCTGCGGCATAACATGCTCTT
The DNA here is from genome assembly GCA_900552795.1 of uncultured Eubacterium sp. Classification (GTDB taxonomy): domain Bacteria; phylum Bacillota; class Clostridia; order Lachnospirales; family Lachnospiraceae; genus Lachnospira. Next base: position 26,552 of record USBB01000009.1, read on the forward strand.
TAGAATAGCTTATGACTTCCGTCACATGCATTGGTGTAACTTCCACTTCAATATTGCAAGGCAATCTGTAATATTCTCTGCGCTGATATTTGCTTATATCATCAAGCAAAGACAATACCATAATATGAACATTTTCTTCCCGTCCTCTTGTCTGAATTATACACTCAGTCTTAAAAATACCTTTTGCCGTATAAAAATATGTTTCAAGTACGGAACCTACTTCAAGCGGTATAATATGTCCCTCGTAAATCGGCATTGCAGCCGTTATTTTTTCTTTATGCATATCCAATATCTGACTTACATAAACTCTTTCTTCTGCCGGCGTCAATCCTGAGCGTGTCTTTATTATTTTTAATTCTATCTTATCACCAACTCTTAAAACCTGATTTTTAATAATAATCTCACGTCCTTTCGGTTAGTATAAATAATATTTTTAATATCGCAATGTTAGATTTATACAATTTCAGTCTGCAATTTTTCTTGAAAATATTGACTTAAAAAATCTTCTGATGCCCGAATCAGATGTCAGTCTGTTGCCATCTTCCAATGCATCAACTATTTTGGCATAACAATGTGCTGCATTTGAATTAGGATACATAAGCGAAACAGGCTTCTGCTTCATAACCGCCTTGTTAACACTTTCATCATAGAGTATCGTGCCAAGATATTCCATATCAATGTTTAAAAATCTTGTAACAACAGCATTAAGTTTTTCATGCACCTTTCTGCCTTCCTGCTCACTTGACACTCTGTTTGCTATCATTCTTATTTTTGAATAATTAGGATCAAAATTTTCATTCATACTTAAAGCTTTAAGAAGCGAATATGAATCTGTTATTGAAGTAGGCTCCGGTGTTGTTACAAGTATAGTTTCAGGACTTGCTGTAAGAAACTCCATGACTGCCGGTGATATTCCTGCTCCTGTATCAATTATTATCACATCGGCATAATCCTCAAGCTCAGAAAGCTTTCCCACAAGTCTTTTAATCTGCTCATTTTCAAGATTTACAAGCTTTGCTATGCCTGAACCGCCTGAAATAAATCCTACTCCCTCAGGCCCCTGTGTAATTATATCTTTTATTTCTTTTCCGCGGTACATCAAATCCCCAAGATTATATTGGGGAATAATTCCAAACATAACCTCAACATTTGCAAGCCCAAAATCAGCATCAAGAATTATTACTCTCTTTCCGCGTTTTCTAAACTGTAATGCTATATTTACCGAAGTGTTTGATTTACCGACACCGCCCTTACCGCTTGTGACTGCGATAACTCTCGCATTAGTCACAGGTCTCTGATTTTGGAATTTTATTATATTTCTGAGATTTTGTGCCTGATCCATCACTCATTACCTCCCAGAATTTTTTTAGCCAATGCCTGCTGATTTATTATTTCTATATCATTAGGAACATTCTGTCCTGTAGTTGTATATGAAAGCTGCGCACCTGTAAGCATTCTGATATTTAAAACATTTCCAAGTGCACATGTCTCATCAAGCTTTGTAAATATAACAGACCAACCCTTAATATCCTTATATCTTTCGGTAATATTTACAAGATCCTTATACTTTGTTGTAATACTGAGCGTAAGATAAATATCTATATCAAATCTGTCTCTGTATTCCTCAGCCTTATCAAGCAAATCTTCAAGCTCCGTCATCTGTTCTTCACAATGATGCGATCTTCCGGCAGTATCAACCATAATCAAATCATAATTTTTGTAATCCTCAAGATATTCACCAAGCTCCTCCGGCGAATACACTACGCTTACCGGACTGTCGATAATCGCAGCATAGGTATTTAGCTGCTCAACCGCTGCTATCCTGTATGTATCCGATGTTATAAATGCAACCTTCGCATTATCATCAAGCTTAAATTTCGATGCTATTTTAGCTATTGTAGTTGTCTTACCAACACCTGTAGGCCCTATAAAAAATACTACTTTCGGCTTATCTTTTAAAACAATACTATTAGGCTCTCCAAGCTTAAGTATGATTTTTTGATATACTGCTGAAAGTATGCTGTCAATATTTGACTCTTTCTTTAACGAACTTTCTATATCATCTATAATCTGATTAGCATACTTTTCATTAACTTCATTGTCGATAAGTTTATTATATATGAGTCTTAAAAACTTCATATTTTTATTTTCGCGCTCTTTTACAATTCGATGCCCCTCATCTATAAAATCATCATCTTTTATCTCATTGCTTCCTTCATTTCTTAAATCTGACGCAGCATTAATCTGTGTCTGCAAAAGACTGTGCAGCGAGTCGAGCTTTTGTTCCAAAGCTGCTGTCTCCGGATTAAGCTGTATATTCTCATTAGCAACAAGATTTATGCCGCCATTTTTAGGTTCTGCGGTTGCTGCTTCGTAATTTGAGCTTCTTACCGGCTTTCCTGCCGCTGCTATATGATTATCAAAAGCCGGCCTGTTTCTGTTTATACCATTGATAAATTCATCTTCCTCAAGTGCCGCAGTTATTTCTACAACATCTTTTTTTATAAGTCTGAATATTCCTCTCTGCTTAAGTGTCTTAACATTTAAAACAACTGCTTTGCTGCCGAGTTCTTCCTTTGCTTTCATAATAGCTTCTGTTTCTGTCGCAGCCTGAAATTTTTTTACTATCATTTACGCCGTCACCATCCCAACTGATTGTAATTCAACATTCGATTCCACCTCGTTATATGAAATCGCAATTATATCCTTATAGTAATCCGAAGCAAGCTTCTTAAAATATAATCTGACAATAGGTGAAGTTATTACAATAGGTGCCTTTCCCATATCCTCAAGCTTCTTTAACGCCTCTCCTAAATTCGCCATTATTTTCTTTACACGCTCAGGATCTAATGCAAGATAAGACCCCTGTTCTGTATTCTTAACTGCTCCCATAATTTCCTGTTCCAGCCCCGGATCAAGAGTGACTACGTTTGTGACCTCATTCGGTGTAAAAAACTTACCTGAAATAGCCCGCTTTAAACTCTGTCTCACATACTCTGTCAGAATATCCGTATCTCGTGTTACAGAAGCATGGTCTGCGAGCGTCTCAAATATTGTAACAAGATCCCTTATGGATATTCCCTCCTCCAACAGATTTTGAAGAACCTTTTGTATCTCACCTATTCCCAAAAGTTTAGGAACAAGTTCATCAATAAGTGCCTGATTATTTTCCTTGACATTATTAATAAGATTTTGTACATCCTGTCTTGTAAGGAGCTCTGCTATATGCTGTCTGATAACCTCTGTAAGATGTGTAGCTATAATCGAAGGCGGATCAACAACCGTATATCCCATCGACTCCGCGCGCTCACGCTGACTTTCCGTAATCCATATTGCCGGCAGGTGGAATGACGGTTCAAATGTAGGAATACCTGTAATTTCTTCCTCGACATACCCCGGATTCATCGCCATATAATGGTCAAAAAGTATCTCTCCCTCACTTACCTGTATACCCTTTATCTTAATTACATACTGATTAGGATTAAGCTGTATATTATCCCTTAATCTTATGATAGGAACGATTGCTCCAAGCTCCAACGCAACCTGTCTTCTTATCATTACAACACGATCAAGCAAATCCCCGCCCTGATTTACATCTGCCAGCGGAATAATTCCGTAACCAAATTCAAGTTCTATAGGGTCCACATTAAGAAGTGAAACAACATTCTCCGGACGTCTGATTTCCTGTGCCTCCGTCTCCTCTCGTTCCACCTCTTCCTCGACCTTTGCTTCTCCCTGCTTCGTTGACAGCTTTCGTCCATAAACTATAAGTGCAATACCAAAAGGTACAAATATATAAACCGGCAAAGGTGTAACCACACCTAGAAAAGCCATGGCAATACCTACCATTGTAAGAACCCTGTCGATTGAGAACAGCTGTCCGACCATCTCATCACCAAGCTCTCCGTCACTTGAAGCTTTTGTTACAAGAATACCTGTTGCCAATGATATAAGAAGTGAAGGTATCTGGCTGCACAAACCATCACCGATTGTAAGTATTGTATATTTATTTAAAGCCTCCGTTATATCAAGGCCGCCGTATATCATTCCCATCACTATACCGCCGACAATATTTATGGCAGTTATAATAAGTCCGGCTGTCGCATCTCCCTTTACGTACTTTGTTGCACCGTCCATTGAACCAAAGAAGCTGTTCTCCTGCTGAAGCTTGCGTCTCTTCTCAGCTGCCTCCTTATCTGTTATGGCACCTGTATTAAGATCTGAATCGATAGCCATCTGCTTTCCTGCCATGGCATCAAGAGTAAATCTTGCCGTTACCTCCGCAACTCTCTCAGAACCTTTATTGATAACTATGAACTGTATAATTATAAGAACTATAAATATAATTACGCCTATAACGAGATTTCCGCCGCCTACAAAAGCACCGAACGTATCTACAACCTTACCTGCATCGCCTTTTTGCAGAATAAGCTTTGTTGAAGATACATTAAGCGAAATTCTAAAAATTGTGGTGAACAAAAGCATCGTTGGAAATGATGCCATATCAAGCACTTCTTTTGCATAAAGCGCATTAAAAAGTATAATAAGCGATACTGCTATGTTAAGTGCAAGCAAAATATCCAAAAGCCACGAAGGAATAGAAATAATAAAGAAGAGCACTGCTGCTAACAGATATGCGCCCATAAACAAGTCATTCTTCTTTAAGTTCATAGCTCTTTTCTCCTTCCTGTACTTTAAATTAATCAAATGCAAAATCAATCATTTTATTTTATCATTTTTATGCAGAGTATTCAACCGATTTCATAATCTCAACAGTATTATTTGTCACCCCATTATTTCAGGATTTAATACTCTGGCCAGAATTTCAGCCACTGCCTGATACAGTTCCGGAGGGATCTCCATTCCTATATCAACATTATGATATAATATCCTCGCAAGAGGCTTATTTTCAACAATCTCTATATTATATTCTTTAGCCTTATCCTTTATCTGAAAGGCTAGATAATCTGCTCCCTTAGCAATAACAACTGGAGCCTTTCCCTGATTAGGGTCATATTTTAACGCCACGGCAAAATGCGTAGGGTTTGTAATTACAACATCAGCCTCAGGCAGCTGCTGCATCATTCTGCGCCTTGAAATTTCCTGCATTTTACGCCTTATCTGGCCTTTGACCTGCGGATCTCCTTCCGCATTCTTATATTCATCCTTTACTTCCTGCTTTGTCATCATGTTGTCCGTCTTAAATTTATATCTTTGATAAAACAGGTCTGCGAAACCTATAACAAGAAAAAAGGCACTTATTTTCATTCCAAGCTCAACAATAACTTCACCAACAAGAGCAATTGCCCTATACAATGAAACATCATAAAATGTCAGCAGCAAACCGACTTTATCTTTTATTGTAACATAAACCATTATTCCTATTACAAGAAGCATAGCTATGGATTTTATAAGCTCCATAAGCTGCTTCACCGAAAAAAGCCGCTTAAAGCCGCTTAAAGGATTTATTTTACTGAATTTCGGCCTAAGCGGCTTAGCTGTCACCATCCATTTCTGCTGAATTACATTTAAAAGTATTCCGACAACTATTGCAACTAAAAAAATCGGAGCTGTTATGCTGACAATCTCCATAAAGACCTCTCCAACAGAGGCCACCGCTAAACTCATAGGATAACCCTGAGAGCTTGAATCCGCTACTAACGAAAAAGTATTGTAGAAATTTGAAAAAGCTTCTATAAGCTTCTCCCCTACTTTTCCGACATAAATTTTAATAATTAAAAACATTGCAAAAAGTGACACAGACATTATCAGCTCTTTACTTTTTGCAACCTGTCCTTCTTTTCTTATATCTTCAAGCTTTTTAGATGTCGCCGGTTCAGTCTTTTCACCGCCCGGACCATCCTTTGCAAAAAACTGAAGATTATATTCTATAAATATCATGGGCTCATCCCCCTCACTAAAGACGCAAGCAGACTTCTTATCTGGTCTTCTATAAGAGTTGATACTGCCGGCAGCATAATAACCGTAAAAAATACTACAAATATACCTACAAATATCTTTAGCTGCATACCTACTATAAGCATATTCATGTGCGGCGCAACCTTTGCCAATATTGCAAGCACGCAGTTAAGCACCAGTGTTGCCGCAAATATAGGAAGTGCAATTCTAAAGCCTATAATAAAATAATCAGACATAAAGCCGACAACTTCCTGATAAATACTCATAGAAAATGTAACCTTCCCTATGGGAATGACATTATATGTCTCCACAATAGCTGCAATAAGATACTGATGCAAGCCTGAAATCAAAAGCAGCATCAACAGCATGTAATAGTAAAAATTTCCGAGTATACCCACCTGAATATGTGTTGTAGGATCCATAATTTCAGCCATAGCAAGACCTACATCCATATCAATCATCTTACCGGAAAACATTATTATTTGAACGCAAAAAGAGGCCATAGCTCCTAAAAGCAGCCCAACCACCACTTCCTTTAATACTATGGTAGCATATTCAATAGCTCCTTGATATTCTACTGACATATCATGATTAATGCTGTATACAAGCACAGCTAAAAAAAATGCAAACGCCACCTTTACCCGCCGCGGTGTGTTTGCAGTATTAAAAATAGGCGCAACGTACACAAATGAAGCGATGCGCATAAGTATTAAAATAAAAATTTCAAATTGTGCTAAACCAAACTCAAAATCAATCATCGCTAACTTAAAACTACCCACTTATATATTGAGCAAAATTTCCCCACAAAAAATTCATAAACGCAACAATCTCATTAATCATCCATGAGCCCATAATCATAAGAGCTATCATAATCGCCAAAAGCTTCGGAACAAACGTAAGTGTCTGTTCCTGTATTGAAGTCAGGGTCTGAAATAAACTTATTATAAGTCCCACAATCATGGAAACAAGCAAAACAGGAACTGACGTTTTTATAATCACCCATATTGTCTCTCTTGCTATAGATATAAGATCTCCGGCACTCATAACTTATCATTTTCCTTTCACAATAAATATACAAACCCGTCAATTAAATGTAGTCATAAGATTTCCGATAACCAGATTCCAGCCATCAGCCATGACAAAAAGCAATATCTTAAATGGCATAGAAATAGTTGTCGGCGGAAGCATCATCATACCCATTGACATAAGTGTCGATGACACAACCATATCAATAATAATAAATGGCAGATATATTAAAAATCCAATAATAAACGCTATTCTTAATTCACTTATTATAAAGCTTGGTATAAGCACTTCAAGGGGAATATCATCCTCTGATTTTATAGAGCCTTCTTCATAATCGGCTATCTTTAAAAAAGTGTCCAAATCCTTAGTAGACACCTGTTTTAACATAAACTCCCTGACCGGCTGTATACCTGTTTCAAAAGCTTCCTCGGCACTTATCTCATTATTTGAGAGCGGCTGTATCGCACCTGTATATACTTCATTAAATGTAGGCGCCATAATAAAAATAGTCAAAAATAAAGACAAACCTACAATAACCTGATTTGGCGGAACTGTCTGTGTACCTATTGCAGCTCTTGTAAAATGCAATACAACAACAATTCTTGTAAAAGAGGTAAGCATCATCAGAATAGACGGAGCCAATGTAATGACAGTAAGCACCAAAAGCATCTGCAAAACACTTGCCAAATCAGAACCATCACCTGCTGATATACCAATGCTAATCAAATTATCATCATTAGCAGCTTCAGCTGCATACACTACATTCACACATACAGCACAAACAGCAAAAAAAGCTGACAAAAGCAATGATGTTTTGAAAACTTTCTTTCTGTGCTTTTTCAAAAATCGCAACATAATATTTAATCCTGCCTAATCTTCCGGCTTGTCTTTCTTAAACTTATCTAATATTGCCTTAAAGCTTTCAGATTTAAACTGACCTGAAGAATCCTTATACACCAAGGTTTCTTCATCTAATTCACATAAATATGTAACAGTATCCTTACAAACTGCTATAGCAAAACATTTACTGCCGATTTTAACAATCTGTATATACTTTGTATTTGAAATTCTCAAAGTCTCTAAGACTTTAATATTGCTGCCAGAAAGCTTTTCTTTCTGTAAATTGCCGACATATCTTGTTGCAAAATAAGTAAGTCCCAAAACAATGGCAAATACAACAATCAAAGTCAACAACTGCACAAAGGCTTCAAATCTGCTTGAACCAATTGTTAGCAGCATCAGCCCACAACTTTCTGTACAGCTTCAATTACTCTGTCAGCCTGAAATGGTTTAACAATGAAATCCTTTGCACCAGACTGAATTGACTCAATAACCATAGCCTGCTGTCCCATTGCAGAACACATAATTACTGAAGCATTAGGATCGGCAGCCTTTATCTTCTTCAGAGCTTCTATTCCATCCATCTCTGGCATAGTAATATCCATAAGCACCAAATCCGGCTTTAATTCAGAATATTTTTCTACTGCTTTGGCTCCATTCTCAGCTTCTCCTGCAATATTGTAACCGTTTTTTGTAAGAATATCCTTTATCATCATTCTCATAAACGCTGCATCATCGCAAATCAAAATGTTCTTTGCCATATTTTTGTTTCTCCTATCTTGAATAATTCGTAAAAATTACTTCATATAAAATCCATTGTCATATTATACAACATTTGTCGCCATTTTCCTACTGTTTTTTTATTAAATGATTATTTATCTTTGATTATTTCTGTAATACGAACACCAAAGCTTTCTTCAATAACCACTACTTCACCTTTGGCCACATATTTTCCATTCACCAAAACATCTATTGCTTCGCCTGCAATTTTATTAAGTTCAACAATAGTACCCGGCGAAAATTCCAAAATATCCTTTATTGATTTTGTGGTTCTTCCAAGCTCAACACTTACTTCAAGCGGAACATCCATTATCAAATCAATATTTTCCTTCTGCGACAACGCACCTAAATCGTTTGAAAAAGGCTGGAATGAAGCAGGCGCAACATTGACGTCCTGCGGCATTTGAGGCTGCATCTGAGGTGCATATCCATACGGTGGCATCTGAGGTGCATATCCGTATGGCGGCATTTGAGGCATTCCCATGTTCATCTGAGGTGCATATCCATATGGAGGCATTCCCATGTTCATCTGCGCTTCCGGATGCGGCATTTCATTCTCCTGCGGCATTTGAGGCTGCATCTGAGGTGTATTATTCGAAGGTACTGTTTTTTCCTCAGATGCCTGCTCCGGCTCTTTTGCCGGCTCATCATGAGGCATAAACAATTCAAGCAATTCCTTTGCAAAATCTATAGGATAAAGCTGCATAATTTCAGAATCTATTAAATCACCTATCTGCATTTTAAATGCAACCATAACAAATGAATCCAACAAAAAGCCCGGCAATCCTTCTGTCCTATCGCTGTATGTATCAATAATATTTGCAACAGGCGGACTGATATCAATCTTTCTGTTAAACATTGATGACAAAGATGTAGCTGCTGACCCCATCATCTGGTTCATTGCCTCACCTATTGCACTCAGATGAAGCTCTGTAAGCTCATCATCATCATCGGCCTGTCCTGGACCTCCCATCATCAAATCAGTGATTATTTTTACATCTCTTTCCTTTAAAATAAGAACATTGTTACCATCTATACCCTCTCTGTAGCATATCTGGAGCATAACGCAAGGCCTGTCATATCTTACAGAAAGATCTTCCCACCTTGCTACTGATACAGAAGGAGTTGTAATATTTACCTTCTGGCTGAGCAAGGAACTAAGAGTAGTAGCTGCAGTTCCCATGCTTATATTAGAAATTTCTCCTACAGCATCCTTTTCAGTGTCTGAGAGAACAAACTCTTCCACAACATCATCTGCAAGCGTTCCTCCTGTTTTCTCTGATGTCTGCACATCTGCATCTGAATTCATACCGTTAAGCAACGCATTTATCTCGTCTTGTGATAACATGCCATCCATTCTCCTATTCACTCTCCTCTCTAACTATTTCTGTAACTCTTACCGCATATTTGTCATTAGAATAACCAGGCAGCGCTAAGAACTTTTTAATATTTCCAACATATACGTCTAATTCCTGATCAACTTTCTTGTCAATCTTGATTATATCTCCTACTTGAAGGTTTGTAAAATCTCCAACACTTATCCTGCTTGTGCCAAGTACAGCTCTCATAGGCACTTTTGCTCTGTTTATAGCACCTTCTATTATATCCTCATATGAATTGTCATCCTTTTCTTTCATTGTAGAGAACCAATACTTCGTATTTAACTTATCCACAACAGGCTCAAGAGTATCAAAAGGAAGACATACATTCATAAGACCTTCAATATCTCCGATTTTTATTTCCAGCGTAACAATGGCAATCGTCTCGCTCGGTGATATTATCTGTGCAAACTGCGAATTAGTCTCTATTCTTTCAAGTCTCGGCGAAATCTTTACTACATTCGTCCAAGGTTCCTGCATAAGGTTTACACAAATCGAAAAAATCCTTTCCAATATTGATAACTCAATTTCCGAAAAATCCCTTTCCTTTTCAAGAGATTTCCCTTCACCTCCAAGCAATCTGTCCACAATCGCAAACCCAAGATTTGATGCCATCTCCATAATAATATTGCCATTTAACGGACTCATTCCTACTACTCCAAGCAGAACAGGATTTGATAATGCATTGGCAAATTCCGAATAAATAACAACCTCCGAATTAACAACATCAACCGTCACTGACTTACGTAAATAGGCTGGAAGATTGGTTGCCAGCAAACGCGCAAAATGTTCAAATATAATTTCCAAGGTTCTTAAATGTTCCTTTGAAAACTTTGACGGTCTTGCAAAATCATAATTTTTAACCTGCTTTTCTTCTGTATTCTTAGCTTCATCTATATCCAGCTCGCCTGTACTTAAGGCCTTTAACAGGTTATCAATCTCACTTTGCGATAAGACCTCACCCATCTTCCTCACCTCCTTATTATATTTATCTTGTATTTTTCAAATTAATTTTACTTAAGTTAATTACTGGACTAATATTTCTGACAATGTAACAGAGTGTATCATCTCAGTCTGGAACTGGTCTCTTAATGTTGACAAAAGATTATTCTCTATAGTTGTCTTATTTGCAACAACACTGTCATATTTATATTTTAAAGCTTCATTTGTTATCTGACTTACTATAAGCTTCATTCCATTATTAATACTAACTGACTTGGTTTCGTAATCCTTTGACTTTTTATTAAGCCCTATTGTAACCTTAAGTACAACATAGTGTGTTTTACCACCGTCTGTATAAGACACTGTTATACTATTGCTGTCTCCACTCATAACATCAATATATTCGATATCATCAATATTAACATTTCCTGTTCCGCTTCCGGAAGATGTCCCTCCGACATCAAGATCAATTATCTTTGCAACCTTTGAAATAAGATTATTTGTCTTATTGTTTGTTGATACCAATGAAAATGTCAATACCACTGTAAGCACCAGATTAATAAGCACTAAAGCAAGTGTTATAACATTAAGCATGCTTTTCTTCATTCTTATCCTCCTACATACTTTCTACAAAATCTTCTAACTATAAAATGAATTATAAATTTTTATCTCAACACGTCTGTTCTGTGCCCGTCCTTCTGCTGTAGAGTTTGAAGCAATAGGAACAGCTTCGCCTCTTCCCATAGACATAAGTGAACTCTCATCAAACCCCTTTTCATTGACCAAAAAATCAAAAACAGAATGAGCTCTGTGTAAAGAAAGCATCATATTGTTTGGAAATTTTGACGAAGAAATCGGAACATTATCAGTGTGTCCCTCTATAGATATAAGATTATCATCGTATTGTTTTATTGAATCAGCCACTCTGTCCATAATGGAAACAGCACTTGCCTTTAATTCAGCTTTGCCTGAGTCAAACAAGACTGCACCATTTACATTCAGTACAACATACTTGCTTGTAGCCGTCACTTCAACTATATCTGATAAATTAGAATCTTCCAAAGCACTTTCAATCTGTTCTGCCATATTTTCCGATTCAGCAAGGCCCTCCTGCTGCACTTTTTCATATGCATCCTCGACCTCTTGTGAAACATCACCTTCTGTATTCAATCCTACATTATAATACTGTGCACTCAAAGCATTTAACTGGCTTGCTCCGCTGCTTACCAAAATACCTTCTTCCCTGACAGTAGAACCTCCTCCCGGCAGCACACTGAAAGTAGCAGATAAAGAGGCCGCAATCTGCTGAAATTTTTCAGCATCAACAGTTGACATTGAAAACAGCAAAACGAAAAAACATAAAAGTAAATTCATTAAATCGCTGAACGTAGTCATCCACATAGGAGAACCAGGTGATGTATCCTCCGGACGTCTTTTTGCCATTAAATTTCACCTTCTTCCGGCGATATTCCTCTTCTGACTGTTGGAGAAAGGAATGACTTTAACTTTTCTTCAATAACCCTCGGATTCTCTCCGGCCTGAATTGACAACAATCCCTCAATAACTATTTCTTTCATCTGATACTCTTTTGCATTAATCCCCTTAAGCTTATTTGCAACAGGGAAACACAACCAGTTTGCAATAAGTGAACCATATAAAGTTGTAAGAAGTGCAACAGCCATATTAGGACCGATTGTTGATGAATCCGTAAGATTCTTAAGCATATTAACAAGACCTATAAGAGTACCTATCATACCCCATGCCGGAGCCATGGAAGCCCATGTTTCAAAAAATCCTGCAACACCTCTGTGTCTTTCATCCATATTATTAAGCTCTGTTTCAAGTATACCTCTTACCAGTTCAGGCTCTGTGCCATCAACTATTAAAAGAATACCTTTCTTCATAAAATCATCATCAAGATTCCCCGCAACTTCTTCCAAAGCAAGTAAACCTTCTTTTCTTGCTACATTTGACAAATCAATTATCTGTGAAATTATAGCACCATGGTCCAGTTTAGGATCCTTGAATGCAACCTTCATGCCTTTTAAATTGCTTATAAATTCTTTAATTGTGTAAGAGGCAACAAGACATGAGATAGAGCCTCCAAACGTAATAATAATTGATGGTATATCAATAAAACTATCTGTAATGGCAGAAACACCGCCACTTGATATAATACCGAAAATTACCATTACAAAACCTAAAACTAATCCTAAAAGTGTAGCTATATCCACTGCACGACACCATCCATTTCTTATATATTTAATTCAGACCTGAGAATATCTTTCTCTTATACGCAATCACTTTATCAATAACTTCATCACAGCTTTCTTTTACTATGTACTTAGCACCCGTTGTCAAAGTAATTACCGTATCAGGCGTAGCTTCCAGAGTCTGTATAATTTCCGCATTAATGACAAAACCCATACCGTTTATTCTGGTCACATTTATCAAAAGTCCACCTCCATAAACAATCTTAACAAATGCTTCTATTAACTTACAAATACAAAATACACGTCATTTATACAAAAAAACAACTATATATATTAAACCACTTATAAAGAATTATTGCAACATAATACTGCAAATTTATAACTTTTTTCGACAATCTTTGCTGAATTTTAAAATAAATAGGGCACGAAAAATTCGTGCCCATTTTTTGCAGAAATAGGAATTATCTCTTCAAATTAATAAGTTCCTCAAGCATACTGTCTGAAACAGTGATAATTCTTGAGTTTGCCTGATATCCTCTCTGTGTAGTAATCATAGACGTAAACTGGTCAGCAAGGTCTACATTTGACATTTCAAGATAACCAGAGCTGATAGAACCGCCTGATTCTGTAACATCCTGTCCGATACCGTCAAATGTACCTGAATTAAGTGTTGCTGCATAGAGATTTTCACCAATCTTTTCAAGACCCGCAGGGTTAGGGAATGTTGTAACTGCAATCTGTCCTATGACCTTCGTATCACCATTACTGTAGCTGGCAACAATCTGTCCTGCATCATTAATTCCCACAGCACTCATTTTACCTACAGCTTTACCGGCTCCCTCACCCTTAATACCTGTCTTGCTGTCAATATCTGAAGGATCCGCAAACATAGTCATTCCTGACGCATCAAGCTTCAAAACAGACTCACCATCACCTCTGTTTGTACCGATATTATTTACATCAATAGCCTCATCGCCTGTTCCTTTAAGTACAAGGGAAAGATTTGCCATTCCTTCCATAGCTTTACCTGTTGTCGTGCTGAATTCAAAAGAACCACTGCCGCCGTCTGCAGTATCAGGCTCTATTGTTATTCCTGTAGGCTGACCGTTCTTTGTAACCGCTCCGCCTTTTATTGTGTATGTAGTTACAGGCTGTGCACCTGCACCGCCGCCTGCGTCATTATATTCCAATGTAAGCGAAGCCTGATATTCATTACCAAGTTCATCATAGAAATTGATTGTAAATACACTGCTGCTTGTTGATCTTGCATCTATATTACCTGTAACAGTAACACCCGTTGTTTTTGCTGGTTCTGTATACATATATTCAGGACTTGTAACGTAAAGAGGCTGAACTTTATCTTTTATAACCTCACCGTTTTCATCAACCTTCCACCCCATAACATTAGCTCCGGCCTGTGTTACCAGCGCACCGCTTATATCTGTGGTAAAATCTCCTGCTCTTGTAAAGTATGTATTTCCACCTTCATTTACAACAAAAAATGCATCACCTGATATCATAAGATCCCAAGGATTATCTGTACGCTCTGTAGCTCCCTGTGAAGAAATGTTAGTTGAAATAGCGCCAACAGATGAACCAAGACCAATCTGTTTTGCGTTAGTACCGCCTTTACCACTTTCTCCATTAGGACCTGATGCAGTCTGTGTTGTCTGATAAAATACATCTCTGAATGTAACTCCCTGTGATTTATAAGCAACCGTGTTGACATTGGCAATATTATTACCAATAACGTCCATTTTTGTCTGATGTGCCTTTAATCCTGACACAGCAGAATACATTGATCTCATCATAATATTATTTCCTCCGGTTTTTTAAAAAATAATCACGGACTGTATATTTATGACTTCTGCCATAGCTTATCCCTTCCGTCATTCAGGGATAATTTAACTTCCTTAAAAAGGTCCGGTTAAATTATAACAGCTCCGTCGATATTTGTAAAAATATTTTCTTCGTTCATATTCTGGTCCATTGCTGTAACTACCGTCTTGTTCTTAGTATTAACAATGAAAGCCATATCGTCTAATAATACCAGTGTCTCATTAATTCCTTTCATGCCGGCTTTTCTGGTTCCTTCCGTAAGCCTCTTTATCTGCTCATCAGTAAGAGCAATATCTCTTTGTCTGAGTCTTGCATCTGCATGTTTGGAAAACTTCAATTCTTCAGCTTTAGTACTGTCAGCAATTTCTTCTATACTTCTTTGATTTTTTAATATATCCTCAAAAGAAAGTGCAGAAGCTTCTGTGTTAAGCGAACATTGTCCTTTTCTTTTAGAAACAGCACCGGCTGCCTGCTGAATCGATGTATAACCACCGGCTGTAATATTATTTAACATAACATCACTCCTCTACTTATCCTGACTTACCTCATCCTTGATGTCAGTATCACTGTTTTCGGTTTTATCATCTTTACCGTCAACTTTATCGCCATTACCATCACCCTTATCATCCTCTGAAGGCTTTGTAATCTGATCAAAAAATTTATCATCCATAACAGTATCGAGGTCTTTAATATCATAAAGCTTTCCGCCGATTCCAAGATAAACCTTTCCATCTATAACTTCCCAATAATCAACCTTACCTGCAACCATTCCTGTCGCATTGTTATTAGTAGCCATGATAACAGCCTTTCCTACTAAAGAAGATGCCATCTGCTGCTCCACCCTGTTGTTCATCTGATTAGTAGCCTCAACCTGAGTAAATACTGCCATCTGCGCTATTGACTCAGTATTATCCTTTGGCTGCATAGGATCCTGATACTGCATCTGAGCTACCAGAAGCTTTAAAAAATCATTAATATCAAGTGTTGCTGCACTATTTGAATCATTTTTGTGTGTCGAGCTAAGACCTGAATTAGCGTTATTATTATTTGCAACACCATTTACAATATCTGAAAATATCATTTAAACTCCTTTCCGCATAAATAATTCATTATGCAATAAATTCTACACTGCTGTTCTCATTTACCGGAAGCGTCTGCTTCTCATCATCTTCCTCATCAAAGGATGCATCAAGCTCATCAAGATTAATCTTACGTCTTGCTTTTGATGAATTATTCTGCTTATCCGCCTCAGAAAAACCTGAATCATTATTGAAACTATTACTTTGAACAGTCACTTCAACTGCCTCAACCTTAATTCCCTGATTTTCAAAAGTTTCTTTAAGCGTATTAATCTGACTTTCGATAGCACGCTTTACCTGCTCATCCTGTGTAACTATCTGTGCAGTAACAATACCGTCTTTAACGGAAACAAGCAGATTAACTTTTCCAAGATTTTCAGGCGTAAGCTGAATTTCCATACTCTGAACAGTCTGTGTTGTCGTAATGTTGATCGCATTTACAACCTGTCTTACAATGCTTACCGTATTAACATTTCCGTTATTTGAATTAAACACAGTCTCAAATGTCTGCGTTATATTCTGCGTCATATTTTCTGCATTTTCTCCGACTGACTGATTTGCAATATCTTTTGCCGACATACCATCTTTGCTGTCAGAACTGTTGTATGAGGCATTTTTATCCTGTGATGACATTTCCTTTGAAGAATTTACCGTAAGCTTTGAATCAATAACCTGCTCAAGTGTCTGTTCATCGTCTGAATTACTGTCCGGATTTCCATTAATTTCTTCACCATTTACATGATTTTGTGCTTCTGTATCATTAACTCCGGCAGAATCTTGTGCATTAATTAAAGAATTATCATTTAAAAGAAAATCATCAGATATATCTGCAATAGCCTTTTGAAGCTGCTCATCTGACAAACCAAGCTGATTTTTAAGATTTTGCATCTGACCATTGATAAAATCTGTCAATTCTTTCAAAGAAGCAAGCATATTTTCATCGGTCAAAACAGAAAAAGCATCTGAGCCGCCTGAAGCTGCAACAACAAGCTTTAACATATTTTCCGGCTGCATTAAATCCGCTATTGAAAAACCTAACATTTTCATGTATTCTTCAAGATCTTTGTCACTGATTCCAAGAACTTTTTTAATCTTATCAGCTATCTTTTTTACAGTTTCTTCAACCTTTGAAGCATCTTCGTCTGAAATTTTAACTGAATCAGAATCCTTTAAATTATCAGATGTGTTCTTTACTGTATTATTATCATCTGCCTTAAAAGAAGCATCTTTATTTTCAGCCCTTGTAACAGGTTTCGCCTGAACACTGTTATCAAATGTTGTCTTTTGAGATGAAACATAAGAACCGGCATTACTGCTTATTGACTTAGTAATTATACTGTCAAAGCTTTCTTTTACAGCCTTATTATTTTTCATTCCCGACACACGGTTATCACTTCCGCCTGTGCTTTTTACCGCACCTATCGCTGTACTTACCATGTCCTACCTCCTTTCTATAATATTATAGATTACGCAGATTGATTCATACTGAACACTCCTGTAATCATATATAAAAATATCGGAATAAAGTCTGTTTATTTTTAACAAAATCTTCAACCGCTTCCGACATTTTTACCCATTTATTGATGTGTGCTATGATAAGACACATCTGTCAGCCTATGGATACATTATCTTTGTAAGCTTTGCTGCAAAAACAGTATCCATCTCTGCAAGAATTGCTGCTCGCTCCTCTGCTTCCATGCTGAGTAAAATAGTAGCAACCAAATCTGTATCACCTGTCATTTCCTCAAGAATTGCTGCCGCATTTTCAGGCTCCATCTGTGCATATGTACTTGCCCAGTCTTTAACCTTCTGTGAGTACTGTATCTTTTCTACCACTTCTTCGTAAATCTCAGCTGCATTATCTGCGCTGATTTCTTCATACCACTTTTTATATTCTTCTATATCCGGAGCATTATCATTAAAAACTATCTCCCTGTCAAACTTATCCTTCAGTTCCTGATAATACTCCTGATTTTCTTCAAAAACCTTAAGTCTTTCTATCTCTGCCTTAAGCCTGTCAATTTCTTCCGTAGACATATTCTCGCCATTCTGATAATCAGCAAGCTGCTTTTCAAGTACCTTTATGCGCTCAACCGCCTCTGCAAGACTTTTATATTTGTATCCCGTCTCTTGCATAACTTCCTCATCACTGGCTTCAGGTAAAATCATATTTATAACCGGTACATTTTTAAGAAATGGTCTGAGCATGGTTCCAACGCCGCCAACATCCATCTTTATAAGCAGTGCAAAAATAGCAAGCCATATAACAATAATAATCAGTGCAATAAAAAAGCTGCTTATACCACCGCCTTTTTCTTCATCGCCGTTTTCGTCTACTTCAACATTAATATCATCAACGTCTTTAGCCTTCTTAGCCATGATTTTCTCCCTTCACCATCGACTCAACATTATTTATCTTCTTCGTCATTGTTGTTGTAATTAAAACTTACAAGCTGGTCGATTTCTTTTTTTTCCTCTTCATTTAATTCAAGCTTAAATTCTTCAAATGCCTTTTCTTTAAGCTTCTCATGAATTTTTCGCTCCTGCATGGTTTCATTTAACTTTTCACGTGCTTTTTCTAAATTACGCTGTGCAATCCTTAAGGCAAGTGCCTGTTGTTTCATAAGCTCCATCATCACATTTACAGCATCATTGCCTTTTCTTAACTCATCTACATCAAGCCTGTCAGTCGATATTTCCTTAAGCCTTTGCTCATACTCTCTTTTTCTTAAAATAAGCTTTCTCATAGTTTCTTCTTCAGCGGCAGCTTTTGCGGCAGCCTGCGAAAATTCGGTTTTAGCCTGAGTCTCCAGTCTCATTTTAATATTCAGAATATTTTGCATCTTATAGTTAAACTTTGCCATTTTTTACCTATTTCCCGGATTGAAATGAATCATAATCCTCAAAAAGTTCCGAAAGCATCTTAACTTCATTCTCAAAATCAAATTTTTCATCTGTCTGCTGCATCAAAAACGCATTTACAGCATCTATTTTAGAAACAGCATAATCTATATTTTTATTGCTGCCTTTCTTGTAAGCACCTATATTAATCAAATCTTCCGCTTCATTGTATGTGGCAAGCACATTTTTTAGTCTTCCCGCAAGTCGCTTATGTTCTTTTCCGGCAATCTGACTCATACAACGCGAAATACTCTGCAGCACATCAATAGCCGGATAATGATTTTTATGTCCGAGTTTTCTTGAAAGCATAATATGTCCATCAAGAATACTTCTTGCTGTATCAGTTATAGGCTCATTAAAATCATCTCCGTCAACAAGCACAGTATACAGACCCGTAATTGAACCTTTATCAGACATTCCGGCTCGCTCTAAAAGCTTAGGCATCTCACTGTATACACTAGGCGGATATCCTCTTGTAACAGGAGGCTCTCCTGACGCAAGTCCAATCTCTCTTTGTGCCATTGAAAATCGCGTCAATGAATCCATCATAAGCAAAACATCTTTACCCTGATCTCTGAAATATTCTGCTATAGCTGTGGCTGTCTTAGCAGCTTTATTTCTTATTAGCGCAGGCTTATCTGATGTAGCAACAACAAGCACACTTCTTTTCATACCTTCTTCGCCGAGGTCTCTTTCAACAAATTCTCTTACTTCTCGCCCTCGTTCACCGATAAGCGCTATAACATTAATGTCTGCTTTTGTATTTCTTGCAAACATACCAAGAAGTGTACTTTTACCAACTCCGCTTCCGGCAAAAATCCCGATTCTCTGGCCTTTGCCTACTGTCAAAAGACCGTCTACAGCCTTAACACCAAGCGGAAGTACCTGACTTATTATTTCTCTGTCCATAGGAGCAGGCGGCTGTGCCTCCACAGGATATTCAACCGTCAAATTAAGTTCCTCGCCTGTAACAGGATTTCCAAGTCCATCGAGCGTATGTCCCAATATTTCATTTCCAACCTTTACCATCATAGGTTTGTCTGTATTTTCAACAATACATCCCGGTCCGATTCCATCCACATTATCAAAAGGCATCAGAAGCACTCTTGAATCCTTAAAACCAACTACCTCCGCAAAAAGCGTCTGTGTCTTATCTGCCGAATATATCTTGCACAAATCATTAAGTTTAGCCACCGGACCTATTGATTCTATAGTAAGTCCCACTATCTTTGATACCTTACCAAGCTTATCATAGAAAGATTCCTGCATTAAATGTTCATATTTTGACCTGTCAATCGTATGCAAACCAACTCTCCTGCCTTTTAATATTTATCCGCACAAAGACCCGGGTCTCAAAACCCTGAAATCACACTGTATCAGATACAGCTTAACACTTTAATCTTTTTAATAAGATTTTTCATCTCAACTTCAAGACTGCAGTTAAATACACCGCCGTCAGTCTCAATAATACATTCATTCTTATTAAGTGATTTATCTTCAAATATATCTATATTGACATCCTTTGTCATCGCACAATATATTTTCCCCTGATTATCAATCACATACTGATAATCATCAGGTGAAACCTTAATAACAAATTCATGACTCATATCTGAATTTTCCATAACACCATTAATAAGCTTCATAATAATCTCTTTGTCATCATCAGCAATTTCGTATATTACTTTTCCGAATACTTCCGTTATAACCTCAACAAGATCAGATTCCATTCTGTTTTTCATATCGGAGTATTCACTTTCGAGTTGCTGCTTTCTAATAGAATACTCATTTTCAAGCTGAGCTTTTCTTTTAGAAATTTCTGCATCAGCTTCCTTAATACCATCTGAATATCCCTGCTCCTTTGATGCTACAGCTTCTTCCAATGCCTGCTGTCTTGCTTCTTCTAATATAATCTGTGCCTGAGAATTTGCATCATCCAAAATAGTCTGCGCCTGTGCCTGAAGCTGTTCTAATGCAGCACCGTCGTTTTCAGACATTTCATTATTTTCATCATCACTTATAAGTTCTTCAACTACCTGCGCATTAAGTCCTTTTACAAAACCATCGGGATTTACTTTTTCTTTCTCCTCTGACTCAAGAATCATATTAAGCTTAACTTTTATTAACTCATTATAATCGATTACCCTCTCACCTTTGGTGACAGCGTAACTTCCTTTTAGCAAATTAGACAATTATCTCGTCACCTCCGCCTCTTGCGATTACAATTTCTGCCGAATCTTCAAGCTTTCTGATTATATTAACAATCTTCTGCTGTGCCTCCTCAACATCTTTCATACGTACAGGTCCCATGTATTCCATATCCTCTTTTATCATGGCTGCAAGACGTTTTGAAAGGTTGTTAAGAATAACATTCTGAACTTCCTCAGCAGCACCTTTGAGGGCAAGCGCAAGATCACTGTTTTCAACATCTCTGAGAACTCTCTGTATAGATCTGTCATCAAGTGAAAGTATATCTTCAAATACAAACATTTTCTTACGGATTTCATCTGCTAATTCAGGCTCCTCAACCTCCAGAGTTTCCATAATATGTTTTTCAGTACCTCTGTCAACAGAGTTAAGAATTTCAACAATAGCATCAACACCGCCGACAATAGTGTAATCCTGATTGACAAGTGAAGAAAGCTTACGTTCAAGTACTTTCTCAACCTGCTTTATAACATCAGGCGAAGTTCTATCCATCTGGGCTATTCTTTTGGCAACATCAGCCTGCTTTTCAGGCGGAAGCGCAGATACAACCATAGACGACTGTGATGCCGGTAAATATGACAATATCAACGCAATTGTCTGAGGATGTTCATCCTGTATAAAGTTAAGCAGCTGACTCGGATCTGTCTTACGGATAAATTCAAATGGCCTTACCTGCAGACTCGCAGTAAGCTTGCTTATAACATCTTTAGCCTTTTCTGCGCCAAGTGCTTTTTCAAGCAGCTCTTTAGCATAACCTATACCGCCCTCAGCAATATACTGCTGAGCGAGACATATTTCATAAAATTCATTAAGTACCTTTTCTTTTGTCTGAGGAGAAACACTGCTTGTATTGGCAATTTCCAATGTCAGCTGCTCTATCTCCTCCTCTTTTAAATGCTTAAATATTGATGCCGACTTTTCCGGCCCCAATGTAATTAATAAAGTCGCGGCTTTTTCAATACCATCCATCTCTTTATCGCCGGATGTTACTCCTCTTGCCATACTACTCCTCCATTCTGAAGACGCATCTGCGTCTTTTTCATATAACAGGTTAATCTTTATGATTAATTCCAGCCCTCATTAAGCCAGTTACGCAAAAGCAATGCAACTGCCTCAGGATTTTCATCAACAAACTTCTCAATAGCTTTTCTGGTCTCGGATTTTTCCTGTACGTCAATATCATCAACAGCTGCCTGCTTTTCTCTTGTAGATGCAAGCATTTCCTCAACTGAAAGTTCCGGTTCTTTCTCTTCAACAGTAAGAGGTCTTGCGCTTCTTATAACAACAAATGCAAGTAATCCTAAGATTACGATTGCAAGCACAATCTGGAGCCAGAATGTAGCATTCTTAAGCAAGGCTCCTCCCGGTGCATCCTCAAAGTACGGACGCTGATAAGCCATAACTGAAATATTTTCCGCATCAATACCAGTTCCCTTTGAAATTGAATCTATCCAGTTTTCATCAACCTCTAACAATACAGGCTGTGAATTCTGGCTCTTAAATTCATCCCATGACATATTGTCAAGATAACCAAGTTCCTTACATTCCTCTTCGTTATAAATAATATTATCAATAAATGTTACTGAAAGTGTCGAAGAATCATAGATTATAGAGCCGGGCTCTTTTTCTGTCGTAGTAACCAGTTCATTCGGAAGATAATCATAATTTTCAACACTGTAGGTTGAAGTATTGCCGTATCCGTCAGTTATTTCATAAGTTGTATCATCGCCATTGGAAGTAGTACCAGGTGTTCCGCTGGCTCCAGTCATTCCTTCCGACTTTTCTATGTATGCAGAGTCAAATATCGCCTGCTTATCTCCCTGTGTAGAGTATTCTTTTGCTATTGTATTTACAGTATCCCAGTCAAGGACATAATTCAACGTCATCTGTACATCATCATAAAGGCCTGTAGAAAGAAGATTCTGTCTCATTGAATTTTTGACTGTAGCTTCTATCATGCCTTTATATTTCTGTCTGCTCGGATAACTGTATCCCGAATTTGATGATGCATTGCTCATTCCGGAAAAAAGTGTCTTTCCTGTATTATCTACAATAGTTATATTTTCTGTTGTCTTGTTTCCAACTGATGTAGCAAGCAGATTAGCAATGCTTTCAGCCATTTCATCACTGATTTCCTTTGTTGTATGAAGAGTAACTCCAACTGAAGCCTCTGCTGAATTTGCATAAAAAGAATTAGTTTCGTCAGCCAGACTGACATTTACCGTTGCACTTTTTATTCCATCCATAGTTTCCAAATCATTTTTAAATTTGGATTCCAGATAATGCTGATACTGCTTTGTCTTATCAGATTCCGTTGTCGTAAAACTACTGTTCATAGCATCTTCAAACGTATATCCGTCAGATTTAATATCTGCCGATGCTATAGCCATCTTAGCATTTGTAAGATTTGATTTTGGAACCTTTACAACCATAGTTTTATCGTCAATTACATAATCGCTGTAACCCGCCTCATCAAGTGCAGATGTCACGCTGTTTATCTCTGTATAATCCTTACATGTAGTCAGAACCTGATAATCAGGCCTGTTTAAAACATATACAACTATCGCAACAGCAACTATTATTACAGCTACCGAACTTATAATTATGGTTTTCTGTTTTTTAGTCCAATTTTTCCATGTTTCCACGATTCGATCAAGAATCTGTCTTAATCGTTCTGCCATTGTAAAAAACTCCTATCAATTAAATTGACATATTCATTAATTCTCTATATGCCTCTATTGCCTTGTCTCTTATTGCAACTGTATATTGCAGAGCAATGTTTGCCTGCTGCTGATAAACACCTAACTCATGCGTATTTGTCATCTTACCGAGCGCGAAGTCAACTTCTGCCTGCTGCGCTCTTTGTATGTAAGAATTAGTGTCATTTACTAAGCCTGATACAGCATTAAAAATTGCATCAAATGTACCGTCACCACTTTCTTTTTCAGTGTCTGTACCAATTGCTAATGGCTTACTAACAGCCTCCGCAACTTTAGAAACATAATCATTTCCAAGAGCATCAATACCTGATATTAAATTCATATATTACCTCCAAACTATACCTGACCTATAGTAAGTCCTTTACTTGCCATTGCTTTGCTTGAATTAAATGCTGAAATATTTGCTTCATAAGCACGAGAAGCGTCAATCATATCCGTCATTTCCTGAACAACGTTTACATTCGGATATGTAACATAACCATTCTCGTCTGCATCAGGATGCGACGGATCATATACAAGATTCATATCTGTTGAATTGTCTTCATAAACAGACGTAACCTTTACACCATCACCAAGTCTTCCGTTTCTTGCATTCTGCAATACACTGGCAAACGATGATCCCTGCGAAGATGGTCCTCGCATCGATGTTGCCTGTGAAAGCGTCTTTTCTGTAAATACAACTGCTTTTCTTACATAAGGTGTCCCGTCCGATGTTCTCGTTGTATTCGCATTTGCAATATTCTGAGCTATCACATCTGTCCTTAATTGTTGTGCCGTCATACCTGATGCACTTATATTAAATGCCGTAAACATAGACATAATCTCAACCTCCCTAATCATCTTACCATAATTATAAAACTATCTTTGATTATTTTAATACTGATTTAAATCTTGAAAACTCATTATTCATACTGTCAATAAGTGCATTATACTTAAGCTGTTCTGCTGCAAGCTCAACATTTTCTGTTGACAAATCAACATTATTTCCGTCAAGTCTGTATGAAAGTCCCTTATTTTCTGTATAAGTTCTTGATGTAACAGTACTTAAATCCACTGCATTTATCTTCTGTGTAAGTGTCGACTGGGGTCCTCCGCTCT
Source organism: uncultured Eubacterium sp. (assembly GCA_900552795.1). Lineage (GTDB taxonomy): Bacteria > Bacillota > Clostridia > Lachnospirales > Lachnospiraceae > Lachnospira. The sequence continues at coordinate 51,496 of USBB01000009.1, forward strand.
TTTCTATTGCAGATTTAAGATATTTTTCAAATTCAACATCCTGCCTTTTGTATCCCGGCGTATCAACATTTGCTATATTGTTAGTAAGTACTTCCTCTCTAAGCCAGCTCGCATCAGCTGCAGTCTTAAGTACATTAACATATCCAAATATTCCTGTGCCCATAAAAAGTCCTCATTTCTGCGCATAAATTTATTAAAATCCAATCCGTGTCATATGCGCGAAAAACACAAATTTTTATTCATAAAAATTTATTTTTATGCTTTGCTAAGTTCAATACACAATAAACCTAAATTACATTATAAATTATATCCACAAAAAAACAAGGTTTTTTTGCATTTTTAGACATTTTTCACCAATAATTTTAATATTTCCTATAAAAAAATAACCGCCAAAAGTCAGATTTTCCTCCAACCTTCGGCGGCCACTTTATTATACGATTTCTGTAATCCGTTTAATTATATTTTTCAATTTCTTCAAAAACAGAATCATTAATAACTTTAATATAAGTTCCTTTCATTCCTGACGAACGTGACTCTATAACTCCGGCGCTTTCAAACTTTCTCAGTGCATTAACTATAACTGATCTTGTTATTCCGACTCTGTCCGCAATTTTACTTGCAACAAGAATACCTTCCATGCCATCAAGCTCCTTAAAAATATGTCTGATTGCCTCAAGCTCTGATGATGATAATGTACTTATAGCCGATTTTACAATCTGCTGCTTTCTTATAATTTCAGCATTTTCCTCATTAACCGAACGCATCATTTCAAGTCCGACCACGGAAGCTGCATACTCACAAAGAATTATGTCATCAATCTCATAAGAATTGTCACTCTTGTACATAAATAAAGTACCGAGTCTCTTACCTGCAATCTCCACAGGAGCCAAAAGTGCCTGGAATTTTTTAACATTATCAACTGCAAATCCAAGCGTAGCAAGATTGACATTTTCTTTTGTAGATAATACACTCAGCAGTCTTTCATTAAGCATATCATCCACAAAACCACCGACTTTATCGTATATCAATTCATCAATAACATCTACATTTTTATAAAAGCCTGTTCCTAAAACCTTACCCTTCTTGCTTATGACAAGAATATTTGATTCAAGTATTCCGCTTAAAACATCACACATATCGTTAAACTCAACCCTATGTGATTGATTGTTATGCAGCAGCTTATTTATTTTTCTTGTTTTATCCAGCAACTGAACGCTCATACTATACCTCCATATTCCCAAAAGTACACTGACTTTTTACCAATCTATGAAGAATATTAACACATTTTTTTGAAATTTACAATATTTTTCGTGCAATTTCTTACTTTGTGCATCATTTATTCTGTCAAATCTATTTATCTTCAACGTAACCACAGCTGCTTTCGGCACAAACCAATTTACTGCCCTTCTCAACCATATAACTGCCGCACTTAGGACATTTTTTAGATGATGGCTTCTGCCAGCTCATAAAATCACACTCAGGATTATTTTCACATCCATAATATCTTCTGCCCTTTTTAGTCATTCTGTACACGACTTCTTTACCGCATTTCGGACATGCAACTCCGACTTTTTCAAAATATGGCTTTGTGTTGCGGCATTCAGGAAATCCCGGACATCCGAGGAATTTACCATGCGGCCCGTATTTGATAACCATATTTCGTCCACACTGCTCACATACAACATCTGTGACCTCGTCTTCTATTTTAATATTTTCAAGTTCCTTTTCTGCCGCCTTTACAGCTTCATCCAAATCCGGATAAAAGTTTCTGACAATTTCTTTCCATGCTACCTCTCCATCTTCAACTCCATCAAGAAGAGATTCCATATTTGCAGTAAAATTCACATCTATAATCGTAGGAAATGCTTTCTTCATAAGATTATTTACCGCATCTCCCAGTTCTGTAACATACAGATTTTTATTTTCCTTTGAAACATAATGCCTTGCTATTATTGTAGTTATTGTGGGTGCATAAGTACTCGGTCTTCCAATTCCCAACTCCTCAAGAGTTCTTACAAGAGTTGCTTCGGTATAATGTGCAGGTGCCTGTGTAAAGTGCTGTATGCCCTCTATATTCTCAAGTGAAAGCTCAGAGTTTTCATCAATCCCTTTCATAAGATTGTTCGAAGTATTTTCTTCATCCGGTTCCTTATATACAGACATAAAACCGTCAAATTTAAGCTTCGAAGCTGATACATTAAATCTGTATTTTCCTGCCGCAATCTTAACCGATTTTGTCTCATACACAGCCTGACTCATCTGGCTTGCTGTAAATCTTTTCCATATAAGCTGATATAATCTGAACAAATCTCTTGAAAGCGAATCCTTTACCATAACAGGAGAAAGAGATATATCTGTCGGTCTTATAGCTTCATGAGCATCCTGTATATTCTTCCCCTCTTTTCCTTTTCTTAAAGAACTGCCCAAATACTTCACTCCGTAATTAGCCTCTATATATTCGTCAGCCATCTTCTCCGCTTCCTCAGCAACTCTGGTTGAGTCAGTACGAAGATATGTTATAAGACCTATCGTCCCTTTGCCGGCTACATCAACACCCTCATAGAGCTGCTGTGCAAGTCTCATTGTCTTTTGTGTAGAAAAATTAAGCTGCTTTGCAGCTTCCTGCTGAAGTGTACTTGTAGTAAACGGAAGCGGCACTTTTTTTATCTTTTCACCGTTTTTAACTGATACCACACTAAATCCGGAATTTTTAACTTCTGAAATAATTTTGTCTTTTTGAGATTCATTCTTAATTTCTATCTTACCATTCTCATCACCGTAAAATCTCGCTGTTACAGGCTTCTTTTCACCTTTAACATTAAGCATCGCATCAATTGTCCAATATTCTTCAGGTATAAATGAATTAATTTCATCTTCCCTATCGCATATGATTCGCAAAGCTACAGACTGCACTCTGCCTGCACTAAGGCCTCTTTTTATCTTAGCCCATAAAACAGGACTTATCTTGTATCCTACTATCCTGTCAAGTACTCGTCTTGACTGCTGTGCGTCAACAAGATTTAAATCTATTTTTCGCGGCTGCTTAATTGAAGCTTTTACCGCATTTTTTGTAATTTCATTAAATGTTATTCTGATTATCTTTTTTTCAGGCACATTTAAAGCATGCGCAAGATGCCATGATATAGCTTCTCCCTCACGGTCGGGGTCGGTTGCCAGATAAACTTTATCAGCCTTTTTTGCTTCTTTTCTAAGTGCTGCAAGAATATCACCCTTTCCTCTTATCGTTATATACTTAGGTTCAAAATCATTTTCTATATCTATACCCATCTGGCTTTTTGGTAAATCTCTTACATGCCCCTGCGAAGCCATAACCTCGTAATTCGCTCCAAGAAATTTTTTTATAGTTTTAACTTTCGCCGGTGACTCGACTATTACCAAATACTTTGCCATTATTAATTCCTCCCAATCTATAAATGAAGCTTTGCATAACAGTTTTTGGACATTTCACTTATCTTTCCCTCTATCTGTAAATGCAAAATTGCTTCGCTGACAACTGATACATCAAGTTTTGTCTCTTCCAATACCTCATCAAGGCTTTTTGGAGATAAACCGAGACAACTATACACTATATCTTTTTGACTTGCAAGCAGATTTATATCAGATATATTTTCACACTGCGTTTTAAATGTGTTTTGTGTATGATAATTTGGCGAATTAAACAAATTAATATCAAATATATCATCTGCACACGTTAAGAGCTGCGCGCCATCCTTAATAAGCTTATTGCAGCCCTCACTCAATACATCTCCCATTCTCCCGGGAACAGCAAACACATCTCTTCCCTGCTCAAGTGCACAATCAGCTGTAATCAGTGAACCGCTTTTCTTTTTTGCCTCCACAATAATCACTGCATCTGCCAGCCCGCTTATTATTCTGTTTCTCTTTGGGAAATGATACGCCAGAGCAGGCGTATGTATAGGATATTCTGAAATCAATGCTCCGCTTTGCGCAATCCTTTTATACAGAGTCATATTAAATTTAGGATAACACACATCAACACCGCACCCCATAACAGCACACGTATATCCCTCCCTGTCAAGGCTTCCTTTGTGTGCCGATGCATCAATTCCCATTGCTAGTCCGCTGATAACCTGAACTCCTCTTGCTGACAATTCTGATGCCAAATTATAAGCAGCCACCTTACCATACTGTGAACATTCCCTTGCTCCGACTATGGCAACACTTAATTTATCATCTGCAGGCAAACTGCCTATAACATACAATGCCGCAGGCGGATCGTATATACTTTTAAGTCTTTGAGGATAATCTTTATGCTTAATATGTACAAATGATACGCCGCTATCCTTCATTCTTAAAAAATCTTCATAAATTTTTGTGACACATTTATCAGTCAGATATTTTTCATCACGCTCTGTAAGACCTGACACACTACCCGGCTTAAAACTTTTAAAAACATAAACGGCATCACCGTATTTTTCAAGTATACGTCTTATTTTAAAAATATCAGTATTCTTTTCACTGCACAGCCAGTACCAGTAAAAATCATCTTCCCACATATCATTTCCCGACATAGCTTCTATACGAAACCGCTTCACTCAAATGATGAACCGATATTCTCTCCTCTCCATCTAAATCAGCTATGGTTCTGGCTGTCTTTAATATCTTATTGTATCCTCTTGCCGTTAACAAAAGCGCGTTATAAACGCGTTCCATAAATTTCTTCTGCTCTGACCCTAGTCCGCAGAATTTATGTATCTGCTGCGGAGTCATAAATGAGTTAAACTTAATACTGCTTTTTTCAAATCTCTCAAGCTGAAGTTCTCTTGCCATGGTAATTTTTTTTAACATATTTTCAGATGAATATTCTTTATCGGATTGTTCCTGCTGCATATCACTGAAACGCAGCTTATCAACAGCGACGCTTATGTCAAATCTGTCCCACATTGGCTGACTTATCTTTCCGAGGTATTTTTTAACTTCATATTCACTGCAGCTGCACCTCTTCCTGTCAGGATAATATCCGCATTTACACGGGTTCATAGCCGCCACAAGCATAAAATCCGATGGGTAAATATATTCTCCAGACATCCTTACAATTCGTATAACTTTGTCCTCTATAGGCTGACGCAAAGATTCAAGCATCTTTTCCTGAAAACACGTAAGCTCATCCAAAAATAAAACTCCCTTTGACGCGAGTGTCACCTCCCCAGGCTCAGGTACCCTGCCGCCTCCAAGAAATGCCGACTGCGTAATGCTGTAGTGCGGACTTCTGAACGGTCTGTTTTTAATAAGTTCACCTGTTTTTTCTAATTTACCCGCCACGCTGTATATCTTAGTAAGCTGCATGCTCTCCTCAAATGTAAGCTTTGGCATAATTGTAGGTATACGCTGAGCAAGCATTGTCTTTCCGCTGCCAGGCGGTCCTATATACATTATATTGTGCATGCCTGCTGCCGCAACAAGAGTTGCTCTTTTGGCGACAGTCTGTCCTCTGACATCCGAAAAATCAATACAGTTGTCCGACACATCATATCTGACACTGCTATACTGCTCCTGTTTCAGAGTCCTTGTAGCACTTGCGCACCCTCCCTGCCTCAAACTTCTGACATCACAAGCCGGCTCAATCCCATCATTTATATAAGCTGCAAGCTCAGATAAGCTCTTAACACCCTTTACGTCTATGCCCTTAACCAAAGAACCCTCTGAAAGATTTTCAGCAGGCACAATACATAAATTAAAGCCTTTTTGCTTTGCAGCATCAACACTTGCCAAAACTCCTCTGACGCTGTTAACTTCTCCGTCAAGACTGAGTTCTCCTATTATAACCATACTCTTAATGCTCTTATCATCAACTATGCCATTAGCTGCAAGTATTCCCAAAGCAATTGGCAAATCAAAACCTGTTCCTGACTTTCTTATATCCGCAGGAGAAATATTTACCACTATTCTTTGCGGCTTTAACTCAAAACCTGAATTTCTTATGGCGACTTTTACACGCTCTTTTGCCTCTTTTACCTGCGTCGTCAGATATCCGCTCATTTCAAAATAAGGAATCCCCATACCTGCGTCAATCTCTACATTAACCACAACTGCATCCAAACCTATGAGTGTGGTGCTAAAAACCTCACTATACATAAACTTTCTCCTAATAATACATCGTTTTAGTATAGTAAGTATAGCATTTGTATTTCATTTTGTAAATATTAAAAATCAAAAATATATACGTACAAAATAATCCTCACTATTGTTCAAGCACAAGTCGGCTCGATACCTTTTGACACCGTAATCTTTATAATTAATCCATAAGATTTACAATATTATAATCTTTTTCTCTTCCTGTTATATATTTTTCATATATTTTCTCATAATCGGTACTGCACTCGTATCTGTCTTTTACATTATCAAAGGATATATTAAATTCTCCTTCGACATTTAAAAAACCTTGAGAATATTCAAATGCAAAATATACAATCTCTGTATCTTCTCCATTTGAAATTTCCGCACTGTATATCCAGATTAGATAATTATCAGCTATATCTGCTGTATTTTCCTTTCGTTTAAGGAAATATTGTCCATTTAAGAGGATATTTTGTGCTGTCTCATCATTTAATGTATACAGATAATCCTTGTCACCTGTCGCCTTGTACAGCATTCTGAATGTTTTGTCTGTTGTCTGTGAATTAATTGCGGCGATATTCTGTTCATTTATATTTTTAATAATATCTTCGTCAAGCTGCGCTGTGTCTTCAATATACGAGCTAAGCCCGTCCGCCTTATACTTCATTGTCTCCGTTTCAGCGATAAATCCGTTTCTGGCAAGCTCCGTTAAATCTGTATCGCATTTAAGAGTAATTTCATCTCCTGTAACAATATCTACATTCTTGCTTGCAGAAAAAGTAAGACTGCCAAGGTAGTCATTTTCCCAGTTATTATTTACCATAACATAGGCATCAGGACTTATTCCTGCAAAAACCACCTCTATATTATCAAAAATATTTATTTTTTCCCCGTCACCTATTCCCGATGCCCTAAGCGTATATGAATCGTTTACTTTAATCCCTGCAGCCTCTGCTATTTCCTCGTCACAGCTTACATTAACAAATATCTTGTCTCCGTTTGAAATATCAATATTTTCCACATTTGCCAAAATATTATCAACAAGCTTTTTATACAGTTCAAGCTTTTGTTCATCCTTTTCATTTCCTGCTATTTCTTTATACATCTTTTCCCTGTCAACAGTACACTCTGCACTTGCATACCCGTCAGCACCGATATAATTAATGGTTATATAATCCGAAACATCAAAATGCTTTTTACTAAAAATCCCGACTAAGAGCAGGCATACGAAACATATACCTACACTATAAAGTATCAATGAATCTTTACGTTTATTTATCTTCATAATTATGTTCTTTCCTTCACTAAATTAATTGATAAGATTAGATTTTGTGTGTCGCTTCTGTAAGCAGCTTTAATTCATTATCATCCATGTAACCAGCCAGACTGTTGTAAACCCATTCGTGATAATCATTCAGCCTCCGCCTGTCATTATCATCAAGCAGTGACTTATCGACAAGTTCCAAATCTATAGGAACACATGTAAGCATATCAAATTTCAAAAACTCTCCATACTCATTTTCATAATCATGAACACATAGAATTTCATTTTCTATTCTTATGCCATACTTTCCGTCAATATACACTCCTGGTTCGTCTGATGTTACCATTCCTGGCTCAAGAACAGCCCATTCAGCTGATGCACTGTTGTATTTCCACCTAAAAGCATTCGGTGCCTCATGGACATTTAACAGATACCCCACGCCATGACCTGTTCCGCATCTGTAGTCAATTCCTTCATTCCACAAAGGAGCTCTTGCAAGTATGTCAAGACTGTATCCGCTGCAGCCTCTTAAAAACTTCGCAGATGCCAGTGAAAGCATACCTTTAAGTGTCAATGTAAAATGTCTTTTCATCTCATCGGTAACTTCTCCCAATGCAAACGTTCTTGTAACATCTGTCGTTCCTCTAAGATATTGTCCGCCTGAATCCACAAGCAGCATTCCGTACGGTTTAAGTATTGCCGCTGTCTCATCCTCGGCATGATAATGCATCATTGCTGCATTCTCGCCATATGCGCTTATTGTATCAAAACTTAAATCTATATAATCTTTTATATTACTTCTTAATTTATCAAGATAACTTGCTGCATCCGCCTCTGTAATGTTTTTTCCGCTCTTTACAGCCTGTTTTAACCAGAAAGAAAACTTTGTGACAGCCGCTCCGTCGTCAATATGAACCTCTTTAAGATTTTTTATTTCAGAAGAATTTTTAACTGCTTTCATCAAAACAGAAGGATTTTCGGCTTCAATAATCTGAACGCCTCTGTCACTGCCCTCCTCCAAAAGCTTATACAGATTATAGTTAAGCCTTTTTTTATCAGCCAGCACTTTTTCATTCCTGATTTCTGCTATATCATCATATATGCTCTCATACGGTTTTATAATCACGTTGTTATCATTAAATTCCTGCTTGATTTCCTCATCAAACCTGCACTCATCCGTATAAAGCACAACTTCATTTTCTGTTATATACAAATATGACATTATTACCGGATTGCACTTAACATCACTTCCGCGTATGTTCATAAGCCAACAGATATCATCAAGCGCAGCTATAATATGGGCTGTCGCATTCTTTTCACTTACACGCTTTCTTAATTCCTCTATTTTTTCCCACCTTGTTTGTCCTACAGTCAAATCATATGCACTGCTCATAGGAAAATCAGGTCTGTCTTTCCATATTTTCCCGACAGGGTTAAAATTATAATTAATATGACTTTTCTTTTTTAAGGCAATTTTTTCAAGCGCAGCTCCCTGATCTGACGAGACACATCTTCCGTCAAATCCAATGATACCGCAATCCTCAAGCATTTCTTCACAGTACTGTGAAAGAGTCGGAACTCCTTTACAGCCGCTTTTCATAAGCTTTATACCGGTACCACAAAGCTGTTTTTCTGCCTGCACAAAATATCTTCCATCAGTAAAAAGCGCAGCTTCACCGGCAGTTATAACAAGAGTTCCGGCAGAGCCTGTAAACCCTGATAAAAACTGTCTCTGTGCAAAATAATCTCCCGCATATTCCGACATATGATAATCATCCGTAAACACAACGTATATATCAACCTTCTGTATTTTCATCATTTCTCTGACTGTTTCTATTCTTTTTCTTATCAATTTTATCCCACCTTATAATTTATTGTCGCGAAGCAGATTTTTAAGCTTACCAAGCGCTTTTTTCTCAATCCGACTTACATAACTTCTGCTTATCCCCAAAGTTTTTGCAAGCTCACTCTGTGTCATCTCATCGGATTCAAACAATCCATACCTTTTAATAATAATCATTTTTTCACGTTTTGTCAGCACCTTATCCATATTTTTCTTAAGACACTCGACTCTCTGCTTACGAATATGGGCCTCCACCACATCCTCAGTATCATCTCCTACTATTTCAATAATACTTATTTCATTGCCCTCTTTATCTGTTCCTATAGGTTCATATATTGATACTTCCCTTATTTTCTTCTTTTCAGACCTTAGCATCATAAGTATCTCATTATCAATACATTTTGCTGCATACGTTGCAAATTTTATATTTTTATCCGGCTTAAAGGAATCAACCGCCTTTATAAGCCCTATAGTTCCCACTGAAATTAAATCATCGATATCCCGCTCCTTGTCATTATATTTTTTCACCATATGCGCAACAAGACGCATATTTTTTTCAATCAATATATTCCTTTGGGACGCATCCCCCTCACAAAAGCGTCTAAGAATCTCTTTTTCTTCATCAGGCGAAAGTGGTTTTTCAAATGTTTTCAAAATAAAGGCACCCCAGACACACATTTATATATGTTATGTGCCGGGATGCCTTTTATTGCTTTTCCTAATCTTCTTTTCTTCTTAAAATGTCAAATCTGTCAAGTTCCACACCCAAATCAATGTAAAGCTGCTGTTTAGGATGCGGCGCGCTCTCCATGTCCTGCCCCTTTTCATCAACAATCCGCTTAACCTGTACTAAAATATTGTCTCCGTTCGGCTTCATAACCTCTATAGTCTCGCCGACACTGAATTTATTTCTCTGCTCTATATGATACAGCCCCTGTTCATTTTTTTCATCCACAATTCCAAGATAAGTATACTCTTTAACATATGTGTTTGTATCATAAATCTGTGTATTTTCATCAGGTTTTCCAAAGAAAAAGCCTGTTGTATACTGCCTGTATGTGCATTTTGATATCTCTGACTTATAAAATGGTATACGGCTTTTATAAAGTTCAGGGTCCTTTAAAAACTCATCAATGGCAAGTCTGTACGTTCTTGCAACAGTCGCCACATACAATGCTGTTTTCATTCTTCCCTCTATTTTGAAGCTGTCAATTCCCGAACTTACCATCTCAGGAATATGCTCAATCATACATAAATCCTTTGAATTAAATATATATGTTCCTCTTTCATTTTCATATACAGGCATATATTCTCCAGGTCTTGACTCCTCAACAATTGAATATTTCCATCTGCAAGGGTGCGTACACGCTCCTCTGTTGGCATCCCTTCCTGCCATAAAGCTACTGAGCAGACATCTGCCCGAATAAGAGATACACATTGCACCATGAATAAATGTCTCTATTTCCATATCATCAGGAATCTCCTCCCTGATTTTCTTAATTTCATTTAATGAAAGCTCACGCGCAGTAACAACACGCTTTGCGCCCTGCTCCCACCAGAACTTAAAAGTCATATAATTTGTATTATTAGCCTGTGTACTTATATGTATATCGGTATCAGGCATAACCTCTTTGGCAATGGTAAACATTCCCGGATCTGATATTATAACAGCGTCCGGACCTATAGTTTTAAGCTCCTCAAAATATTTTCTTGCTCCGTCCAAATCATAATTGTGTGCAAGTATATTCGCAGTAACATATACCTTTACATTTCTTGCATGTGCAAATTCAATCCCCTCTTTCATATCTTCAAGGGAAAAATTTTTAGCCTTTGCCCTTAATCCAAAAGCCTCTCCGCCTATATAAACAGCATCTGCACCATACATCACGGCAACCTTTAAAACCTCAAGACTGCTTGCAGGTATGAGCAATTCTATTTCTCTGCCATTATAAATATGTCCAGCCATGTCTTCCTCCTGTAAAATCTAAATATAAACTACTTTCTTACACTTAACGTAACTCCGTCTCCTATCGGTACAACGCTTGTAACAAAATCCTCAGAATGTGTGAGCATATAAATATATTCTCGCATTCGCATATGGATAGTTCTGTTTCTTCTTGTGACAGCATACTTTGACTGTACAATATCACCGTCCTGCAAAACATTATCAGATATCAAAAGTCCTCCCTTAGGAAGAAGTCTTAATATGTCAGGAAGATAATTAATGTACTGTCCTTTTGCCGCATCCATGAATATAATATCAAATTGTCCGTCAAGCTCAGAAAGCACCTGCGTTGCATCGCCCTCTATCAGCGTTATACAATCCGATTTACCGGCTCTTTCAAAATTCTTTCTTGCTATCGGAATCCTTTTCTCATAATTCTCTATAGTTGTAATCCTGCAATCCTTCGGCATATTTTCACTCATAAGAATAGATGAGTAACCCACAGCAGTGCCAACCTCCAAAATTCTTTTCGGCTGCTTTAACGCAATAAGCACTTTCAGCAGATTCCCCATCTCTTTCCTTATAATCGGAACATCGTCCGATATAGCTTCCTTTTCTATTAAATTGCAAATTTCAGAATTACCTGTATCCAAAGAATTGATATAAGCTACAATTCTCTCATCTACAATCATTATTCTTCTTTTGCCTCCAAAGATATAGTTTCAAGTATTTCTGTCGGTTTCATTCCGGTATTAAGCGTATAAGTTCCGCCTTTAATTTTATCTTTATAATCAGATAACATTATCTGAAAATAAAAAATAGTCTCATCTTTGGCAAGTCCCTTTTCACAGATTATAGATGCAAGTTCCTTTGCAGATACATTTTGTGGTATCTCAACGTCCGTCTGTCTCGCCTGCTCGACAGTATCCACCGACCGTTCATTAAATATATTATAGCCGAAAGAATATGCCTTAGTTGCAGCCGTCATAATTATAAAAATCCCTGCTGCCAAAACAATAAGATTAAGCGAAATGCTTATAATCAGTCTAACAACTTTATTATTCATAAAAATCCTCATTCCGCAGACGCTTTTGCGTCGGAGGAATCGCGAGGCAAATCCCAAATTTGCCTCTGCGATAAAAGCTACTTTGTGGCGCCTGCGACACAAATAGCTGTGTGAAAAATCATCGCATCAACATGATTTTTCACACTATTCCTCTTTCCTAACTAAGAAAATCCATATCAAAATCCACTGAATCAGCAACTGCCATACAGATTTCCTGAACCAGCCTGCACAGACACATCTCGGCAGCCAGAAATCTGTCAACAACCGGCTCACTCCTTAAATCAGCAAAACGGTTATTCAATTCCAAGCCTGCCTCGATAGCATCCTCAACCTCATCCGAATACTGAATCCTAAAATTTTCCTTGCGAAACTCGTCAATCTGTCTTTTTAAATCCGGATTTCTGCTGATATAATCATACAATTCTCTATACTCTTTATACTCTTCACTTTCCTGTATAGTCTTTCTGATTTGCCTTTTTAGTTCATCCAAGCTGTTCATACAAAATACCTTTCTTTATATAAACCACACTATATAAACTGCAGTGTCTGCTTTACATATGTGCTTCCATAATGATAGGAAGTATTACAGGATTTCTCTTCATCTTCTTCCAAAGATACTCACTCAAATCGTCTTTTATGATATTTTTAATCTTACCCCAGTCGCTTACATTTTTATCCATACATGTCTGCACAGAATCCCATGCAACAGACCTCGCTTCATCAAGAAGTTCCTCCGCTTCCCTGACATAAACGAAACCTCTTGTAACGATATCCGGACCTGCAACAAGCTGTCCGCTGTATTTTTCAAGTGTAAGCACGACAATAATAATACCATTTTCTGCAAGATTCTGTCTGTCTCTTAAAACTATATTACCTACATCTCCGACACCAAGACCATCAACAAGAATTGCTCCTGTATGAACTTTATCAACAATCTCAGCCTTTTCATCATTAAGCTCAATCACATCACCTGACTTTGCGATAATAACATCATCCTTATCATATCCAAGCGACATAACAACATCCTTCTGTGCGCAAAGATGTCTGTATTCACCATGAACAGGAATAGAATATTTAGGCTTTATAAGAGAATAAATAAGCTTTATCTCCTCCTGACACGCATGTCCTGAAACATGTGTATCCTGAAAAATAACTTTTGCGCCCTTCATTCCGAGTTCGTTTATTACCTTTGCAACTGATTTTTCATTTCCCGGAATCGGTGTAGATGAAAATACTACGCAATCTCCCGGCTGTATTGAAACCTTTCTGTGAAGCGATGCTGCCATTCTTGACAAGGCTGCCATTGATTCACCCTGACTTCCTGTAGTTATAAGAACTATCTGCTCAGGAGTGTAATTTTTCATTTCTTCAGTCTCAATAAGAACTCCGTCAGGTATTTTAAGGTAATCAAGATTTGCTGCAACCTCGATTATATTTACCATGCTTCGTCCCTCAACACATACTTTTCTTCCATATTTTATGGCCGAGTTAATAATCTGCTGAACTCTGTCAACATTTGAAGCAAATGTAGCTATAATAAGCCTGCTGTTCTTATTGTCAGTAAAAATCTTATCAAACGTAGCGCCTACCGTGCTCTCAGACATAGTAAATCCCGGACGAAGAGCATTTGTACTATCACACATAACAGCCAGTACACCTTTTTTGCCAATCTCACCAAGTCTTTGCAAATCAATAGGTTCACCGTAAACAGGTGTATAGTCAACCTTGAAATCACCTGTATGAATAATCGTTCCCGCAGGTGAAAATATAGCTAAAGCTGCTGCATCTGCAATACTGTGATTTGTTCGTATAAATTCAACCCTGAAATCTCCAAGATTAATAGATTGTCCGTATTTTACAACTTTTCTCTTTACAGAACGAACCATATTATGTTCCTTAAGCTTTGACTCAATAAGACCCATAGTAAGCTTTGTAGCATATATAGGAGCATTAACATCCTTTAAAACATAGGGAATAGCGCCGATATGGTCCTCATGACCATGAGTGATAACAAAGCCTTTGACTTTGTCAATATTTTCCTTAAGATAAGTAACATCTGGTATAACCAAATCTATACCAAGCATTTCCTCCTCCGGAAATGCAAGTCCGCAGTCCACAACAATAATACTGTCATCGTACTCAATGGCAGTAATGTTCATTCCTATCTGTTCAAGACCACCAAGCGGTATAATCTTGACAGATCCGATATTTTCTTTCTTCATTTAACACCTCTTACTCAATATCTACATCTTCTAAAATAGTTTCAAAAATTCTGGCCACGCTGTCAAGCTCATCATCATTTTCAACAAACTCATACACTGCTGTCGCCTCATCGTCCCCTGATGTATCTTTCATAATGAAAACCTCTGCTTCATCATCAGACTCATCATCCGTATCCGTAACAAGCAGATAATTACTGCCATTTACTCTTGTATCACATATTACATACATTGTTTCCTCTGTATTATCATCTGTAATAAACATAATTTCCTGCATAAAAATCTCCATCTTTTATTAATTATTGTCTTTTTGCATATGTTTATAATCAAGATATCCCTGCAAAATAAATACAGCTGCAATCTGATCTATGACTGCTTTGCGGTTCTCTCTTCTGACCCCGCTTTCCTTAAGCACATCTTCTGCTGCAACCGTTGTAAGTCTTTCATCCCACATAACAACAGGAAGTCCTGTTCTTCTTTCGAGCTTCTGGGCAAAATCCTCACAGGCTTTTGCCCTCTCTCCTATAGTGTTGTCCATATTTTTCGGAAGTCCGACAACTATCTGTTCTATCTGATATTCATCTATAATTGCTTCAATCCTTGCAAGTGTCTGGCGAAGCTTGTTCTCTTCTTTTCTTGTAATTGTCTCTACCGGCTGCGCAGTAATGCCAAGCGCATCACTTACAGCTACTCCGACAGTCTTGGTTCCGTAATCCAATCCGATAATTCTCATTCTATAAGCCTTTTCCTACAATAAAATATCTTATAACTTCTTCTACCAGTTCGTCTCTTTCAACTTTCATAATAAGACTTCTTGCATTATTATGACTTGTTATATAAGTCGGATCTCCAGACATAATATATCCGACTATCTGATTTACCGGATTATATCCTTTTTCCTTTAATGCAAGATAAACCTGCTCTAATATACCTTCTACTGAAATTGTCTTTTCAGGCTGTGTTCTAAAAAATTGTGTATTATTATCTGCCATATTTTCCTCACGTCCTTTTTATGTATGCGTATATGATATAATATTTTTTATAATAAAACAAGTGTTTTGAGTAAAAATTTAAGTACACAAAACAAGCGTTTCCGCGTACATGTCAGCCGAAACGCTCGTCTATTCAAAACTTATTTTTAATAATTAATTTTTATTTTATGCTTAATTTATTCTTTTCTTAATAGAGCCTCGAGACGTCTTTTCATCTCCTCATCAATTCTAATGCTGTTCTTTTCAGCCATTGATGCCTTTTTTTGTGCTTCTTTCGCTGCTTTAACAGCCTCCTTCGCAGCTTCTTTTGCTCTCTCCTCAGCTTCCTTTGCAATTTTTGCATGCTCGATGGCTTCTTCCTTTAATTTCTCTGCTTCCTTTGCCTCCAAAGATGCCTTTTCCTTTGCCATTGCAGCCTCTTTTTTAATCTGTATCTCCTCAAGCTCTATTTGTGAATAAGACTCATATACAAGACATATGACTCCAAGAGGAGGAAGTGTTACCAAAACCGAATCAGCTTTACCGTTGTATTCATATTCTTCTGTGCGGTATTCTTTTCCGTTAAAGCTTTTATCACTGCAGAATACAACTTTATATTTACCCTTGCATGGCACGCCAAATCTGAAATCCTGCCTTAAAACAGGCGTAAAATTGATTGCGTTAAGAAGCTTATCACCCGATGATGACTTTCTTTCGTAAGCAATTACTGTCTCCTCACAAGAGACATTATCAACCCACTCAAAACCGTCATTCTCATTATCAAGCTCATACATCGGAGTGTAACTTATATATAGGTCATTTAACTTTTTAATGAAATCCGCACATCTTCTGCAATCCTTATAATTGATAAGCTTTTTCCCCGGATGTGTATACATAAACGCCAAAACTGCCTTAAGATTTTCTTTTTTTATTTCTTCTGCAGCCTCATCAGTTTTTCCACAAAGAGGCATCCTGTCATACAGCCCCCTTTCTTTCCAGTCATCACTTATCCTTGAAAAATCGAGTATAAAATTCTCACTGTACTGATATAACATTCCATATGTAAGCTTTTCATAACTGCCTTTTCTAAACAGCGGATCAAGCTCCATAAATGGTACTATTTCCTTTTTCCAGCCATCATTCTGCTTATAATCAAAGCCGAGTCCTCCGTCTTTTACAGGTACAGTGACACAAGGCCATCCACTGTCATCTTCAGCTATAAGCAAGGGTTTTCTGCTGCATTTATCAATAAGTCTGCTTAATCCCTTAACAAATTCTATAGCAGCAAGATTTTCATTTCCGCCATAAATATTAGGAATCCACTCTCCTGCATTGCGCCCGTAATTAAGATAAAGCATTGATGCAAGCTCGTTAATCCTCATTCCGTCAAAATGATATTTTTCAAGCCAGAACATAAAATTTGAATACAAAAATGTCCTTACCTGAGGCTTATCATAATCAAATGTAGAAACTTCTATATTTTTCTGTCTGTATAATCTTACCCAGTTTTTCTCATATGCATATGAACCATCAAAATATATCATTCCAGAAGGCGTCTGACTAAGATAAGCAGCATACCAGTCCATAATTACAGCAATATTTTTTTGATGAAAACTGTCTATAACTGATTGCAGCATATCCGGCTTTTCATAAGATAAATGCGGTGAAAAAAATGCTGAAATTTCAGTTGTATTTCTTTTGTCTATACAAGCCGCTGCTGTAGTTATCACAACACAGTTAAAGCCTGCCTCACTGACATTTTCTACAATATCATCCTTAAGTATGTCATCTATATCTATTTCACATATAGAAACAGGAGCTTCATCGCTAAAAATCTCCTTTTTATTCATCCATGCTTTATCATTCCACTTATACTCGTCAGTCGATTGAGCTGCTACTGAAACAGCCCTTGTATCATTTTTTATATTGCATGCGTACGGATCAAGCTTACGGATAATCACACCATTTTTAAATTTAACTTCGTAGCAGTACGATATTCCAGGCTCCATTCCCGGAATAAAAAGCTCAAATATTCCGCTGTCACCATTGCGCTGCATCTGGTATATTCTTCCGTCCCACCTGTTAAATTCACCAACCACGCTCACACGCTTTGCATTTGGTGCCCATACCGCAAAATGCATTCCGCCGACACCATCTGCCTGCATATAATGGCTTCCCATGAATTTATAAGCATCAATGCCTGTACCGAGATTAAAACGCTTCATATTTTTTTCATCAAGCATACAGCCAAATGAATAAGGATCCCTGACAGTTGTCTTTATTCCTTTTATATCCTCAATTATAAGCTCATAATCTGCCTGTTTTTTAAGAGGAATTAACACAGCAAAAAAACCTGCCTCATCAACTTTTTCCATCTGATACAGTTTCTTTATCCCCTGCACAGATACCTGTATTGCCACTGCATCTGGTCTGAAAACCTGAATCAAAAAGCCATTTTTACAGACATGTCCGCCTAAAAAGTTATATGGATTATCTGCCTCTGAATACACAACAGCTTCTATCTCAGGCCAATTCATTAAATCATAAAGTTTATCCGCCATACTACCTCCATTCCGCAGCATTTTTAAATGTTATTCTGCACCCACACATTAAAACAGTCAGTCCAGACATTAACCTCCGGCTGATAATGTGTACCATCCTTTGTATCAGTTTCCTTTGTTCCAAGACCAAGTCCGTGATTTCCTTTAGGGAATATATGCATTTCAAAAGGAACCCCCGCTCTCTCCAACGCTTCTGCAAAAAGAAGAGAATTCTTTACAGGTACTGAACCATCTGAAAACGTATGCCATATAAATGTCTTAGGAGTATCAGATATAACTGAATTTTCAAGACAGACTTCATCAATAAGTTCGTCATATTTTTCTCCTAAAAGCTTTTCAAATGACCCCCTGTGCGCAAACTTACCCGACGTAATAACAGGATATCCCAAAAGCATTCCGTTTGGTTTAATGCTGTCTGAAGTTCCATTAAGCTCTTCTTTTGCAAAATCCTCCATAAGCTTTGTCTTATACTTTGTTCCAAGACTTGCCGCTACATGTCCGCCTGCCGAAAAGCCTGCGATTATAATTTTGTCAGGATCTATATCCCACTCATCAGCATGCTTTCTTGCGTAGTCTACCGCATAAGCCGCCTCATACAAAGCACACGGATATTCATTAGGTGCAAGACTGTATCTTAATACAAGTGCATTAAACCCAAAATCAAGCATTTTTAACGCAACCGCCTCACCCTCTCTTGGTGAGTGATGTCCGTATCCGCCGCCCGGACATATTATAACAAGAGGTCTCTTAAAGGCGTTCTGATAATCTGGAAATTTATCCTTTATATATGTTGTAATTGAAGCTTTATTTTCCTTATGGTTAATACCAAATTTTTCATAATCAATATCAATTTCTATAATTTCGTGATACACATTAATTCCTCCTTATTTAACCTGAATTATATCATATGTATAAATATTCCGCTTCTAAGCTTCGGTTCAAACCATGTTGACTTAGGCGGCATAAGTCTGCCCGCATCTGCAACATCAAACAGTTCTTTTATTGATGTAGGATACATTGAAAATGCCAGTTTACAATCGCTGTCACATCTTCTTTCAAGCTCCGCAAGTCCTCTTATTCCCCCTACAAAATCTATTCTCTTGTCTGTCTTTGGGTCATCAATACCAAGCAGCGGTTTAAGAACATGATTCTGCAATACTGCAACATCAAGTCCGTCAACAGGGTCATCTGACAAAATATCACTATGTGCGGTAAGCTTATACCACTCATTTTCTATGTACATACCAAAAGTTCCCTTTTCATCAGGCATAACCTGTCCACCGATTTTTTCAACATCAAACATCTCACCGATTTTTGCAATAAACTCTTCATTGCTGTAACCGTTCAGGTCTTTTATAACCCTGTTGTACGGTAAAATCATAAGTTCCTCATCAGGAAACAGCACTGAAAGGAAATAATTAAACTCCTCCTGTCCTGTGTAACCTGGATTTTCATTTCTTCTTTTCAAACCGACTTTTACCGCAGAAGCAGCTCTGTGATGACCGTCAGCTATATATATTTCATTAATCTTAGAAAATGCTTCTGCCACATTTTCAACCATATCTTTATCAGACATTTTCCATACCTGATGTCTTACTCCGTCAGGCGATGTGAAATCATAAATACATCCCTGCTGCTTTACTTTGCTTACACATTTATTAATAACCTCATTTGCCCTGTACGCAAGGAATATAGGGCCTGTCTGTGCACTGCATGTATCAACATGCGTAATTCTGTCTATCTCTTTGTCAGCTCTTGTATTTTCATGCTTCTTTATCACATTATTCTGATAATCGTCGATGGACGCACATGCAACTATACCCGTCTGCGTTCTTCCGTCCATTGTCAACGCATATATATAATAAGCTTTGTCCGTGTCTGTTATAAATATTTCATCTTTTATTGCATCAAGAAGCATTTCCTTTGCCTTTTCATAAACCTGCGGTGCGTATGTGTCAACGCTGTCATCAAACTGTGTTTCCGCCCTGTCTATCTTTAAAAATGACAATGGTTGCCTTTGAACCTCCTTAAGTGCCTCCTGCCTGTTGTACACATCATAAGGAAGAGCCGCGACTTTATCTGCCACACTCTCTTCCGGCCTTACACATATAAAAGGTCTGATTACCGCCATAATATTATTCTCCGTTTCTTTATAATTTTTATAGTTTAAAACTCTTCATTGCCGATACCGACATATTCGTCTTTTTTAGAAATATTTAATAATATTATACTACTTTTATTTAGTATAGTAAAGAAAAAGGCTCTGCAAGCAGAACCTTTAATCCATAATTAATATTATTTTATTATTTAATAACTCTTACCTTTATAACACCGTCTATTGCCTGAAGCGCTGCAACAACATCTTCATTTGCCTTGCCGCATATATCAAGCATTGAATATGCATAATCGCCTCTTGATTTATTTGCCATCTCCTCAATATTGATTCCGGCATTGCCCATAACAGTAGTTATCTTACTGATTATAGAAGGTACATTCTTATGACAGATTGCCACACGTCCCTCAGTATTGCAGATACCCATATCACATGCAGGATAATTTACTGAATTTATAATATTACCATTCTCTATATAATTGCAAAGCTCCTTAACCGCCATAACTGCGCAATTATCTTCAGCTTCCTCTGTTGAAGCACCAAGATGAGGCAGAACTATAACGCCGTCCATGCCGGCTGTTGTAGTATTAGGGAAGTCAGTAACATATTTTCTTACCTTACCTGACTTAATTGCATCTCCTATTGCAGTCTCATCAACAAGTACATCTCTTGCACAGTTGATAATTATTGTTCCATCCTGCATCATATCAAACGCTTCTTTGTTAATCATGCCCTTTGTGCTGTCAAGCGCAGGTACATGAACTGTTATGTAATTACATTCTCTGTAAATTTCTTCAACATTCATAATGTGCTTAACTTTGCTTGAAAGGTTCCATGCCGCATTTACAGATACGTATGGATCATATCCGTACACTTCCATACCAAGAGATATAGCCGCATTAGCCACAAGCTGACCAATAGCACCAAGACCTATGACACCAAGCTTTTTGCCTGATATTTCAGTTCCGGCAAAAGCTTTCTTTGCCTTTTCGGCAGCCTTTGCAATGTCAGCATCATCTTTATTATCATTAACCCACTTATTTCCGCCTATAAGATCTCTTGAAGCTAAAAGCATTGCTGCAATAACGTGCTCTTTAACTGCATTTGCATTAGCACCAGGTGTATTAAAAACTACAATACCTTTATCCGCACATTTATCAAGAGGAATATTATTAACTCCGGCACCTGCTCTTGCAATCGCAAGAAGGTTATCACTAAGCTCCATATCATGCATCTTTGCACTTCTTACAAGCACTGCCTGTGCATCTTCAAAGCTGCTTTCTTTATTGTAGTTATCAGAAAATAAATCCAAACCTACAGAAGCAATATTATTCAGACAATTAACATTAATCATTACTTTGTATTCTCCTTTTCAAAGTTTCTCATAAATTCAACAAGCTTCTCAACACCCTCGATTGGCATAGCATTATAAATAGAAGCTCTCATACCGCCAACAGTTCTGTGACCCTTAAGGTTTACAAAGCCTGCCTTAGTTGCTTCCTCTACAAACTTTGCATCCAGCTCTTTATCACCTGTCACAAAAGGTACATTCATAAGCGAACGATCTTTCTTTTCAACTGTTCCCTTAAACATCTTACTCTCATCAAGGAAATTGTAAAGAATAGCAGCTTTCTTTTCATTGTGCTCTTTCATTGCTGTAAGACCGCCCATTTTCTTAATCCACTTAAATACCTTGCCGCAGATATAAATTGTGTAGCATGGAGGTGTATTGTAAAGTGAATCGTTATCTGCCTGAGTTTTCCACTTAAGCATTGTAGGTGTACCCGGAAGAACATCATCTGTGATAAGATCCTCTCTGATTATTGCAATAACAACACCAGCAGGTCCGATATTTTTCTGAACTCCGCCATAAATAACACCATACTTTGTTACATCTACAGGCTCTGACAAGAAGCATGAAGAAACGTCTGATACAAGAATTTTACCCTTTGTATTAGGAAGCTCCTTATACTTTGTACCATAAATAGTATTATTTTCGCAGATATATACATAATCTGCATCCTCAGGAATATCAAGATCTGAACAATCAGGAATATATGAATATGTCT
>USBB01000010.1 GCA_900552795.1 uncultured Eubacterium sp.
CTGATAACAAGTTTGCGAAGCAAATCTTGCAAGCGTCGTTCACGACGCTTTTTTACTTGTAAAATTTGATAAAATGTGGTTTACTTAAAAAGTATTTGTGGATAGTATAATCTGTTATGGATTTAATTGTTAATAAACGAAAAGAGGTATTTGCATGAGAGTTGGAATGGGATATGATGTTCATAAACTTGTAGCGGGACGTAAGCTTATAATAGGGGGAGTTGACATTCCATATGATAAAGGTCTTTTAGGTCATTCTGATGCTGATGTGCTGCTTCATGCAATTATGGATTCTTTGCTGGGAGCTGCTGCTTTAGGGGATATAGGCAAGCATTTTCCTGACACAGACAAGCGTTACGAGGGCGCTTCAAGTATAGAGCTGTTAAAGGCAGTCGGACATATGCTTGATGAAAAAAATTATATAATAGAAAATATTGATGCTACAATAATTGCGCAAAGACCTAAAATGAGACCATATATAGATACGATGCGTGAAAATATTGCGGCAGCATTAAATATAGAAACAGACAGGATAAATGTAAAGGCAACGACAGAGGAGGGTCTTGGATTTACAGGAAGCGGAGAGGGGATTTCGGCTCAGTCTGTATGTAGTCTTACTTCTGTTGCAAATTATATTTACGGTGAATCTGATATGAAAAATTGTTGTTCTGATTGTAGCGGATGCGGAAAAATTAAGTAAAATATAATAACAGCAAAAATATCAGGAGTAAATATGGAATTTTTTAAATATGTGAAGCAGGAAATAGCAGTCATTAAAGACAGGGATCCAGCCATAAAATCAACTATGGAAGTGTTTTTATATCCAAGCTTTACGGCAATACTAAAATACAGAAAAGCTCATAAACTATATATGAAAAAGCATTATTACCGCGCAAGGAGAATTTCGCAGAAAACTGCAAGAAAGACGGGGATTGAAATTCATCCGGGAGCTCAGATAGGAGAAGGATTTTTTATTGACCACGGTCATGGTGTTGTAATAGGCGAGACTACAATTATAGGAGATAATGTAACGCTTTATCAGGGGGTAACTCTGGGAGGTACAGGTAAGGAACAGGGGAAAAGGCATCCTACAGTTGGAAATAATGTAATGATTGGTGCAGGTGCAAAAGTTTTGGGCTCGCTTACTATAGGCAATAACTGTAAAATAGGTGCCGGCTCAGTGGTTTTGTCGGATGTGCCTGATAACTGCACTGTTGTCGGTGTTCCGGGAAGAGCTGTTGCCTGTAAAGATGCAAAGGTTTGTATAGATTTGGATCAGATACACTTGCCGGACGTTGTAAAAAATGATATAGACAGCCTTAAGGCTGAAAATGAAGCGATTCTTAAAAAGCTGGAATTGCTTGAGAAGGCGTTGCTCAAATAAGGTTTCTTAAGTAAATAGAGAAAGGATATCATCAAATTATGAAGATTTTTAATACACTTACAAGAAAAAAAGAAGAATTTGTACCGATTGAAGAAAATAAAGTAAAAATGTATGTATGCGGGCCAACAGTTTATAATCTTATACACATAGGAAATGCAAGGCCTATGATTTGCTTTGATACGGTAAGAAGATATCTCGAATATAAGGGGTATGATGTTAATTATGTATCTAATTTTACTGATGTTGACGATAAAATAATCAAGAAAGCTATTGAAGAAGGTGTAACATCAGAAGAAATTTCACAGCGTTATATAGCTGAATGTAAGAAGGATATGGAGGGTATGAATATTAAGCCGGCTACAACACATCCTCTTGCTACGAACGAAATTTCAGGTATGATTGATATGATACAGACTCTTATAGATAAAGGATATGCTTACAATGTAAATGGAACAGTTTATTACAGAACAAGAAAATTTGAAGGATACGGAAAGCTTTCAAAGAAAAATATTGATGATTTGGAAGCGGGACACCGCGACATAAAGGTTGCAGGTGAGGATGAGAAGGAGGATCCGCTTGATTTTGTTCTTTGGAAACCTAAAAAGGAAGGAGAGCCATCGTGGCAGTCGCCATGGAGTGACGGAAGACCGGGATGGCATATAGAGTGCTCTGTGATGGCAAAAAAATACCTTGCTGATGAAATAGACATTCATGCAGGCGGAGAGGATCTGATATTCCCTCATCATGAGAATGAAATAGCTCAGTCAGAGGCTGCTAACGGAGTACCTTTTTCAAAATACTGGATGCATAATGCGTTTTTAAATATTGATAATAAGAAAATGTCGAAGTCTCTCGGAAATTTCTTTACTGTAAGAGATATAAGCAATGAATATGATTTACAGGTTTTAAGATTTTTTATGCTCAGCGCGCATTACAGAAATCCTATCAATTTCAGCAGGGAATTGATGGAATCTGCAAAGAACGGACTTGAAAGAATTATAAATTCTGTTGCTAATCTTAAGCATTTATCTGATAATGCCAAACAGTTGCAGATGACAGAAAAAGAAGTGCAGAATCTTGAAGCTACAAAGGCTATGTATGGTAAATTCGAGCAGGCTATGGAAGATGATTTTAATACTGCTGATGCAATTTCGGCTGTGTTTGAGCTTGTAAAGTTTGCGAATATGAATGCGGATGGAACTGATACAAAGCAGTATATTGATGAGCTTATAAAGAAAATTACTGTGCTTACTGATGTACTCGGCTTAAAGGTTGAGAAGCAGGAACAGATGCTTGATGCTGATATAGAGGCTCTTATAGAGGAGAGGCAGCAGGCGAGAAAGAACAGGGATTTTGCAAGAGCAGATGAAATAAGAGATGAGCTTCTTGCAAAGGGAATAGTGCTTGAAGATACAAGAGAAGGCGTAAGATGGAAGAGGAATTAATAAAATGTATGCAGCAGGAGCTGTCATTTAAAGGTGTACAGCCAAGACAGCTCTCGCCGCTTGTTTTAGCATATATTGGTGACAGTATATATGATTTGGTTATTAAAACATATTTGATTGATTCAAAGGGCAATATGCCTGTAAATAAGCTTAACAGAATGTCAAGCGGACTTGTGAAAGCACAGACTCAGTCAGAGATGATAGGAAAGATTGAGCATATGCTTGATGAAGAAGAAGAGGGTGTTTACAAAAGAGGACGCAATGCAAAGTCGTATACATCAGCGAAGAATGCTTCTATAACAGATTACAGGCGCGCAACCGGATTTGAGGCGCTTATGGGGTATTTGTATCTTTCAGGAAGATATTCAAGAATGATGGAGCTTATAAAGGCTGCGCTTACAGAGTACGGAGAAATAAAAAAGTAGTGCGGAGGTTTTGATGAGGTATCAGGAATTTACAATAGAAGGAAGAAATGCGGTGCTTGAAGCATTTAGGGCAGGAAAGACCATTGATAAATTGTTTGTTTTGGACGGATGTCAGGATGGACCGATAAAAAGCATTTTGAGAGAGGCAAAAAAGACAGATGCAATTATAAATTTTGTTGAGAAAGAGCGTCTTGACAGATTGTCAAAAACGGGACATCATCAGGGAGTTGTTGCTCAGGCGGCTGCATATGAGTATGCTGAGGTTGATGATATATTAGAGGCAGCGCGTCGGAAAGAAGAACCTCCGTTTATATTTATTCTTGATGAGATTGAAGATCCGCATAATCTGGGAGCTATAATAAGAACAGCCAATCTTGCGGGAGCTCACGGTGTTATAATTCCAAAAAGGAGAGCTGTTGGACTTACTGCTACTGTTGCGAAGACATCTGCAGGAGCAATTAACTATACGCCGGTTGCAAAGGTTACTAATATTGCAAAGACAATAGAGGAGCTGAAGAAGCAGGGGCTGTGGTTTGTGTGTGCAGATATGGACGGAACTTCAATGTATAAGCTGGATTTAAAAGGTCCTATAGGTCTTGTTATAGGGAATGAGGGAAGCGGTGTCAGCAGGCTCGTCAAAGAAAAATGCGATTTTGTAGCATCGATACCTATGAAAGGTGATATAGATTCGCTTAATGCATCAGTTGCAGCAGGGGTGCTGGCATACGAAATCGTGCGTCAGAGAAGTTAAAGCTTATGTACTCATTTCACGAATGGGGAGGTGGAAGAGTTTATGGGGTACAGTGATGAAACACTGGTTGATATGTATAAAAATGGCGATAAAGATGCCATAGAGGAATTGTTTGAAAGATACAAAAATCTCGTAAGAAAAAAGGCAAAGGCCATGTATCTTGCAGGAGGTGACAGTGATGACCTCATACAGGAGGGCATGATAGGATTATATAAGGCAGTAAGAGATTATACTAAAGAAAGGGAAGCTTCGTTTGCGACATTTGCAAGCATGTGCATAAACCGTCAGATAATGACTGCAGTGGAAGCGTCAAACAGAAATAAAAATCTTCCGCTTAATTCTTATGTATCATTTGATTTGCCGGTTAACGAGGATGAGGATAATGATGTTAAACTTGTAGATATGCTTCATTCCCAGGTTGACCAAAATCCTGAAAATCTTTTTATTGACAAAGAAAATGCTGCTGATATGGAAGAAAAGCTTTTGAAATTATTAAGTCCTTTTGAGAAAGAAGTGTTTGAGCTTTATATGCAGGATAAGGATTACAGGCAGATTGCAAAGGATTTGAATAAATCTTCAAAATCAATTGATAACGCCATTCAGAGGATAAAGGCAAAAGCATTACAGACATCTTAGCTGTTGACAAAAGCGACAGTCTATAATATTATAAAGATTAGCTGCAAAAGATATATGCTACTGTAGCTCAGTGGCAGAGCACTTCATTGGTAATGAAGAGGTCGGGGGTCCGATTCCCCTCAGTAGCTTACAAGGAAAACACCACACAAAGCCGGTAAACAAGCGGTTTGCGTGGTGTTTTATTTATGCCTTGATATGCGAAATAAAAGTGAAATTTTGGTAGTCAGATGGTAGTCAAAGGGCGTTTTTTTATCAAATGGTGTTCAAAATGGTAGTCAGATTAAAGGGATAAATGAGTTTTTAATTTATTATTTATTGTCGGTTGTTAGCCGATTTGTTATAATAATCGTATATTAATAAAAATAGAATCGGGGGATGTATAAAATAAATGATAAATATTATAAAACTATTTTTGTTTTGTGTTTCAAATATTGGAACATGGGAATTAATAAGACGGAACTCTAAAATAAGTGTTTATTTTTTGCCGGGACTTACGATTGCAATTCAGACTGTTGTCCTGTTTGTCGGCGGTTTGCTTAATTTACTGCCGGAGTTTATGTGGATTCTTTATATCGTGGGATTTGCAGGGTTTGCGTATGGAATATATAAGGATAAAGGTATTTCATTTTTAAAAAATTATATGAATATTGGTTTTCTTTTTATGGCTGTATCTATGGGCATTATGCTTATTTACCTCAGAGGAAAATTGTTTATGCATTACGACAATTTTTCTCACTGGGCAATGGTTGTAAAAAGAATGATTGCAGTGGACAGATATCCTAATTTTACTGATACGATTATTAAATTTCAGGAGTACCCGTTAGGAAGCTCGACATATATTTATTATTTTTCAAAATTGATAAGTACAAGCGAGTCAATACAAATGCTTGCGCAGGTATATATGATGCTTTCATCAATACTTCCGGTATTTGTATTTATAAAGAAAAATAAAATTGCAGCTTTGGCTGTTGTGTTCTCAGCTGTTAATTTTATTTTGGTATATAACATAGAAGTGACGGATCTGCTTGTTGATACGCTGCTTCCACTCGTTGCCATGAGCGGTCTGGTGTTTGCTTATCGTTATTGTAAACGCGGCTGCAGGATTCGCAATCTTATATTTGCATCATTTTATATGGTTCAGATAGTGCAGATAAAAAATTCGGGAATGTTTTTTGTTGCATTGATATGTATATTGATTTTAAGTAATATCAGAAAAGATAAGAGTATTTTGGCAAGAATAGGCAGTGTTATGATGCCGTTTATATCTTTTTTTATGTGGCAGAGGCATTGCAAGTATGTGTTTGCGGATGCAGAGGTGTCAAAGCATGCAATGAGTGTTGAAAATTACAGCTCTGTATTTGAAGAAAAAACTGCTGAAGATATAAATTTAATATTTAATAAGGTTATTGATTTTGCAGCCGGTTGGACTGATGTGTGGCTGACATTTGCTATTATTTTGATTATAGGGATTTTAATATTTATATTTGCAAAAAGAGAGCTGAAGAACTATAGAAATGTATTGATAGCGTCGTTAGTAGTGTATGTTGTATATCAGGCAGGGATACTTGCAATGTATCTTTTTTCAATGCCTATGGCAGAAGCAAGGTCTTTAGCAGGAATGTCACGATATACAAAAACAATATTGATTGCAATTCTGTATATTGCACTGATAATGTCGGTAAAGTTGATTTCTTGCCTTGATAAATCAAAAATAGCAGCGATGTCTTCTGCTGTTATATTGGGAGCCTTGTACTTTTTATATATGCAAATTTCATTCGGGAATATAAAAACTCCTATGAACTATACTGATGATACAGATGAGAGAATGTGGCTTGAAACGGCAAGGATTGATTACGGTGTTCAAAATCAAAAATCATATGCTATACTTATACCTGAGGATGATTCTGGATATTTTTATTATTTGGGTGAATATACGTTTCAAACTGACAATGTAGATTCATTTGTCGTTGACAGCCGGGAAGATATGGAAAATATTTCATCAGAATATATATTTGTTAATGATTACAGCAACCAGATAATAAATGACTGGATTAAAGAAAATTATCCTGAGCAATATGGAAACGCAGTGATTAAAAGGGAGATTGACAATTAATGTGTAAGGTTAGTGTGGTTATTCCGGCGTATGAGCCGGACGTAAGATTATTGGAATTGCTGAAAGCACTTGATTTGAACAAAATAGGACCTGTTTATGTTATAAATGACGGAAGCGATTCCTCATACGATTCAATATTTGAAAGTGCATCTGAAATAATTGAAAAATCAGGCGGAAAACTTCTGGTACATGAAAAAAATCAGGGCAAAGGGCGTGCTTTAAAAACTGCATTCAGTTATATACTTGAAAATGATAAGGAAACTGCCGGAGTGGTAACTGCCGATTCAGACGGACAGCATACTCCTGAATGTATCAGCAAAGTCATTGATGCGCTTAAGAAAAATACAGAAAGCTTAGTTTTGGGAGTAAGATGCTTTGATTTGGATGAGGTTCCTTGGAAAAGCCGCTTTGGAAATAAAATGACCGAAAAGACATTCAAATATATTACCGGAGTCCATATAACAGACACTCAGACAGGACTGCGCGGTATACCAAAAGCTTATATGAAAGAGCTGATTGACTTAAAAGGTGAGCGTTTTGAATTCGAGATGCGTATGCTTATTGATGCAGCCGAAAAGATGAAAATAATAGAAGTACCGATAGAAACAGTTTATGATTCAGTGGATAATCATCAGACACATTTTAATCCATTTAAAGACTCTGTAAGAATATATCGTATTTTAGGATGGAAATTTATGAAATACATTATTTCCTCATTGTCATCAAGCCTTTTGGATATTATTTTATTCAGCATTTTTTGTGCATTGTTAAAGGTTAAATATCCTGTTGTTTATGTGACAGCGGCTACGGTTATTGCAAGAGTCATCTCTGCAACTTATAATTATCTGATTAATTATAAATTGGTTTTTAACAGCAAAGAAAATATAGGATTTTCAGCTTTAAAATATTTTATTCTTGCGGTGGTACAGATGGCTTTCAGTGCAATTCTTGTCACATTGTTGGTAAAAGCATTGCCTTATAATCTGGAAATTCTTTATAAAATAATCGTTGATACGGTTTTGTTCTTTGTAAGTTATTATATTCAGCAGCAAGTAGTATTTAAGAGAGATAAGAACAGGTGATTGCTTGACTTGCTGCATGTATGCTATAATTACTAAATTAATATGATTAAATTCGGGGGATAAATCGATATATTACAAAAGATAGTCGATTTGAGTGGAAATGATAAAAATAGCAATTTGTGATGATTCGGATTATATGCGGGAGGAAATAAAAAGACATATAACCGCATATTCGTTTAAGAGGGAGTTTTCATATACTTTAGATGAGTTTGAAACAGGAGAAAAACTGCTTGAATCAAATGAGGAGTATGATCTTGTTTTAATGGATTATAGATTTGAGGGTTTGGGGCTGGACGGAATCAGCACTGCAAAGCAGCTGCGTGAGCGTCAGGCAGATATAACAATTATTTTTTTGTCAAGCTATCCGGGCGCAGTGTTTCAATCGTTTGAAGTCGGAGCATTCCGTTTTTTGTTAAAGCCTGTTGATGAAGAAAAATTCAACGCCGCTCTTGAAGCATTTTTGCTTTCAACAGAAGAGGAAAAGGTATTGCTTGTGCGTGTAAAAGGTATGAATCACTTTATTAAGGAAAGTAAGATTTCATATATTGAGGGCATTGGGAAGAATTGTATAATTAATTTTGTTGATAAAAGCAAAAAATTCGAGTGCCATGAAACATTATCATCAATGGAACAGAGATTAAAATCAAAGTGCTTTTATAGGTGCTACAAATCATATATTGTCAATATGAAGCACGTAAATGCTTACAACCGTACCGACGTAGTTCTTAAAAACGGTGACAGCATACTTATGAGCAGGAATAAATATAAAGAATTCACTGAAAAATATTCGGATTATCTCATGGGACAGAGGTGATGGGATGGGCGAATTAGGTATAGCTTTTGTAATTTTCGTTGTATGGGGGATATCTGACTATTTTAGTATTAAGATTGCTTTTGATGAATTTTTTATAATAGAAAATCCAAAAAACAAAGATTATAAATACATGTGGTTAGTATATTATATATTAGTGAGCTGTGTGTATTGTATAAGCAAATACATGAATATATCATCATTATTTGTTGTATTTTATTTCCTGTATTATATGAGGATGGTGCCATTTTTATGGTCTAAATACGGAGTAAAGATTAAAGTTCCTATAGTAGTATTTTTTTATGAGGAAATACAGGCTGTATTTTCATCTAACATAACTATTTTGTTATGTAAAATATCAGATGATTATAAAAATAAATTTTTGATTGATGATTTCTGCGTAACTATAGTATCTGTAATTTTTCTTATCATATTATTAATTTTATTATATTTTCGCAGAAGCAGAACGTTAAATATATGGTTTGCTAATTTGACGGTTATAGAATATATACATTTAGTGATTATAATTTATATTCTTGGTAATATAGAAGCGTTAATATGTTTAGGTGATGAGTATAATACGTTTATTCAGGCTTCCATAGTGATTTTGACTTTTCTTATAATTATGCTGATTGTAAGAATTATGGTAGTACATCAGCATAATTATTCGATGGCTAATACTATAGATATCTTGGAAGAACAGATTAAAAAAATTGTTGGGTATTATGATGAACTGAATCAAAAGGAGCTTAAATTAAAACAATTCAGACATGATCAAAATAATATGTTGATAGCTCTGCATTCTTATATTGAAAAGGGTAAATATGAGAGTGCATTACAGTATATTAAAAAATTAGAAACGATATACCATAGTACAACTAATTCTTATGATACGGGGAATTTTGTAGCTGATGCGTTGCTTAGTTCAAAGGCAAGGACAGCAGAACAGATTAATACTAAGATAGATGTAAATGGTATTATTCCAGCTCAAAAAATAGATGATGTTGATATGGTGATTTTTCTTTCGAATATACTTGATAATGCAATAGAAGCGTGTGAAAAGATTAAAGGGGAAAAGGTTATAAACATAGAATCTGTATTAAATGCACAAATGTGGATTTTGATTGTAAAGAATCCTGTAAACAGAAAATTGAACGTAAAAAATAATTATATACCAACATCTAAAGAAAATAAGGATATTCATGGATATGGTTTGGTGAATATGGAAAGAGTGGTAAAGAATTATGATGGTGTATTAAAACTGCAATGTGAAAATAATGAGTTCATAGTGCGGGCAACGTTTATGATTAATAAATGAATAGAGATTGGAAAAAGTCTTTGCAAAGTTTAGTTGATTTGGCTAGAATTTGTAAAGATTTTTTGCTTTTTAGAGATATTATTCATATTTTTGTGCCTTTAATCTACAATTTATTCCAAAAAATGACAGTTTGTTCCTAATAATGAAAAAACGAAAAATAATGTGATATTATATGTCATACAAGGATCTAATATTGCATTTAAAGGAGGGGTATGATTGATATCTAATTGCTTATGTCGATTGATAAGAACATTGACTTGACAGATAAATTTGTTTTTAAGAATTAGATTAAAATTGTAAATGCAGTGGTTGTGTATTATAAGGGACATCCAATGGAATTTCAGGATATATGTAATCAATTGTATCAGTACATAATTGGAACATAAGTTATAGCTAATAACAGTGAGATATAATGTGACAAGGAAAACTGACATGATAAGTCAGGAAAACACAGAGATAGATGTATGTATGGGAATTAACCCCAATATATTGTAGGAAAAGATATAAATCAGATTTGCAAAAGGCAAGCTGTTTTATATAAAAAGAGGACTCTGATAAAATTCGCGAAAACCACCAGAGTCCCAAACAACAAGCACTTTTAAGAAAAGTACATAGGTAAAGAATATCACTTTTCTTAAATAAGTGTAAAGAAAAATTTAATTAGGAAAAGGAGATTTAAAACAATGGAAAAAGTTTTAAACAAAGGATTCTGTGAAATGTCACAGAATGAAATTTATGAAACAGATGGTGGCGTGGTAATATGCGGTGTTACTATTGCTGGTCTGACCTTACTTAAAATTTTTGGTGCATGTGCAGCAACAGGGATTACAGCAGGAATAACAGTTGGATTAAATAATAAAAATAGAAATTCTAATTAGGAGGTGACAAATGGAAACATTTGAACAGTTAACTGTTAGTGAATGTGAAACAGTAAATGGTGGCGGAACAATATTGGCAGGATGTGTTATTGTCGGGGGCTGCATAGTTGTTTTTGGTGCTTGTTTTGCTGTAGGATATGGTCTTGCAAAATGGTTAGGTTAATCTTTAAAATATATTTATAATTTATGGTGAGATCAAAGTGCTGAAAGGATATTTTTTGATATGGGAAAATTATTAGTAATTGTAGGAATTTTTATATTGTTTGCAGTTTTATTGGTAAATCGTATTGTATTCCAGATGTCAGATATAATGAATATCATATTATGTGTTATTGCAGCAATATTTATGATAGCAGGAATATTAATTAAAGATTTGAAAATTCACCGATAAAATCAGAATATATCCAGAATGCTAAGAAAGAGGGGCTGTTTGTAAAATATACAGTCCCTATAGTATTTATGAATAAGACAAATTAAAAATGGTTATATGCATGCAAGGAATGGATTTGATTGATATGCTTCAAGAGAAAAAACGAAATTACTAATTAAAAATGAAATGTTTTAGGAAAATAATATATAGAAGCATATCAAACAAGGAGAAGTGATTATTTTGAGCAAAATGAAAAATAGCATATTATTCGTTATAAGTGTAATGGTAACTGTTGCTGCGATATATGTTGTTTTAGATAAGTATAATATAGGTTTGTGGCATTTTTTTCAATATATTCTGATTGTGTTAGTAATTTCTTTCGTTTATATTTTTATGCATGAATGTATGCATTTTTTTGTGGCATATATGTTTGATATGAAGATAGTATTTTTGAAATATTTTCATCTGATGTTTCTTTTTGATGAAAATAAAATAAAAAAATATAAAGGCAAAGATTTTGGTGGCGCAGGGAATATCTTAGTGTTTCCTACATGGAAAAATACTTCGAAGCAATGGTTGATATACTTAATTGTGCCATATATTTTTAGTTTTATTATAACAGGGATATTATTTTTTATAAAAATGAATTATGTATATGATAATATAGCGTTGAATTGTATGGTGTATATGGGGATATTTTACTGTTTATGGTGCATTATCCCAATTAAAGGAAGTGATGTATATTACGTTTGGCTTTATATTTTTAAAAGAACCCAATTTGAGGTTATTTATAGAACCTTGTTATTAAATTATGCACTTATATTTGGTGATATGGACTATGAAGGATATTTCATAACAGAAATACCAAATCTAAGATTAGATAGTGAGGCTATGCAGGATTGGATTTTTTCTGATTTGAAGTATGAAATAGATTTAATTTTGATTGGACAATATTGAAAGGAATTTCAAATAGAATGGTGGAATCGATATTACAGATTAATAAATTAAATAAAAGTTATGGTAAGCAGCGGGTGCTGGATGATGTTTCGTTTAAAATCGGACAGGGGGAAATTGTAGGTTTATTGGGGCATAACGGTGCCGGAAAAAGTACTCTTATAAAATGTCTGATGGGAGTAATAGAAAGCTATTCGGGGGAAATATATGTCTGTGATAATAATGTAAAAAATAACCATGAATGTATAATGAAAAATGTTGGCGTTTTATTGGAGCCATCTTTTTGTGAGTATTTGACGGCAAAGAAAAATCTTGAGTTGTTAAGTTCGCTTTCTGATGAAGCTGATAATGAAAGAATAGACGCTGTTTTAGAAATGGTTTCGCTTAAAAGAGCAGCTTATAAAAAAGTGGGTGAGTTTTCTTTCGGAATGAAACAGAGGCTTGGATTGGCTCAGGTATTGTTGTCAAATCCTAAATTAATTGTGTTGGATGAACCTATGGTCGGCTTGGATCCGTTGGGCATTGAGATAATTAAGAAAATAATTGTTGACTGCAGTAAAAGGAATGTAGCTGTATTATTCTCAAGTCACCAGATAAATGATGTTTTTGATATTTGTAACAGAGCTGTTGTACTGAATGAGGGGAAAATAGTATATGATGATAACGTATTAGAGCTTATGAAAAGAGACTATATTTTACAGGTTGATTGTGATTGTTCTTTGCATGAAAAAGAGTTGATGCAGATTTTACCGGATTGTGTAATTAATGGTAATAAAATTATTTTCAGCGATTCAGAAAAAATCAATGAAATTTTGCACCTTTTTGTTGTGAAAGATATAAAAATCATTGATTTTAACTGCGAGAACAATATGGATAATCTGAAAAGGCTAATGCAGCAGTAAGGGGGAAAGAAATGTTAAAATTATTACGTGCACAGTTAATAAAAGTTTTTCTTCGCAATGATGTAAAAAGTGTGTTGATTATTTTTGCGGTTTTGCCAATAAGTATTTCATTTTTAATATCAATCGAGAGCGGTATTATTCAAATTGGTGATTCTGTTTTTACAGGAATGGGTTATGCGTCGGTTGTTGTAGGACTGCTTAACAGTTTGTTGTTAATTAATGTAACGATGGCGTTAATTACTACTTCCCTTGTTTCTAAAGAGATAGATTGCGGCTTGGATTCTATGTACATAACGAAAGTAAAGAAGCGGGAAAATATTGTGGTTTCAAAGTTGGTGATATTAGATGCAGTTGCGCTAATATTGTTTGCAGTACTTATTTTTTCGGCAATATCTGGTTGGTTTATTTTTTTGAAAGATTCTTCTTTTGGTAAGCCTTATATTCTTTCAAGCGACAGAGATGAAAATATCTTGCTGATTTATACTATAATCAGTTCTTTTTTGGAAATTGTTGTTATGAATAAAATATATGTGCTGTTTTCAATGCTTTTTAAATACGGAAAAGCGGTAGTGTTCAGTTTTTTGACAATAGTAGTATTTAAGCTGTTAATAAATATAGAACAAATAAGAGATTGGTTTCCCGGCTATATCGGTTCGGGCTTAAGTTTGCAGGGCTATAGTGGTGAGGAACTGATATTTAAAGGTTTGTGGGGGATTATTTTGCTGCTTTTTTATGCTGCTGCTGTTTTCTTTGTAAATTATTGCATATATAAGAAAATGGATTTGTCACATTAGCAGAATTTTTGGAAACAAATATATCACAGGAGTACGATGATTAACTGTAAAAATCAGGTTTGCCGGAAAAATTTTTGTTGAACTCATAAATAAAATTAAAATCTAATTGATTGAAGCGCGGGGTATGTGGTATCATATTTAAGTATGAGTTGAACTCATCGTGATTTATATATATGCCGCCTTTATGTCGGCAGAATGGAGGAAACTATGGTAAAAGCTATTGTTGGCGCTAACTGGGGTGACGAAGGTAAAGGAAAGATTACGGATATGCTCGCCGAGGAGTCTGATATTATTGTAAGATTTCAGGGTGGAAGCAATGCCGGACACACAATCATTAATGATTATGGTAAATTCGCACTTCATCTTCTGCCATCAGGTGTTTTTTATGATCACACAACAAGTATTATAGGTAATGGTGTCGCACTTAATATTCCATATCTTGTGAAGGAATTAAAGAGTCTTACAGATAGGAATGTGCCTATGCCTAAAATTCTTGTTTCAGATAGAGCACAGATATTGATGCCTTACCATGTTGATTTTGATACATATGAAGAGGAAAGACTTGCAGGAAAATCATTTGGTTCTACAAAATCAGGTATTGCACCTTTCTATTCAGACAAATATGCAAAGATTGGCTTCCAGGTAAGCGAGCTGTTTGGAGACGAGCAGGAGCTTAAGGATAAGATTGCTAATATATGTCAGATAAAGAACGTTATGTTGGAACATCTTTATCATAAGCCATTATTAAAAGAAGAAGAGATATTTAATACGCTTATGGAGTATAAGGAAATGGTTGCTCCATATGTTACAGATACATCGGCATATCTTCACAAGGCACTTAAAGAGGGCAAGAAAGTACTTCTTGAGGGTCAGCTTGGGTCATTAAAGGATCCTGACCATGGAATTTATCCTATGGTTACATCATCATCAACGCTTGCGCCATACGGAGCAATAGGAGCCGGTATACCTGCATCATCTATAAAAGATGTTGTGACGGTAGTTAAGGCGTATTCATCTGCTGTCGGTGCTGGGGCTTTTGTAAGTGAAATATTCGGTGAAGAGGCGGATGAACTTAGAAAGCGCGGTGGTGACGGCGGTGAATTCGGTGTGACAACAGGACGTCCGAGAAGAATGGGCTGGTTTGATGCAGTTGCATCACGTTACGGTGTAAGAATGCAGGGAACAACAGAGGTAGCGCTTACAGTTATCGATGTTCTTGGCTATCTTGATGAAATTCCTATGTGCGTAGGTTATGAGATAGATGGAAAGGTTACAAAGGACTTCCCTACTACTGCACAGCTTGAGAAAGCTAAACCTGTGCTTAAGACATTTCCGGGCTGGAAGTCAGATATAAGAGGCATTACAAAGTATGAGGATTTGCCTGTTGAGTGCAGAAATTATATCGAAGCTATCGAAGCAGAGATAGAGGCACCGATTACAATGGTATCAAATGGTCCTGGAAGACATGAAATTATTCACAGAGTGAGCAATTATTCAAAATAAATTATAATGATAATTACAGCAGCTGCATTTTGTGGCTGCTGTTAATTTTTCACACAGCTATTTGTGCCGCAGGCGCCACAAAGTAGCTTTTATCGCAGGGTCAAATTTGATATTTGCCTCGCGATTCCTCCGACACAAAGCGTCTGCGGAATGGAGAATATTATGAAGTTTGAAAAATATTTTGATCATACTGTTTTAAAGCCTGATGCGACTAAAAATGAGGTGTATGAGATTTGTAAGCAGGCAAAAGAATATGGCTTTGCTTCTGTATGTGTAAATGAATATTATGCAGGTTATGTAAAGGAACTGCTTGCAGGAACAGATATTGCAGTTTGTGTAGTTGTAGGCTTTCCGCTCGGAGCAGTAAGCAGTGAAATAAAATCATATGAGACAAAAGCAGCAGTCAGCAAAGGTGCCGACGAGATTGATATGGTGATAAATGTAGGCGCTTTAAAAGATAAAGATTATGAATATGTGGAAAATGATATAAGAACTGTCAGAAATGCTTGCGAAGGCAAAGTGCTAAAAGTCATTATAGAGACCTGCCTGCTTAACGAGGAAGAGAAGATTAAAGCGTGTGATCTTGCAGTTAAGGCCGGCGCGGATTTTGTAAAAACATCAACGGGATTTAGCAGCGGCGGTGCAACTTTAAATGACGTGGCGCTTATGAAAAAGACAGTCGGGAATAAGGCAAAAGTAAAGGCATCAGGCGGTATAAGAGATTATAACACTGCTGATGCCATGATAAGTGCGGGTGCTGACAGACTTGGAACGAGTGCAACCGTAAAAATTATTAATATGAGAGACTAATTATAATATGCTGTTGTACCGATATAATCAGTGAATGATTATTTATGGTTTCTGCGGTTCAGAAGCTTGTATACAAGCATCATGGCGTATATCACAACAGGAAGTGCTATGTCTGTGAATACAAGAGCTTTGAAAATTTTGTTTGAAGTTTCTGTGTTTATAAATGCAGTTACCAGAGTTGCAATGATAATAAGTCCCCATAATATAATTGCTGTAAGAGCAGCGATTCTTTTGACATTTTTTGAAATTTTCATAATTATTTACCTTTTCTGATTTATATTTTAGTGATATAATCATATTACCATAAAGGTGTATTAAGTAAAAGTATTTATTGTTGTTGTTAAAAGGCATGGAGGCCGCAAATATACAAGGAGGGTTGATTATGGCTGGTATTAATTTTTATAATGCAAATTCAATATCTGCGCTGTTTTCGTCATTGGGTAATAATAGCACCGGTGGTGTATCTGCGTTTGGCAGTATTGACTATTCTACATATGCAAGTATCAAGAGCGGTTCATACAGAAAACTGCTCAACGCATATTATGAAAGACAGGATAGTGTAAGCGGTTCGGAAAATGGTGTTTCAACTGATGAGACTGACAAGAGTTATAAGACGGAAAAGGCAAATGCAACAAGTGTAAGAGACAGTGCGGCATCAGTAAATGATGCGGTGGAAGCTCTTAATACAAGAGAACTGTGGAAGAAAAAGGAAGTTACCGATAAGGACGGAAACAAGTCATATGAATATGATAAGGATGCAATATACAAGGCTGTTTCTGATTTTGTAAAGGAATATAATGTTCTTGTTGACGGTGCCGGAGATTCATCGGATAACAGGGTCCTTCGTTCAGCACAGACTATGGTAGGATTTACAAAAGCCAATAAGAAAATACTGAATGATATCGGAATTTCAATAGGAAAAGATAATAAGCTTTCAATTGATGAGAGTAAGTTTAAGAAATCTGATATGGTTGATGTAAAGTCAGCATTTTTCGGGGCAGGTTCATACGGTAAGAGTGCCGCCGGAAATGCGTCTATGATATATGGCTCGGCTGTTGCACAGCTTGCGCGCATGTCATCGACTAATATTTATGGACAGAATGGTTCGTTTAATTATATGACGGGTTCATATTATAACAGGTTTTTATAAAATGTATAAATAATAAATATTAATATTACTTATACAAATTAACATAAAGACATATATAAGAAAACATATACGAGAGGAACAGTATAATGACATTACTTGAAACATGGAGAAATCTTGCATACGAGACAGAGATGAACAAAAATCAGGCTGCTGAATTCTGGGGCGGCTACTTTAATCTTGAGAAAGGCATATATGAGCAGATTCTTGCAAATCCTGATGAACCTGTTACAGGTACAGTAAAGGAACTTGCAGAGAAATTCGGAGTTGAAGTTCTTATAATGACAGGATTTCTTGATGGAATTAATGAGAGCTTAAAGGAAGCTAATCCTATTGAAACTATGGACGAGGATACAAAGGTAAGTCTTGATTATGACAAGGAAAAGCTTTATTATAATATGGTTGCAGCTAAGGCAGAGTGGCTCTATGAGCTTCCTCAGTGGGATGCACTTCTTGACGAACAGACAAGAAAGGAGCTTTACAAGAAGCAGAAGCTTTCAGGAACAATCATTAAGGATAAGAAAATCGGAAGAAATGAGCCTTGTCCATGCGGAAGCGGTAAGAAATATAAGAATTGCTGCGGCAGATAATTGCAGAATGTTTTTAGGCAAGATGATTAACAATTAAATCAATTAATAACAAGATGCCAGCACGGTTTAAATGCTGGCATTTTGTTATTTTATCTCATCACGACGGATATAAATGTAAGTCACCAAAATTACGTTGGAAATCATGCCTGCAAATAAAAGCAGAGTGATTGTGATATAAAAAGGCAGGCAGTAATGGTATTGGCTTATCAAAATATCACTTGTGCTTTTTGAAAGTCCGGAATAGTTCCAGTTTAAATCAGAGGCCATGCTCTCAAGCAGAGGCTTTAAATTGTCGTCATTTTTTTTAAGTACAGCTAAAAATGAGACGTTATTTAATTTGGCAGGAGGAATGTCAGTAGCTTCTGAGAGATTTTTTGATTTAATATAGTTTTTGGAAATAAGGTAAATTGTGCATTGCTTTTCACTTAACGAATAATAATAGTATCCTTTTATATTGTTGTGGCTTGAAAAATTGTAACCGCTGTAATATAGAGTGTCTGCGTGTATGTTTGCAAATCTATTGTTTGGGTTATAAAAGGAATCTATACTGACTTTGGAATCATGTACATCAGGATTAAAGCTTGAATAAATTGAAAAATACAAGAATATAAAAAGCATGACTGCTGAAAATAGAATTGATACAATCAGTGCCTTTACGCAGCGTTTTTGTTTGAGTGTGGATAAGTTTAAATTCACGGGGAACCTCCTGACACTTTAATCATAAATCAGTATAATTCAATTATTTTGTTAATTCAACACAAAAAATGTCAAAAACCGTGTTAATGATTGCATTTTTTCTTAAATATTGTTAAATTATAAGGTGGCAATAAAATCATATATATGATATAAAGGAGAATGGACTGAGTATGGAAGCATATACAGGATTTGCTTATGTTTACGATGAATATATGGATAATATACCATATGATGACTGGAGCAGATATTTGGTACAATTGC
Source organism: uncultured Eubacterium sp. (assembly GCA_900552795.1). GTDB lineage: Bacteria > Bacillota > Clostridia > Lachnospirales > Lachnospiraceae > Lachnospira. The sequence continues at coordinate 18,871 of USBB01000010.1, forward strand.
TTAAAGAACATAATGTTACGCAGGGAATGTCGGTTGCAGATTTAGGATGCGGTACCGGTACGGTGACAATGCTTCTTGATAAAGCGGGATATACATGTGTCGGTATAGATAATGCTGAGGAAATGCTTACGATAGCTGCAGATAAAATGTACGAGAGCGGTCAGCAGATTGTCTACAGCCTGCAGGATATGAGAGATTTTGAATTGCCGTATGGTGCAGATGCAATGATAAGCATAGCTGATTCCATGAATTATATTACAAATACGGATGATTTGACAAAGGTATTTAAATGTGCAAAAAGAGGTCTTGTTGACGGAGGCGTGTTTATATTTGATTTAAAAACAATACATTTTTTCAGGGATGTATTAAGTGACAACACATATGCTGAAAACAGGGATACTTCTGCATTTATATGGGATAATAGTTATGATGAGGAAACTTGCAATAACCTTTATGATTTGGCAGTGTTTGTACAAAATGAGGATGGAACTTTTGATAGATTCGAGGAGAATCACTACCAGCATGGATTTGAGATAAGCGAAGTGATTGATGCTGCGGCTAATGCCGGACTTAAGGTTGTAAATGTATATGATGCGTTTACACATAATGAACCTGAAGAGGACAGTGAGAGACTTTATTACATTTTAAAGAAGGAATAAATTAACGGAGAGTGTAAATATAATGAGTGATTATATAGTTAGAGCAATAGCGGCAAACGGGCAGATACGTGCATTTGCGGCGACAACTAAAAATCTGGTTGAGGAAGCAAAAAACAGACATAATACAAGTCCGATTGCAACGGTTGCGCTTGGGCGTCTGCTTACAGGCGGTGCAATGATGGGAACAATGATGAAAAACGATGCAGATATTGTCACGATTCAGATAAAAAGTGACGGTCCGATAGGTGCTATGACGGTTACGGCAGATGCAAAGGGACGTGTAAAGGGATTTGTAAAAAATCCGCAGGTAATGCTTCCTTTAAAGAACGGAAAGCTTGATGTGGCCGGTGCACTCGGTATAGGTGTTCTTAGTGTAATTAAGGATATTGGTTTAAAGGAACCATATGTAGGCGATACCATTCTTGTTACAAGTGAGATAGCTGATGACCTTACATACTATTTTGCGACAAGTGAGCAGGTACCGTCATCAGTAGGACTTGGCGTCCTTATGAATAAGGATAATACTGTTGAGCAGGCAGGAGGCTTTATTATTCAGCTTCTTCCGGGGGCATCGGAGGAGACAGTTAATCTGCTTGAAAAAAGGATTGCAGAAGTAAAATCAGTTACAGATTTGCTTGAAAAGGGAATGACGCCGGAGCAGATTCTTGAATTTATATTAAGAGACATGGATTTAAATATACTGGATAAGATTAATACACAGTTTTACTGCAACTGTTCAAAGGATAGAGTGAGCAAGGCTGTTATGAGTACAGGGGCGGAGGAAATACAGCAGATGATAGATGATAATGAACCTATAGAGGTTAACTGCCATTTCTGCAACAGCCACTATACTTTTTCGGTAGAAGAGCTTAAAGAAATGTTAGAGGCTGTAAACAGAAAATAGCATCTTAAGCTGAAATTATAATGTTTTGTCGTAAGGCGGTTCGTCTTTGATATGAAAATCGTTGTCTGTATTTTCGTGATATTCCTGACGCTCACGCTCTTCGTCAGATTCATTTGAAACATTATGTTCCTGCGGATACATCATATTCGGGGGAATGAAGTTGAATATACTGTCATTTACTCCGGAACTGTTAGAATTGTAGTTATCCATAACAATACTTCCTTTCTTTATAAGTTCATTGATATTATCTGCAAAACTAATAAATTAATTCATTACAGTGGGGATAAACAGTATGAGGAATATTATTTTAATAGGTATGCCGGGAAGCGGAAAAAGTACAGTCGGAGTAGTTTTGGCAAAAAAACTCGGATATAAATTTATTGACTCTGATTTGATTATACAGGAAAAATACAATGCCACGCTTGAAAGACTCATTGAAAAATATGGAGATGCAGGTTTTATTAAGCTTGAAAATGATGTTAATGCAGCAATTGATGTAAAGAAAACTGTTATTGCGACGGGTGGCAGTGCTGTTTATGGGCAGCAGGCGATGGAGCATTTTAAAGAAATAGGTACGGTTATTTATCTTGATGTTTCAAAGGAGGAGCTTGAGGAGCGTCTTGGCAGCCTTAAAGAGCGAGGAGTTGTCTCTAATGGCAAAACAACAATAGAGGAAATATTTGAAGACAGAAGAAATCTTTATAAAAAATACGCTGATATGACAATCAATTTAAATAACAAGGTTTTAAGGGAATCTGTTGAGGAAATATACGACCTTGTAGTTAATAAGGATAACAATTATTGAAACATTTTGCGAAATCATGGTATAATGTACGCGAACACAATGAGCCAAGCGGCTGCGTAGCAGACATTTGGCGAATGTGCGCGAACCATGATGAAACGCAGTGAAATCATGGTATAATGATTGCACAACGTGCAATCCAAGGTGCAAGGCACCTTGTGCCGCTAAAGCGGCAATTATACCTGCAACCCAAGGTACAATTCAGGAGGTTAATATTAATATGGAAAATGCAGCTGTTTCAAAGAATTTTATTGAACAGATAATTGATAACGATATAAAAGAAGGTCGCTGTAAAAAGGTGATTACAAGATTTCCGCCGGAACCAAACGGATATCTTCACATAGGACATGCAAAGTCAATACTTCTTAATTATGGTCTTGCTAAAGAATATGACGGACAATTTAATATGAGATTTGATGATACAAATCCTACAAAAGAAAAGGAAGAGTTTGTTGATTCTATAAAGAGTGATATTGAATGGCTTGGTGCAAAGTGGGATGGAGATGTACTTTTTGCATCAGGATATTTTGAAAAAATGTATGAGGCTGCTGTTAAGCTTATAAAAAAGGGAAAGGCATATGTGTGTGACCTTACTCCTGAACAGATACGTGAGTACAGGGGAACTCTTACTGAGCCTGGAAAGGACAGCCCATACAGAAACAGAAGTGTTGAAGAAAACCTTGAGCTTTTTGAGAATATGAAAAACGGTCTTTATAAGGATGGAGAAAAGGTTCTTAGGGCAAAGATAGATATGTCATCACCTAATATTAACATGAGAGATCCTATTATTTACAGAGTGGCTCATATTACACATCACAGGACAGGTGATACATGGTGTATTTATCCTATGTATGATTTTGCTCATCCTATCGAGGATGCCATAGAGGGAATAACACATTCTATATGTACATTGGAGTTTGAGGATCACAGACCTTTGTATGATTGGGTTGTACGTGAACTTGAGTATGAAAATCCTCCGAAGCAGATAGAGTTTGCGAAGCTTTATTTGAATAATGTGGTTACAGGAAAAAGATATATTAAAAAGTTAGTTGAAGATGGAATTGTTGACGGCTGGGATGATCCTCGCCTTGTGTCAATTGCGGCTTTAAGAAGAAGAGGCTTTACCCCTGAGTCCATAAAGATGTTTGTCGATCTTGTCGGGGTTACAAAAAGTCAGGGTTCTGTTGAATATCCTATGCTTGAGTACTGTATACGTGAGGATTTGAAGCCTAAGGCGAAAAGAATGATGGCAGTTATTAATCCGGTTAAGCTTATAATTGACAATTATCCTGAAGGACAGACAGAGTATATGGAAGTACCTAATAATCAGGAAAATCCTGAGCTTGGTACAAGAAAAGTTCCTTTTACTCGTGAGCTGTATATTGAGAGAGAAGATTTTATGGAGGAGCCGCCTAAGAAATATTTCAGGCTTTTCCCTGGTAATGAAGTGCGTCTTATGAATGCATATTTTGTTAAATGTGTCGATTACAAAAAGGACGAGAACGGTAATGTAACAGAAATTCATTGTACTTATGATCCGGCTACAAGAGGCGGCAATTTTACTGAAAGAAAAGTAAAGGGTACGATTCACTGGGTATCTGCTACAGAAGGGGCAGAAGTAAAGGTTCGTCTCTATGAAAATATAATTGATGAGGAAAAAGGCGTTTATAACGAGGAGGACGGAAGTCTGAATCTTAATCCTGATTCACTTAAGGTTATTGATAATTGTTATGTGGAACCTGCGCTTCTTGAGGCTTCAAAAGAAGATAAGTTCCAGTTTGTAAGAAATGGATATTTTTGTGCGGATTTAAAGGATTCTGTTCAAGGAAAACCTGTGTTTAACAGAATAGTTTCGCTTAAAAGTTCATTTAAGTTTTAACATATAGGGAGATAAGCGTGAAAGAATTTATTAATTCTTTCACCCACAAGTTTGTGTCTGCACATTGTTTGACAGCAAACTTGTTATGCGCAAAAAGCAGCGCAGAAATGAGGTGAAAATGGCTGTTATGCAGGAAGAAAGTGCATATATATTTGAGAAAAAAATGGAATGTCCTATATGTTTCAAAGAATTTTCAGCGAAACAGGTAAAAACAGGAAAAGCACGTTTCATTGGTACAGATGATGATTTAAGACCAATACATTCAGGTGTTGATACGGTAAAGTATGATGTATTGTTTTGTCCTTTATGCGGCTATGCGGCTGTTTCAAGAGAATTCACAAATATTACGTCAAGGCAGAGAAAAAATATACTTGAAGGTATTGCTAATAAGTTTGTCGGAGTCGAGAATCCTGAAGGGGCTTATAGTTATGATGATGCCATTTACAGATATAAGATGGCAATACTTACTGCTATGGTTAAACCGTCAAAGCTTAGTGAAGGAGCATATCTTGCATTAAAGTTAAGCTGGCTTTACAGAGGAGCTTTGGAGGAGCTAAAGGAGCAGGAAGAACCAAGCAGCAAGTATTTAAGAGCATACAGCATGGGAGAGGCATATTACAAAAAGGAGGCTTATAATGGTTTTACAAAAGCTATAGCAAGCGAAATGCCTCCTATATGCGGAATGGATGAAAATACACTCAATTATCTTATGTCGGTGCTCGCATATCAGTGTGAAGATTTTGATAATTCGCAAAGATTTGCATATGCTGTGTTAGGCTCGCTCGGAGCAAGTGAAAAAATAAAAAACAAAGTAAGAGAACTTGTTGAAAAATTAAAAGAGTTTAAGAATGAAAAATAAGCAGTCTGTATGTTTTTAAAGTTGAAAAAATGTGTGATTTAATGCAGAACAAAATGTATATGTAAAGTAACTGCCGGTTGACAATGCGGCGTATGAATGGTAAGATGTGTAGAGTGTTTTATTTAAACAAAACACCACATATTTTATCGGAGGTACTTGATAATGAAAGGTACAGTTAAGTGGTTTAACAATCAGAAAGGTTACGGTTTCATCAGTGATGAACAGGGTAATGAGGTTTTTGTACATTACTCAGGACTCAACATGGAAGGATTTAAATCTTTAGAAGAAGGCGCTGCAGTTGAGTTTGATGTGACAGAGGGAGCTAAGGGCCCACAGGCTGTTAACGTAACAAAGTTATAATCTGATTGACAGTGTGCCTTTTTTAATATACACTTTTGGCTATTGAAAAGATATATTGTTGCACAATCAAGATTATGAGGGGAGCAGATGCTTATTATGGCATCTGCTTTCGTTATTTTGGATTGGTTTTTGTTAATGGAGGTTTGAATGGAAAATTTTGATTTATCAATGACATTGCCGTCAGGTGTCGAGACCATGGTTGCAGCGGGTGGCATACTGTTGCTGTCAGTTATTATAGTAATGATTATTGTCTTAAAAAAGCGTTGGCATGGTCATTTTATGCCGCTGTTTCTTGGAATGGTATCATATTTAATATTTGGTTTTGTATGTACTAATTTGTTTACAACGTTGCTTTCGTTAATTCCGAGTGTTGAAGCTGCATTTACCTATAATCCGACAGCGTTATCCATTATACAGTGTCTGTTTGCAACATGTTTCGGTCTTGTCGGAAGATTTATAACAGTTAATATGCTTCTGGAAAGATATGAGACAAAAGGTGATTTATATATGGCAGGAGTAGGTTACGGATTAGGAGATGCTGTTCTGTTTGGTATAACTACAGTGTCATATTATGTGTGGTGCCTCGGAATCAGGACAGAGGGACTTGCGACAGTGCTTACAGAGGTTCCGCAGGAACAGGTATCACAGATATATGAATCAATATTGATTTTATTTAAGGCGCCGACATTTTTATGGCTGTTGTTAGGTGTTAATGCAATACTTGATTTATTGCTGCAGTTTGCGTTTGTAAATGTTATGTTTGGTATTGTTAAGAAAAATCTTCCTAAATATTGGTATGGTATTATAGCAGCTCTTTCATTTGCCGCATTAATTGTGTTCCAGGTATTTGATGAGGCTTCTGTTTTATCTGTATCAATAGCAGCAGCAGTAAAACTTGTCATATTCGGCGTTGCGATGTATTATATGGTTAGTGTTGCGTTTAAGGAGATAAAATATAGTGAGGACTAAGACTGATAAGGATGAGGGTCTTACAGAAGAAGAGGTCGGAAAACGGACAAAAGAAGGACTTTATAATAAAGCAGTTGGTAATCAGTCAAAGACTGTAGGGCAAATCATTTACAGTAATGTATTTACTTATTTTAATTTAGTATTTGCAATTTTTGCAGGGCTTCTTATATTTGTAAGGTCATATATTAATATGACATTTTTACCAATTATACTCTGCAATACATTGATGGGGATAGTTCAGGAAATCAGGGCAAAAATTGTTCTTGACAGACTGACTGTACTTAATGCGCCCAAAACGAGAGTTATTCGAAGCGGACGTGAGAGAGAGGTGGATTCAGAAACTCTTGTTTTAGGTGATATATGTATATTTCAAGCCGGAAGCCAGATATGTGCTGATGCATGTGTTGTTGAGGGTGTTGTGAGGGTAAATGAGGCACTTGTTACTGGTGAGGCTGATGAGATTACAAAAATGCCGGGAGACAAGCTGCTGTCAGGCAGCTATGTGGTTTCGGGTCAGTGTAAGGCAGAGCTTGAGCATGTTGGTTATGATTCGTACGTTTCAAAATTGATGCTCGAGGCTAAGGCTTCAAGAAGCAAAATAAAAACGGAGATGATGAGCTCGCTTGATAAGCTTGTCAAGATTATAGGTATTCTTATAATTCCGCTTGGAATTATTATGTTTTTGCAGGCGAAGTTTGTGCTTGGCAATACTGTGCAGCAAAGTGTAGTGTCGGTAGTGGCATCACTTGTTGGAATGATACCGGAGGGGCTTTATCTTTTGGCGAGTGTTGCGCTTGTTGTAAGTGTAATAAGACTTGGCAGGCAAAAGGTTCTTGTGCATGAAATGGCGTGTGTAGAGACGCTTGCGCGAGTTAATGTATTGTGTGTTGATAAGACAGGTACTATTACAGAGAACGAGATGGGGGTCAACGAGATTGTTCCTCTTGACGAAAGAGTGACAAATATTCATTCACTCATAGCTCATGTAATCAGAAGTTTTCATGAAGACAATATAACTATGAAAACATTAAAACAATATTTCGACGAAAAAGAAGATTTGTGTGATTTATCACAGGAAACCGGACAATTAAGCAGGGTACATTCTTTTTCTTCCGAGACAAAATACAGTGCTGTTGTATATGAAAGCAAATCTTATATTATAGGCGCACCGGAGCAGGTGCTGCTAAATGATTACGAGCTGCATAAGGAAATGATAAATGAGTATGCTGAGTGCGGAAAGAGAGTATTAGTATTCGGTGAATATTCTAAGGATCCTGAGGGTAAGCCTTTAGACGAACCTGTTAAGGCTCTTGCTCTCATAGTGCTTTCAAATCCGATAAGACCTCAGGCGAGGGAGACATTTGAGTATTTTGAAAAGCAGGGCGTGAGGATAAAAGTAATATCAGGCGATAATCCGGTTGCTGTGCGTGGAGTGGCAAAGGAAGCTGGTATTGAGGGCGCTGAAAAGTGCATTGATACGTCAAAGCTTAGTGATGAGGAATTAAAGGAAGCTGCATTAAACTGCAATATATTCGGAAGAGTCCAGCCAAAGCAGAAGAAGATTATTATTAAGGCTCTTCAGGAGGCAGGGAACGTGGTTGCCATGACAGGTGACGGTGTAAATGACGTGCTGGCTTTAAAGACTGCAGATTGCAGCGTGGCGATGGCTCAGGGAAGTGATGCGGCTGCAAATGCTTCGCAGATTGTTCTGCTTGAGTCGGATTTCTCAAAAATGCCGTCAGTTGTGCTTGAGGGAAGACGTGTTGTCAATAATATACAAAGGTCAGCGTCTTTGTTTCTTGTTAAAAATATATTTTCAATGCTGCTTACAATATTCGCGCTTATTTCTATAAACAGATATCCGCTGTATCCTACGCAGATATCACTTATGGGAGCTTTTACTATAGGAATTCCGGCATTTTTGCTTGCTATGCAGCCGAATAAGAGTATAATTAAAGGTCATTTTCTTACTAATGTTATCATAAAGGCACTGCCATCGGGACTTACAGATTTTCTTGTTGTAATGGCTGCGACAATTATAGGGGCAGTTATGGATATTCCGCATGAGCAGTTGTCTACGATGGTTACTTTTATAGTCATAATGGTAGGAATACTTACTCTTATAAGAGTATGTAGGCCATTTGATGCGATAAGGATTGGAATCTGTATTTCTATGACAGTGGGAGTTATTGCGGCAGCAATGCTATTTAGTGAGCTGTTTGCGATAAGTGCGCTTCCTGTGCACCTGTGGATAATGGTGATTGTGTGCATGGCGGCAGCAGTTCCGGTGTTTATAGCAATGTGTCTGCTTGTAAATAAAGTAGTTAAGTTAATTGCTTTAAAAAATGAGGATTTCAGGAAAAAAATACATTTAGGTTAAAAATGAGTTATTACACTAAGGAGGTACAAGGGAAAATATGACAGAACAGGTAAATAAAAGTGATGTTAATGTTGAAAATAAAATGGGAACGATGCCTATACCAAAATTATTGTTTAACATGGCAATTCCAATGGTTGTTTCAATGCTTATACAGGCATTATACAATATAGTTGACAGTGCATTTGTGGGAAGATACAGTTCAGAAGCGCTTGAGGCAGTTTCAATCGCATTTCCTATACAAAATCTTATGATTGCAGTTTCAACAGGTACAGGCGTAGGTATAAATGCGCTTTTATCAAGGCATCTTGGTGAAAAAAAGTTTGATGAGGCAAATAAAACTGCGAATACAGGTATATTTCTTGCAATATGCAGTTATATTGCGTTTGCGGTTATAGGACTTACAGTTATGTATCCTTACTACAGCATGCAGTCAGATATACATGAAGTTATAGTATATGGCGAAGAATATCTTTCAATAGTCACTGTGTGCGGTTTCGGTCTTTTTGGCGAGATTGTGGCGGAAAGACTTCTGCAGTCTACAGGGAAAACATTCTATTCAATGCTTACACAGGGAACAGGTGCAATTATAAATATTATACTTGACCCTATTTTGATATTCGGTATGTTCGGTTTACCTGAGATGGGTGTTGCCGGAGCTGCTATTGCGACTGTTATAGGTCAGTGTGTAGCTGCTGTGTTAGGTTTTATTCTTAATATCAAAGTAAATAAAGAGATAAAAATAGATATTAAATCAATATTTAAGCCTGAAAGAAAGGAAATCGGGAAAATATATGCTGTTGGTATACCATCTATACTTATGGCCTCTATAACCTCTGTTCTTACAGTCGGAATGAACCTGATTCTTAAAAAGTTTTCAGAGGATGCAATTACGGTCTTTGGTATTTACTTTAAATTAAACAGTTTTGTATTTATGCCTATTTTCGGTATGAATAATGGTTTGGTGCCTATATTATCGTATAATTACGGTGCCGTTAAATATGACAGAATAAAAAAGGCTGTAAAGCTGGCAATGGCATGTGCAATAGCATATATGATTGTAGGTCTTATTGTATTTCAGATCATGCCGGACAAGCTTCTTATGATATTCAGCGTTAACAGTTCTGTTATGAGTATTGGTGTTGCGGCATTGAAAATTATATCTTTGAGCTTCCTGTTTGCAGGTGTCGGAATAATAGGAAGTACAGTTTTTCAGGCTATAGGAAATCCTGTACACAGTCTTATAATGTCTGTTTTAAGACAGCTTGTGATAATACTTCCGGCAGCATTTTTACTTTCATTTCTTGGGAATGTTGATTATGTATGGTGGTCATATCCAATTGCCGAGGCAGTTTCATTTGTACTTTGTCTGATTCTTTTGGTAAAGACATTAAAGAAGATAGATTAAGGTTGGGCGTGTCTTAAGGTCTTTATTTCACCGTTGTGTAAGCAAAGGCGGAATAAAGACCTTTTTTACATTATAGGATTACAGTGTCAAAAGGTCTGAACCCACTTGTGCTTGCAGGGTAGTGGGGGAATGACCTTGGGACACGCCCCAAAATGAGCATAAAAGTGGAGCGTAAGCTTCACGATATGCGAATGTTGGATAGGATTGTGGGAGTGCGAAGCACGAAACAATCCGTGTAATCATAATTAGGGTGTCAAAACAACCTAATCATATAAAGTGAAACTATTTGTTCCTTTATATAGATTTAATAGGATTATCCCTTGCAAGGCTGAGAATCTAATGCTATGATAATTAAATGTTATTGCAGGTGAGTAACGCTGAAAGTTGCTTAAGGAATGGAGATTGATATGAAAATAGGATTTGATAACGAAAAATATTTAAAGATTCAGTCAGAATATATAAAAGAAAGAATAAGTAAGTTTGGCGATAAGCTTTACTTGGAATTTGGCGGCAAGCTTTTTGATGATTATCATGCGTCGAGAGTTCTTCCGGGTTTTGAACCTGACAGTAAGCTTAAAATGCTTATGCAGCTTTCAGATCATGCAGAGATAGTAATAGTTATAGGCGCAGATGCGATTGAGCGCAATAAGAAGAGAGAAGATTTAGGCATAACATATGATAAGGATGTGCTGAGGCTTATAGAAGAATATAGAAGCTGCGGATTGTATGTAGGAAGTGTTGTTGTTACCATGTTCTCAGGGCAGGCTTCGGCGGAGGCTTTTAAGGAGAAGCTTGAGAAAAAAGGAATAAAGGTTTACAGACATTATGCGATAGAGGGTTATCCTACAAATGTATCGCACATTGTAAGTGATGAAGGTTTCGGCAAAAATGATTATATAGAGACTACAAAACCGCTTGTGGTTGTTACTGCACCGGGTCCGGGAAGCGGAAAGATGGCAACATGCCTTTCACAGTTATATCATGAAAATAAACGTGGAATAAAAGCAGGATATGCCAAATTTGAGACATTTCCTATATGGAACATACCTCTTAAGCATCCTGTAAATCTTGCTTATGAGGCAGCGACAGCGGATTTAAACGATGTAAATATGATTGATCCGTTCCATCTTGAAGCTTATGGTGTCACAACTGTAAATTATAACAGGGATATCGAGATATTCCCTGTATTAAATGCTGTATTTGAAGAGATATATGGCTATAATCCATATAAATCACCTACAGATATGGGAGTAAATATGGTAGGCAACTGTATTATAGATGATGAGGTTGTGTCAGAGGCTTCACTTATGGAGATTATAAGAAGATATTATAAAGCTCTTGGAAAAATGGCATTAGGTGAAAATGTTGAAAATGAAGTATATAAGATAGAACTGCTTATGAAGCAGGCCAAAATTACGACGGATGACCGAAAAGTTACTGTGGCTGCAAAGAAAAGAGCGGAAAGTCTCGGAGTGCCTACTGCTGCAATTGAGCTTGGTGACGGAACGATAATTACTTCAAAGACGTCAGATTTGCTTGGAGCTTCGGCCGCGCTTCTTCTTAATGCGTTAAAGTATCTCGGCGGCATTGACGACGATAAACACCTGATAGCTCCGAGTGCATTTGAACCTATACAGGATTTAAAGACTGAATATCTCGGAAGCAGAAATCCAAGGCTTCACTCAGATGAGGTACTTATAGCTCTTGCTCTGTCAGCTCTTAATGATGACAATGCAAGGATTGCTATGGAACAGCTTCCTAAGCTGTCAGGTTGTCAGGTTCATACATCAGATATGTTGTCAGAAGTGGATATAAAGACATTTAAAAAGCTTAATGTAGACCTTACAAGTGAGCCTGTATTTACGAATTATATGGCATAAATGCAGAATAGAAATCGCCGGTGCGAAATTATCTTCGCATCTTCGCAACAAAGTTGCTCAGAAATAAAGAATAAAATAAAAATAAGTGTTGACAATTATAAATTCATATGATAATATATCAACTGTTGGTGCGGTAAGTATTGACAGTTATATATTATGCGCGAGTGGCTCAGTGGTGGAGCACCTCCTTGCCAAGGAGGGGGTCGCGGGTTCGATCCCCGTCTCGCGCTTTTTTTATTTTATAGGTTTATGAGAGATTGCGCTTTGCGCAATTTTTTTACTTTATAGGATTACAGTGTCAAAAGGTCTGAACCCACTTGTGCTTGCACAATAGTGGGGGGATGACCTTGGGACACGCCCCAAAATTGGAGCATAATGCGAATATTGGGGAGGGTTGTGGGAGTGCGAAGCACGAAACAATCCGTGTAATCATAATTAGGGTGTTTAGAAATGGAGAATTAACATGAAAACAGTGCTTACAATAGCAGGTAGTGACTGCAGCGGCGGTGCAGGAATACAGGCAGATATAAAGACAATGCTTGCAAATGGTGTTTATTCAATGAGTGCAATAACAGCACTTACTGCGCAGAATACTACAGGCGTTTATGATGTTATGGAAGTGACTCCTGAATTTCTTGAAAAACAGCTTGACTGCATCTTTACTGATATTTTTCCTGATGCGGTAAAAGTTGGTATGGTATCTTCAAGCGAGCTTATACGTGTGATTGCAGCTAAATTAAGACAGTACAACGCAAAAAATATAGTTGTGGACCCGGTTATGGTTTCAACAAGCGGTTCAAGGCTTATAAATAACGATGCAGTTGAAGTTTTAAAGAAAGAACTTTGCAGTATGGCGACAGTTATAACTCCGAATATTCCGGAAGCAGAAATATTATCGGGGGTTAAGATAAACAAAGGAGATGACTGTATAACTGCAGCCCAAAAGCTTTCGCAGGAATTTAGGAGCGCAGTTTTGTGCAAAGGCGGACATAGTATTAACGATGCGAATGATTTACTTTATTATGATGGAAATTACAGATGGTTTAACGGTGAGAGGATAGACAATCCAAATACACATGGGACGGGATGTACACTGTCGAGTGCGATAGCCTCACATCTTGCAAAGGGAGAATGTATAGAGGATGCTGTATATAAATCAAAGAAGTATATATCGGGCGCACTTTCGGCCATGCTTGATTTAGGTAAAGGCAGCGGCCCTATGAACCACGGCTTTGCAATAAAAGATTAAATTTAAAAATTTTTTCTTGCTATCATATTATAAGAAAGTTATAATAAAAAACGATTTATCAGATAATTAATCTGATAAAATTATGATGATAATGAAGCAGGAGGAAAGATATGAGTATTAGAATTGGTATCATGGGTTATGGCAATCTCGGAAGAGGAATAGAATGTGCTGTAAAGCAAAATGATGACATGGAGCTTGTGGCAGTATTTACACGAAGAAATCCTGACAGTGTAAAAATTCTTACAGAGGGCGCAAAGGTTTATTCAGTGGATGATGCGGTTAAGATGAAAGATAAGATTGATGTTTTGATTCTTTGCGGCGGAAGTGCTACGGATCTTCCTGAACAGACACCTGAATATGCAAAGTATTTTAATGTAATAGACAGTTTTGATACGCATGCAAGGATTCCGGAGCATTTTGCAAATGTTGATGCGGCTGCGAAAGAAAATGGAAACATTGCTGTAATTTCAGCTGGTTGGGATCCAGGAATGTTTTCTTTAAACAGATTATATGCAAGTGCAGTTCTTCCTGATGGAAAAGACTATACATTCTGGGGCAGAGGCGTAAGCCAGGGGCATTCAGATGCTATAAGAAGAGTTGAGGGAGTTGTTGATGGAAAGCAGTACACAGTTCCTGTTGAAAGTGCTCTTGAAGCTGTAAGAAACGGAGAATATCCTGATTTGACTACAAGACAGAAGCACACAAGAGAGTGCTTTGTTGTGGCAGAAGAGGGAGCAGATCGCGAAAGAATTGAGCAGGAAATAAAAAATATGCCTAACTATTTTGCGGATTATGATACTACAGTTACATTTATTACAGAAGAGGAGCTTAAGAAGAACCATAATAAAATTCCTCATGGTGGATTTGTTATAAGATGCGGAAAGACAGGCTGGAATCTTGAAAACAGTCATGTTATAGAGTACAGTTTAAAGCTTGATTCAAATCCTGAATTTACTTCTTCGGTTATTGCTGCATACGCAAGAGCTGCTTACAGAATGAGTAAAGAGGGAATGACGGGCTGTAAGACAGTCTTTGATATAGCGCCTGCATATCTTAGTCCGTTAAGCGGCGAACAGCTAAGAGAAAAAATGTTATAAAATTACAAAGGCAGAGACTGCAAGAGAGGGGTATTGCGGTCTCTTTTTACTTTATAAGAAACACGGTGGAGGTGTTTATGGCAAATATCAGCGACTATTTAAAATGGAGGGGTGATTTGACATTTAAGAAATCTCCCTTTAATTATGTTGACAATCTGCTTATTTCGCAGCTGGCATATGTTGATTTGGAAAATATTGTTCCGTCAGCGGTCAGCAGGGAAAAAATTTCGCTTTGTGATGCTTCAAAACGATTTTTTGATCTAAATGATGAAGAACAGTTAAAAAAGTCACGTTCGTTTATAAGAGAAACACCGTTTCTTATGAGACAGATGGCTGAAAGTGAGAGATTTAAAGATGTTGTTTTATGTAATTATGTTGCAAAGATTGATGAGGAGCATCAGATGCAGTTTGCTGCTTTTCATGTAAGACTTCCTGATAATACGGTATATGTTGTGTTTAAGGGGACAGATGACAGTCTGGTAGGGTGGAAAGAGGACTTTAATATGAGTTTTATATCGCCGGTTCCATCGCAGTTTGCTGCTGTTGAATATGTAAATTATACAATACATACAGGTATTGGAAAAATAAGAATGGGCGGACATTCAAAGGGTGGAAATCTTGCTATATATGCAGCAGTAAATTGTGCATCAAGAGTTCAGAAAAGAATTATCGAGGTGTATAATAATGACGGGCCGGGTTTTGATAAAAATATGGTCAGTTCTCCTCTTTACAGGCAGATGCTTCCGAAGATAAAAACAATTGTGCCGCATTTTTCTGTGGTTGGTATGCTTTTGGAACATGAAGAGGATTATATGGTTGTAAAGAGTTCAAATTCAGGAATTATGCAGCATGATGCTATGTCGTGGCAGGTTATTGGAAGTGAATTTGAAACACTTCCTGAGGTCAGTACTCAAAGCAGAGTGTTTAATGGTGCTGTGAGCAATTGGATAGACAGTATGGAACCGGAAAAACGTGAAATGTTTGTAAATACTCTTTTTGATATTATAACATCGAGCGGTGCAAAAAATTTGTCGGATATATATGATAAGCATTTTAATATGAAAGGCTCGTTATTAAAAAAATATGCTTCATTAGATAAACAAACTAAAAAAATGCTGTTTAGAATGCTGCAATCTCTTACGGGAGAATTTGATAAAGCTATAAAACAAGAAAAAGGCTAAACAAATTGTAATGTATGTGTTATAATCGCACATGGAAAAAGATATTAAAAAATTGATTGATAAGTGTAAATTTAAAAACTTAAATGTTTAATTAAATGACAGGAGGAGGCGAGGAATATGATTAATATTTACAGAACAGATGAACAAGTGCTTAGTAAGTTAAATGATTATGAAGACGGCGCTTGGATTCAGATGATTAATCCTGATTCAAGGGAAATTGCGCAGGTGGCGGAATTTTATGAAATAGAAACTGATGATTTGGCAACTGCAATGGATGATGAAGAAAGTTCTCGTATAAGCCTCGAAGACGGATATACTCTTATTCTTGTGGATATACCTGCTCCGGAGTTACGACATGAAAAGAAAATGTATACAACAATTCCGCTCGGTATCGTTATCAAACAGAATGCGATAATAACTATATGCAGGGAAGATACTCCTGTTCTTGATTTCTTTGTAAGAAACAGAGTTAAAGAGTTTAGTACAAAGAAGAAGATGAGGTTTATTTATCAGTTCCTGCTTCGTTCTGCTAATCTGTACCAGTTATACCTTAGGGGTATTGATAAAAAGAGAATACAGATAGAAGAACGAATAGGAGACAACACTAAGGATGTGGATTTGATAGAGCTTCATGAACTTGAATCGACGCTTGTTTACTTTGCAACATCGCTTAGGGCAAATAGTATAGTACTGGAGCGGTTAAGAAGATATAAAAGGATTGAGCAGTATCCGGAAGATATGGAGCTTCTTGAGGATGTAATGGTCGAGTATCAGCAGGCAATTGAGATGACAACTATATACAGGGATATTATTGATGGTACAAGACAGCTTTTATCGTCTGTTATTGATAACAGACTTAATAGTGCCATGAAATATCTTACATCGATTACGCTTGTCATGGCTATACCGACAATTATATCAGGAATATACGGAATGAATGTCGATAGTGCCGGAATGCCGCTTTCAGATTCACCATACGGCTTTGGAATAATATGCGGTATTATATTTATTATATGCCTTGTTACTTTTTGGATTTTGAGGCGTAAAAGGATGATGTGAGGTTTAAGGATAAATTATGAAAGCAAGATATGAAAGAAAGCTGACACATGCGCAGACAATGGCGCTTGGCTTTTTTATGGTTATTGCAGTGGGAACTCTTTTGCTTATGCTTCCCATTTCAAATAAGGACGGGAATTTCTGCAGTCTGCCGGATGCTCTGTTTACAGCGACAAGTGCTACCTGTGTTACTGGTCTTGTCGTAGTTGATACATATACTAACTGGACAATTTTCGGGCAGCTCGTTATCCTGCTTATGATACAGATAGGCGGTCTTGGATTTATTACGGTGAGTGTGCTTATATCACTCTTTTTGAAGAAAAAAATAGGGCTTGAAAAGAGAAATTTAATACAAGAAAGTATAAGTTCAACAAGTCTTTCGGGCGTTGTTAAGCTGGTAAGAAGCATAATAAAGGGAACTATTCTTTTTGAGGGGATAGGAGCAGTTTTGCTTGCGACAAGATTTATTCCTAAAATGGGAATTATTAAAGGGATATATTATGGGATATTTCACTCCGTATCAGCCTTTTGTAATGCAGGATTTGATTTGATGGGATATATGGAGCCTTATTCTTCGCTTGTGCATTTTTATGATGACTTTGTAGTCAATTTTACAATAATGGCGCTTATAGTTATAGGTGGTTTAGGATTTATAGTATGGGCTGATTTAAGAAAAAACAAATTTGAATTTAAGAAATATTGCCTGCACACAAAGATTGTGATTATAGCGACATTTCTTCTTATATTTGGAGGTGCAATAGGTTTTGCACTGTTTGAGAGAAATGGTATTATGGCTGATATGAATCCGTATGAAGTTACGCTGACTTCTCTTTTTGCATCGGTAACGGCAAGAACAGCCGGTTTTAATACGATTGATCTGGCGCAGATGTCACAGGGCAGTAAAATGCTGACGGTGCTTCTTATGTTTATCGGAGGAAGTCCGGGTTCTACAGCCGGAGGTATAAAGACAACAACATTCGTTGTATTTGTGGTATATATATGGTCAAATCTTCGCAATGCATCCGGATGTAATATATATGGAAGAAGGATAAGTGATGATGCCATAAAGAAGTCAAACATGGTTCTTGGTTTGAATCTCGGCGTTAGTATTATTGCTATACTTCTTATCTGCGGTATGCAGTCATTTCCTATGGAAGATTTGCTGCTGGAGGTATTCTCGGCAATAGGAACTGTCGGGCTGTCTACGGGTATAACAAGAGATCTTAATCTTATATCTCAGATGATTATAGCAATATTAATGTTTTGCGGACGTATAGGCAGTATGACATTTGCACTGACCTTTGCTTATAAGAGGAATAACAGCAAACTGTTGTATCCTGAAGAAACAATAAATGTGGGTTAGTTTTAAAAAATTATAATAATGCGCAGCATTTTAAACGGAGGATTTTATGAAATCAATATTAGTTATCGGGTTAGGAAAATTTGGACATCATCTTGTAAACAGACTTATAGCACTCGGAAATGAAATTATGATTGTGGATAGCAATGAAGATAATATAAGAGATATGTTTCCGAAGGTTACAAGTGCAAGAGTGGGGGATTGTACCAATCCCGATGTGTTAAAAAGTCTCGGTGTGCGCAATTTTGATTTGGTAATAGTGTGCATAGGTGAGAATTTTCAGAACAGTCTTGAAGTTACAAGCCTTGTAAAGGAGATGGGAGCTAAATACGTAATAAGTATGGCAAGCAGAGACATTCAGGCCAAGTTTTTGTTAAAGAATGGTGCAGATGAAGTTGTTTATCCTGACAGGGATGTTGCAAACAATCTTGCTGCAAAGTGGAGCGAGAACAATGTGTTTGATTATATAGAATTGACAGATGAGTATTCTATATATGAAATCCCGATCATTGACAAATGGGCGGGTAAAACTATAAGGGAAGTCAATGTACGTGCTGAGTATGATGTAAATATCATTGCGATAGTTGATGAGAATGGTTTGGTTAATGTGATGCCTTCGGTTGATTATTGTTTTAAAAAGGGAGACCACATTAAAGTGCTTGGTGAGAAAAAGTGTGTTGATGTAATCTTAAGCAAGATTAAATAACAGTTAAACAAAAATCTCTCCCCGCTGTCATATTAAATGACGGTGGAGAGAGATTTTTTGATATTTTAATCACTTATATATTTCCTGCCAGCGTGAAACCATTTCTAAAGCATCCGATTCAGAGGATACCTTCGTCACAATTACCCCATCAAGATAAATTTCATATACCGGAAATTTTTTAATACTGTTTCCGTGAGAAACCTCAACCTTGTTCATCTTTACACGCTCCATTAATGAAAAACCCTCCTCGAAAATAAAAAATATTAGTGATAAGCTCTATCTTTACACTGACACGAGCAACAATATGTTGTATTATATCATATGATTTGAAAAAAAGAAATACCATATTTTGTATTGGTACTAAAGTTATATATTTGCCTTAAATTCTTTACACAAACAGGGCCTGCATTTATAATGTATCTGTGAAAGGCGGGCAGTATAAATGAAAGTAATACATTGTGCAGACATACATCTGGATTCAAGTCTTAATACGAGTCTTAGTGCAAAACAGGCAGATATAAGAAGAGATGAGCTACTTATATCTTTTGTGAATATGGTAAAATATGGTGCGGATTCAGGAGTGAAAGTCATAATTATAGCAGGAGATTTATTTGATACGGACAGAATCCGAATTAAAACAAAACAGATAATAGCTGATTGTATACAAAAAAATCCTCAGATTGACTTTTTGTATCTTTGCGGAAATCATGATGACAATGTGTTGGTTAATGATTTTGTAAAATCAGATAATCTCAAGCTTTTTATGGGTAAGGGGTGCGCTTACAGATACGGAAATATAGTTTTTACCGGAATTACAGATGATAAGTATGTAAATAATCTTAATTTAAAAAAAGATGATGTGAATATATTGATAATGCATACAGAGGCAGATGTAGTTAAAAAGCTTAAAGGTAAAAATATTGATTATCTTGCACTCGGACATATTCATAAGGCATACGGAGGAATAATAGATGATCGTGGTGTATATGAGTATTGTGGCTGTCTTGAGCCGAGAGGCTTTGATGAATGCGGAAGGCATGGCTTTGTGGAATTAGATATAGACGGAGAGTCTGTTTATAGGAAATATGTTGAATTTGGTAAAAGAAGTGCGCATGTTGAGGAGATTTTGATTGAGGCAGATTATGATACTGCCGCGGCGGTAAGCTGTATAGAGGATAAGCTTTCTCTGATAAGTCATGACGACATGGTTAAGGTTGTACTTACGGGGAAATTATCATTTGAGACAAGTGTGGATATTGGATATATAAATAATTATTTTTGTGGAAAATATTTTGCTTTCAGGCTTGAAGACAGGACAACTATAGAGGAAGATATAAAAAAATACATGGATGAAAATTCACTTAGAGGGTATTTTGTTAGGACAGTTATGGCCTCAGACGAGGATATGCAGTTAAAAAGTGAAATTATAAAGCTGGGCTTGGATTCTTTGAACGGAGAGGCGGTAAGATAGTGTATATAACTTATATTTATATTGAAAATTTTGGAGTGTTAAGTGATTACAGATATTCGCCAAAACCGGGATTGAATGAAATATATGCCGAAAATGGTGCAGGAAAAACAACTCTCTCGGAATTTATCAAGGCAATGTTTTTCGGAATGCCGGGGACAAGGACGAGAAAGCAGTTAAATGATGCGCTTAGAAAGAAATATAAACCGTGGCAGCAGGGAATATTCGGAGGATATGTAGAATTTATTGCAGCTTCAAAGGAATACAGGCTTACAAGGACATTTGGCGATAAGGAAAGTGATGATACATTTTTACTTATTGATAAAGCCACAGGGCTTGTAAGCAATGATTATACTGTCAATATAGGAAAAGAACTGTTCGGGACAGACCGTGATACATTTGCAAACACAGCGTGGATATCGGGAAAGGATACAAGGTTTGCGGCAGGAAGCGGACTTTATGAATCACTGGGAGAGGGCACTGATATAAGTACAGGTGCAAACAGCTTTGAGTGTGCAAAAAAAAGCATAGATGATGCTATAAGATACTACAAAAGTACAGCGGGAAAAGGCGTTATAAATGAGCTTGAATATAAGATAAATAATATTAATGACGAGCTTGTAAGGCTTAAGAACGATTATGATGATTTGAACAAGGAGCGCAGTGCTTTAAAATTTACAGATGAAGAATTTAAAGAGGAGAATTATCATTGGAAACACAGACTTGAATGGCTTGATGACTATTTTTCGGGCGGTGTGATTGAAAGTGATGAGCTTGACAGGCTTTTAAGGGAAAATGATGACGAAATGCAGTATAACAGAAAAAGAGCAGAATCATCAAAGAAAAGAATTGTATCAGGAATTGTGTTTATAATTATTTTTGCGGCATTATTAATTATATCTGCGGCAGAGGGATTTTTTATTGCCGCGTTGCTGTGCTTGATGATGTCAATGATTTTTGGATATTTTTCTATAAAAAATGTAAAAAGATGTAGGCAGTTTGCGGATAATATTAAGCTATGTGAGATTAATGAAAATAAATATAAACAGATTGCGTTATATAAAGATGAATATGATACGTTATCGGATATTGAAAGAGAGCATGAAGCTATAAGGAAAAATGCTGGTGCTAAGTTAAAGAATTTAAAAGAAAGTGCAATCAATGAAAAAGCTGATGAAATATTAAAAAAGACGGCAGATTTGAAGCGGGAAAAGATGACACTTTCTGAACAGTTAAAACAAGCTTCACAAAGAGCAGAGCTGCTTACAAAAACAAGACGCTTTATGATTATGGCAAAAGAAAGTTATACTGTTGGATATATGGACAGTGTAATAAGTAAAATGAGGCAATATATACGATATTTTGATGAAGATTTGAGCAGCAGGACAGAGATTGATGTGAAATTTGATGTAAATATTTTGTCAGGATCAACGCCGCGGCAGATAGATTATTACAGTACAGGCATTAAAGATATAATATGGCTTTGCGAAAGATTTGCAGTAATCGATGTACTTTATAAAAAAGAACAGCCGGTAATGCTTCTTGATGATATATTTGTAAATCTTGATGACAAAATGTTTGAAAGAGGAAGAAAAATTGCTGAAGATATGGCACAAAAACGTCAGATTATTTATTTTACATGCAGGAAAAACAACAGTATTTGCAGATAAAATCAGCTTCTTTGACATTGAAATCAAGTGAACACTAAAAGATTATTTGAAAACAGATAATCTGTTGATTAATTGTGTTGCAAAATTGATACTAAAGTACTATACTTTAGTCAGATATTAAACAAGTTCGTAATTTCAATACAAAATTTTAACAGGGGATTTTTATATGATTGAAGATGGTAAAATTGCTGTTGATAATAATGTTAATATAAAAAATGAGCCTCATAAACTCGAAAAGAAACAGGCATCTATAGATGATGAATATAATGTTGGAGTTGCGAGCAAGTCATTTCTTTCATATTTTGAATCTGTAGATGTGAGATGCCTGAGACTTATTGATTTTGTTCATCCTGATGAGGTGAGTGAATTTAAAGCATTTATGAGCGGGAAAATTAACGGTGTATCAAGAAGAATTTTCAGACTCAAAAGGAATACTAATGAATACAGATATAACGTAGTGAAATTATGTCATGAGGATAATGCATTTAAAGATAAAGGGTATAGAGATATTGAAATTATTGATATAGAAGACACTGTTTTACTTAATGAAAAAATTGTATCTGATTTAGAAAAAATGCGGCTCCTTTTTGGGATGACTGATGAATATATGTTCAATTATAATAAGGTTACGAATGTTTTGAAGATATTTCATTATGATGAACTTAAGCGTGTTATTGATTATAATATGGATATTGATGAATGGTCAGACGAAATGCTTCAAAAGAGGTATGTCGCAGACAATGAAAGAGGACTTTTTAAGGCATTTATAATAGCACTAAAAGATTATAATCAGAGTATTTCAACAAAGATTAACTGTTCAATAAGAACACATGGAAATATAATCGAGACATTAAGATTTACAGGAATATATTATAACAGCGGCATTGAAGGAGAGGGTGAGATTATAGGAAGAATTCTGTCAGACGGAGCTACAGCACGCTCAAATGAGGCATTGGAACTGATGGATGAACTTCAGTATGATTCGCTTACAAAGGTATACAATAAGAAAGCAATTACTGAGTATGCAATCAATACTTTAAAAGAAAATAAAAGAAACAGAACGATAATTGTTATACTTGATGTAGATCATTTTAAGAGCGTAAATGATACTTATGGTCATATGTATGGTGACAAGATATTAGCAAGAGTCGGACAGCGATTAAAGGAGGTAGTAGGAGAGGACGGAGTTGTCGGACGCATAGGCGGCGATGAATTTATGATAGTTCTTAACGGCATTAATGATGACCAGATGTTAAGAGGCGTGCTTAGGGCAATGAGAACGCAGATTAAGTGGGAGTTTTCAGAAGAATTCACTGATTTTATGATTACCTGTTCTATAGGAGCATCAATCTATCCTAATAACGGAACCGATTTTGAAGAGCTGTTTAAGAAGGCTGATCATTGTCTTTATATTGCAAAAGAAAAAGGCAGGGACAGATATGTGTTTTTCAGGGATGAACTTCACAGAGAGTCTTATGAGGCATCTGTTGAAAAGAAAGATTCACAGAGTATCAGCAGCAGGGAAAATAAAGAACTTGAGTATCTTGGAAATTTTTTTGCTGAAGTTGCCATAGATAGGGAAAAGGCGATAAGAGATATGTTTGCGCATATGAAGACTGCTTATAATATTGACAGCATTGATATATATTATGGAGACGGACTTAAAGCTGTGTACAGTTTTGGCGCAGATGCTGATAAAAATGATGATGCCATGTATGTTTATAGTCCTGAATTTAAGGAAATGCTTGGCAATAACAGAAGTATAAATGTCAGTTTCTTAAGAAAAATTATGGATAATGCCCCTGATTTTTGTACAGAGATGAAAAAAAGAAGTATATTATCAACGATTCAATGTATTATAGGAAGCCAAGATGATATTAAGGGGCTTATAACATTCAACAAAAAAATTGAGGCATCACAGTGGGCTGATTACGAGGTTACATGTGCTGAAATTGCAGCATCATACTTAAGACTTTTTGCTGAAAATAAGATATAGTGCTGTTGATTTATGAATCTCTTTTGATTTAAGTACACTATATGTTGTGGTACATTATTACTATATATTGTGATGCGTATTGACTTTGAATACATATATATTGTATAATTAACCTTGCTCGGAACAATGGGCAAGGTTTTTTAGTACTTTAAGCAATTGACTTTAAAGATATACAAATGAAATTTATGCTGCATTTGATTTGATGAATTTAGGAACGGAGGATTTTTATGAAAATTATTAAGAGGAGCGGCTCTGAAGTAACCTTTGATATTAAAAAGATTAT
The DNA here is from genome assembly GCA_900552795.1 of uncultured Eubacterium sp. Taxonomy (GTDB): domain Bacteria; phylum Bacillota; class Clostridia; order Lachnospirales; family Lachnospiraceae; genus Lachnospira. The sequence goes on from USBB01000010.1 coordinate 43,034, forward strand.
GGCGGCTGTAGCAAAAGCAAACAATGAAGTGGTGCATAATGAACAGCTTTCTGATGAACAGATTGCAATAATAGCACAGAATGTAGAACAAATCTGTGTTGAGATGAACAGGTCTTTAAGTGTTGAGGAAATTCAGGATTTAGTTGAAAATCAGATCATGAATCTGAGAGCATTTTCTGTTGCAAGAAAGTATATTACATACAGATATAAAAGGGCTTTGGTGCGTAAATCAAACTCAACTGATGAACAGATTTTAAGTCTGCTTGAGTGTAATAATGAGGAAGTTAAGCAGGAAAATTCAAATAAGAATCCTACAGTTAACAGTGTTCAGCGTGATTATATGGCAGGAGAGGTGAGCAAGGATATCACAAAGAGACTTCTTTTGCCGCAGGATATAGTGGAAGCGCATGAGCAGGGACTTATACATTTTCACGATGCTGACTATTTTGCACAGCATATGCACAACTGCTGTCTTGTAAATCTTGATGATATGCTGCAGAACGGTACAGTAATCAGCGAGACTATGCTTGAAAAACCGCACAGCTTTTCAACAGCATGTAATATAGCAACACAGGCGATTGCACAGATAGCAAGCTCACAGTATGGCGGGCAGAGTATCAGTCTTACGCATCTTGCTCCGTTTGTGCAGATAAGCCGCGAAAAATTTATACGTAAGGTTCGCGAAGAATTTGACAAAACAGGAATTGAATATACAGAGGAAAAGGTACGTGAGGTTGCTGAATTAAGAGTTCGTGAGGAAATCAAAAACGGAGTTCAGATGATACAGTATCAGGTTATAACGCTTATGACAACGAACGGTCAGGCTCCGTTTGTGACAGTGTTTATGTATATAGACGAAGCTCCTGAAGGACAGTTGAGGGACGATTTGGCGCTTGTTATTGAGGAAGTTTTGCGTCAGAGAATACAGGGGGTAAAAAATGAGCAAGGCGTTTGGATAACACCTGCATTCCCTAAGCTTATTTATGTTCTTGAGGAAGATAATATACGCGAGGGTTCAAAATACTGGGAACTTACAAAGCTTGCCGCACAGTGTACTGCAAAACGCATGGTTCCTGATTATATTTCCGAAAAAATCATGAAAAAATTAAAAGAAGGAAACTGCTATCCGTGTATGGGATGCCGCTCTTTCCTTACAACATATAAAGATGAAAATAATAAGTACAAGTTTTATGGAAGATTTAATCAGGGCGTAGTTACATTGAATCTTGTTGATGTCGCATGTTCTTCGGGAAAAGATGAATATAAATTCTGGGAAATTCTTGATGAAAGACTTGAACTTTGTAAGAGAGCTCTTATGTGCAGACATTACAGATTAAAGGGAACACCGTCTGATGTTGCACCGATTTTGTGGCAGAACGGAGCACTTGCCAGACTTAAAAAAGGCGAGACGATAGATAAACTTCTTTATGGCGGATATTCAACAATTTCATTAGGATATGCCGGATTGTGCGAATGCACAAGATATATGAAAGGTGTATCGCATACTGAACCTGAGGGTACAGAATTTGCGCTTAAGCTTATGAGATATTTAAATGACACATGCAAAAGATGGGCTGCCGAGACTAATATTGATTTTTCTTTATATGGTACACCATTGGAATCTACAACATATAAGTTTTCAAAATGTCTGCAGAAACGTTTTGGAAAGATAGAGGGTGTTACAGATAAGAATTATATTACAAACAGTTATCATGTTCATGTGACAGAAAATATAAATGCATTTGATAAGCTTAAGTTTGAAGCCCAGTTCCAGGAGCTTTCTCCGGGTGGAGCCATAAGCTATGTTGAGGTTCCGGATATGGCAGATAATATTCCTGCTGTGCTTTCGGTTATGCAGTACATTTATGAAAACATAATGTATGCAGAGCTTAACACAAAGAGTGATTATTGTCAGGAATGCGGATATACAGGGCAGATACAGATTGTGACAGATGAGGACGGCAAGCTTATCTGGGAGTGTCCAAACTGTGGCAACAGAAATCAGGATAAGATGAATGTTGCGAGAAGAACATGCGGATATATAGGCACACAGTTCTGGAATCAGGGACGTACACAGGAAATCAAGGAAAGAGTGCTTCATTTATAAATAATTGATTTGCTGTTGATAATTTTATATGATCTAAATATATTATAAAATGCTGTTTTAATGGCGGAATGGAGAATAGAGTGACTTATACAACACAAATGGATGCGGCAAGAAAAGGCATTATCACAAATGAGATGGAAATTGTTGCTGCAAAGGAAAATATGAATGTCGATAATCTTATGGAACTTATTGCTAAGGGACAGGTTATTATACCTGCAAATAAACTTCATCAGAGTCTTGACCCTAATGGTATCGGCGATAAATTAAGAACAAAGATAAATGTAAATCTTGGTACTTCAAGAGATTGCATTGATATGGATATGGAGCTTGAAAAGGTTAATAATGCAGTTAAAATGGGCGCTGAGGCAATTATGGATTTAAGTTCGTTCGGAGATACAAGAAAATTCAGAAGAGAACTTACTGCAAAGTGTCCGGCTGTAATAGGTACGGTGCCGATATATGATGCTGTTGTTTATTATCATAAACCATTAAAGGATATAACGACAGATGAGTGGATTGATATCGTAAGAATGCACGCACAGGACGGCGTTGATTTTATGACAATCCATTGTGGTATAAATAAGTCTACTGCTCACAGGTTTAAAGAGGCAAAGAGACTTACAAATATTGTTTCAAGAGGCGGCTCAATCATATTTGCCTGGATGGAAATGACAGGTAAAGAAAATCCGTTTTATGAAAGGTATGATGAAATACTTGATATTTGCAGAGAATATGATGTCACAATGAGTCTTGGAGATGCATGCAGACCAGGCTGTATAGATGATGCTACGGATATTTCGCAGATTGAAGAGCTTGTGACATTGGGAGAGCTTACAAGACGTGCGTGGGAAAAGGACGTTCAGGTTATGATAGAAGGACCGGGACACATGCCTTTAAATCAGATACAGGCAAATATGGAGATACAAAAGACCATATGTAAGGGAGCACCATTTTATGTGCTCGGACCTATTGTTACAGATATAGCGCCTGGGTATGACCATATAACAGCGGCAATAGGCGGAGCCATAGCTGCAACTTATGGAGCATCTTTCCTTTGTTATGTAACTCCTGCTGAGCATTTGAGACTTCCTGATCTTAATGATGTAAAGGAAGGTATTATAGCATCAAAAATTGCGGCTCATGCGGCTGATATAGCAAAAGGAATTCCCGGGGCGTCAGATTGGGATACAAAAATGAGTACTGCGAGAAAGAAGCTTGATTGGGAAGAAATGTTCAAGCTTGCAATCGACCCTGAGAAAGCAAGAAGATACAGAGAATCAGCAAAGCCTGAAAAAGAGGATACATGTTCAATGTGCGGAAATTTCTGCGCGGTTAAGAATATGAACAGAATCCTTGACGGAGAAATTGTAAATATATTTGATGAATAAAGAAAAAACCGGCTTCCGAAAGTAAAAACTAACGTGAAGCCGGTTTTTTGTGTGATATGATTATAATCCCATTTATGCGTCTGCTTTTGAACTGCTGTGCTTCTTATATTTAACTACATAAAGAAGAATATACATAATTGCCATAAGTATAAATGCTCCTATAACGTCCACGATAGAGTGCTGTTTTAAGAACATAGTAGAAAGACAGATTAATGTGGCCAGAATAAAAGATGACCAAAGCAGAACGTGGTGATTTTTAAGTGCTTTGCATTTGTACAGTGCAATATGGACTGCGAGTGAATTATAAACGTGTATACTTGGAAAAACATTTGTTGATGTGTCGGTTGCATAAAGACCGGCTACTATGTTTCCAAAGATGTTGTCAGGTATATGTTCAGGGCGTAGTGTTATTGCGTTTGGATAAATCATGCATATTATCATACATATGCTCATGCCCCCTGCAAGAGAAATTGCAAATTTCAAAAATTCCGCGTTATCTGCTATAAAATACATTAAAATACAGGCACCGGCTACATAGAAAAACCACAATATATATGGTATAATAAAGTACTCACAGAAAGGAATGGCATAATCAATCTGTGTATTTAGAATGTGGATGCCGGGAGTATCCAGCGTTATAAAATGTTCAAGAGTAAAAAACCATGGGAGATATATAAAAATATACAGAGCCCATAAAAGCCTCCAGCCTTTTTTCTTAAAATACATAAAAACTCCATTTCTGCAAAAAGATTTTGCGTGTTAAATGTTTTTGAGATGTTAGCTGCGCAAGGCAGATAACTCTGCTTTGAATCGCACAAAGTGCGATTATTATACCATTTACCTCTAATAATTGCAATAATAAAGGAATTGCGAAAAATAAATATTTGTAGTATAATATTTTACTGGTTTATTATACTGCGGAATGGGGATTTTTTATGTTACAGTTAAGTCATGTAAAGAAGTTATATAACAAAACTGAAGTTTTTTCTGATGTCGATTTTACATTTGAGACAGGAAGGCTGTATCCTGTGCTTGGGGGATTAGGTTCCGGAAGAACAACGCTTTTGGAATGTATTTGTGAAGATATGCCTATAGACGGCGGACAGATACGAATGGATGTAAATGAGGATATTGGATATGCCGCAAAACAGAGTGTGCTTCCTTTGTATGTAACAGGATATGAATTTATAAAATTTTTATGTGAATTGAAGAAAAAGTCAAAAGAGCCTGATTATTACCTTGAAAGAGTAGCGATGAGTGAAGAGTCTATGAATAAGCTTATCTGCGATTACAATTTTGAAGAAAAAAAGCGTCTGCAGCTTGCAGCATTTTTAGTTCAAAAGCCTTACGTTATGCTTTTTGATGAACCTGTTGATTACTGCAGTCAGGAATTTATTGACACTTTTATAGATGTGCTTGAAGAAGAAAAGGATAGGCATATTATTATTGTGACCACGGCGCTTTTGGATATTGCGACGCATGTTGCAGACGATATTTTGGTTCTCAGCAACGGTGAGATTAATGAGGTTACAAAAGAGATGCTTGAAATAACTGAAATTAAGCATGCTATTTTAGATATTTTGGGAGAAGAAGAAAATGATATTCTTTAAAAAAATGTTCGCAGAAAAGATACTGCGATTTCATGAGGGAACTAACAGATTTCTAAGAATGTTAATGAAAATTCCCGTTTTAGGCAATCTGATAAGTACACAGATTTTTGATAAGAAGAATAATGGCGTGCGTACTGCTGTAGGTGTTGTTGCACAGTTAGGTGTTACTTTATATGAATTTTTAAGAAAATATATGTATGTGCTGGTGTTTATATATTTACCATTTTTGATAATTGCGGATATATGTCCTTTGATAGGACTTCACCAGGAGCTTACGATTATTTTTATGTTTTTCTTTTTGTCGACATTATGCGGCAGTCTTGCGAATACGACGGTTCTTGCCATGGGCGACAGGGAATATTTGGTTGTAAGGGTTATGCTGGTGACGCCTTATCTTAGCTTTTTAGGCAATATCATATACAAAATGATATCAGATTTTATATATTTTACTATTATATTAAGTTTATTTGGCGTATCATTTTTTAACAGTCTTGTACTTAGCTTTGTTACAATGTGCGCAAGGCCTATTGGTGAGATGCTTACGATATTGATATACGATAATTTTAAGTTGCTTTATAACAGCAGGAGCGCATATAACGGTTCCATCATGGCATTGAGTATTTTGCTGGCATACGGCATACCCTTAATAAACAGAAGAATAAGCCATGAATGGATTACAGTTGTACATCCTGTATTTGCATTTGTTATGCTTCTTTTTGGAGCAGGTGCAATGTACTTTTTGTGGTGGTATAAGCATTATCGCAAGATAATGAGAGTAGCCATGCATATTAAGAGTGAGGTTTAATATAAACGATTTTTGCATCATTTGAAAAGAACAGCGGATAAGCTAAACAAATGCGTCAGAATGGAGATTAATTATGAAGATAGGTAAAAAAACAGGAAGAATAATGGGCAGAATTGCTGTTTTGATATTTACGCTTCTCGTCGCATTTATTGTGATGTATTCGGGATTTATCAATAAAAAGGCAGGAATGATAGAACTCAAATCGAGATATACATTTACTGTCGATATTGATTATATGGGAAATGTTCTTAATGAAGGTGACGATGCTGAAAATCAGACAATCAAAAATCTTTCAGTCAGTAAAATCGGAGATATATGGATAAAGGAATTTACCGAGCAATTTTCACAAAAGTATCTTCCGCGCTCAAAAACTCTTAAAAAAGTTAAAATAGATGAGACAACTACGCTTGATGATAATGAGAAAATAGTTTTAATCAGTTTTTCGGCAAAAGTAGCAGATTCATCATCAGAATATTTTTATCCTTGGGGCGGCGTGCTTGATGATGGAAGACTGAAATGTGAATGGGTAGTGAAGTTTAGTATAGACGACCATTATGACGGAACAGCAACTATTCATGTAGCAGATATGTTTACACCGGAGGAATACGGGATTGCAAGATACAATGAAAGTCTTAAGGAAAATGTAACAGACAGCGTAAATGGTAAAACGAATGATGATACTGCACTTGCAAGATATGAGATAATAAATTCTATACTGAGTGTGACATATGATGGCGGAGAAACTTATATAACGGTTCCTGTTGATATTCATAATCTTCTTATGCAGGAGGATAGCAGCACCATCTTAAAGTCTGATTCATATAAAGTAAGTACTACTATGACAGCATTTATGTATGGCGGAAAAATTTCCAATGGTAAAGAGATGCCGGTGACAATAATATATTCAAATGATATGGGCAAGAACTGGTTTACATGTGAAATTGCAGAAATATATACAGCAGACTATTATTATGTCGAGTTTTTTGATGAAAAATCGGGTGTGGTTGTTGCAGGCTACGACAGGTTTGACAGTCAGCAGACTTCAAAAATATATGTGACATCTGATGGTGGTGAGACCTGGTCGGATGCAGGTACAGGGCCTACAAATAACATTATAAAAGGTGTTAAGTATATAGATGAAGATAACGGATTTTTCTGCTATGACTATGTTGAGGGAATGGATAGTAATCTTTATATGACAAAAGACGGCGGCAAAACATTTTCAAAGATATTATTGGAGGAGCAGGAGCTTGACAGTACGGCTGCTAATGGAACAGAAAGTGACGGTCAGACAGGAACGGAAAAGCTTACGTGGAGCGATGTATATAAAGAAGCGCTTGTTCCATTTTATGAAGATAACGGAAAGCTGATTGTGTATCTTACACAGGGGAGTGACGGTACATATAACAGCGGAAAGACTGCAGCTAAATATGAGTCCGATGATAAAGGTGTAACCTGGAAATATGTTGGACAGTACGAGTTGAATTTGTAGAACTGCTTTATTAAAGTTGATAAAGAGAGGCTTTTGTGGTATCATAATAAAAGCAAAAAAATGTAACCGGGAAGGATTTTTCTATGAACACAAGAAGAGCACAAGACATATTAAGACATATTACAAAGGATGAAGATTACGGTATTGCGGCATTTGAGAAATTATCTCTTACAGACAGTATTTATGTGGTAAACAGGATGTTGCCTGAATGTATAAAAAAAGCTGTCTATGAAAATAACGATAATGACGCCGGATATTTTTCAAAGATTTTAGAATTATACAGACCATTGACTATAAATAAGATTAATGCTGCTGAACACCTTTGGGTTGTATACAGTAACCTCACGGGATATCCATATTATGTTGATGGTGATTTAATGGTGGCATACGATTTTACTGCATGTCAGAATATAGAAAGACAGCTTTGTAATGCAGGTTATGATGCTACATTCGGAGTTGTAGATAATGCAGGTTTTAAGAGTGAGATTGCACATATGTACCGCAATGGATACAGAAATATAAAGTTTACAGACGGCAAAGGCGAGCCTTTTGAAGTAGCAAGAGAAGAATTTTATTCTTATGAAGAGTTTTTCGATGATAAATATATCACAAATCCCGCACTTGAGGCCGGTATGATAGATTTCTTACAGGAGTACAGAAAAAAAGCGGCGATTGACGGAAGAGAAGAGATGCTTAAAAGGCGTGAAGATAAGATGTTTGAGGCAATGGTTAATTCAGAATTTATGATACCATGCGTAAAGGAGGAAAAGGAGGAGGAGATAGAGATATCTCATCCGTTTATAGACCTTTCAGATCGTGCCACATCTAAGGACGGAGGTCAGGTAATTGCAGTTCCTGCATTTACTGATGGTTTTGAACTTGAGAAGTGTTATAAGGGACATTATGAGACAATGCTTTATCAGTTTAAGGAACTTGTAAGCCTTGTGGATGAGCTTGGGGCATCAGGTGTTATTATAAACTGCCTCGGCGTTAGTTATTATATGGATAGGGATATATTAAAGAAAGTTTCACTCAGAGCATAAGCAGGCTGTGTATTTTAATAATTATAATAAATGTAATTTAAGCAGACATCGGTTTTGTTTTCCGGTGTCTGCTTGATTTTTTACTTTATAGGATTACAGTGTCAAAAGGTCTTGAGCCCACTTGTGCTTGCACAATAGTGGGGGAATGACCTTGGGACACGCCCAAAATGAGCATAAAAGTGGAGCGTAAGCTTCACGATATGCGAATGTTGGGTAGGATTGTGGGAGTGCGAAGCACGAAACAATCCGTGTAATCAAAATTAGGGTGTTTTGACACCCTAATCTTTATAGGAAATCCTGTCTGCATGGATTAAATACATCGACAAGTATACCATCCTCAAGAGCAGTTACTCCATGAACTGCATTTGATGGCATATATACGCTGTCGCCCTGCTTAACAATCTTTGTTTCGCCATCAATTGTAAATTCAAAGCTGCCTTTTGCTATGTAAGTAATCTGTAAATGCTCGTGTTTGTGGAAGTTACCCTGTGCACCTTTCTTAAATGTGATTTCACACATCATTAATTCATCAGAATAGCACAGTATTTTACGTGTCACTCCCGGTTCACAATCTGTTGCTGTCACTTCGCTGTTAAATTTAAACATGATTATACCTCCGTTTTTAAATTAGTTTGATTGGTAAAAAGCATTTTATTTGTCTGAACCATCGCTGAAAAACTGTTTTACTGTATTTGAAACAGCAATCCCTTTATTATAACCATCGTTATAAAGATTTTGTATTTTGGCTTTATCCTTTTCCATTCTTGAAAAACCATTAGTATCCTCAGGTCTTATAACTATAACGCGGCCATCCTTTTCATATTTTGCAAGACGTTTGAGACATCTGTTGTAATTACCTGCTCTTTTTACAAGAGCTTTGGCTATCTCAGGATATTTCCGGTAAGCCCTTGCAATAGCTTTGGTTGAAGAAGTGGTTCTTTTTCTGTAGCCTGCTTCTCTTGTGAGAACAACCACCACCCGGTCACAACCATCATCAAAAGCCTTTTCAAAAGGGATTGAATCGGAAAGACCCCCGTCAAGATAAGGTGTGTTATTAATGTAGATTAAAGGAAAAAGAATAGGAAGAGCACATGTCGCTTTTAAAACAGAACTGCTTTTGTCATGTGCATCATATGGCATATATTCAGGCTTTCCTGTCAAAACATTGGTAACAACAGCATAAAATTCACCTTTATATGAATTGTATGTGTCATAATCAAACGGAAGAATCTGGTTAGGCAGTATGTTGTATGCAAAATCAAGTCCGTAAAAGCATTTGTTTTTTGGGTTCAAAAGATTTCTTAAGCCCATATATCTTTTGTCTTGTCCATAATCAAGTATGAGCTTAAGATTCCGCCCTTTTTGCTTTGATATATATGACGCACCGTAAGCTGCTCCGGCTGAAACACCGATAATGTAATCAGGCATTATATTACTTTCAAGAAATGCATCCATGACGCCGCATGAAAATACAGTTCTGAAAGCGCCTCCCTCAAATACTATTCCAGTTTTCATATAAATTTGCCTTTCATTTATAGTTGTATATCCGATATGTGAGATTGCAAAAAGCAACCTGTTCGAAGCTTAAAAGATATACATGATTATATTTTCTACTTAATTTATTATTATGTCAAGACTATAAATTCATTATATAACGTGTTCTTGTTAATAATCAGAAAAAGTATTATAATAAACAATGTATTGCATCTTTAATGAGCGATAACATTATTGGCGCTAAAATGCGCAGAAGGAGTTACAATGAAAGAAAAAACAGCAAAGACAAAAGAACTTGTGCTAATGGCGATGTTCACGGCAATTATTATTGCAATGGCGTTTGTGCCTTATTTTGGGTACATACCGCTTGGATTTATGAATGCAACAATTATTCATATTCCTGTAATAATCGGAGCAATCGTTTTGGGACCGAAAAAAGGAGCATTTTTGGGAGGAGTGTTTGGACTTACAAGTATGATTAATAATACATTTAATCCTAATCTTACTTCTTTTGTATTTTCGCCTTTTTACAGTGTAGGAGATGTTCATGGCAATTTTGCGAGTATAATAGTATGTATGGTACCTCGTATTTTGATAGGTGTGGTTGCATACTATGTGTACAAGGGTATGCTTAAATTGTTTGCTAAATTTAAAGCGAAAAGTATAGCTGCCTTAGCGGTAGCAGGTGTTGCAGGGTCACTTACAAACACACTCCTTGTCATGAACGGGATTTATTTTTTGTTCGGAAGCAGTTATGCGGCAGCAAAAGGAATAGCTTTTGAGGCACTTTATGGTGTAATTTTGGGCGTTATAGGAACGCAGGGGGTTCCTGAGGCTATAGTTGCAGCTGTTCTTGTGATGGGAATCGGCAAGGCTTTGCTTGTTGCAGTAAAAAAATAAAAGATAGGAAAATATTTTATGATAAGTAAAAGTGCAGATAAAACCGGTAAAGATATGGTACTTGCGATAGATATGGGAAATACCAATATTGTTATAGGATGTGTAAACAATGATAAGGTTATTTTTGAGGAGCGTCTTTCAACTGACAGAAATAAAACAGAACTTGAGTATGCGGTTATATTTAAGACAGTGCTTGAACTGTATAGAATAGATGTCAGCCGCATAAAGGGAACTATAATATCTTCAGTTGTTCCGCAGCTTGTAAATATTATAAAAATGGCGGTTGAAAAGATTACTCATGTGGCACCTATGGTCGTAGGTCCCGGAATTAAGACGGGATTAAATATCCATATGGATGAGCCGAGAAGAGTCGGAGCGGATTTGGTTGTTGACGCAGTTGCGGCAATTAATGAGTATGGTACCCCGGCTATAATAATAGATGTCGGTACAGCTACAACAATGTCAGTTGTAGATATAAGCGGCAATTATCAGGGAGGAGTGATTTTGCCGGGAGCTCAGGTGGCACTCGATTCTTTGGTCGCAAGGACATCGCAGCTTCCAAGAATCAGTCTTGATTCTCCGGGAAATGTTATAGGCAAAAATACGGTTGACTGCATGAAGAGCGGAGTGATTTACGGATATGCTTCATGTATAGACGGTATGCTTGAAAGAATATCAGATGAGATGAATATTGAGCTTGATAAAATCAATGTTATTGCCACCGGAGGGCTTGCAAGGGTAATAGTTCCGGAATGTAAAAATAAAATTATAATTGACAATGCACTTTTGCTTAAAGGTCTGAAAATTATATATGATAAAAATGAGGTGTCAGATGTTAAAAGGTAAAAACGTAATATTGGGAGTTACAGGAAGTATTGCAGCATACAAGGCTGCATATCTTGCGAGCAGTTTAAAAAAGCTGTCGTGCAATGTTGATGTAATAATGACTGCAAATGCGGCAAATTTTATTAATCCTATTACATTTGAGACATTAACAGGTAATAAGTGTCTTACAGATACATTTGACAGAAATTTTCAGTACAATGTTGAGCATGTTTCGCTTGCAAAAAAAGCAGATTTAATAATTGTTGCGCCGGCTTCAGCTAATTTTATCGGTAAGGCGGCAAATGGTATAGCAGATGATATGCTTACGACAACATTTATGGCGTGCGATGGTGCAAAGTGTAAGAAACTGGTGTCGCCGGCAATGAATACAAATATGTACAATAACCCGATAGTTAAAGATAATATGAAAAAGCTTGAAGATTATGGAGTTGAGGTTATAAAGCCGGCGTGCGGATATCTGGCATGCGGAGATACGGGAGACGGTAAAATGCCTGAGCCTGAGAATCTGCTTTCATACATATTAAGAGAGCTTGAATTTGAAAAGGACATGAAAGGACTGAAGGTGGTTGTGACAGCCGGCCCCACACAGGAGGCCATTGATCCTGTAAGGTTTATATCAAATCATTCAACGGGTAAGATGGGATATGCCATTGCAAGAAATGCTATGTTAAGGGGGGCAGATGTCACGCTTATTTCAGGTAAAACACAGCTTAGCGAGGTGCCTTTTGTAAATATGGTAAATGTATGTTCTGCACAGGAAATGTATGAGGCAGTTATGAAATATTCTGAAACGGCCGATATAATTGTAAAAGCGGCAGCAGTTGCAGATTATACACCCAAGGAAGTCAGCAGCCAAAAAATCAAGAAAAAAGATTCTGATATGTCAATAGAGCTTAAAAGAACTAATGATATAATAGGAACGCTTGGAGCAAATAAGAAAAAAGGGCAGTTTATATGCGGCTTTTCAATGGAGACGCAAAATATGCTTGAAAATTCAAAAGCTAAGCTTGCAAAGAAAAATCTTGACATGATAGTTGCAAATAACTTAAAGGTTCAGGGCGCAGGATTTGGCACGGATACCAACATAGTTACGATTATTACAAATGACGAATGTATACCGCTTGATAAGATGAGCAAAGACGAGGTGGCTTCAAAATTATTTGATGTCATTCTTAATAAGATTACAGTGTCAAAAGGTCTTGAGCCCACTTGTGCTTGCACAATAGTGGGGGAATGACCTTGGGACACGCCCAAAATGAGCATAAAAGTGGAGCGTAAGCTTCACGATATGCGAATGTTGGGTAGGATTGTGGGAGTGCGAAGCACGAAACAATCCGTGTAATCAAAATTAGGGTGTTTTGACACCCTAATTTTAATAAGACGAAAAGTGAGGAGAATCTATGAAAAAAATCAGACCTAAGTTTATTGCGATTTCTGCATTAGTCATTGCAGCCGTAGCTTTTATTTATTATTATGCTGCATTGCCGCCTATAAATATTCATGCACCGGGCTTTTGGAAATTTATTATATTTTTGTGCGTTGTTGGCGTTGTGCTGTCAGCATTGTTTAACATTAAAGGTACTAAGCCTAAATATAAGCGTGTAAGAGGTGTTGATAAGGAAACTTTTGAGTTTGAATATAAGACACCGGCAGGAAGAGGTATTTTAAAAGCCAGCATAATAATAACCTTTATCGTAGTTGGAATTTTTCTGATAGGCTCAATTTTATCATCTGAGATAGTAAATGCATCAAAGTATCATAATCTTTTAACGGTTGAGAACAGAGAATTTTCAGAAGATATAAAAGAAGTGTCTTATGACCAGATACCTATTCTTGATAAACAGTCAGCAACTAATATAGGCAACAGAGTTATGGGAACAATGGTTGATATGGTATCGCAGTTTGAGGTAAGTGATGCATATTCACAGATAAATTACAACAACAAACCTGTAAGAGTATCACCGTTGGAATACGGAAGTATAATAAAATGGTTTACAAACAGTTCAAAAGGAATACCGGGTTATATAAGGATAGATATGACAACTCAGGAAGCTGAATGTGTACGACTTGAGCAGAAAATTAAGTATTCAAAGAGTGATCATTTCCAGAGAAATATTTACAGACATTTGAGATTTGCCTATCCGACATATATTTTTGATGAAATAAATTTCGAGATAGATGAAGAAGGAACACCATATTGGATATGTCCTGTAAAAAAATATAACATAGGCCTTTTCGGAGGTGTTACTGTAGGAAGAGTAGTGCTTTGTAATGCAGTTACGGGAGAAATGCAGGATTATGCTATTGAAGATGTTCCTTCATGGGTTGATAAGGTATTTTCAGCCGAGATGCTTATAGGACTTTATGATTACTATGGTGAACTGAAGCATGGATATTTTAACAGCATACTCGGACAAAAGGATTGTTTGAGGACAACTGACGGTTATAATTATATAGCTCTTGATGATGATGTGTGGGTTTACACAGGTGTTACTTCAGTAGGTCAGGACGAGTCAAACGTGGGCTTTGTGCTTATGAATCAGAGAACAATGGAAACAAGATATTATGAGATTTCAGGAGCTGATGAAAATTCTGCGATGTCATCGGCGGAAGGTAAGGTTCAGCATCTTGGCTATAAAGCAACATTTCCTATTATTATAAATGTGAGCGATCAGCCGACATATTTTATGGCATTAAAAGACAGCGCAGGACTTGTAAAATCATATGCGATGTTAAATATTGAAAAATATCAGACTGTGGCAATTGGCGATACTGTAAGTGAGTGTGAGGCAAGCTATGTAAAGATGCTTAATGATAACGGAATAGCACAGGAAAAGCCGGTTGAAAAACAGACAATTACCGGAAAAATTCAAAAGATTGTTCCGACAGTAACAGACGGAAATTCGCATTATTATATAATTCTTGAAAACAGTAAGACTATCTATGATGTGACTGTTAAAGATAATCCTGCTATTATAAATTATGTCACAGGAGATGAGATTACTTTAAGCTATGAGCAGGAAGCGCAGCTTAGTGCGGCAGATGTTGTTGTAAAGCAGCCATAAAATCAAGTATTAAAAATATCAGAAATATTAAAACAGCTTTCTTGACAAATAAAAATGAAATGCTATACTGGATAAAGAAATTTAAAATGACAACGCGTTGATGAGACGAGTAACATGTGAAAACGTTCAGAGAGAGGTGCACCTGCTGAAAGTACCTTACGCGGAAACATGCGAAGACTACCTCGGAGTGCCTTTAATACAGGCCGTTGATTACGTTACAATCATATTTGAGTGGCTGTGATATTATTGTTTAATATCCGGCAAGCAGGGTGGAACCGCGGATTAATCGTCCCATGCTAAAGTTTAATACTTTGGCATGGGATTTTTTATTTTATAGGATTACAGTGTCAAAACACCCTAATCCTATAAAGTAATTCAGGAGTATAAAGATTCAGATTGGAGGATTAGAAAATGAAAATTACACTTAAGGATGGCTCTGTAAAAGAGTATTCACAGGCAATGTCAATTATTGATGTTGCATCAGACATAAGCGAAGGACTTGCAAGAATGGCATGTGCAGGCGAGGTTGACGGAAAAGTTGAAGATTTAAGAACTATAGTAGATAAAGACTGTGAGTTAAGTATACTTACATTTAACGATGAGGCAGGTAAGGCAGCTTACAGACACACATGTTCACACGTGCTGGCTGAGGCTGTAAAGAGACTTTATCCTGAGGCTAAGCTTGCAATCGGACCATCTATTGATACAGGATTTTATTATGATTTTGATCATGAGTCTTTTTCAAGAGAGGATCTCGATAAAATCGAGGCTGAGATGAAGAAAATTATCAAAGAGGGAGCAGCCATAGAAAGATTTGAACTGCCTCGTCAGGAAGCGATAGAATTTATGGAAAAGAAAGACGAGCCATATAAGGTTGAGCTTATAAAGGATCTTCCTGAGGATGCTGTGATAAGCTTCTACAGCCAGGGAGATTTTACAGATCTTTGTGCAGGACCTCATCTTATGAATACAAAGCAGATTAAAGCATTTAAGCTTATTTCCTCATCAGGTGCATACTGGAGAGGTTCAGAGAAGAATAAAATGCTTACAAGAATTTACGGAACAGCATTTTCAAAGAAAGCGGAACTTGAAGAATATCTCGAATATCTTGAAAATATTAAATTGCGCGACCACAATAAGCTCGGACGTGAAATGGAAATCTTTACAACAGTAGACGTTATAGGACAGGGACTTCCGCTTATAATGCCGAATGGTGTAATTATTATGAACGAGCTTAAGCGCTGGGTAGAGGACGAGGAAACAAAGAGAGGCTATATGAGAACACAGACGCCTCTTATGGCAAAATCTGATTTGTACAAGATATCAGGACATTGGGATCATTATAAGGATGGAATGTTCGTACTCGGCGATGAAGAAAAAGACAGTGAGGTATATGCACTTCGTCCTATGACATGTCCGTTCCAGTATTATGTATATAAAGCAAGTCAGAAAAGTTACAGAGATTTGCCTTGCAGATATGGTGAAACTTCAACATTATTCAGAAATGAAGATTCAGGAGAAATGCACGGTCTTACAAGAGTGCGTCAGTTTACTATTTCAGAGGGACATCTTATAGTAAGACCTGACCAGATGGTTGAGGAATTTAAGGGATGTATCGCTCTTGCACAGTATTGCCTTAAGACACTCGGGGTTGAGGAAGATGTAACATATCATTTGTCTAAGTGGGATCCTTCAAATAAAGAAAAATATATCGGTGAGCCTGAGGTTTGGGAAGAGACACAGCAACATATAAGAGACGTGCTGAATGAGCTTGAAATTCCGTTTGTGGAAGATGAGGGCGAGGCTGCTTTTTATGGACCTAAGGTAGATATTAATGCGAAGAATGTATATGGTAAGGAAGATACAATGATTACAATTCAGTGGGACGCTCTTTTGGCAGAACAGTTTGATATGTATTACATTGATGAAAATGGTGAAAAGAAGAGACCATACATTATTCACAGAACTGCAATGGGATGCTATGAGCGTACGATTGCATGGCTTATTGAGAAATATTCAGGATTATTGCCGACATGGCTCTGCCCTGAGCAGGTAAGAGTACTGCCTATTTCTGAAAAGTATGCTGATTATGCTAAAAAGGTAAGTGATACGCTTGTTGAAAATGGAGTAAGAAGCAGTGTTGATAACCGTTCTGAAAAGATTGGCTTTAAGATAAGAGATGCTAGATTAAAGAGAGTTCCTTATATGCTTGTAGTAGGCGAGAAAGAGCAGGAGACAGGACTTGTTTCTGTAAGAAGCCGTTATGAGGGCGATGAGGGACAGAAAAATCTTGATACATTTGTAAATGAAATCTGTAAAGAAATAAGAACTAAAGAGATAAGAAAAATCAATGCAAAAGACTGATTTTCAGTAAAATTTCCGTACAATTTCAACTTTTTAGCCAAATATAAGTTGATAATATCTTGTTATTATAGTACTATAGACATAACAAATTTTTTGTAAAGGAACAATAGAAAATGGATATTATAGTAAAGTATATTGATGAACTTCTTGAGAAGAGTACACCTGAAGCTCCTATGTGGAACATAGAGAAGTTAAAGCAGGGAATGAAGTCAACATGGAATTATATTGACGGATGTATGATTAAGGCAGTACTTGAGATGTATGCTATTTCAAAGGATGAAAAGTACTTGAAATTTGCGGATGATTTTATTGATTACCGTGTAAATGAAGATGGTACTATTGACGGTTATAATGTTGGTGAAAAAAATATTGATAACGTCAATGCAGGTAAGACTTTATTTGAACTGTATGATATTACAGGAAAAGAAAAGTACAGAAAAGCTATTGATTTAGTTTACAGCCAGATAGAGATTATGCCAAGATGTGAATCAGGTAATTTCTGGCATAAGGATATCTATCCAAATCAGGTATGGCTTGATGGAATGTATATGGGACAGCCATTTTACATGGAATATGAGACAAGATTTAACAACAGGAAGAACTATGATGATATATTCTCACAGTTTAAGTTTGTTATAGAGAATTTAAGAAATCCGCTTAACGGACTTTATTTCCATGCTATGGATACAAGCAGAGAGGCATTCTGGTGTGATAAGGTTACAGGTCTTTCACAGCTCACATGGCTTAGAGCTATCGGCTGGTATTCTATGTCTTTACTTGATACTTTGGACAAGGTTGATAATTCAGACCATAAGTATGACGCAGAATGCAAGATGCTTCAGGATGCTTATGCAGATCTCATGGAATCAATGATTAAATATCAGGATGAGAGCGGTATGTGGTATCAGGTTGTAAATTATGGCGGAATGGACAAGAATTATCTTGAGACAAGCGGAAGTGCTATAATGGCTTACTCATTGTTTAAGGGTGTTCGTCTCGGATATCTTCCTGAGTCATATGCACAGTATGCAGAGAAAGCTATTAATGGTATCTGTGATAAGTATCTTAATACAAGCGAGGGTAATATGTCTCTTGGTGGTATATGTCTTGTTGCAGGTCTTGGCGGTAAGGGAAGAAGATCAGGTACATATGAATATTATATGTCAGAGCCTATTGTAGAAGATGATGCTAAAGGCGTTGGTCCTTTCTTACTTGCTTATACAGAACTTCTTAGATACAAAAACAAAAATAATTAATAAATGCAACTTAGTTTTTATGCGGGGGTCGGTTTATATCTGACTCCCGATTTTTAGTTTATATTATTACAGTGTCAAAAGGTCTTGAACGCTTGCATGGTAGTGGGGCAATGACCTTGGGACACGCCCCAAAATTGGAGTATAATGCGAATGTTTGGGTGGATTGTGGGAGTGCGAAGCACGAAACAATCCGTGTAATCTTAATTAGGGTGTTTTAATACCATAATTATGTATAAGTGCGTAATAGAGAATAGTGTGAAAAGAGGATTAATATGAAACCATATATAACAGCAGAGGAAGTTATAGAAAAACAGGGAGAAAACAGCAGAACTCACAGATTTCTGACTGCAGAAAACGGATGTATAAACGGATGTGCTTCAGGCACTACAGTTTATGCTGATTATGAGTTTAGTGCACGTCCAGGATGCCATGATGATCAGGAAGGCTTTTATGTGCTTGAGGGAGAGGGCTATGCAAAGCTGGATGACTTGGAATTTCCGATTAAAAAAGGAGATTCATTTATTGCACTTCCGGGAGTTAAACATACAATTAAGACAAAAGCAGGCTCCCAGCCTGTAAAAGTTTTTTGGTTCCACAGTGGAGTTTAAAGATATTGAATATTGGAGGCGGGGAAAATTTGGAAGAACTGACACAGGAACAGTTAGAAAATAAGCAGAAATGGCTTTTTAAAGAAAATATTCGTCTTGAGGAGTTAAGCAGACAGCTTGAAGATGAAAGAAAACTTATTGAGATACAAAAGGGCATGCTTCAAAAACAGCAGAGACGTAATATGCTTCTTAGCAAACAGCTTCAAAATCAAAAAAGTCTGTTTGACAAACAGTGGCAGATACTTGAAAGAGAAACAAGACAGCTTGCCGCTGATAAAGAACGTTTTGAGAGGGATAAGATAGTTTTTCGTGACGAGACCTACAGGGAAGCAAGGCGAAAAATGGAATATGATAAAAATGTAAATATATTTTTTAAGGGTGTGAGTGATACGATTTCACTTAAGAAAAGGTATAAAGATCTCGTAAAAATATTTCATCCTGACAATACATGCGGAGATACTCAGCTTATACAGTCAATATTGGAAGAATATGAAAAACAGAAAAGATATTATATATGAGAATAACAGTGTCAAAAGGTCAGATTTTACTGATACAGAACTTTTGTAAAAATATTTTGTAAAAGTATGGCATTATAAACATATATATTGTATACTTGTTATATAAATGTCAAAAGCCCATACGTCGTTTGGAGGAAACAATATGATAATGATATTTTGACATGTCATAATTATAAAATATATACAAAAATAAGCGGAGGAAATAAAATATGTGGTTAGCAGATTTAAATAATGGAAATTACCGTAATCCTATTCTTTATTGTGATTATTCAGACCCCGATGCAATAAGAGTCGGAGAAGATTATTTTATGATTTCATCGAGTTTTTGCAATTCGCCGGCTATGCCTCTTTTACATTCAAAAGACCTTGTAAATTGGAAAGTGGTAAATTATATACTTGATAAAATACCAGAATTCAGATATAGAAATCCTATGCATGGTTGTGGTGTGTGGGCACCTTCAATACGCTATCATGAGGGAACATATTATGTATGCTTTCCTATGCCTGATGAAGGAATATATATGACTACGACAAAGGATCCTTTCGGAAAGTGGAGTGAGCCTGTTAATATAAGACCGGGTGCAGGCTGGATAGACCCATGTCCATTCTGGGATGATGACGGTAAGGCATATCTTGTTGCAGGTGTTGCCAAGAGCAGAATAGGTTATAAAAGCGTTCTTAACATAGTTGAGATGAGACCAGACGGAATGGAGCTTATAGGTGATGAAATAAAAATATTCGACGGAAATCTCAATGATCAGGTGACGATTGAGGGGCCTAAAATGTATAAAAGAAATGGCTGGTATTACATTTTTGCACCGGCAGGAGGCGTAAAGACAGGCTGGCAGACAGTTTTACGCTCAAAGAACGTATATGGTCCATATGAATACAAAGTTGTCTTAAGGCAGGGTGATTCGCCTGTTAACGGGCCGCATCAGGGAGCATGGGTTGATACCGTTACAGGACAGGATTGGTTTTTGCATTTTCAGGATGTCTATGCAGCTGGAAGAATAGTTCATTTGCAGCCTATGCACTGGGAAAATGACTGGCCTATAATAGGTGTTAATAAGACAGGCAATGATTATGGAGAACCTGTTATGGAATATAAGAAGCCGGATATAGGAAAGAGCGTGGAAGAGTTAGCATGTGCAGACAAATATCCGGTATGTGAGCCGGATACGAGTGATGATTTTGCTGACGGAAAGCTTGGAATGCAGTGGCAGTGGAATGCTAATTATGATGAGAGCTGGTATGAGTTTAGGGATAACAGGCTTAAGCTTAACGCAGTAAATACGACTCCGCTAAGACCTATCGGAGACTATAGAAATCTTTTGCTTCAAAAATGGCCTGCACCTGAGTTTACATGTGTGACTAAGATGAATTTAAGCGGTATGAATGAAGCTGATATGGCGGGATATATATCGCTTGGAATGTTGTATTCAAGTATTGCAGTGCTTAAAAAAGATGGAAAATATATTGTGAAGCATATAAAAGGCAATCAGAAATTTGACTGCGATGCTGCATATACAGAAGAGGAAATAAAAGATATTGCAGTTTTTTCGGATAAAGACTTTTTTGATGAAGAAAAGACAGTGTATTTTAAATATACCGTTAAATGTGTGGGATATGAAGAACATGATGAGATGGGACTTATGGTAAAGGGTGCTCCAAAGGAGGAAATAACTATTGAAATGAGTCTTGACGGAATAAATTATTTAAATGCATTGACAATTCCTTCAAAGGCAGGAAGATGGGTAGGAGTTAAGAATGGTGTATTTATAATGCACAATGCTGATGAAACTGAAGAAAAAGGCGGCTATGTAACGCTTGATTATGTAAAATATGAAAATTTGACACTGTAATCCTATAAAATTAAAAGCGGAATTACCATGACTTGCTATTTAATCATGGTAATTCCTTTTTTACTTTATAGGAAATTGCGTCGAAGACGCATTCTGATAACAAGTTTGCGAAGCAAATCTTGCAAGCGTCGTGAACGACGCTTTTTTAGAAGAAGATATGATCGCCGATTATTGTTCCGCTTACATCTATTGACGGGCGGTATTGATGGAAGAATAAAGCATTGGTAACTGTTTTACCGTTTAAGGCATCCTGGGCAGCCTGAACGCATGTGCTTTTGGCTCCTCTTGCAAGAACGATTGCAAAACGTCCGCTTGCAACAGGTGAAAACTGGTTTTTCGAATAGAGTACAGCGGTTATGGTATTAGGAAAGCGCGGACTGCTGACTCTGTTCATAACAACGTTGCCTACCGCAACCATTCCCTCATAAGGCTGGTTTCCCGCCTCACATTCAATTATTGCAGCAAGCATTGCCAGATCATTATCGTCGTAATCATAGGAACCGTCATAGCCTGCATTATTATCATTTATATTTTCTTTATCGGAAATCTGGTTGTTAATCATTTGTTCCTGAATGGATTTTTCATAGGCAAGAGCAATCTGCTCTGCTGTCTGTATGGCATCGCTCGATGCATCGATTTCGCTTTTTTTATCATTTATAAGCTGTTTGATGTCGTCTGCCTGTGCAACAGCCTGAGCTTTTAATTCATTTAATGAGGCAAGTTCAGTTGAGAGAGTATTTTGTGCCTCGTTTGATTTTACGATAAGCTCGCTTAATTCCTGCATTTTATCGTGGTCATATGCAGAAATTTGTGTAATGTACTCAATATTTCTTAAAAGCTGAGACATATCGGAAGAATCAAAAATCATATTAAAGGCGTTTTCAGAGCTGTTTTCGTACATATATTTTATTCGAAGCTTCATGGCATCATATTGTTTGTCTTTTTGCACATTGTATTCTTCAATCTGCTTTGAAACTTGTGTTATTTTATCCTCTGTACTTTTTATTTTACTCTCAATATCATTCAGCCTGCTGCTTGCGCTGTCAAGCTGGCTGTTTAGAGAACTGAGCTCGTCGGAGAGACCGGACATTTCCTCTCTTAACTGATTCAGATGTTCGTTTGCATCATCTAAATCGTCCTGAGTAACAGCGTAGGACATAAATGGCTTGCTTACATTTAAAACAAAAGTGAGCAGCACTACGCATATTACAGATTGTTTGAAAAACTTGTTATATTTAAAAAATTTTCTCACATTAGCTCCATTTCTGGCGCAGAGGCGCATATTAATTAGTTATACGAATTTAGTATAAAGTGATAAATGAAAAATTGCAAGTGACTTGTATAAGTGGTATATTATATCAAATAGACATGTTTTACATGATTAAAAAGTGAAAATAAAATTTTGAGGATTGCTATGTCTGAGTTTAAGGTGGTTCCTGACAAATATAATAATGGTGTATATATAAAAGAATATACAGGAAATGTGAAAGAATACATTATATCTGATAAAATTCAGGATAAAATTATTACAGGAATTGATAAGTTTGCTTTCAGTGAACACAGAGAGCTTGTAAGTATTACATTTCCAAAATCAATAGAATATATAGGAGCACATGCATTTTATAATTGCAGGAGTTTGAAGCAGATAACGCTTTATGACGGTGTTTTTGATATAGGTGACGGTGCATTTAAAAATTGTCCCGATATATCGCTTATCAACATGCAGAGGTGTACGGATAATACAAAGTGTATTAAAGGTATTTTATCGGAGGTAAATAATGAGATTGAGCTTACGATAAATTATGATGACGGAAAGGCTAAGCTTATTTTTCCATATTATCTTTATAATTATGAGGAAAATACACCGGCAAGAATTGTAAATCAGATTACTGAGGGGTCTGGAATCAGGTATCGAGAGTGTATAGAAGGAAAGGATATTAATTATGCAGAGTATGATAAGATATTTGATGCGGCAATGTATATTGATGTTTTGGATGCCTCTTGGAAGATAGCGGTTCTAAGGCTTAAATATCCTTACAGACTTAGTGATGCGGCAAGAAAAAGATATACTGAATTTTTAAGTGATAACAGAATCCGATTAGTGGTACAACTTGCAGGTATGGAAAAGTATGATATGTTAAAAGATATATTGGAAATGGATTTATTAAGCCGCACAGATTTATCGAATTGTATAGATGAGGTAAGAAAATCATCTTATATGGAGGGGCTTGGTATTCTTTTGGAATATCAGAGACAAAAATATGGAGCAGAGAGAAAAAAATTTGAATTCTGAAAATGAAAATAGAAAATATTATGAAAATGAACAGCAAAAGCATACAGATAATTGGGAAATGCTTGCGTTAAAGGTGCTTGAAGCATCGAGACAGGAGTTGTTTCTTGCAATGAGATATATGTTTGAACCTCTTAACATGTTGGAATTTCAAAAGAATATGCAGATAAAGTTTCTTGCATGTGACGGTAAAATGATGTATTACAATCCAATGCTTTTGTGTAATGTGTATAGAAATTCTCCTGTTGAGGTAAACAGAGGATTTCTGCATGTTATATTCCATTGCCTGTTTAGAAATATTTATCAGTGTGACGGTAAAGAGCCTGAAATATGGGATTTGGCAAGCGACATAATGGCAGAATATCTAATTGATTCGATAGAGCTGTCATGTGTGCGGAGAGTAGAAAATGCAGAACGCATAAAGGTTTATAAGAGGCTTGAAAAAGAGTGTAATATAATGAGTGCGCAAAATATTTATTATGCTTTGAAGCGCAATTTTAGAGGTGAAATTGATAAAATGTCGGCCTCAGGAATGTTTTATTCAGATGACCACAGATACTGGCGACAAAATGATAATGATAATAAAGACAAAGAAAATAATCGCAGTGAAAATGGGGATGATGACAGTAAAGACTGGGAGGAAGCTGCGAAGAAAATGGAATCGTCGCTTGGTTTATTCGGTCAGGGCAGAGGTGACAGCAGGGGTAATCTTAAGAAAACGCTTGCAGGTACTAACAGAAAGCAGATTTCCTACAGGGATTTTTTAAGAAAATTTGCGGTTATTAAAGAAAATATGAGTATTGATATGGATGCGTTCGACTATGGCTTCTACAATTACGGTCTGCAACAATTCGGTAATATGCCTCTTATAGAGGAGCTTGAATATAAAGAAGAGCAGGGAATAGAAGACTTTGTGATAGTTCTTGACACATCGGGTTCATGTGCATATGAGCTGATAAGTAAATTTATTAACGCAACATTTGACATAATTGGAACAACAGACAGTTTTTTTGAGAAAATGAATATCCATATAATACAGTGCGATAATGAAATTCAGGAGGACACCGTAATTACATCGCTAAAGGATGTTTCGGAATTTAAAAAAAATTTTACGGTTAAAGGTTTTGGCGGAACGGATTTCAGGCCTGCATTTTATTATATAAACAGCTTAAGGCAGCAGGGGCAGTTAAAAAAACTAAAGGGAGTTTTATATTTTACTGACGGATACGGAATATATCCTACCGTTAAGCCTGTGTATGACACAGCGTTTGTATTTATGGGCGGATATGATGAGAAAAGAAAAGTGCCAGGATGGGCAATAAGAGTTGATTTAGACGAGGAGCAGCTTACAGACAGGATAATTGTTTAAGGAAAGAGGAGAGTGTGAAAAATTATATGGATATAAAAAGAGCCGGAGAGGAAATAAAAAATGCAGTTAAGGCGTATTTAGCTGTCGATGAGGAAGGAAATAAGCTTATTCCCGAAATAAGGCAGAGGCCCATTCTTTTAATCGGACCACCGGGAATCGGAAAGACTGCGATTATGGAGCAGGTTGCAAGAGAGTGTGGTATAGCTCTCGCAGCTTACACTATGACACATCATACAAGGCAGAGTGCAATTGGGCTTCCGTTTATACAGGAAAAGGAGTTTGATGGCGTAACGCACAGTGTTACTTCGTATACGATGAGCGAGATAATAGCATCAGTATATGAAAAAATGGAAAAGACAGGGCTTAAACAGGGAATTTTGTTTATCGACGAAATAAATTGCGTGTCGGAAACGTTATCGCCTGTAATGCTTCAGTTTCTTCAGGGAAAAATTTTTGGAAATACTAAGGTTCCGAAAGACTGGATTATCGTTGCGGCAGGAAATCCTCCTGAATATAACAGAATGGTGCATGAATTCGATGTTGTGACGCTTGACAGGGTAAAGCTTATAAATGTTGAGCCTGATTATAATATATGGAAAGAGTATGCAAAGAAAAATATGGTGCATCAGTCGATTATTTCATATCTTGATGCAAAACAGGAAAATTTCTATAAAATAGAGACAACCGTGGACGGTAAGCGTTTTGTCACAGCAAGAGGCTGGGAAGATTTGTCCAGTATGATAAAGGCATGCGAAAAGCTTAACATAAATGTGGATGAGGAGGTCATTTCACAATATATAGCACAGCCTGATATAAGTATGGATTTTGCAAATTATCTTTCGTTATATTACAAATATGAAAGGGCATATTCAGTTTCTTCGATTCTTGAGGGAAATGCAGACAAAAATGTAAAAGACAGACTTTTATCGGCGTCCTTTGATGAAAAGATAAGTGTTGTAGGACTTATTCTGGGTGCGCTGAATGCAGAATTTACGGAGTATTATAAATCTGATATGGTTGTTACAAAAGTTTATGATATTTTAAAGTATTTTCAAAAAAATACTGATATGACTTTTGATGAATTATATGAGTATCAGGCATCAGAATTTAACAGGAAGCTTCAAGGTGGACTTTTTGATGAAGAAAACAAGAAAATTACAAAAAAAGTCATAAAAGTCATAAATGCATTTAATCTGCTGATAAAGGAAAGAGGCCTGACTGGACATGACGAAGAATTTGATTGTCTTACAGGTGAATTTGCAAAGCTTACAGATGAGAGAGAAGCTATTGTAGAAAAGACTGCTTTATCATTGGATAATTCATTTTCATTTGTTGAGGAAATATTCGGGCAGGGAGCGGAACTTGTTCTTTTTGTAACGGAGCTGGCAGCAGGTTTTTACAGCATAAAATTTATACAGGAAAACGGTTGCAGTAAGTTTTATGAATATAATAAAACTATGCTTCGTGAGAATGTGAGAGATGAACTTGTCAGACAGATAGAGGCTTTGTAATAATGCACAAATTGAAATCAAAATTAAATGTAAAATAAAAATGTGTGCGTAAAAAACAGCGCAGAAATGAGGGAAAAAGATGCTTGAATTGAGTGATATAAGGAAAAATTATGACACAGGCGCGGCCTCGGTTGAGGCCTTAAAGGGTATTAATCTAAGATTTCGTGACTGTGAATTTGTATCAATTCTCGGACAATCGGGGTGCGGAAAAACTACGATGCTTAATATTATAGGAGGTCTTGACCAATACACGTCCGGGGATTTAAAGATTAACGGTAAGTCTACAAAGAATTTTAAGGACAGAGATTGGGATGCATACAGAAATAATTCTATAGGTTTTGTATTTCAAAGCTATAATCTTATTCCGCACCAGAGTGTACTCTCAAATGTGGAGCTTGCTTTGACTCTTTCGGGTGTTTCAAAATCTGAAAGACGAAAAAGGGCAGTTGAAGCTCTTGAAAAAGTCGGTCTTGGAGAACATATACATAAAAAACCTAATCAGATGTCAGGCGGACAGATGCAGAGAGTTGCGATAGCTCGTGCGCTTGTAAATAATCCTGATATACTCTTGGCGGATGAGCCGACAGGGGCTCTCGATACCGATACCAGTGTTCAGATAATGGAAATATTAAAAGAGATTTCAAAAGACAGACTTATAATTATGGTTACGCATAATCCTGAACTTGCAATGAAATATTCTACAAGAATTATCAGACTGCTTGACGGAAATATAACCGATGACAGTAATCCATACACAAAAGAGCAGATGGAAGAGGATATATTAAACATTGATACATCTGAACTTAAGTTAAGTGAAAAAGACAAAAAAGAAAGCAGACAGAAAAAGTCTAAGACATCAATGTCATTTTTAACTGCACTTTCACTAAGTACAAATAACCTTATGACAAAGAAGGCAAGAACGCTGCTTACAGCTTTTGCAGGGAGCATCGGCATAATCGGAATAGCTCTTATTCTTGCTATTTCTAACGGAATACAGGATTATATAAATCGTGTTCAGAGAGAGACCTTATCAAGCTATCCTGTACAGCTTCAGGCAGAAAGTGTGGACGTGGGAAGTCTTGTGCAGAATATGAGCAGCAATAAGGAACAGGAATCAGAACACAATGAGGATAGAATTTATTCAAACAACATTATGACCGAAATGGTAAATACTATGACTTCAACAGTTCAAAGAAACAATCTTGAAGCATTTCGCAAGTATATAGAAAAAGATGATGACAGGATTAAAAATCTTGCAAGTGATATACAATATTCGTACAGTCTTCCGCTTTATATTTATGATACTGATACGAAGGATAAGGTTACAAGACTTAATCCAAGCACTGTTATGGAAAACATGTACGGAATGTCTGTTTCCGAGGGTGGCATGATGTCAGCGGGCATGCAGAATACAAGTGTGTGGACACAGCTTCTTAATAATCAGGATCTGCTTGACGAGCAGTATGATATGGTTGCGGGAAACTGGCCGCAAAACTACAATGAGGTTGTGATAGTCGTCAACAATGACAATGAGATAGATGATTATACGCTCTATTCACTTGGTTTTAAGAATCCTGATGAGGTTAAGAAAATTTTTCAGAGTGCGATGTCAGGTGATAGTTATGAGACGGAGGAAACAAGCTATTCTTATGATGAAGTGTTAAACAAGATATTTAAAGTAGTACTTCCGGGAGATTTGTATAGATATAATGAAAAGATTAAAATCTGGGAAGATATGACAAAGAATGAAGAATATATGAAAGCTGTTGTCGATGAATCAGAGGAAATTAAGATTTCAGGTATCATAAGACCAAAAGAGGATGCGGTAAATACATCCATAGCAAGCGGAATCGGCTACACAAGCGCTCTTATGGAGCATTTAATAGAAGAAAATAATGGGACACAGATAGTAAAAGAACAGCTTGCAGATAAGGATACGGATGTATTCAGCGGACTTTCCTTTGAGGATGCCAAGACATTAACATATGAATCAAACAGTGCAATTCTTGGAATAACAGATGCAGATAACCCGTCAGGCATACTTATTTATGCGAAGAATTTCGAGGAAAAAGAGCAGATTGAAGATATAATAAAAGAATATAATGATAAGGCAAAGCAGGAAGAGAGGGAGGCAGATGTTATAAATTATACTGATTATGTCGGAATAATGATGTCATCGGTCAGTACGATAATAACTGCTATATCGTCGGTGCTTATTGCTTTTGTGGCAATATCACTTGCGGTATCTTCAATAATGATAAGTATTATCACATATATTTCCGTTCTTGAAAGAACAAAGGAAATCGGTATTTTAAGGAGTATCGGTGCATCAAAGAAGGATATTTCAAGAGTATTTAATGCAGAAACTCTTATAGAGGGATTTGCGTCAGGTGTACTTGGCATAATAATTACACTTATACTTTGCATACCTGCCAATATAATCATTGAAAATGTGACAGACATAGCGAATGTGGCGAAGCTTCCGTGGGTTGGCGCAGTAATCCTTATAATAATAAGTATGTGCCTTACAATGCTTGCAGGATTTATACCGGCAAAAATGGCGGCAAAGAAAGACCCTGTTGTTGCGCTTAGGACAGAGTGATAATAACGCTGCACTTTTATGCTCATATAGGGGCGTGTCCCAAGGTCATTATCCCACTATTATGCA
>USBB01000011.1 GCA_900552795.1 uncultured Eubacterium sp.
TGTCTTCCAGGCTTTTTGTTTTGGTGTCGCTCGCGGCGACTTGTATATAATATCATCAGACCCATTGTTTGTCAACACCTTTTTTGATAAAAATATGAATATTTTTTTATTTACTATATCTTGTGTCTAAAATTCACCTTTATTCTATATATATGTCAATATATGTCACTTTCTTAAAACACTAAACTCATGTATTATTTAAAAAGCTTTATATTATTGTAATTACTATTGAAAAAATCAATGCTATACCTGCTTATAATAACATCATAATATTCTTAAAGTAAAAATCGAAATAAAAAATATATTTTTTAAGATTATAAAATACAAACCTATAGTAATTATTATTGTGGCTGATATATGAAAATGTTATAATATGGATATAAAAAAGAAATATATAAATTAGAATTTGTCAATTTCATATCTATATAATACATAAAGCAGTTAGTCTTAGGATTGACTGCTTTTTTAATACAAAGCACCTAAATGTGTATTGGGTTGTAATTTTTATTATCATATCAAGACTCATTCAATCATACCAAAATAAGTATTTTCTATATTTCAAAATGCTTAAAAGGCTGCTATTTATGCGGATAATAAAAATTGAATATAAATTTCAACAAAAAAAGGCCAAGAACCGAAAATTCGGTTCCTGGCCTTTCCCTACCAAGCGGAGAAAGAGGGATTTGAACCCTCGCGCCGGTTGCCCGACCTACACCCTTAGCAGGGGCGCCTCTTCAGCCTCTTGAGTATTTCTCCAAATTCATAAATATATAATTTAATTTTGCTAAACGCAAAACTGATTATAACAAATTGAATTTTTCTTGTCAATAGCTAATTATAATTATATCTGTAATTCTAATTATATTTACAATATTCCTTTACTGCCGTCTCATATAAATCGTTTCCCTCACTATCAATAACAACTACTACAGGGAAATTTTCTACTTTCAATTTTCGTATTGCCTCGGTTCCTAAATCATCATATGCTATTACCTCAGACGATTTAATTCTCTGTGAAAGAAGCGCTCCTGCACCGCCTATTGCAGCGAAATATACTGCATTATTTCTTATTATTGCTTCTTTAACTGCCTTTGACCTTTTTCCTTTGCCAATCATTCCCTTTAATCCCAAATCAATAAGATCAGGTGCGTACTTATCCATTCTGCTTGCAGTAGTTGGACCTGCTGAGCCTATTGGACGCCCTTCTCTTGCAGGCGACGGCCCCATATAATATATAATATTATTTTTCATGTCTATTGGAAGTTCTTGTCCGTCTGCAAGTGCTTCTGCCATTCTTTTATGTGCCGCATCGCGCGCCGTGTATATGGTTCCTGTAATATATACATAATCGCCTGCCTTAAGCTCCTTTATATCTTCGTCGCTAATCGGTGCATTAATATATTTATCCATTTAATCCTCCAAATTCAAAATTATGATTAGGGTGTCAAAACACCTTGAAAATCTTAAATAACTCTGTGACAATGTCTGTTAACATGGCAGCATATGTTTACCGCAACAGGAAGTCCCGCTATATGTGTCGGATATGTTTCTATATTTACGGCGAGTGCTGTCTGTGTTCCGCCAAGACCTCCAGGTCCTATACCAAGCATATTTATTTTTTCAAGCATTTCTGCTTCAAGCTCTCTTACATATTCTATCTCAGGCTTTTCTTTTAAATCGCGTGTAAGTGCTTTTTTAGCCAAAACAGCACATTTTTCAAATGTTCCGCCTATGCCTACTCCAACTACCATTGGAGGACATGCGTTAGGGCCTGCATCCTTTACTGCTGTAAGTATAGCTTCTTTTACGCCTTCGATTCCGTCTGCCGGTTTCAACATGAAAACTCTGCTCATATTCTCGCTTCCAAAGCCCTTAGGTGCAACTGTTATATCAACCTTGTCACCGCTCACTATATTGAAATGTATCACAGCCGGCGTATTATCTTTCGTATTTTCTCTTATAATTGGGTCATTTACAACTGATTTTCTAAGATATCCCTCAACATATCCCTGCCTTACACCCTCATTTATTGCATCTGTAATATCGCCTCCGATAAAATGCACATCCTGTCCTACATTTATAAATATAACTGCCATTCCCGTATCCTGACAGATAGGTATCATATCATTTGCAGCTATTTCAAGATTTTCACTAAGCTGGTTTAAAACCTGCTTTCCAAGCGGTGACTCTTCTTTTTGAACCGAAGCGGCAAAAATATTTTTCATATCCTCTGAAAGATAATGATTTGCCTCTATACACATTTCTTTAATATTTTTTGTTATTTCACTGACATTCAGCTCTCTCACTGATTTTTAACCTCCTTATAATTTTAATTTTTACTTAATTCTAAATTGTACTTAACTTTAATTTCTATTTCTCTGGCTATATCTATTTACCTTGCAGTAAGTCCTGCAAAATCCATAAATCTGATTAATTCTTCATTCCAGAATTTCCATTCATGTCCTAAATTTTCCATCTCATCGTAAGTATAATCAAAATATTTATCATGTTCAATAAAATAATCTCTTACAATATGATTCATTGAAAGCCACGGATCAAGACTGCCGCATGCATGATATATCTTAGGAACTTCATTTTTTGTATATCCGCTGTTTATAAGCTTATCTGCAAGAAATGTCAATCCATATTCATTTTTATGTAAATCGCCTTCACCATACAGTCTTATCCTGTTTAATGACTTTTCGCTTCCGTCATTTAAAAATTCTGCATCTGCTTTATCCCCTGCAGAAAATGCACCAACAATCGAATACATTTCAGGGTATTTTAATGCCGTATGCAGACATCCGTATCCGCCGTTTGAAAATCCCGATACATAATTATCTTCTCTTTTATCTGAAATACATCTGAACATATTCCATATTATCGAAGGAAGCTCCTTTGCAACATAAGTGCCGTATTTATTTCCTATGTTCATATCTATAAAACAAGACTCGTTTACATTAGGCAAAACTATGGCAAAATGTCTTTCATTAACATATTCAACAAGCGGCGCATGATACAGCCAGTCTACATGGTCTCCGCTTCCGCCGTGATAAAGCCACAGACACTTAAGCTGTTCCTCACCGTTTATAACGTCGGGAAGAACTACTGTAATTTCCATATTATGATTTAAGCTCTCTGAAAAAATATCTGCATTAATAACTGACATATCATTGCTCTCCTGTTTTTATAATATCTATTGCTCTTTCTATACATTTATCCCAGTATTTCCAATCGTGACCTCCCTGCTCAAAAATACTGCTTACATTTAACAAATTGTCACCCATAATCCGTGCTGTCTTTTTATTCGCATCTATATTTTTATCATCTAATCCACAATTAATTACAAATTTTGTTTCATTATCCACAGTACTTTTAATTTTCTCCACTAAATCGTAATTATTGTTTATCAAATCCTGTCTGTTTCCAAATACAGGGTATAGATTTTCAGCTTTTTCTGTATCATATTTTTTGACAATATCAAGAATTCCCGAAAATAAAAATGCAGTATTATATTTATCTTTGTTGTCAAGTGCCGCTGCTGCTGCTCCATAAGCGCCCATTGAAGCCCCGGCAATATATCTGTCATTTTTTTTCCTGCTTACATCAAAAATTTGCTCTGTCTTTTCAATCAGCTCTTCAGACACAAATTTTGCATAATCTCTTCCGTGAAAATTATCAACAAAATATTTATTCTTTCCTGAAGGCATAATTACTGCTATATCAGTATTTTCAACATAATCAGCTATTCTCGTTTTAAGAAGCCATGATGTATTATCTCCGCCCTCAGGATTTAACAGATATAATACCTTAAAATTTTTACGTTTTTCAGGAATCAGAGCCTGTATAACAACAGGCATATGAAGTGCATTTGATTTAGTATTAATTGTTAACCAACCCATATTATCCTCATTTCTGCGCTTACTTTTGCACTATTACATAGTTAAAGAGAGACATCCAAAACACACACGGCATTTAAAGATATCTCTCTTTACAAACAGAAGCCTTTATTTAAAGCTTTTATCTTAAGTTTTAAATTTTATTCTTCCTCTTTATCTGCCTCAGCCGCATCTATTAATTTAAGAATTGACGTGTCCTTTACATTTACAACTTCTTCTGCTGTAACATTATCATCAAGCTCATCGAAACCTTCAGCGTCTTTTCCGTCCTCATTTGCAGGTTTCTTTCTTACCTTTGCAACGGTTGCCACAGTAACACCGTCATCAAGATTTATAAGCTTAACGCCTGATGTTATTCTTCCAAGCCTTGAAATATCAAGACACTTAAGCTGAATAATAATTCCTTCTGTTGTAATAAGCATTATCTGCCTTGTATCATCTACAGCCTTAACGCCTATTACATTGCCTGATTTTTCATTTATCCTGTAACACTTGATTCCTTTACCACCTCTGTGCTGTACAGTAAATTCATCCATCGGTGTCTTTTTGCCAAGACCATTTTCAGATACAATAAGCAAATCATCTCCCTGATTATCAAGCTGCATTCCGACAACCTCATCTTCATCAACAAGATTCATACCGATTACACCCATTGCGCTTCTTCCTGTAGGTCTTACATCTGTTTCCTTAAATCTTATACACTGTCCGAATTTAGTTACAAGGAAAATATCTGAATTATTATCTGTAACCTTAACTTCAATTAACTCATCATCTTCTCTTAATGTTATGGCCTGAATTCCTGTTTTTCTGATATTTGCATATTCCCTGATATTTGTCTTTTTAACAATACCTTTCTTTGTCGCCATAAACAGATAATTTTCATCTTTGATATTCTTTACATCAATAGGAATTATAGCCGTTATCTGCTCTCCCGGCTGCAGCTGCAATAAATTTATTATTGCCGTACCTCTTGAAGTACGCCCTGCTTCCGGTATTTCATAAGCCTTTAATTTATAAGCACGTCCCGTATTTGTAAAAAATGTAAGATAATGATGTGATGTAGTCATAAAGAGGTCTCTTATGTAGTCCTGCTCTATAGTCTGCATTCCCTTAATTCCCTTACCGCCTCTGTGCTGGCTCTTGAAATTGTCAGGAGTCATTCTCTTTATATAACCGAGATTTGTTCTTGCAATAATAATCGGCTCATCAGGAATAAGATCTTCCATTGACAGGTCATATTCATCAAAACCTATCATTGTTCTTCTATCATCACCATACTTCTCTGAAATAACGGTGATTTCTTTCTTGATTATTCCCAAAAGAAGCTTTTTATCTGAAAGTATAGCCTTATATTCAGCTATCTTTGAAAGCAAATCACTAAGTTCCGCTTCAAGCTTTTCTCTTTCCAAACCGGTAAGAGCCCTGAGTCGCATATCCACTATGGCCTGAGCTTGCGCTTCTGTAAGTGTAAATTCTGCAATAAGGCTTTCTTTTGCAATCTGCACATTTTTTGAACCGCGGATTATTGATATAACTCTATCAATATTGTCAAGGGCAACCATCAAGCCCTCCAATATATGTGCTCGTTCCTCTGCTTTATTTAAATCATACTGTGTTCTTCTTGTAACTACATCCTCCTGATGAAGAATGTAATATTTAAGCATATCAAGGATATTTAAAATCTTCGGCTCGTTATTTACCAGTGCAAGCATTATAACACCAAATGTATCCTGAAGCTGCGTATGCTTATAAAGCTGATTTAATATTATATTAGGATTTACATCTCTTCTTAACTCAATGCAGATTCTCATACCGCTTCTGTCTGATTCATCGCGCAAGTCAGTAATTCCGTCTATTTTCTTATCTCTTACAAGCTCTGCTATTTTTTCGATAAGACGCGCTTTGTTAACCATATAAGGAAGCTCGGTAACAACTATTCTGTTCTTGCCGTTCTGCATAGGCTCAATATCTGTTACGGCACGTATTCTAATCTTACCGCGGCCTGTTCTGTAAGCTTCCTCTATGCCCATTTTTCCTATTATTGTAGCACCTGTCGGAAAATCAGGTCCTTTTATTATCTCAAGAATTTCTTCAATATCGGTATCTTTATCGTATAAAATTTTATTGTCTATAATACGTACAACTGCACCTATAACCTCCCTCAAATTATGAGGAGGTATATTTGTTGCCATACCAACTGCAATACCGGATGTACCGTTTACTAAAAGGTTAGGATATCTTGAAGGAAGTACTGTTGGTTCCTTCTCAGTCTCATCAAAGTTTGGAACAAAATCTACAGTATTTTTATTAATATCTGCAGTCATTTCCATTGAAATTTTAGAAAGTCTTGCTTCTGTATATCTCATTGCGGCAGCGCCGTCGCCGTCGATAGAACCAAAGTTTCCATGGCCGTCTACAAGCGGATATCTTGTATTAAAACTCTGAGCAAGCTTAACCAAAGCCTCATAAATTGAAGAATCACCATGAGGGTGATATTTACCCATTGTATCACCGACAATACGTGCACATTTTCTGTGAGGCTTATCAGGCCCATTATTTAATTCTATCATTGAAAATAAAATTCTTCGCTGAACAGGCTTTAAACCATCTCTTATATCAGGTAAGGCTCTCGATGCAATAACACTCATGGCATAATCAATATAATAATTTTCCATTGTTTTTTGCATATCAACGTCATGAATTTTATCAAAAATATGTTCGTCCATTTTCTACCTCCCGTACATACTTAAATATCAAGATTGCGAACATATTTAGCATTTGCTTCAATAAATTCTCTTCTTGGTTCTACTTTATCACCCATAAGAGTTGAGAAAGTCACGTCTATCTCTGATTCTAATTCTTCATCATAATTTACTCTTTTTAAAATTCTCTTTTCAGGGTCCATTGTTGTTTCCCACAACTGGTCTTCATCCATCTCACCAAGACCTTTGTAACGCTGTATTTTATTACTCTGATCTCTTCCGATTTCAAGCAGAATTTTATTTAATTCTTCATCACTGTATGCGTACCATACTTTTTTATTTTTCTCTATCTTATAAAGAGGAGGTGTTGCAAGATACACATGTCCCTGCTTTATAAGCTCAGGCATAAAACGGTATAAAAATGTAAGAAGAAGCGTTGCAATATGTGCGCCGTCAACATCGGCATCAGTCATAATTATAATCTTGTGATATCTTAACTTGCTTATATCAAAATCTTCATGAATACCAGTTCCGAATGCCGTTATCATGGCTTTTATTTCGTTATTTCCAAGTATTCTGTCAAGTCTTGCTTTTTCTACGTTTAATATTTTTCCTCTAAGAGGAAGGATTGCCTGTGTTGCCCTGCTTCTCGCATTTTTTGCAGATCCGCCGGCTGAATCACCCTCAACTATATAAATTTCGCAGTTTTCAGGATTTTTGTCAGAACAATCTGCAAGTTTTCCCGGAAGTGACGAATTTTCAAGCGCAGATTTTCTTCTTGTCAAATCTCTTGCTTTTCTTGCTGCATCTCTTGCTCTCTGGGCAAGTATTGATTTCTCACATATAGACTTTGCTATTGCAGGATTCTGCTCAAGAAAATAAGTAAGCTGTTCACTCACTATATTGTCAACTGCACTTCTTGCTACTGTATTTCCAAGCTTCTGCTTTGTCTGCCCCTCAAACTGAGGATCCTCAATCTTAACACTTACAATTGCAGTAAGACCTTCTCTTATATCTTCACCTGACAGACTCTGCTCATTTTCCTTTAAAAGTTTATTAGCTCTTGCATAATCATTAAATGTCTTTGTCAAAGCATTTCTAAAACCTGCAAGATGCGTACCACCCTCAGGAGTTTTAATATTATTTACAAATGAATCAACTATTTCTGTAAAGCCGTCGTTATGCTGGAATGCCACTTCAACCTGAACATTATCCTTTACACCTTCACAATAAATAATTTCAGAATACAAAGGTTCCTTGCTCTTATTTATGTATTCAACAAATTCTTTTATCCCGCCTTCATAATGAAATGTTCTTTCCTGCTCCTTACCGGTTCTTTTGTCTGTAAGAATAATCTTAATTCCCTTTGTAAGAAAGGCCATTTCTCTTAATCTGTGCTTTAATACATCAAACTCAAATTCCTGTGTTTCCTCAAAAATAGTTTTATCTGGTAAAAATGTTACTGTTGTACCTGTATCGTTAATATCACAGTTGCCTACAACTCTTAACGGATAACAGATTTTACCTCTCTCATATTTTTGGTTGTAAATATGTCCGTCTCTTTTTACGTATACCTCTAACCAGTCAGAAAGTGCATTTACTACTGATGCGCCTACACCATGAAGTCCGCCTGAAACTTTATATCCTCCGCCGCCAAATTTACCGCC
Source organism: uncultured Eubacterium sp. (assembly GCA_900552795.1). Taxonomy (GTDB): domain Bacteria; phylum Bacillota; class Clostridia; order Lachnospirales; family Lachnospiraceae; genus Lachnospira. The sequence continues at coordinate 8,269 of USBB01000011.1, forward strand.
GGCATGAAGAATTGTATAAACTAATTCTATAGCAGGTTTACCTGTCTTATGGTTAATATCTACAGGTACGCCTCTGCCGTTATCAGTTACAGTTATTGAATTATCTTCATTTATCGTAACCTGAATAGTATCACAATACCCGGCTAACGCTTCATCTACAGCATTGTCTACTATCTCATATACAAGATGATGCAATCCTCTTGATGAAGTAGAACCTATATACATACCCGGTCTTTTTCTGACTGCTTCAAGTCCTTCAAGTACTTGTATCTGGTCACCACCATAATTTACTTCTGACATTGTTTATTCCTCCTATAAATTCTCAGTTTTCATTTTTTACAACACCATCCGTAACCTTAAAAATCTTGTTCACATAAAACCTGTTGTTTACAAATTCATCAAGTCCGGTACATGTAATAATTGTCTGAATATCTCCAATACTGTTTAACAAAAAATTCTGTCTGTTTCCGTCAAGCTCTGATAATACATCATCAAGCAAGAGTACGGGTGTATCATTAATAATCATTTTTACAAGTTCAATTTCTGCAAGCTTTAATGATAAAGCTGCTGTTCTTTGCTGTCCCTGTGAACCATATTTTCTTACATCATTGCCGTCAATAAGAAAAATCATGTCATCCTTATGTGGTCCTGCACTTGTAGATTTTAGTCTTATATCTTTATCTCTGTTAGCTGCTATTTTATTTTCAAAATCCTTAAGTTCTGCGTCAGGAACATATAAAACACTTAAATTTTCTTTATTTCCTGAAAGCTTTTGATGTATATTTCCGACAAGTCCATTTATTTTTCTTACAAACTTCTCTCTTCCCCTTATAATTTCGCTGCCGTATTTTACAAGCTGCATATCCCATATATCAAGTGTTGAAAGCATATCTTTATCATTTAAATTAAAAGATATTTCTTTCAGCAGCTTATTTCTTTGTACAACAACTTTGTTATAATTTATAAGGTTGTTTAAATATATTTTATCCAGCTGGCTTAACTCCATATCTATAAAACGCCTTCTGTCAGAAGGGCCGTTTTTAATTATATTTAAGTCTTCCGGAGAAAAAATAACTATATTGATTATTCCAAATAATTCAACTGCCTTTTTTATGGGAATTCCATTTACTGCTATACCCTTTGAATGATTTTTCTTTAAATGCATATCAATACGATAATTCGTGTCATTTTTTTTGACTTTAACTTTTATGTGAGACTCATCACATCCAAACCGGATTATCTCTTTGTCTTTATTTCCTTTATGCGACTTTGAAGTAGCACAAACATATAATGACTCAAGTATATTTGTTTTACCCTGGGCATTATCGCCGTATATGATATTAATTTTTTCATCAAAAATCATATTAAGATATTTATAATTTCTGTAATCAGCTAAATCAACAGATTCTATAATCAATTTTTCACCTGCTACTTTTCGATTTTTATCTCTTTTTTGTTAAAGGAAATTATTTCTCCGCCTGTAAGTTTTTTACCTCTCTGCGTTTCTACCTCTCCATTAACTTTTACCAGGCCCTCCTGTATTACTATCTTTGCCTCAACACCTGATTCTACAAGTCCTGCAGCTTTCAAAGCCTGTCCTAACTTTATAAATTCATCTCTTATTTTTATTGTTTCCATATTTTTCCTTTCTCTGCATAATTATGCTGAAAAATTAACAGGCAATATTAAATAAATATATGTTTCGTCCTTATCTTTTATAAAACAAGGAGCCTTTGGATTTACAAGATAAATATTAACAGTTTCGTCGTCTATAACTCTCAATGCGTCAATAAGAAATTTAGGATTAAAACCAATCATTATATCCTTACCTTCTTTGTTGATGTCTATATTTTCATTAAGAGAACCTATTGCAGATGTCACATTTACCTCAAGTGAGCCGTCAGTAATATTTATTATAATAGGCTTTTTATCACCTTCTTTTATCAACAGATTAGCTCTGTCGATAGAATCAAGAAATTCTTTTTTATTTATGGTAATTTTTGTTTCATAATCACTCGAAAGCATATTATTTATTCTGAAATAATCACCCTCTATAAGTCTTGAAACAACTATTGTATTGTCAAATTCAAATAAAATATGATTTTTTGTAAAATAGATGTTTACTAAATCATCTGCATTATTAGAAAGAATCTTGCTTATTTCAACCAAAGTTTTTCCCGGTACAACAACCTTTACTTCATCAGAACATTCTGTCAATGCTATATTTCTTATAGCTATTCTGTGGCCGTCAAGACCTACAACCTTTAATGAATTTTCGCTTACTTCAAAAAGTTCACCTGTCATCATTTTATTATTATCATTCATAGCTATTGAAAATATTGTCTGATTGATAATTTCTTTAAGAGAAAACTGTGAAATTGTGATTGAAGTATCTTTTAATATAGCAGGAAGATATGAGAAATCATCGCCTGACTTTCCGGCTATATTAAATTTACTGTTTTCACATGTTATTATTGATGTGAAATTTGAATCAGTTTCTATAGTTATATCATTATCAGGAAGTTTTCTTACAATTTCAGAAAAAATCTTTGCATCTATTGCAACTTTTCCTTTTTCTATTATTTCACCATCAACTATAGTTTCAATTCCCAGTTCCATATCATTTGCAGTAAACTTAATTTCATTAGTTGAAGCATCTATAAGTATACACTCAAGAATAGACATAGTCGTTCTTGTAGGTACGGCTTTCATAACAATGCTTACGGCTCTGTTTAAGTTGCTTTTTGAAAAAACTAATTTCATATTGTGTAAAACTCCTTTCAGTGTAAAACATAAAATTAAAACATATAAATATATAAATAATAATCCGCAGTAGTAGTAGTAGGTGCTGTTAATAAGTTGATAAGTGCTTTGAAGCCAGCAAACAAGCGTAATACAAGGCATGAAAAACTATGTTTAAAGCAGCTGTATACGCTGTTAAAGCCGTATGGATAACTTTTTAAGTCTTAAGTTTGAAAAAATCAAAATTAGAGTTATACATAATTATCAACAATAAAATAACAATAAAATAACAGCTTATCCATAAAGAATATTTTATATTATGAAGGATTAATTTTCTTTATTAAAATATCAATGGTAGACTTAGTGTTTTCATCACTGATTACCATTTTGGCTATCTTTTCATTGCCGTGAATAACTGTAGTATGGTCTCTGTTTCCAAAACATTTACCGAGAGCCTGAACTGTGTGTGTGGTCATTTGACGGCATAGATACATGGCAATCTGTCTTGGATAAACTATCTCTGAATTACGCTTTTGAGATAATATATCCTCTGATTTGATGTTAAAATGCTCTGCAACTATGTCTATTATAAGTTCAGGAGTTATTTCTCTTCTTGTGTCAGGAGAAATAAGATCTTTTAAAGTTTCTTCCGCAAATTCAACCGTTATAGGTTTATGAGAAAGATTAGAAAAAGCAGAAAGCTTTGTAAGAGCTCCTTCAAGTTCCCTTATACTTGATTTAATATGTGTTGCAACATAGTCTTTAACTTCATATGGAATCTCATAACCGCCAAGTTCGGCTTTCTTGTTAAGAATGGCCATCTTGGTTTCATATGTAGGAATCTGTATATCTACAGGCAGTCCCATCTCAAATCTTGTCCTTAGTCGTTCTGTAAGAGTTTCCATTTCTTTAGGAGGACGGTCAGAAGAAATGACAATTTGCTTGCTGTCCTGATACAACGCATTAAATGTGTGGAAAAATTCTTCCTGTGTAGACTCTTTACCGATAATGAACTGGATATCGTCTATAAGAAGTACGTCTATATTTCTGTATTTTTCTCTAAATTCAGAGTTCTTTTGATTTTTAACGGAATCGATAAGTTCGTTTGTAAATGTCTCAGATGTTACATACAAAACTTTAAGAGTAGGATTGTTATCAATAATAAAATGAGCAATAGCCTGCATCAAATGCGTTTTACCCAGACCAACCCCTCCGTATATAAACAGAGGATTATAAACCTGTCCCGGCGTTTCAGCGACGGCGAGAGATGCTGCATGTGCAAGATTATTATTATTTCCTATGACAAATGTATCAAAAGTATAATTTGGGTTTAAATTTACCATTTGATTTTTTGCTGCTGAATTGGATATTTCCTTCTTTTTTCTGTCAAATTCGGCTGCTTCCTGTTCTTTTGCCGAAGTAAGAACTACCTCATATTCTCTTCCCATTATTTCACATATGGTCACAGTCAGAGGAGTAAGATATTTCTTTTCAATATAAGAAACACCCATACTTTCTTTAGATGCTAATAAAGTAATTTTATTGCCCTCAAGAGAATATATTTTAATAGGTTTAATCCATGTTTTAAATGAAATATCCTGAATATCGTATTCGTCTTTTAAAGTCTGTAAAATTAAATCCCATTTTTGTTTAAGTTCTTCCATAATAAATAAAACCTTTCATATTCTTTTTAGAGCAAACGTATTCTCATATATCATATAACAAAAATAAATTTTTATCAAGGATAGAGGAATAAGTTTTGTGGATAAGTGTAAAAACAAAAAAATGAATTATTATATATAAATAGGTAGGGAAAATTTTAAAGTAAAATGTTTGTGGAAAATTAATTAACTAAATAAGTGTCGAAAATTGTCATTTTATACTATATTTTGTGTATAAAATGATAAAAATCAGCTACTTATCCCCAAGTTATACACATATTGTTGATAACTTCTTAATTTATGTGTATTGTGAGAGTGCATTACATAAATTAATCCGTGTAATCTGTGTATTAAAAAAACAGGTAAAAAAATTTGAGTAAAATACAGGAATATACTTGACTTAAAGTAATTTTATTAATATAATAAAAAACGATGTTTTAAATTTTGACTAAGAAAAATATTCCTGCCATATAAATATAATGGTGAATAAAGGAGGTGTTTTGCATGAAGATGACATTTCAGCCTAAGACAAGACAGAGATCAAAGGTTCATGGTTTCAGAGCAAGAATGAGTTCTGCAGGTGGAAGAAAAGTTTTAGCAGCTCGAAGAGCTAAAGGTAGAAAGTGCCTTTCAGCTTAATTGTGAATTTATGGCAGATGGGTGCTCACAAGGCATTCCTCTGCCTATTTTTTTAGATTAAAGTATCAAAATTAAGATTATACGAAAATTTAATAAAACGGCGGATATATTATGAAATTTAAAAATTTTGAAACATTAAAAGACAACAATGATTTTAGAAAAATATACAGCAGGAAAAATTCTTTTGCAAACAGATATCTTGTTATGTATATATCAGAGAATGGAACGGATACATTAAGACTTGGAGTATCTGTGAGTAAGAAAGTCGGGAATAGTATTGTCCGACACAGACTGGCGAGACTTATAAGAGAAGCATTCAGACTTAATTGTGATAATTTGAAAAGAGGTCTTGATATTGTCGTTGTGGCAAGAGCAGGTCTGAAAGATAAAGGTTATAAAGAAACACAAGAAGCTATGATTCATTTATTTAAACTCCATAAGGTGATGAAAAATATTAATGAGTAAAAAAATTATTTTATATATAATTAGATTTTATCAGAAGGCAATATCTCCTTACAAGGGAAGAAGCTACTGTAATTTTTATCCAAGCTGTTCAAGTTATGCAGTTGAAGCTATAGAAAGATACGGTGCACTAAGGGGTGGATTTATGGCTGCAAAAAGAATATTAAGATGTAATCCGTTTAATAAGGGTGGATATGATCCTGTACCCATAGTTTACAAGAAAAAACGGTAGGAGGTAATAAGTTGTTTGATGCAATAATTAACCCAATAGCGGCTTTATTGGGAAAGATACTTGATATATTATTTATTGGGCTAAATACTATAGGTTTAGGGAATATAGCTATTGCAATTGTATTATTTACTTTGCTTATAAAAGTATTGATGCTTCCTTTAACTATGAAGCAGTCAAAAATGATGAAGTTAAATAGTATTATAAATCCTGAGGTAAAGGCAATTCAGGATAAGTATAAAGATAAGCGTAATGATCAGAACGCGATGCTTAAGATGCAGGAAGAGGTAAAAGCAGTATATGCAAAATACGGCACTTCACAGATGGGCGGATGTGCTCAGCTTCTTATACAGATGCCTATTTTATTTGCTTTATACAGAGTATTCCAGCAGATACCAATGTATGTAGGTCAGTTGAAAGATTTATTTTTAAATATACTTACCGGTGCTTCAGGCGGTATTATGGGCGTTGACAATTATGCAACACTTATGAGTGACAATTTTTCATCTGTTTATGTAAAAGATTGGACAAACATTGATCAGGTTGTAACTGCAATGAATTCATTTACTGTTGAGCAGTGGAGTAAATTGCAGGAATTATTTCCACAGTTTGCCGATGTAATTGTTTCAAATCATGAAAAAATTACAGATATGAATACATTTCTTTCAATAAATGTTTCACAGGTTCCTACATTTGCACTTAATGCAGCTATTTTGATTCCTATTCTTGCGGGTCTTACACAGTATATAAGCAGTAAGGTATCGCAGGGAAAACAGGAAGTTGACAGTGATAATCCGGCTGCTGCATCTATGAAGATGATGATGGTATTTATGCCATTGATGTCAGTATTTATCGGTTTCTCAGTACCTGCAGGTCTTGGTCTTTACTGGATTGCAACAGCTGTATTCCAGACAATTATACAGGTTATTGTTAACAGATACTATGATAGAATAGGTGTTGATGAGATTGTAAAGCGAAATGTTGAAAAACGTAATAAAAAGCGTGCAAAGAAAGGTCTTCCGCCTGAAAAGATTGCAAAAAATGCGACAGTAAGCACAAAAAAAATTGATTCAATAGAAAAGAATAAGCAAAAAATTGCTTCTTTGCAGGAAAAGAAAGAAGCTAATGATAAGAAAGTAAAAGAAATACTTGAGTCTACTAATTATTATAAGACAAGTAAACCTGGCAGTCTTGCTGAAAAGGCGGGAATGGTTTCAAAGTATAACGAAAAAAATAAAAAGTAAGAGGAGGATAAAATAATGGATTTTATTGAAGTATCAGGTAAAAATGTAGATGATGCACTTACTAATGCACTTGTAAAGCTTGAAACGACAAGTGATAATGTTGAATATGAAGTAATAGAAAAAGGAAGTTCAGGTTTATTTGGTATATTTAACACTAAGCCTGCAGTTATACGCGTAAGAAAAAAGACTGAAACAGAGATAGAAGCTCAGAAAGAAGTTGAAAAAATCACAGAAAGAGTTGTGGAAAAGTCTGTGGATAATAATGAGAAAAAGTCTGACAAAGCCCATAAATCAAGCGATAGCAGCATTGTGGAAAAGTCAGAAAATAAAACTAAATTTACTACTGTTATGCCAAAAGAGGAAGTAGAGAAAAGAATAAAGACATTTTTATCTGATATGTTTAAATCAATGGGAATGGAAGTTAATATTGATATCAGCTTTGATGATCCTGATTGTGTAAACGTAAATCTTTCTGGTGAAAATATGGGTGTTCTTATAGGGAAGAGAGGTCAGACTCTTGACTCTATACAGTATCTTACAAGTCTTGTTGTAAATAAGGGCAAAGATAAGTATGTAAGAATAAAAATAGATACAGAGGATTACAGAAAAAGAAGAAAAGAAACTCTTGAATCTTTAGCAAAAAATATAGCTTATAAGGTTAAGAGAAGCAGACGTCCTGTATCTTTAGAACCTATGAATCCATATGAGAGAAGAATTATTCATTCAGCTTTACAGAATGATAAGTTTGTATCAACAAGAAGTGAAGGTGATGAACCTTTCAGACATGTAGTTGTATTTCTTGACAGAGAAAAGAGTGCAAAGTAAATCTTAATTTAACAGGAGTTGTGTATATGGCGCATAATTTTCTATTGTGCGCTTCTGCACAACTCATTTTAAGCTATAAGAGGAGATTTTTATGGTAGAAACAATAGCAGCAATATCCACAAGTACTATGAGCAATGGAGGAATAAGCATTGTAAGAGTCAGCGGAACAGATGCAGTTGAGATAGTTGATAAAATTTTTAAAGCAAAAAACAATAAAAAGCTTATTGAAGCAAAAAGTCATACAGTACATTATGGAAATATATATAACGGCGAAGAACTGATAGATGAAGTGCTTGCTATAGTCATGAAAGCTCCAAACACATACACGAGAGAGAATATAGTTGAGATAGATTGCCACGGCGGTGTACTTGTAACAAGAAAGGTACTTGAGGCAGTTATTGGCGCAGGAGCAAGACCGGCGGAGCCGGGGGAATTTACTAAGAGAGCGTTTTTAAACGGACGTATTGATTTGTCACAGGCTGAAGCAGTTATAGATGTTATTAATTCAAGAAATGAATACGCACTTAAATCTTCAGTTGCACAGCTTGATGGTAAATTATCGTCAAAAATAAGAGAAATAAGAGATATAATACTAAATCACGTTGCGTATGTTGAAGCGGCATTAGATGATCCTGAGCATTTTGAACTGGATAATTATGTTAATAACATTGAGAATGATGTGGATAACTGTGTGGATATTGTTGATAACTTGTTAAAAACGGCTGATAATGGCAGAATAATGCACGACGGCATACGTACTGTTATTTTGGGGAAAACTAATGCCGGAAAATCGAGTCTTATGAATGCACTTGCAAAAGAAGAGAGAGCAATAGTTACAGATATAGAGGGCACAACAAGAGATGTGTTGGAAGAACAGATAAATCTTGGAGGACTTTTATTAAATCTTATTGACACTGCCGGTATAAGAAAGACAGACGATTATGTTGAAAGTATAGGTGTTGATAAGGCTAAGAAATATGCAAAGGATGCTGATTTGATTATATTTGTTGCAGACTGCACAAGGCCTTTGGATCACAATGATGAAGAGATAATTGAACTTATACGTGATAAAAAAGTTATAGTGCTTCTTAACAAATCAGATATGAAGGCTGTGTTAGAGCCTGAGGATATCAAAGAAAAAATAAACTGCAGTGTTGTAAATATTTCCGCAAAAAATCATACAGGCATTGATGAGCTTGAAAAGGCTGTTAAAAATATGTTTTTTGACGGACAAATTTCATTTAACGAAGAAATTTATATAACAAATATAAGACATAAAAATCTTTTAAAGGAAGCACTTGATAGTTTATATTTAGTAAAAGATGGAATTTTAAGTGGAGTAAGTGAAGACTTTTTAACTATAGATATGATGAATGCCTATGAAAAACTTGGTCTTATTATCGGTGAGGAAGTGGAAGATGATCTTGCAGACCAGATATTCAGCAAGTTCTGCATGGGCAAATAGAAATGGAGGATAAAGATGCCTAATATATGTGAAACATATGATGTGGTTGTCGTTGGTGCAGGTCATGCAGGATGCGAGGCTGCTCTTGCAAGCGCAAGATTAGGTCTTGAAACGATATGCTTTACTGTAAGCTGTGAAAGTATAGCTCTGATGCCATGTAACCCTAATATCGGAGGAAGTTCAAAGGGACATCTTGTAAGAGAAATAGATGCTCTTGGCGGTGAGATGGGTAAAAATATAGATAAGACATTTATTCAGTCTAAGATGCTTAATAAATCAAAAGGTCCTGCAGTACATTCATTAAGAGCTCAGGCAGATAAAGCCGAGTATACAAAGCAGATGCGTATAGTTATGGAAAATACTCCGCATTTACTTGTAAGACAGGCCGAAGTAACTGAAATTATAGTTGAGGATAATACTATAAAGGGAGTTAAAACGCTTTCAGGAGCTACATATTATGCAAAGGCGGTTATTCTTTGTACAGGCGTTTATCTTAAAGCCAGATGTCTTCATGGTGATGTTATATATGAGACGGGACCTAACGGTTTACAGGCAGCCAATCATCTTACACAGTCACTTATAGATAACGGCATAGAGGTAAGAAGATTTAAAACGGGCACACCTGCAAGAGTTGATAAAAGGTCTATTGATTTCAGTAAAATGACAGAGCAATTCGGTGATGAAAGAATAGTTCCGTTTTCATTTACAACTGACCCTGAAAGTATACAAAAAGAACAGGTATCTTGCTGGCTTACTTATACAAACGAAAAGACACATGAAATTATAAAAAATAATATAGATCGTTCTCCGCTTTATGCTGGAGTTATACATGGAACTGGTCCGAGATATTGCCCGTCAATAGAGGATAAGGTTGTAAGATTTGCAGATAAGGACAGACATCAGGTATTTATAGAGCCTGAAGGGTTATATACTAATGAAATGTATCTTGGGGGCATGTCAAGTTCAATGCCTGAGGACGTACAGTATGCAATGTATAAATCTGTTCCCGGTCTTGAAAATGTACGTATAGTAAGAAATGCTTATGCAATTGAATATGATTGTATAAGTGCAGTTCAATTGAAATCTTCTCTTGAATTTAAAAATATTAAGGGATTATTTGCAGGCGGACAGTTTAACGGAAGTTCAGGATATGAGGAAGCTGCAGCTCAGGGTATAATAGCAGGAATAAATGCTGCTATGTATATAAAGGATAAGGAGCCTTTGATTCTTGACCGTTCAGAAAGCTATATAGGAGTACTTATAGATGACCTTGTTACAAAGGAATCCTTTGAGCCATACAGAATGATGACATCAAGAGCGGAATACAGGCTTATATTAAGACAGGATAATGCGGATTTACGTCTTACTAAGTATGGATATCAGGTAGGACTTATAGATGAAGAAAGAATGAATCAGGTAAATGAAAAAGAACGCCTTATAAAAGAAGAGATAGAGAGAGTAAAGACTGTTAATATTGGTACAGGAAAAGAAGTTCAGGATATATTGGAACAGAACGGAAGTACCCAGTTAAAGACAGGTGTTACTTTGGCAGAACTTATAAAAAGACCTGAACTTTCATACCAGATACTTGCGCCTGTTGATAAGCACAGACCTGAGCTTAGAGAAGATATAAAGGAGCAGGTAAATATAAATCTTAAATATGAGGGATATATTGAAAGACAATTAAGACAAGTTGAGCATTTTAAGAAGCTTGAGAATAAGCTTATACCGGATTCTATTGATTATCTTGAAATAAAAGGTCTTAGAAAAGAAGCAATGCAGAAGCTTGATAAATTTAAGCCTCGTTCAATAGGTCAGGCATCACGTATATCGGGAGTTTCTCCGGCGGATATTTCAGTGCTTCTTGTATATATTGAACAGTTCAGAAGGAAAGAGAGTAATTGATGCAGAGAGAAAAATTTTGTGATATTTTAAGTAAAATAGATGTTTCATTAGATGATACACAGCTTGATCAGCTTGATATTTATTATAAGATTCTTGTTGAGTGGAATGAGTTTATGAATCTTACAGGAATAACAGAGTATGATGAAGTTCTGTGCAAGCATTTTGTTGATAGTCTGGCTATTAAAAAGGCTGTTGTTGATATCTGTAAGGAAAATGAAGAGATTGGTGGATTACTTGATTTTTCAAAAGACATTTCTGTAATTGATGTTGGAACAGGTGCAGGATTTCCGGGTATTCCAATAAAAATCGCATTTCCGCATACAAAAGTTTATCTGCTTGATTCACTTAATAAGAGAGTAAAATTTTTAAATGAAGTCATAGACAGGCTTGAACTTAAAAATATAGAGGCAGTACATGCAAGGGCCGAGGATGAAGCGAGAAAGCAGGATATCAGAGAAAGATTTGATTTGGGAGTTTCAAGAGCCGTTGCAAATCTTGCAACATTGTCTGAATATGTTATGCCTTTTGTAAAAGTGGGAGGTTATTTTGTCTCATATAAATCGGGTGATGTTGAAGATGAAATAAAAGAAGCTAAAAATGCTGTAAAAAAGCTTGGCGGAGAAATTAAGCATATATATAAATTTGAGCTTCCGGGAACGGAAAGCAAACGCTCTTTTGTATTTATCAAAAAAATCAAAGAAACGCCTAAAAAGTATCCGAGAAAATCAGGGCTTCCATCTAAAGAGCCTTTAAAGTAGAGATGTAATATAAAAAATTAATAATAAAAACAAAAGGGGAAACATTGTATTTTATTTACAATATTTCCCTTTGTTTTTAATCAATAATATTTTTAATAACCTTTACAAATTTTTGCGGCTGTTCGAGTTGAGGCAGACATTTTGATGATTCTATTGATATGGTTTCAATATATGGATTTAATGAAGTGTAAGCCTTTATTATATTTTTATCATTTGCTTTGTTTCCGCGTATGATATAAATGTAATTATTAATATTTGACACAGCCTTTTCTATAGAAGGCGAAGCTGTATAACCGCATACAATACTTGAATTTAAGTATTTGGCAAAAGAACCATATAAATGAGCATTTTCATAGTATGCGTTTATTAATTCATGAGATATGGCTCTTTGATTATAAAAAAGATTTTGTTTGAAATTCTTTGAAATATTTTCACGGCTCATAAGTATATTATAAATAAGAGTTCCTATTATGTGAGAATTTAAAATAAATCTTTTGATATTACTGTATCTTTGAAAATTTGTCTTTTCAAATTTTATGTCTGAAGCATTTGTAATAATGATTTTATTAAAGATATCAGGGTTACCATAAGCTGACATTAATGTAAGTGATGTTGAATTTCCGCATGCACATACGTCAGTTTTTTGACCTATAATATGTTTAACAAAATCATTTATAAGTTGTGTGTACATATAAGTAGTGTAAGTAATATTAGGTTTATCTGAAAGTCCGCAGCCTAGTAAATCAATGGCATATACGGTATGCTCTTTGCTAAGGGCGTTTATTACCTTTTTCCATTCATATGAAGAACTTGCAGAATTTAAATCATGTATAAGTAATATAGGTTTACCGTTTCCTTTTACAGTATATGATATATTTCCGAATTTCCATGAAAATACTTTTTTATCTTTATCATTTGTAATCATATTTGATGTGGCATTAGAAAATATTATCTTATTTATAATATGTGTAATTGAAATCCCTGTAATTCCGATAATACTAATCTTGGTTGATTTTTTCATATATAAATCCCTCCTTTTTAAAAGACTGAATTTTAATTATTCATATATATAATATCAGACTTTTTAATTTTTTATATACATTATTATAGTAAATAAATTATAATCTATCAATGAATTATGAAAAACTACTTTAAAAAAGTTGCAGTTTAGGGTAGTATATCTAATAGAGTTATTGTCTGGGAAATAATTAATAGGTATATATGATATATATTATGAAATGTATATTAAAAATATAAATGGTGCTAAAGATGAGTGAAATTTTAGAGTTTATTAAAGAGGAATTAAATATTGTTTCAAATAGAATTTTTGAATTGGAAAATAATATAAGGTCATATGAATTAGACATAGAGTTTATAGATAAGGCATGTAAAAAAATTTCAAAAGACAGAGATAATACAAATGATGTGTTTTTGTCATTAGATAATAATAGGGATTTTGATATTCTTGAGATTGATAAGTTAAAAAGGCAAAGAGAAGAAATATTATCTAAAATCAGAAATACAAATAATGAACTTCAAAGTCTTAATAAAAGATATGAGAAGTTAAAAAGATTAAAAAAGCTTCATAATGTGGCCGGAGAACTTACGATTAATGAGGCTGACAGAAAAAGAATAGCAATAGATATACATGATACAATAGTTCAAAATCTTACGGCAGTTCTTGTGAAAAATGACTTTATATTAAAAATAATAAATTCTGATGTATATAGAGCATCAACTGAATTAAAAAACAATAATGATATTTTAAAAAAGAGTATTGATGAGTTAAGGGAGGTGATTTTTAATTTAAGTCCTATGAGTATTGATGACTTAGGATGCGAAGAAGCATTTTCAAATTTGTGCCAAAAGATGTCGCTGAATTCACAGATGAATATAGAATATACTTGTGAACTTTGCAATAAAAAGATTGATAAGAATTATTTTATTAATTTATTAAGAATTATACAGGAACTTATAAATAATTCAATAAAACATTCAAAAGGAAGTAAAATAGTTGTCAATTTAAAATACAAAGATGATTTATTTTATATAATACAGAAAGATGATGGAGTAGGTTTTGATTATGAAGATTTCATTGGAAAAACAGATAATAATAGAAATTTTGGCCTATCTATAGTAAAATATAGAGTAAATCTGTATGGGGGAAATATTAAATTCAAAAATAGAAAAAGCGGTGGTATTGAGTATAAAATAGTGTTGCCTTACAATAATAATACTAATTAATTGTGCTGAAGAATGGAGAATTGTTAGATGGCTGTTAAAATTGTTATAGTAGATGACCACGCAATGGTAAGAGAAGGTTTTAAGCAATTATTAAGTCTTGATGCTTCTTTTGAAGTTGTTGGAGAAGCAAGCGACGGTTATGAATGTTTAAATCTTGTTAATAAGACAAATCCTGATGTTATTTTACTAGATATAAATATGCCTAATCTTGATGGACTGCAAACATTAAGAATTATGAGACAACAAAATATGAATAATAAAGTTATAATGCTTACAATACATAATGATGTTGATTATGTGATAAAAGCAATGAGTTATCAGTGTAACGGATATGTAGTAAAAGATTCAGATTTTGATACATTAAAAAATGCTATATTGGCAGTTAATGAAGGTGAAATTTTTGTTGAACCTAAACTTACAGTTTCACTTAATTCCAGTCTTGCAAAAAGAGATACAAAACAGGATGTTATATCTGAATTAACAAAAAGAGAACTTGATGTTTTGATATTGCTGTCTTCAGGAATGTTGAATAAGGAAATAGCGTATAAGCTTAATATAAGTGAAAGGACAGTTAAAAATCATATATCAAGTATGTTTAAAAAAATAGGAGTGTCAGATAGAACACAAGCAGCTGTTTTTGCAATTAAAAATAATATAATTTCAATAAAATAGATAAATGAAAAATAAAGTGGAATTGATTTTTAATATGTTATACAAAAATGAAAATATATAAGTGGAAACAAAGATACATAATTAAAGTTGAAATGTTTCACGTGAAACAACATATATTTAGTTAGCAGAAATGTTTAACTGAATTATTGAACGTTTCACGTGAAACATTTTGTTTTAAGCTTGATAGAGGTTTTTAGAAATGGTATAATAATTGCACAAAGTGCAATTCAAGGCGACAAGTCGCCTTGCGCCGCCAAAACGGCGATTATACCTTGACACATAACTCCAGAATCCAGATGTGTAATACACATCTGCCGCTGTCAGAGACAGCTTACTGATTCTGTCGTTACCATATCAGGTAAAATCAAATGTCTGCTTCGCAGCCGCTTGATTTCCTGCTGATATGGTATAATGATTGCACAAAGTACATTGTGATTGTATAAATTAGGGTTTAGTTATACGTTGGGGAAAGAGGTTGAAATGGGAAGAATTATAGCTATCGCAAATCAGAAAGGCGGAGTGGGTAAAACTACTACAGCAATCAATCTGTCAGCGTGTCTGGCCGAGGCTGGTCAAAGAGTACTTACTATAGATATAGATCCACAAGGAAATACTACCAGCGGATTAGGAATTGAAAAGGATGAAGTTGAAAATACAATATATGAAGTAATGCTGCAGGAAGTAGATATAACAGAAGCTGCATGTAAGAATGTATTTGATAATCTTGATGTTATTCCTTCTAACGTAAATCTTGCCGGAGCAGAAATTGATTTAATAGATATCAATGATAGAGAATATGTGTTAAAAAATGCTATAGATGAAATAAGAGATAATTATGACTATGTTATTCTTGACTGCCCGCCATCTTTAAGTATGCTTACCGTAAATGCTATGACAGCTGCTGATACGGTATTAGTACCTATTCAATGTGAATATTATGCATTGGAAGGTCTTACACAGCTGATACACACAATAAATCTTGTTAAGAAAAAGTTAAATCCTGAGCTTGAACTTGAGGGCGTTGTGTTTACAATGTATGATTCAAGAACAAACCTTTCGCTTCAGGTAGTTGAAAATGTAAAAGATAATTTACATCAGAATATTTATAAAACAATTATACCAAGAAATATAAGACTTGCTGAAGCACCGAGTCATGGATTGCCTATAAATATATATGATAGTAAGTCATCAGGGGCTGAAAGCTACAGGTTATTGGCTGAAGAAGTTATGAGTAGAAATGAAGGAGGAAATAATTAATGGCAGTTGCTAAAAAAACAACTTCAAAGGGGCTGGGGAAAGGGCTTGGCAGAGGAATTAATGCACTTATTCCCGAAGATGTTAATGAAGAAAATGTGGTTGTTAAGGAAGTTGTTAAAGAAGTAATAGTTAAGGAACCGGCAGAAACAAAGGTGAGAATTTCACAGGTTGAGCCAAACAGAGAACAGCCAAGAAAAATGTTTGATGAGGATGCACTTATAGAATTGTCTGAGTCAATAAAGCAGTATGGAGTTCTTCAGCCGCTGCTTGTTCAAAAAAAAGATAATTACTATGAGATAATAGCAGGAGAAAGAAGATGGAGAGCTGCAAAGTTAGCCGGAGTTAAAGAGATTCCTGTAATAATTAAAGATTATTCAGACCAGGAAGTTATGGAAATAGCTTTGATAGAAAATATACAAAGAGAGGATCTTAATCCGATTGAAGAAGCACAAGCCTACCAGAGACTTATAAAAGATTACAAATTAAAGCAGGATGAAGTTGCTGAAAAGGTATCAAAGTCAAGAGCAGCTATAACCAATTCTTTAAGACTTTTAAAGCTTGACAAGCGTGTACAGGAAATGGTTATGGAGGGTAAAATAAGTAACGGACATGCAAGAGCTATAATAGGCATCGAAGATGGTGACAAACAGTATATGGTCGCCATGAGAATATTTGATGAAAAGCTGAGTGTAAGAGAAGTTGAAAAGCTTATGAAACAGCTTGATAAGCCAAAGAAAGAAAATAAAATTCCTGCAAATGATTTTGTATATAGAGATTTAGAGGATAAAATGACGAAAATCATGGGAACACAGGTTGTTATAAAAAATAAAGATAAAAAAGGAAAGATTGAGATAAATTACTATTCCCAGGATGAGCTTGAAAGAATTTACGAATTACTCGAAAACTTAAATAAAGATTAACTGTAAATCAAAATATAAATGTACACAGAAATGGGGATTAACATGAAAGATGATTTTTTTGAGCAATTTTCTATAAATACTTCTTATATTGTTCTTGGACTCGCAGTGATTACTATTATAACTCTTATAATAGCAATAATTGCATTAGTTAAAGCCGGCAAGATGAAAAAGAAGTATAATATGTTTATAAATGGTGCGAGCAGTGAAAATATTGAACAAATTATAAAGGACAATATTGATGAACTGAAATCTTTAAAGCAGACGGTAGAAGAAAATAAAAAGTCTGTTAAAGATATTTATGATAAAATGCAGTATTCATTTCAAAAAATTGGTATAATAAAATATGATGCCTTTTATGAAATGGGAGGTAAACTTAGCTTTGCTCTTTGTATGCTTGATAAAAACAACAATGGTTATGTTGTAAACGTTATGCACAGCAATACAGGCTGTTTTGCTTATATTAAGGAAATAGTAAAAGGACAGTCTTATGTTGAACTCGGTGATGAGGAGAAAAAAGCACTTGAACAGGCAATTGCAGGACCAAATGGAGATGCACAGCTTGGTAAGAAAGTAAACGACATTATTGAGTCGGGAGATAACTAAAGAAAATTTTTAAATGTACTAAAAGCACTGGAAAAATATAAAAAATAAGTGCATAATATCAACAAAAGAATTTGAGAAAGATAATGGAGGAATATAATGTTAGATTTAAAATTTTTAAGAGAAAATCCGGATGTTGTAAAACAAAATATTAAAAATAAGTTTCAGGATAGAAAGCTTCCTATGGTTGACGAAGTTATACAGTTAGATGCACAGGCAAGAGCAACACAGGCAGAAGCTGATGAACTCAGAGCAAACAGAAACAAGCTTTCAAAGCAGATTGGTGCTTTGATGGCTCAGGGAAAGAAAGAGGAAGCAGAGAATGTAAAAGTACAGGTTAGTGCTGATGCAGACAGATTAAAGGAACTTGAGGTAAAAGAGGCAGAATTAGGAGCAAAAATCAATGAGATCATGATGGTTATTCCTAATATCATTGATCCAAGTGTGCCAATAGGTAAAGATGACAGTGAGAATGTAGAAATAAAGAAGTATGGCGAACCTGTGGTTCCTGATTTTGAAGTTCCATATCATACTGACATAATGGCAGAATTTAACGGAATTGATCTTGACAGTGCCGGTAAGGTAGCAGGAAACGGCTTCTATTATCTTATGGGAGATATAGCAAGACTTCATTCAGCTGTAATTTCTTATGCAAGAGATTTTATGATAGACAGAGGTTTCACATATTGCATACCTCCATTTATGATTAGAAGTAATGTAGTTACCGGAGTTATGAGTTTCGATGAGATGGATGCCATGATGTATAAGATTGAGGGTGAAGATTTATATTTAATCGGAACAAGCGAACATTCTATGATTGGTAAATTTATTGATACAATAACACCTGAATCAGAACTTCCAAAAACTCTTACAAGTTATTCTCCATGCTTCAGAAAAGAAAAGGGAGCGCATGGAATAGAGGAGAGAGGTGTATACAGAATTCATCAGTTTGAAAAGCAGGAGATGATAGTTGTATGCAAGCCTGAGGAAAGTAAAATATGGTTTGACAAGTTGTGGCAGAATACTGTTGATTTGTTTCGTTCATTAGATATACCTGTAAGAACACTTGAATGTTGTTCAGGAGATTTGGCTGACCTCAAGGTTAAGTCTATAGATGTTGAGGCATGGTCACCGCGTCAGAAGAAGTATTTTGAGGTTGGTTCATGCTCTAATCTTGGAGATGCGCAGGCGAGAAGACTTAAAATCAGAATTCAGGATGAAAATAAGAACAAGTATTTTGCTCATACTCTTAATAATACAGTAGTTGCTCCGCCAAGAATGCTTATTGCATTTCTTGAAAATAATCTTCAGGCAGACGGCAGTGTAAGAATTCCTGAAGCATTGAGACCATATATGGGCGGACATGACAAGCTTAGAAAAATTTGATAAAAATCAGTATAATAGTAATTAATTTAATGTTATATTCATCTTAAAATAAGTTAATTAAAAAAAGTTCTTTCATAAGATATTTTGCATTTAATATCTGAAGAAAGAGCTTTTTTGTTTATAAAATAACATTATTAAAGAGAGGTTTACTTTATGAAATTACAGTGTTAAAGAGGAGTTTGACGTGTAAAAGGATATGTGAAGCAATACTTTTAAAACTGTAATCTGCATATAAATTTTGTCTAAAAATTTGTACCGGATATAAATAACTGAATATTTACTATTTGTGCAGAATGTTTATCGAAATAACTGAAAATTAGACATTTATTGACAAAATTGACAAAAGTTGATTGACACATATAATTCATAAATGGCATAATGTATATAGATTTGGGAGCGTGGATATCATCAGCGGTTGATTTTTTACGTGAATGGGCAAAGAGACTTCCAAATAAAAATTATGAATGGAGGATAGGTATGAAAAAGAAAAAAGGCAAAAGAGTCTTAGCTGCTATCATGGCTGTACTTATGGTAATCGGTTCAATGCCGGGAATGCCAGCAGGTATATTTTCTGTAGTAGCAAAGGGCGCAGATGCATCTGCAAGACTTGAGCTCGACGGGGCTCCGGTCACACTTGATTTCAATGACTCTACATTAGGTTTGTATAAAGAATGTACGTCAGCAGATGGAAAGTGGACTACAGATGACGGAGTTATTACATTTAATGGCTTTTATGAGCCAAATAGCGGACATGGCTTGCATACAAAAATGGAGGGTGATACATTTTCAATAAATGTACCGGCCGGAAAGACGACAATAACAATGTATGCATGCCAGTATAATCCTGCAGGAGCAGTGGTAAAGCTTTATGACGGTGATAAGCTTATAAGCGATAATACGTCTTTTAAGCCGGACGCATGCGGAAATGTTTCTGTTAGTTATACTTCAGCAGTTGATACAACACTTAAAGTAGAACTTCCAAGAAATGCTTATATGCATAATCTTTCGGTAAAGGCTGAAAGTGCAGGAACTAAGCTTGAGCTTGACGGAGCTCCGGTAACGGTTGATTTTAAAGATTCAGCACTCGGATTATATACAGCATGTAATTCAGCAACGGGTCAGTGGAAAACAGATGACGGTGCAATAACATTTAATGGTTATTATGCTTACAATGCCGGCGGACACGGACTTCATACAAAGCAGGAAGGAGATACATTTTCAGTAAATGTACCAGCCGGAAAGACAACAATTACAATGTATGCGTGTCAGTATAATCAGGCAGGTGCAGTAGTAAAGCTTTATGACGGTGATACTCTTGTAAGCGATGATACAAATTTCAAGCCTGATAAGTGCGGTGAAGTTACATTAGAGTACAAATCAAATGTTGATACAACACTTAAGGTAGAACTTCCAAAAAATGCTTATATGCACAGTCTTTCAGCAAAAACAGAGAGTGCACCTGTAAGTCTTATACTTGACGGAGCAGCAGCATCTCTTAATTTAGCTGATCAGTCATTAGGAATATATACAGACTGTACAACAGATGCTTCTGAATGGAAATCAACAGATAAGATTTTTACATTTAAGGGAAATTACGGCTGGGGTAATGGACATGGTGTTCATACAAAGTCAAAGGATTATGGTAATAAGGTATCAATAAATGTACCGGCTGGAAAGACAACTATTTCTCTTGGAACATGTCAGTATGGTACAGGTGGTCCTATTAAGCTCTATGACGGCGATACACTTGTAAGTGATAATATAGAGTTTAAGACAGCCGGCTGTGATTCAGTTGATGTTATTTATATAGCATCAAAGGATACAACACTTACGGTAGAATTTCCTTATAACTCATATCTTCACAGTATTTCAGCTAAAGCCGAAACTGTAAAGGCACTTGCAACAGTTACAGGTAAGGTTGGTGCAGCGGTTAACGGAGAAAAGCTTGTATTTAATCAGAATGGTTCAAAGGTTGCAGAGGCTGTTGTAACTGATGGTTCTTATTCTGTGACTCTTGAAGTTGGAAAGAGCTATACAATAGCTTTTGAAAATTCAAATATTTATGAGGTGTTATCAGGCGGCGAGGTTGATTTAACTAACGCTAAGGAAAATGATGTAATTACAAATGATATTACATACAGCAAGTGGGATGTAGCAAAAATATTTACATTAAAGATTGGTGATACAGTATTTAAAGTAACACCGGGTTCAGAAAAAGGTAAAGACTTCACAGTAGAAAAAGTTAGCGGTTCAGGTTCTGTTGAAGTAGTAACAGCAGGCGAAGCTTTAGTATGGACTGATTTAGGCGGTGCCGGAAACGGTACAATTTCAGCTTCAAAACTTACAGATTTAAGCGACAATATTGAAGCAGATTTTGACGGCAACACAGTAACAGTTAAATATAAAGATGCTTCAAGTGCACCAAGATCTTATAAGATTACAGCAAAAGACAACAGTGCATCAGGTATTCCAAAAGCAAACGGTACAGTATTGTCATATAACTTTGGAGCCGGTGATATAGTTTCAAAGCTTCATGATAAACCGACACCTGAGCATTATATTAGTGGTGGTCAGGAAGTAACATCAACAGACAAGCTTATAACTTTAGTCGGAAATAACGGCATTATGCATAATGATACAACACACGGAATTGCATACGGCAGCGGAGATGTTTTCAAGATTAAGGTTGCAGGAAATGCTTCTATAAGCATGGCTGTATGTAAATATGCAGCAAAGGATGGTATTTTAACAGTTACAGGTATTCCGGAGGGAGGAAAGATTACTCCTGAATCAGCAAGTAACCAGAGCGAAACTGATGGTGAAATAAAGGAATTCAGATATACAGGACCTGCAACAGAACTTATATTTACATATACAGGTTCAGGTGCTGCTTATATGCACAATCTTACAGTTGTAAATGATGCAGAGCAGACAACAGTGACACCACAGGCAGTTATGCCGGATAAGCTTACTAATATTGGTACAGCCGACACACTTACAGTAACACCAAACGGACAGAGACTTGTGTTTACACAAAAGGGCGGTTCAATGGGAAGCAAGGATGGAAAGGTTGATTCTTCAGTAAGTTATTATGGTTTCCCTGTTACAGGTGATATAAGTAAGTTAGAGTTGGATGTAGTATTAAATTCATGCGGCAATTCAAATTCAAATGGTGTATTTGTCGGTGCATTTAATGAGGATGGTATAGCAACTGTTGCGATACGTAAGGGTACAGGTCTTAGAGGTATTTATTCTAAGAGTTCTGCTGATATGGCAGGTGCAGGTATTATTAATCAGGAACTTCAGCCTGGTCAGAAAGTACATTATGTAGTTGAAAAGGTAGAGGACGTATTCAGAATTACAGTTACTCCTGAGGGAGATAAATCTTATGTTGCAGAATTTAAGTACAATGACTCAGGATATGTAATATTTGCCGATAAAGGTAAAGATACACCTGTTTCTTTAGGACTTGCAGTAGCAGGTGCAACAGCAACAGTAACAAATATGAAATATACAGACAACAAGGGTGAAGTTGTATATGATCAGAATTTGTGTTATGCACCAATAGGAAATGCTCCTATAGCTTCAGCTATAACAGCTACAGTTCCATCAACAAGAGATTATATTAATGTTTCATGGGATATAAAAGAAGCAGCTGATGGTGATGGTGTATTTGTTCTTGAAATGAAAAAGGGTGATGGCGAATGGACAGTACTTAAGGTATTGCAGGAGACATCATACAGAGTTGAACTTACACAGTCAGATTATTATCAGTTCAGAGTAAGCGGCAAGCTTGGTGCTTACGGAGAGCTTAGTACTCCTGTATCTACAGAAAGGGAGTATATTGTAGCAGCACTTGCAAAACCACAGGTAAATATTTCTTATACTTCAAAGGATATTACTTTAACATGGGATGCAATAGATACTGTAAATAAATATGAAATATATCGTTATTCTTATGATGAAGGCGCAGATAACGCAAAGGTTGTAGCTACAGTTACAGAACCTAAATATACAGACAGTGATGTTTTAAGTGAAGTTCCATATTACTATTACGTAAAGGGATATTCAGCCGACAACAATACAAACCCTTCAGATGTGGTATGGGCAGTTCCAACGGCAGGACATAAGGGTGATTATGTATATGAAGACGAAGCTACAGAGATTACAATAACAAAGAAATCTTATGATACAGTATTTAAGAATAAGGCAGTACTTGAAGGTGTTGCTGATAAGGCAGGCGAAATTAAGCTTGTAGTTAACGGAGAAGTTCAGTCTACAAAGACTGTAGCAGTAAGAGGAACATTTGCATTCGAGGCTTCTTTGAAAGAGGGAAGAAATGATGTAGATTTACTCTTTACAGATTCAAAAGACAATGTAACAAGAAAAACATTTAATTTTGTATACCTTACAAATTATGATATCGTTGTAGATGCTTCAATAGCAAATGACGGTGATCTTGTAAATGGAAAACCTGCATATAAGACTGTACAGGCAGCTGTAAATGCAGCAGGTTCTTCAAGAACAGTTATTTTTGTTAAGGCAGGCAGCTATAAAGAAAGACTTGTAGTTGATAAGCCAAACATTTCAATTATCGGTGAAGACAGAGAGAATACATTAATTCACTGCTATCCTGGTGAACTCGGCGAAGATTATGAGGCTGGCGCAGATATGAAGCTTAGATGTGCTACTTACATAATGGAGGGTTCTAAGGGCTTCAGTGCAGAAAACATTGCATTTGCAAATGATTATGTATATTCTACACCGGATAATAAGAGCAATAAGTCAGCTGATGCTTTAAGATGTGATGCTGATGAAGCTTCATTTGTAAATGTTAAATTCTCAAGCGTACAGGATACTCTTTATATGGATAAGGGTAAACAGTACTATAATAAGTGTCTCATTGAAGGTTCAATCGACTTTATTTATTCAGGTGAGACAGCAACAAGTTTGTTTGACGATTGTACAATTAAGTTTGTATATGAAAGCACAAAACCATCAGGTTATGTTGCAGCTCCAAAGACAAAAGCAGCACAGGAATATGGCCTTATATTCAATAACTGCGTAATCACTTCAGAAGAGGGATGCAGCGGTACAGGTTATCTTCTTGCAAGAAACTGGGGTGCTTCAGCAAGTGCTACATGGGTTAACTGCTTTATGGGTGATGTTCTCTATACAAAGCAGCCATACGCTCCTATGGGCGGACCTCTTTCAGAGGCAAGATTTACAGAGTTTGGAACATATGGTCCGGGCTTCGAAATCAATGTTAACAGAAATCAGATATCTCCAGCAGCAGCAGAAAAGGCTGTAAAGAATAATGATAATGTTAAAGAAGCAGCAGGAAAGATTGGTTCAGTAAATTATGTAGGTGATGTTGCATCAGATTTTGAAGAAAAGTTTGATGAACAGGTTTATAATCCTGATACAAATTCACCATCAGATGGTGATGATACAAATCTTAAGCAGTATGACATGGAAGGTTATGCAGCAGGTTATGGCGTAACAGGCGGCGGATTGCTTAAGGATACATCAGATAACTATTATAAAGCTGGCACAGCAACACAGTTCCTTGATGCTTTATTAAAGATAAAGGAAACTGGTAAGAAATCGGTTATTGAGCTTACATCAGATATTAATCTCGGATGTAATGAAGTAGAAAACTTTGATTCATACAGCAGTATAATTAAAGCTTACAAGGCGCAGGCACTTACACATCCTACATTGATGAAAACAGGTGTTTCACAGCTTACATTAGAAAATTATAATAACCTTACAATTATTTCTACAAACGGTTCATCAATTAAGCATGCTAATATTACTTTGAAGAAATCAGAGAATATTATCATAAGAAATATTAAGTTTGATGAGCTCTGGGAGTGGGATGAAGCAACAGAGGGTAACTATGACAGAAATGACTGGGATTATATGACAATTGATGAAGCCTGCGATGGTATATGGATTGACCATTGTACATTCTATAAGGCTTATGATGGTATCATTGATGTTAAGAATCCTGTAGATGTTTCAAGAATTACAATTTCTTGGTGTGAATTCTTACCGGGAAGCGAAAACAATACATTCTTCAATGAAATGATGAACGTAATTTATGAGAATCCTTCAGATTATGCTACATACCAGCATATGATAGAGGGAGGCATGACTCGCGATCAGGTACATGCATATGCATATGCACAGAAGAAGACACATTTGTTTGGACAGTCTGATGATGCAACTAACGCAGCAGGTATCAGAGTTACACTTGCAAATAACTATTACAAGAATTCTATGGACAGAATGCCAAGATTAAGATATGGTGATTCACATGTTTATAACTGTATAATGGATTCACAGGCACTTCTTAACGTAAAGAACAGTATAAATTCTGACCTTGCAAAGAAGATTGTAAGTAATGGTGCTTCTTCAACATGCGGAGCACATGTGCTTCTTGAAAACTGCTTCATAAGCGGTATTGAAAATGCGCTTAATTCAGGTAACGGTTCAAGCCCATCAGGTTATATTAATGCAATTAACAGCAAGTATTACATGAATGGTGTTGAGACAGAGCTTGTACCTAAGTGTAATTCAACAGGAGACACAAGAGTTCTTATTACAGATGCAGAAGCATTTAAGGCAGCTTTACCATACACATATAAAACATATGATGCAGATAATCTTAATAAGATTGTTATTCCTAACGCAGGTGCAGGTAAGTTAGATCTTACATATCTTCAGTGGGAAAAGACAAGCTACAATGCAGATTATGTTGATATTGAAGATGGTTTGTCAGATGCAGATGTATTGGTAAAGGTAGAGATTAACGAAATCACAGATGCAGTTCTTACAAATGAAGTTAAGATGCTTACAGGTTGTGAGACAGTTGAAGAATTAAAGAAATATTTAAGTGAATCTCTTACAGGTGATTTTGTTAAGTCAATACTCGGAAAGGCAGTAGAGCCAAAGAATACAAAATCATTTGATGTAAATATTCTTATTAGTACAGATAATGGTAAGACATGGTCTAAGGCAACAGAGTCAAACTTCCCTATAGGTGGTGTAGATATAGTTCTTCCATATCCTGAGGAAGTGGATGTCAACAGAAGCAACTTCGTTGTAGGACATTTGTTTACAACAGAGATAAATGGTGCTGTTCCTGGAACTATGGAATACCTTAATCCTCAAAAGACAGAGGACGGTCTTAAGATTCATGTGACAAGCGCTTCACCATTTGTAATCGGATGGGAGCAGGAGGCAAAGATGGGTGATGACTCATTTAAGACGATAGCAGTATGCAGCGGACTTATGATTGCTTCATTGTTAGGTGCGGCATATGTAATTATGGACAGCAAAAGAAGAAAAAGAGTGTAATAATAATTCGAGGATATTGATATCCTAATCGAACAAAAATAGGTTGACAGCAGAGGTGCGGTGATTGTATTTAATACAGTCACCGCGCTTTGTTTTTGCTTTATAGGATTTAATTCTATAAAGCAAAAACACTCCGTGAGGATGCGACCGGCACGCAGACGAATATTACAAGCTAAAGCTTGTGCGTACCGGCGCGCAAATAGTTGCAAAGCAACTATTTGTTATGCTGAATGGTTGTAAATAGTCAGCATTTGTGCTATTTTATAGTTATAAGAATTTACAGGCTGAATTAAATGAGAGATGATTGCCGCCTCTCAGAAAAATGGCAGGTGGATATTATGAGATTGGTTAACATAGATGAATTAATTGGAAATGAAATACTTGCGTTACCGGTGATTTCCGGTTCGGATAAGGTGCTTATACAGTCAGATACGACATTGAAAAAGGAGTATATAGATAAACTTAAAAAATATGATATCGAGTATGTTTATATAAAGGATAATGTAGATTATGATGAGTGCAGCAGGTTATATTCTACAGAAGAGACGTATGAAGAGTCTGTAGATGTTGTAAAAAAGATTTTAAGCAAGCATATTTATAAAATAAATGATGATTTAAAAAAAGTTACAGAACAGGCAGAAAAAATTATTAATTCAGTCTTAGAAGAGACAGAGGTTATGGATGGGCTCACTGAGATTAGAAATATAAGTACTGATATGTATTCGCATTGTACTAATGTGTGTGCACTTTCTACAATTATGGCGATAAGGCTTAAAATGAATAATTCACAGATAAAATGTGTTGCGACAGGAGCAATACTTCATGATATAGGATTAAAATACATACAGGTGCCTTATGTGAATGTTGAATTAGATGAAATGTCACTAAACGACCGTCTTGAATACAAGAAGCATACAATATATGGTTATAGCTCTATTCAAGAGGAGGAATGGCTTTCTGATATTGCAAAAGACATTATATTGCTGCATCACGAAAGAATTGATGGAAATGGGTTTCCGTTCAGACAAAAGGGAGAAAGAATAGGGCCGGAGGTAAAGCTTGTTGCGCTGTGTGATGACTTTGACAGCCTTATCAGTGGTATCGGTAATAAGAAGATTAAGATCTACGAGGCAATAGAATATATAAAGGCCCACATAGGCACAGTTTATGACGCAAATATAGCTTCAAAATTTTTGGAGACAGTTGCAGCCTATCCGGTAGGTTTGGAAGTTATTACAAATGAAGGTGAAATTGGGAAAGTTATAAGACAGAATAAGGAGGCACCATACAGACCGGTTCTTAAAATGTTGAAACATTCCGACGGCAGTGATTATGAGGAGGGTATTGAAAAAGATCTTATGAAAGCGCTTACTGTATTTATAGTTGATACTTTGTAGGTGACAAGAGGAAATTTATGAATTTATATATGAGAACTTTAGGCTTTGCTTCGATGGATTCAAAACTTGAAAAGAAATTTATCAGAGCAGGAATAAAACAGTGCGTATCGGAAGGATTTGTTTTAAAACATGACGGATTTAACAGAGGCGTAGTTATATTACAGGTCAGTCCGTCGACAGGAATATATATTTATGGAAGATATGAAGGTAAAAGATTTATATATGAGTATCATTTTCCTTTTGTTGTAGGAAAGACAGTAACAGATAATGACGAACTTACTATTGAAAGACATCTTGATAAAGAATCATATGCCGTACTTTGTGATGAGTCAAAAACAGGGGTGACACTGATTTTTTATCTTCAAAATGTATATGACTATCTTGACTATATTTCAAAGCAAAAAGATTTTAAATATGAAATGTTTGATCCTGATAGGCGCAGTATTTTAGCTAAACGTCCGGTAAAAGGAAAGAGTACTGTTTTGACGGCATTGTCGTTAGGGGGAATGATACTTCTTCCTATAAGCAAAAGCAGTCGTGTTATGAAAAAAAGCGAGGAGGCTGAGAATAATAGAAGGAAACTTATAGCAGCGGCAAAAAACGGAGATGAGCAGGCTATAGAAAATCTTACTATAGAGGATATAGATACATATACAAGCATTTCAAACAGGATAATACATGAGGATGTTTTTTCTATAGTCGATTCAACATTTATGCCAAGCGGAGTGGAGTGTGACCAGTATACGGTTATCGGTCAGATATTGGAATTATCTAAGGAAAATAATTTATATACAGGTGAAAAAATATATATAATGACTCTTGAATGTAACAGTATGGTATTTACAATGGCAATTAATGAGCAGGATTTACTCGGCGAGCCTGAGGTTGGAAGAAGATTTAAAGGACAGATATGGCTTCAGGGAAGTGTAAAATTCAGTTAAGGTAAGTATTTTTATATATAATCAACCATGTTTTAAGCCAAAATAACAATAAAATCTGTAAAAAAGCTGGTAAAGACAAATTTTCAGTGATATACTAATATTGTATAAATATTACATATTAAGGAGGAAAATAATGGGTAAAAAACTAAGAAGCATCGGCATACAGCTCGTACTGTTTTTTGTATTGGCTATAAGTATTCCGACATTATTGCTTGCTTTAGATGTGACAAGAACAACAAAAAATCAACAGAATAAGAATACAGAGATTTCAAGTCAGCAGACACTGACAGAGACAGAGAAAGGTTTTAAGATATATCTTAAGACATTGAGTCAGCCTGTTGACCTTCTTACAAGAAAAGATGAGGTTAAACATCTTGAAGATAAAGGTGATTTAGATACAAATATTAAAGCAATACAGGATTCACTTATTGCTTCTGTTAAAGTAACAGATGGTTCTGAAAAAGCATATTTTACTACGAAAACAGGTTATCTTATTACAGGTTCAACTGAGTGGAGTAATGAGAAGAATAAGCTTACAAATGTAAAGGATTTACAGACAGGTGTTAATAATACAAGTAAGGAATGGTATACGAATTGTATCGGAATGCCGGCAAGAAGCAGTATTTTTTCTGCATTTACAGAGCCTTACAAGGATGAAAAAACAGGAAAAACAATATTTACGGTATCGCAGGAAATTAAATACAGTTCAGGTGAAAATTACGGTGCTGTTGCCATGGATATAGATTTTCAGGAAGTTGTTGACTATGTTCAGAATATAGGTTTGTTAAACACAGGTTTCGTAATTCTTGTAAATCAGGACGGTGAAATACTTGTAGATAATGAACGCAACAATTATATTGAAGGTACAGTTGCAGAGCTTAAGAGCTGGAATGAAATGAAAAACCTTTCTGATGAAGAGAAGTATAATGTTCATTCTTATACCGAGAAGATTGGTAAGGAAAATGTTACTGTATCAACTGTTACAGATGAGATTACGGGCTGGACACTTATGGGCTTTGTAAGTGGAAATGAAATTCATGATACTGTTGCAAAAATTAATACAGCTACTATTCGTACAGGTATTATTTCTTTTATAATTGGTATTTCAATAGCGATATTGGTAACACTTATGTTTACAAAGGAAATTAAGAAGGTTAATAATGTAATGAATGATGTTGCAGAAGGAGACCTTACACAGAGAATAGTTGTTAAGAATAAGAATGAGTTTGGTATTCTTGAAACTAATTTTAATAAGATGCTTGATAATGTATCAGGTCTTATAAGGGATGTCGAGAACCATTCTCAGGTAATTATAGATGCTTCAGAAAATATTTCAGAGATTTCAACAACTACTACAGAGACAGTAGGACAGGTATCAGATGCAATACAGAGTGTTTCAGTAGGAGCCACAGAGCAGGCAGAGAGTACATCAGTTGCCACTGATGAGATTGAAAATCTTGCAGAAAAGCTTCATGAAACAAAAAGCTATGTAAGCGATATTAATGATATGTCTAATGAAACACAGCAGCTTAGTACAAAGGGTATTGAGATTGTTGATGAGCTTATTGGCAAAGCCGAGCAGTCAATTAATAATTCAAAGCTTTCAAAAGATGTAATGCATGAGATGATTGAAAGCATTGATAAGATTAACTTTATTTCAAATGCGATTATGGAAATCACAGAGCAGACAAATCTGTTATCTCTTAATGCAAGTATTGAAGCTGCAAGAGCAGGTGAAAGCGGAAGAGGATTTGCTGTTGTAGCTGATGAAATAAGAAAGCTGGCAGAGCAGTCACAGGCTTCTACAGATGAGATTAAGCAGATAGTAAATGAGATTTCAGAAAAGTCATCTATGGTTGAAAAGACTCTTGATGAGACAGATGAGATTATCATGCAACAGAATAAGTCAATTCAGGATACAAAGGAATTGTTTAACACAATTTCTAATGCAGTAAATGCGTTGACGGAGGGACTTGATAATATTAATAAGCTTAATGAGAAAATGGATGAAAGCCGCGGAACAGTTGTAAGCAGTATGGAAAATGTGGTTAAGATTTCTACGGAAACAGCAGCAGCTTCTGAAGAAGTTACAGCATCTGCACAGGAAGTTAATGCAACAATGCATAACCTTAACCAGTGTACTGTTGAACTTGATCAAATAGCCACAGCTTTAAGAGATTCTATTAATAAGTTTAAGTTGTAAGAAATTTATTTGCAAAACACAAGTTGTTGTGATAGAATACTTGTGTTTGCAAGTTCTCATAGTTAAGTGGATATAACGGGGACCTCCTAAGTCTCAATCCCCAGTTCGACTCTGGGTGGGAACATAAAATAAAACAGGACCGTCAGATTTCATTTGGAATTTGGCGGTCCTGTTTGCTTTTTTATTATTTATTGGGTTTTTCATTTTTCAAAGTCAGGTATTTCAGGAGCCCATACATCTAATTGCTCTTTTGAATAATCTTTGGGGTTGACGGTATGAACCGTGTTAAAAAACAGTTCTGTTATTTCTTTACAATTATCTGGTTTATATTCTCTGATAGTCATTTTAATCCTCATTTCTGCATATTTTTTGATTTCATTATATAAAATATCAGAAAAATCTACAATAGTACTATAATTGTGGATTTAGCCTTTATATGTTAATATGATTAGAGTGTCAAAACACCCTAATTATGATTACACGGATTGTTTCGTGCTTCGCACTCCAACAATCATCCCCAATATTCGCATTATGCTCCAATTTTGGGGCGTGTCCCAAGGTCATTCCCCCACTATTGTACAAGCACAAGTGGGTTCCAGACCTTTTGACACTGCAATCTTAACATGTATATAATTATACTTTAAATTAAAATTTTGGTTATAAGATATATTTAAAATATTATGATAAGAAAAGGTAAAGTTTATGTTCGACAAATATAAAAAATACAAAACAGCAGGAATTATTGTTATTGTATTATGTATCGCTATATTTTTGGCAGCTAATATAAGAATAAGCACAGTTAAGTCACATGACAGGGAAAAAGAAAATAAAAATGTGGATAACTTTGCGCAGGAGACGGTGCTTGGTGGATATCAGGCTGATGCAGGGGCCGGTGAAAGTGAAGGTGATATAATATCAGATAGTAAAGCAGCAGATAAAGATATATCGGACAGCGGTGTTGGTACGGGTATATCAGATAACAACAGTAAATCTCAGATTGGCGGCAGTACAAGCGGTGGTTTACAGACGGAGCAGGATGAACATAATAGTCATATAGGCGGAGAGTCCAATAATCATATAGAGGAAAATACAGAAAATCAAAATAGTCAGAATCAAAATGAAGAAAGCGATAATGCAAATAATCAGAACACAGATGATAAAAATGATAATACGCAGGAAAAATATATAACCTGTACGATAGAGATACGGTGCGACAGTGCAGTAAAAAAACTTGATGAGATTACAAATCCGGGGATAGTCCAGTATATTCCAAAGGACGGAACAATCTTAAAAAAGATTTCTTATAAAGTAAAAGAGGGTACAAGTGTATATGAACTGCTTGCGACGGCAGCATCGGATAACAATATACCTATAGCGGCTTCGTATGATAAATCATACGTTATGAGTATCAATAATCTTTCAGAGAAGATGATAGGAAAATGGAGCGGATGGATGTACAGTGTCAACAGTCTGCCGCCGCAGATTTCTGCAAATAAATATATTTTGAAAGAGAATGATGATGTTTTGTGGTATTATGTCTGTTCGTGATTCAGAATGTTCATGATTTAAAGAGGAATATATGTATAATAAATTAAGAATAAATAATATACCTGAATTTGCCAGAATGCATCCGGCGGTAAATCTGATATACGCAGTGAGTGTACTGACAATTACAATGTTTACGATGAATCCATGGATCCTTATGGTGTCATTTGTCAGTTCAACAATATGTGTTTTTATTTTTTGTGGAAAAAATGAGATGCTTAAAAAATTTTATATGTACATACCGGTAATAATATTTACTGTGTGTATACAGCCTGTTTTTTCGCGAACAGGGCAGACACCTCTTTATTATATAAATGATAATGCAGTTACATTTGAGGCTTATATCTATGGTGCGGTTATAGCACTTTTGCTTATAACGGTAATACAGTGGTGCAGTGTATTAAGAGTTTTTCTTAATCAGGAACGTATGATGTATCTGTTTAGCAGGGCAGTACCTGTATTTGGTCTTACATTTTCAATGATATTAAGGTATATACCTCTTCTTAAAGACCGTTACAGGCAGATTCATGAGGCACAGCTCGGACTGGGAAAAATAGACCGGAATGCAGAAAGTAAAGCTAACAAAGTAAATGTGGGTTTGTTTGAGAGAATCAGACTGTTTATAAAAGAAATATCGATACTTATATCGTGGTCGCTTGAAAGTTCAATAGAGACATCAGCGTCAATGGAAGCGAGAGGTTATGGACTTAAAGGAAGGACAAGCTGTTTAAGGTACAGATTTAAGCTGTCGGATACGGTTGTGACCATGTTTATTTTAGTAATTTATGTTATTGCGCTTACAGGAGTTTTAAGCAAAAGAACAGCTTACTATTATCTTCCAGTCATAGTTTTTGCAGGAGACATTGCTGCAAATATTGTCGTGTCAGTTTTGACAGGAATTTTGTGTATGCTGCCGGTGATATTTGAAATCAAGGGCTAAAGGAATTAATCAAATGCCTGTAATTTTTTTAGAAATGGGGATTAAGGAATCTTGTTTGAATTTAAAAATATAAGCTTTAGATATGCTTTATCAAAAAAAGAGGCTCTTAAAAATATTGATTTACATATAAATGAGGGCGAATTTATTTTAATTACGGGCAGGTCCGGAAGCGGAAAATCTACGCTGCTGAAGCATTTTAAAAAGAGTATGACGCCTGAGGGAAGCCGAAGCGGTGATATATTGTTTGAGGGTGTCTCATTTGATGATATTGATAAGGTGAGGGAAGCGACAGGAATTGGTTATGTCGGGCAAAATCCGGATAATCAGATTGTGACTGATAAGGTGTGGAATGAGCTTGCCTTTGGTCTTGAAAATATAGGCGTTAAGAGTGATGAGATAAATAAAAGAATTGCCGAGACAGCGAGTTATTTCGGACTGACGCAGATATTTGAAAAAGATGTATTTGTTCTTTCGGGAGGACAAAAGCAGCTTCTTAATCTTGCATCGGTTGTTGTAATGCAGCCAAAGCTTATAGTTCTTGATGAGCCGACATCACAGCTTGATCCGATAGCCGCACAGCATTTTATTGATACTGTTGTCAGGTTAAATACTGAGCTTGGAATGACTGTTGTTATAACAGAACACAAACTTAGTGAGCTCTATTCACATGCTGACAGAATAGTGATTATGGAGGATGGTGAAATAATATGTGATGATACTCCTGTAAATGCGGCTGCTTTTATTGCTGAAAACAGCGGCGATATTCCAGCTTTCGGAGGTCTGCCTGCATCAGTCAGGATATATGCAAAAGCAGATAAAAATATACGAGGCAGTGCTGATTTTAGAAAATGTCCTTTAAATGTCAGGGAAGCAAGGAAATGGCTGTCAGGGGCTTATCAGGCAAAACAAGCGGATAGCAGATGCAAAAATTATATGACAGAAATGCAAGCAGAAACGGACCAGTATACTAAATCGAGTCAAAAAAATGAAGCTAACAGACATACTAAGTTAAAATCAAAAATTGAAACAGACAGGAGTACTAAGTCAGACAATGCAGTGTGCTTAAAAAACGTCAGTTTCAGATACGGAAAAAATTTAAGAAATGTTCTTGAGGATATAAATTTTACCGTTAAAAAAGGTGATTTTATGGCAATAGTCGGGGCAAATGGTTCAGGGAAAACAACTTTTTTGCGTTTGCTTGGAGGTATCATTAAAAAGAGTTCCGGAAAGATAGTGTGTAATGGACGGACAGTATGCCTTGCACAAAATCCAATGTCAATGTTTACAGAGATTTCAGTTGAGGAGGAGCTTGCACAGATTATGACTGATAAGACAAATGTGTGGGCCAAAGGATTATCCATAGAAGAAAAGAAATCGGAAATAGACATGGAACTTGAAAAAAACGGGCTTGAAGCATACAGAAAGGTAAATCCGTATGATTTGAGCGGAGGGCAGCAGCAAAAGCTTGCACTTTCGAAGGTGCTTTTGTTAAAACCAGATATTTTGCTGCTTGATGAGCCAACAAAAGGTCTTGATGCGCAGTTTAAGGAGCAGCTTGGAGAAAGGCTTAAAAAGCTTGTAAAAAATGATAATGTAACGATAATCATGGTTTCACATGATATAGAATTTTGTGCAGAGTACGCTGCAAATTGTGCCATGATATTTAACGGAAAAGTAATGGCAAAGGAAGCGGCAACAGAGTTTTTTGAAGGAAACAGGTATTATACAACGGAAGCGGCAAGAATTGCGTCGGGAATTATACCGCATTGCGTGACTGTGGAACAGATTACGGAGGCATTAAATTTATGTTAGTAAGCGTTATGTTGTTGGTTTTATCATGTATTCCTTTTATATATATGTATGAAAGGAAAAAGCCTAAAGCAAGAGAAATAGTTCTTATAGCATTGATGTGCGCTCTTACTGTAGTAAGCAATATTTTGTGTGCTTATACGGTTCCGCTTCATGCAGGTACGGCAATGGTAATAATATGCGGTATTGCATTGGGGCCGCAGACAGGATTTCTTATCGGCACGCTGTCGAGATTTGTGTGCAATTTCTTTATGGGGCAGGGTGTGTGGACTGTGTGGGAAATGTTTGCATGGGGTCTTTTAGGTCTGCTTGCCGGAGCAATGTTTAGCAAAATAAAATATTGCGGACATCTTGATGATAAGAAAAATATAATAAAAGATAATGCAAAAGAGGGAGCACAGGCGTTGCTTATGCCTATAGCATGCGTTATCCTGTTTGAGCTTTCGGGTTACATAATATATTTGTTTGTGCGTAAATCTGATGACACTTTTTTGGGATGGTGGATTTATGCATTTGGTGCGGCTGGGATAATTTCGGCGGTTTGCTTAAGAAAACGCAGACTGCCTGCTAATTTTATTACAATGAGTATTTTTACATTTGTCAGTGTATTTATAATATATGGCGGTATTATGAATCTTGGCGCGTTTTTTATGACGGGAGCGGAGCAGACAAAAAGTATGGAAGCATTGAAATTATTATATATTGCAGGAATTCCTTATGATTTTATTCATGCGCTGACTGCTTCGGCATGTACATTTCTTATGGGAGAAAATATAGTAAGGAAGCTTGAAAGAATAAAGATAAAATACGGTATGTATAAAGGGCGAAGTTTGTAATAACAAAGGGGGGCTGTTTTGCAGCCCCCCTTAAATATTTCAATATATTAATCTATTGCATATACAATTTTTGAATTCTGAGATCCACAGAATTTTTGGCACCATGTTTTAGCATCTGCCGCATTTCTTGTAGCATATCCATAGTTATTTGATGGTCTGAATGAAGACGGACCTGTTGACAGATTAGAAACAGATGAAGATAATACTGAACCTACATCTGTAAAACCGCCAACACCCTTATCATCTACTACGGCACCTTTATAATCTCCTTTATCAAAATAATTCTTTTCAGAAT
This sequence comes from uncultured Eubacterium sp., assembly GCA_900552795.1. Taxonomy (GTDB): domain Bacteria; phylum Bacillota; class Clostridia; order Lachnospirales; family Lachnospiraceae; genus Lachnospira. The sequence continues at coordinate 44,609 of USBB01000011.1, forward strand.
AAATTTGACAGCCTGTGTATGGCGTATATCCTAAATTAAATCCATACACATAGTTGTTATAGCTGTGGAAATAGCCGTATCTCATAAGTCCGGGAGCTCTTGTTAATACATTATAGAAATAGTTATTTGCGATTGTCATTCTTGGATATCCTGAATATGTTGAAAGACCATCTTCCTGCGGATATCCTAAAATCAATCCATATTTATGATTCATAAATGTAGAGCCGGTAACAGATACATAATCTGCTTTCAGACCGACATATAATAATTTATCTACATCACTGCTTGTCAAAGAAGCATGTCCTGTCCATGTACAGTGGTCTAACCAGAAATTATTTCCGCTGCTGATATAAACCTGAATATCATCATTTGCATTAATACTTGCACTGTGGCTGAATGTAATGTTCTTAAAGATAATATTTCCTGTATTTGATGTTGCTCTAAAATGAACATTGTTCAGGGTATGATTATTAAAAGAACCTACAAATGTTTTATTTTTGCCAACATTAATTTTTGTAAGTGATGATGCAGAAATGTTGCTGTTAATAACTATCGTATATGGTGTTGAACCTGAGGCATATGTTTGTAACTGGGAAATTGATGTTACATACACAACATCACCTAATACACCGCCTGTAATAGAAGCTTTCTCGTTACCACTCATATTTTTACAATATCCTGCAAAACCTTCAGCTCCATATGAATTAAATCTAAAACATTGAGATGATGAACCGTTATATGAGTTAAGGATATAAGATGAACCACTTAAGGTAATGGCTAAATTAGTGTTATTGTAATTTACAATTTTATAATTGAGTGCATCTGAATTACAGTCTGTTTTTACAGAAACAATCTTCCAGTACTGAGCACTATTTCCTGTGTTTGAAGCAGCGACAACTGATACCCCTGATGACACATAGTTATTATTAGGTGCCAAAACATAGCCTGTTGCTTCATTTACAATCTGATAATAGTCAGTACCTTTTTTAACCAGTTTCCACTTATTAGTGGTTGCACTTGCTGCGGAAGAATTAATTGCAGCATTATTATTAGTTCCGGAAACATTAAGATATTTTCCATCACTTGTATTTACAAACTGCATTAACTGGTCCGGATATCCATCTGCATCTATTGCACCGGAGCTTCCTGTATTCCCCGTATTTCCGGAATTTCCTGAAGAACCAGAGCCGCCTGATGTAGTATCGTCCGTACTATCAACCTGAACTTTATAAACATTTATTCCGCTTCCTGCTGAATAAAAATATAAGTTTCCTGTTCCTTTAATTGTGATACTTTTTGTTTCCAATGCCGATGAAAAAGAAATATTTCCAACCTGTGTTCCGCTATCATTTACAGCAATCAAATTTCTGGTAGTTGTTCCGCTGGATTTTGCTGTTATTTTGATAGTAGATGTTCCTGAAACACCCATGCTGAAGGCTCTGTAAGACATAGAGCCGCCACCGCCCAATGCCAGACAGTAGTTATACGTTGTGCCATTAAGTGTTTGAGGTGACTTAATAACAGACATGGTTTTTGAACTGTTTGCTATCAGTTTCAAATTGTTTACTGTAGTTGTAGAAGAAATCGTCCCAAGATTTCTAAAATAAGTGTCACTAAAATTCCATGACACAGATGTTGAGGCTGCTTTTGCAACATTGTTATCACTGTTTATACATATAAGTGACAGACATAGTGTAAGTACAGCCAAGAGAGAGAAAATCTTTTTTTCCCCATTTGATAAAACCTCCTTAAAAAATTTTTCAATGTAATATATGTTATTTACTACATTGAATTTTTGCTACATAGTAATTGTATCATTTTTATCCATATAATCAAGATGAGGTTATAAAGACTCCCTTTTTACTCTGTCAGTATATAAATATTGTATTAACAGAATAGCTGATGCAGATAATATTATAAGAAAAACATATTTATAAGGATTGTCATTGTCGCCTGTTTTTGGTGCGGCTGACGCTGTGTTATCTGCTGTTGTTTCGGATTGGTCATTTTCGTTTGTATTATTATCCGATGAATTATTTTCCGGTGTATCATCTTTTGAGCCTTGATTGTCAGAACTTTCTGAATTATCCAATATTTTTTCTGCTTCAGAAGTTACATCAAAAGGATTAGCCAGCCCGTTTAATATGCGATTATATGACACAAGTCCGTGAAGTGCGTCAACTGTAGAAAAAAGGCTGTCAGCTCCATAATACGTGTAAGCTCCCGGTGTGTTTTGTGATTTATAATTATCAAGCAGTGCGTAGTAGCTTTTGGCAGCAAGTTCACTTTTTCCAAATTGTGAGTACAAAGCTATGGCAAGAGCTGTTGCATCAGGATTAGGCTCATCTACAAGAGCACCCGTAATCCAGTCATTGTAAACTGTGTGGGAAGTGCCGTTTGATGTGTCAAAGTAAGTTTTTTCTGTATAAGCAAGAACTTTATCAATCATTGCTTTAATGTCTTTGTCTGAGTCATACATTTTTATGAAATGCGGATAGACGAGAGCGTTGTTATCAACTGAGAAGCCCCAGTTATCAATGCCTTTGTCATTAACAGTGTTATTTATAAGCGCAGTCTTTATCACAGAGCTTATTGTTTCATAATCATTAAAATAATTGCTGTAAGATGTGACGGCAGAATTTATTATGCCAAGAAAATAAGGGTTTAATTTTGAGTTTGAAAAGCTGTCAGCTGTCTGTGATTTCAAAATATCATTAAATACTTTTATAATATTTGCACCATTAAAGTCTGACGCATCTTCTCCTGCAAGCGCAAGTGTTATAAGAAGGCAGGAATAGCTTGACCAGATATCGTTTTCATATCCTGCTGCTTTTAAGTTTAAAGTGCCATCGCTGTTTAGCAGAGATTTGACTGCTGACATGTATTGTTTTGCTTGTTCATCACAGTTTATGCCTGAACGCATTATAAGAATCAGATTACGTGATGTGTTGTAAAACTTTGAAGTGTCTGAAATGTCAGAAAAGTTAGTGTTATTTAACACATATTCTGCAGTTAACTGCGATTCGGTTTTCACCTGTTCGGCAGCAGGTGCTGTGGCTGTTGCAGGTATATTTACCTGTGTTGTGTCTGCCGCGTATACGCTTGAGGCCATTGTAAATACAAGGCATAAGGCAAGCAAAGCTGCGGTGAAACGTTTTTTAAAATGTTTTCTCATATTTCCTCCTTGTTATGTCTCTCACCAGACATATTTTTATAAGATTAGTTTTGGCAGATATCCTGACTTATGGCATAACCGCGAAAACCCGCCTTCCCACCGGAAAGCTAATGAGAAAAAACCTGCGGCAGTGGCTTATGGGTGTGCGTATCCAAATACAGTAGAGTGAGCTGTTACGGATTCCAACCGTATTCCCGTACCAAACGTAAAAATTTTACTACAATGTATACAATAAGTCAAAAAGTTGTTATAATTAAAATAAAAGATTTTAATGAACAGATGCAGTATTATATACTGCACCGCAGCTGTTTTGTTTCGTTTAAGAAATGAGGAATTATATGAATTATATTGTACTTGATTTAGAATGGAATCAGAGTCCTGAGGGAAAAGAATGTTCAAAGTCCAATATACCTTTTGAAATAATACAGATAGGTGCGGTTAAGCTCGATGATCAATTTAATATAGTATCTGAGTTTGACCGGTATGTGAGACCGAAGCTGTACGAAAAGCTCCACAAAAAGGTGGAAGAAATTATAGATATTTCCATAGAAGAGCTTAATGAAAAGGGTGAGGATTTTGTGACTGCCGCAGATGATTTTTTTGAGTGGTGCGGCAGTGATTTTACATTTTGCACATGGGGAGGAACTGATCTGATAGAATTACAGAGGAATTGTGCTTATTACAAAGTGAACTATAAATTTCCGCGTCCGTTTCTTTTTTATGATTTACAAAAGCTGTACAGCATTAATTTTTCTGACGGAAAGACAAGAATTACATTGCAGCATGCAGTTGAGGAGCAGCAGATAAGTTCGGATTTTGAGTATCACAGGGCTTTAAATGATGCAAGGTATTCTGCTATGATAATGAAGGCGCTTGATTTTAACAGGGTAGGAAAATTTTACAGTATAGATACTTTTATCATACCGCAGAATAAAAAAGAAGAGATACACATTAATTTCGGAAATTATGAAAAATATATTTCAAGGGGTTTTTCATCAAGGGAAAATGCAGCATTGGATAAGGAAGTGCGCGCATGTAAATGCTTTATATGCGGTAAGCCTATGGATAAAAAATATAAGTGGTTTTCGACAAATGCAAGAGTTTATTATGGTCTGTTCGAGTGTGCCGAGCATGGATTAATTAAAGGAAGATTTAAGATAAGGAGTACTGATAATAAGAAATATTATGCAGTGAGAATACTTAAGCTTACAGATAAGATTGGAGAAGAGCAGATAAAGCAGAAAAAATTAAATGAGCTTGAGCATAGAAGAGCAAAAAGAAAAGCAAAATAGAAAAGAGGCAGAAACGATAATATTTGAGTGTCATCTCAAATTCGTTTTTGCCTCTTTTAATTAAAACAATGAAAATACTACAGCAAGTCCAATGATTATCTGTATTATACAGAATCTGAACACAACCTGAGAATCTGACCAGTCTTTATTCTTTCTCATATGATCGTGTATAGGAGTTCTTAAATTCTGCATAATATTAAGCTTTAAGTAGCGCATACATGAAACTTTGATAAGGCCGAGACCCCCGTCAATTATAAGCATAAATGCCATAGGTACAAATAAAAGAGGTCTGTTAAGCTTTAAGAAAGCGATTGCTATAAACAGGCCGATTGCGCGTGAGCCGGCGTCTCCCATAAGCAGCTTGCTTGGAGATGCGTTGAACCAAAGATATCCTAATATACATACTACCATAAGGAGCACTGTGTGTCTGAAAAAGGGCTCTTCGCCGAAAATTTTAAATAATATATAAGTGGTTGCAAGCGTCACGCATGAAAGCGAGCCGCACAGACCGTCAATTCCGTCAGAACAGTTTGTTACGTTGATACTTGCCCATATAAGTATCACAATAAGTATACCGTATATAACAGGATTTAGTGTTACAGTCTTATTAAAGAATGCCAGTTCAAATGTATTAGGATTGTAATTAAGATATGTTACGGCTGCTGATATTGCTATAACAAGATCAATAATTCCTTTTTTTAATTCACTCCATGGCTTTGCGGAACTGTCATCAAGGTAACCGCTGAGCATTCCTGCAAGAATAAGTATAAGATAAATCATCAGTTCAGAATCAAGGGGAATAAATAATACGCATGAGAGCGTAAATGTAAGGATAAATATAATACCTGCGCCTCTTGGTTTACCTACGGATTTGGAACCGTTAATTGCAAAGGCACGTCCTGCATCTCGTGGAAGTATATTTTTTCCAAGAGTAATTGCTATACATGTAATTGCAAAGGCAAATATGACACTAATGAAGGTTATAAGTTTTATTTGACTGTAGTCGTCTACTAAAAAGTAAATCATGATGTACTCCTTCAAAATTGTAATTTAGAGCATAGTGACACACTCTTTATTATATATTTATTTATAGAAGTATATCACACAAAATTTAGAAAAGATAGGAAAAAATTTAAATAGTATTTTATTATGGATTATGATATACTAAATTTAATTATACGACAGTGCGATATTAACGGAATAAGTAACAGAAGGGCGGGGTTTCTATGAATAAAAAAGATACCACAGAGATTTTTTTGACAGAAGTTGATACCTATCTTTTTGGACAGGGAACGCATTATGAAATTTATAATAAAATGGGTGCTCATAAGGCTGTAAAGAATGGAAAAGAGGGCGTATATTTTGCAGTGTGGGCTCCTGCTGCAAGGGAGGTTTACGTTGTCGGAGATTTTAATGACTGGAAGGCATATGGTTATGATATGAAGCCGGTGTCTGACGGCGGCGTATATGAACTGTTTGTAGAGGGAGCAAAAGCAGGACAGTGTTATAAGTATCTTATTATTTCACAGCAGGGACAGGCTTTGTATAAGGCAGATCCATATGCAAATGAGGCACAGTTAAGGCCGGAAACGGCTTCAGTTATAACAGATTTGTCAGGTTTTGAATGGACTGACGGTGAATGGATACAGAAAAAGAAGACGGAAAATCATCTTGATGAGCCGATGTCTATATATGAGTGTCACATAGGTTCATGGAAAAAACAGGAAGATGGAACCGAAGACGGTTATATGAATTACAAAGATATTGCACATGAGCTTGCTGATTATGTTGCTGACATGGGGTATACACATGTTGAGCTTATGGGAATTGCAGAATATCCATATGATGGTTCATGGGGGTATCAGGTTACCGGTTATTATGCGCCTACGTCAAGATATGGAACGCCTAAGGATTTTATGTATTTTGTTGACTATATGCACAGCAGGGGTATAGGCGTAATTCTTGACTGGGTACCTGCACATTTTCCGAAAGATGCTCATGGCCTTGCCAATTTTGATGGAAGCTGTGTATATGAATATGCAGATCCAAGAAAGGGAGAGCATCCTGATTGGGGAACAAAGGTGTTTGATTATGGAAAGAATGAGGTTTCAAATTTTCTTATAGCTAACGGGATGTATTGGGCAGATAAGTTTCATATAGACGGATTAAGAGTGGATGCAGTTGCATCAATGCTTTATCTTGATTACGGAAGGACGGAAGGAAACTGGGTTCCCAATAAATACGGCGGCAATGGTAATCTTGAAGCAATGAGCTTTCTTAAGCATTTCAACAGCATGATGAGGAAACGTTTTCCGCAGACTGTCACTATAGCCGAGGAGTCAACAGCATGGCCTATGGTGAGTGGTGATCCTGATAACGGCGACTGTCTAGGATTTACATTTAAGTGGAATATGGGCTGGATGCATGATTTTATTGAGTACATGAAGCTTGATCCGTATTTCAGGAAGTTTAATCACAGTAAGCTGACGTTTAGTATGATGTACGCTTACAGTGAAAACTTTATCCTTGTGCTTTCACATGATGAGGTTGTGCATTTAAAGTGTTCAATGCTTGGAAAGATGCCGGGAGACAGAGAGGATAAGTTTGCTAATCTTAAACTGGGATATGCTTATATGTTTGGTCATCCGGGTAAGAAGCTGTTATTTATGGGACAGGAATTTGCACAGTGGAGCGAATGGAGCGAAAAGAGAGCTCTTGACTGGTATTTGCTGGAGGATGAGTCACATAAAGACATTAAGGAGTTTACAAAAAAATGTTTGCATTTGTATAAGGATTATCCGTGTCTTGCAAATACTGACTATAAGCCGGAGGGTTTCAGATGGATAAATGCAAATGATAAAGATAACAGCGTGTATTCATTTATAAGAATAAGTCCTGACGGCAGGAAGCATTTGCTGTTTGTGCTTAACTTTACACCTGTGGAGCGCAAGTCGTTCAGAATCGGTGTTCCGTCAAAAGGAAAATATAAACTGGTACTCGGAAGCAATGAGAAAATTCAGAAAAAGACGCTTACTTCATTGGCCGGAGATTGTGACGGATATAAAAATTCAATTTTGTTGGATTTGCCAAAGTACGGAGTGGCAGTTTATGAGTTTAACGGATTGAAGCTCGATAATAAAAAAGAACTAAATTAAAATATTAAAACTACCGATAAAACCTGTATAGGACAAAACCTGTACAGGTTTTTTGATTGCGGATTGTGGGAGTGCGAAGCACGAAACAATCTGTGTAATCATAATTAGGGTATCAAAAAGCAGGAATGAGGATTAAATATGGATTATACATTTTATGGTGCTTCTTTAGGAAATTCTAATGCACAGCAGGTTCCGGACACAACATCTATAAATATACGAAATAATACAGGTAAGGCCGGAAGTACAGCGACTGATAAGGTTACATTTGAGGGCGTGGTTGTTTCAGGTATGGCGGAGGATTCAAGAAAGCTTGAAAATAATACATACGCTTCACTTATAAAAGAGGCAGATGATGTTAAAGAGCAGATTATGGCGAGCGCAGAGGGTGCTAAAATAGGTCTTAAAGCACTTTTTAACAGATTAAACGGTTCTGAGGCAGTAAGGATTGATGAGGATGGTTTTAATCTAAATGATGCGACTGAGGAGGAGATGGTCAGCATAATTGATAAAATCAAGATAGAGCTTGCAGCGTATTGTGATGATTATAAGGTTACGGGAAGTTCGGTAAGCAATGAAAAAATACGCGAGGTTGTTGGAAATCAGGGAATGGCTGATGAGATATCGTCAAAAATGCAGAATGCGGGGCTTCCATTAAATGAAGATAATATTAATGATATAGCTTCATCACTTGAAAAAATAAATATTTTTTCAAAGCGCGAACCGGTAGGCGCCTTGAGTGAAGAAACAAAAAATTACATGGTTTCAAAATCAATACAGCCGACAGTCGAAAATGTATGTATGACAGAAAATATGCTCCGGCATGCAGGAAAGGCTGAGAACAATTTAAATAAAACAGCCGACAGTAATCTTACAGACAGAGAGTGGGAGCAGTTAAAACCTCAGGTACAGAAGGTTATTGCTGATGCTGGACTTGAGCTTAATGTAAAGAATTTAGATAATGCAAAAGCATTCATAAAAGAAGGAATACCGGTAACGGTTGACACCCTTTTATATAAGGCACAGTTAGATAAAGTAAGCTTTGCACCTTTGGATATTGCCGGAAAAATAATTAATAATATGGCGGCAGGCAAAAGTGCATCATCTGCTATAGTAACAGATGATACAGATATCATAAAGGAAGTGACGGATGCTCTTAATATTCTTGAAAATTTAGACAGGCAGCAGGTTGTGTATGCAGTAAAAAAGGCTGAGCAGACAGGTCAAGACATAAGCTTAAGAAGCATAGAGGAAGCGTGTGCTGTATTAAAGAACAATGCAGACGCCGCAGATGCGGATTATAGTTTGCAGGCATCAGAATTGCATACTGAAAGCAATGTTGAAACAAATTACAGAAAGCTTCTTGAAATACAGATACTTATGACTGCAAGCTCAGGAATGCATTTGGCAAGGGAAGGCGTATCAATAACGGCAATTTCTATTTCGACCCTGCATAAGCAGCTTACGGCTTATGACAGGGAATGTGTTATGGAAAAAATTTCGCGTCAGTTAGCGGATGATGTCGATTCGGAAAGAATTGATTATATACAGTCGCTTGATACGAGGAGAGCGCTTTATGATATAAGCCATGCGCCTGATGTAATTATAGGTTCTGTATTAAAAAATTCAGATAATATGTTTAAGCTTCAGCTTTCAGCATTTGCGGAGTCTGGCAGCAGTTTAAGAGAACGTTTTAAGCGGGCCGGGGAGACTTACGAGGCAGTCGGAACCAAAGTGCGCAAGGATTTGGGTGATTCATTTAACAGGGCGTTATCTGAAAGCAGCAGAGACATTCTCGATAGTCTTAATCTTGAGAACACAAAGGCAAATGTTGATGCTGTAAGAATTCTTTCATATAATTCGATGGAAATTACAAAAGAAAGAATAGAGGAGGTTAAGGAACTTCACACAACTTTAAACAGCCTTATAAATAACATGACACCGGAAAAAGTCCTAAAAATGATAAGGGATAAAATAAATCCTATGACAGCAGACATACATGTTGTGGATGAATATTTAAATAACAGCACAATACAAAATGATGAGGCGGATGCAGAAAAATACAGCACATTTCTTTATAAGCTTGACAGAACAGACGGAATAAATGCAAATGAGCGCAGACAGTTTATCGGAATTTATAAGATGATGAATATGTTTACAAAGGATGCCGGGGCTGCTATAGGAAGTCTTATAAAGCAGAATGCAGATATAACAATGGAAAATCTGTGTATGGCTTATAACAGCAGAAGACATTCGGGAACGGATGTGTTTATTGATGATAAGAATGATATTAAGGTTGCAGCCAAGCAAAGCTATTATATGCATATATTTGATGAAACCTCGGCAAAGCTTACGCCTCTTACATTAAAAAATGTTAATGATGATAAAAAAATATCAGCAAGAAGTGTGGAAAATTTCGCTGAGACCGTAAATCAGATGTATGATGCGGATGTTGAGGCCGGTTATTATGATGAGTACATAGAAAAAATGCGACAGCTTTCAGATGTTGATGATTATGTATTAAAAGAGATTGAAAATGCAGGTGAGCCGGTAACATTAAACAATATAGAGGCAGTAAAACAGCTTATGCAGGCAGGTTCTTTTGCTGAAATTGTTAAAAACAGCCGCAGGAGAGCAGATGCGTTTATTGAAAAGCTTGATGAGCCTGATGAGCTTGAAAAAGAATATGCTGTATTAAAAGAAGAGTCAGATACGCAACTTGCTGAGGCAGTGAGGGGAAGCGGAATAGTCGGCGAGGAGGATGCAGATTATGAAACCATCAATAATTTAAGGCTTATAAACAGACAGATAGGATTTATATCAAAATTAAGTTTAAGACATGATTATAATGTTCCGTTTATGACAGCCGACGGCAGCAGTATAGGAATGATTAAGCTTACGCTTGTATCCGACAAAAATGAAAAGGGAAAGATATCAATACATTTTGAGGATAACGATATGGGAACTGTATCTGTTGAGGCGAAAGTGAACGGTACAAATATGGATATTTTTGGTATTTGCAGCAATAACAGAGATGTTTTGCATAGTAAATTAGAAAATGCGGCACAAAAAATCACGGAGGATTTTGGAATAGACCAGATTAAAGTGTATTGCAGCAGCAGTGAAATTGTGGGCAGGGTTACATATGAAGATTCAGAAAATAACCGTGCAAATAGTGAAATGTACAGGCTTGCAAAGACAATTATTTTAAGTTTGGTATAATGAAAACGGGAATGGATTCCGATACAAATAACATAGGACTTGTTTTGTGGAGGTAGACATGAGAATAAATACAAATATATCAGCGATAATTTCAAATAATTCGTTACAGAAGTCACAGTCAAGACTTTCAAGATCTATAGAAAGATTGTCATCAGGATATAAATTAAACAGTTCAGCAGATGACCCTGCAGGATGTGCCATATCAGAAAAAATGCAGATGCAGATAAGGGGACTTGAGCAGGCAGACAACAATACTGCTGATGGTATATCTGTAATCCGTACAGCAGAAGGTGCGCTTGAGGAAGTTCAGACTATGCTTGTAAGAATGAAAGAGCTTACTGTTCAGGCGGCAAATGATGTCAATTCTGATGGTGAAAGACAGGCTATTCAGGATGAGATTGACCAGATTAACAAAGAAATAGACAGAATATCGGCAGATACTGAATTTAACACACAGCCGCTTTTAAACGGTAATCTTACAAGAAGAGTTTATTCAAACAAGACCGGAGTAAGGCAGCTTGAATGTTCAGACGGTTTTTCTGCAGGTGATTATGGCCTCACGATTCTTAATAATGCAACACAGGCAAATATAACTTTCGGACCAGTTAATTTTGCACCGGGTGAGACGATAACAAAAGATTTAGCAGGTACAGTTGAAATTAACGGATATAAGGTAGATATAAACGAGGGCGACGATTTAAATACCATATATACAAAACTGATGGATGCATCCGATAAAATAGGCGGTATCGGACAGATCAACGGAACAGGAATAGATATAATTACAAATAAATATGGCAGTAATCAGTCTTTGAATGTTAAGTGTACAAGTAAAGAATTAGCAGATAAGCTTGGTATTAGCGGTGCTGAGACAGATAAAGGGCTTGTTGCACAGGGAACAGATTTAGAGGTTGATTTTGAGGCCGGAAGAGTAGGATTTGCTGATACGGCAGTTGTTTCTACACAGGGAACGGTTGTTACGATAAAAGACGTTAATAATAAATCATTTGTATTTGATGTTCCCGGAGATATAGTTAAAAATGGCCCTGTAAAGCTTGTTCAGGAGGTTACAGATGTAGGAACCATGAGCATACATATAGGCGCAAACGAATATCAGGCGATTATTCTTGATATTCCTGCAGTTACATCATATACACTCGGAACAGAGGGGATGAATGTAATGACAAGTGTGACAGCCGCACAGGCAGTCGCTACTGTTGACAGTGCAATAGCAAGAGCAAATGAAGTTCGTTCAAGACTTGGTGCATATGAAAACAGATTTGAGCATACTACAAATAATCTTGCTGTTTCTACAGAAAATTTAACATCAGCAGTTTCGGCAATGATTGATACAGATATGGCAGAAGAAATGACAGAGTATACATCGCTTACAGTTCTTACTCAGGCAGCCACATCTATACTTTCGCAGGCAAATGAAAGACCTTCTACGGTGCTCCAGCTTTTACAGCGCTAATAATTAATTTAAAGTCATTCGTATAAGATATTTTAAAGAATGGAAATGATTTGGTTATGAAAAAAGAATCTATAAAAGCTTATTCGTACAGGGTATCACAAGCTTCAAAAACAGAACTTATTGTGATAATGTACGATATGGCTATGGAGTATCTTAATGACTGCTTTATTTATGAGGAAGATAAAAAGCATATATGTGAAGATGACGATTTTACTGCTAATATAAAGATGGCGAAGAGAGTTATAGATTCACTTATAAATGCGCTTGATATGCAGTATGAGGTTTCATCGCAGCTTTTTAAATCATACTCTGTAATGTCCTCATATTTAATAAAGGCATCATCTTCAAAAGATGGTGCCCTTATAGAGTCGGTTATTAAAATGCTTGAAATGTTAAGAAAATCGTTTTATGAAATAAGCAGTCAGGATAAATCGGGTCCTGTAATGAAAAATACACAGCAGATTTATGCCGGACTTACTTATTCCAATGCAGGAAGTTCTAATGAATTTTCAAATGACCCTGTTAATAACAGAGGTTTCATAGTGTGAAAAATCATGCTGATTTTAAAAATGAAGGCGTATTTTGCGGCCATATTTATTTTGGCGCTGAAGGCGCTTTATTTGATAGAAAATAACAAGGCCGATTAAAACAACTGCTGCTATAGCGAGCAAAATCCAAAGATTTATAACTAAGCATTTTTTGGGTTTGAGCGTTTCTGTGTCTGATTTATCAAGATATGGCAGGTTGCTTGCCCTGGCAACGGCATCGTCCGATGCAAATGTAAGCTTTGCAGTTCCTACAATGTTATCAAAGTATTTAAAATTGACCTGTGCCCTGTAAATTCCATTTTCATTAGTTATCCGGTAATTATCATCTATATCAAGCGACACATCTCCAATAGAAGCATTATTTGGAAGTGTAAGTGTTGAGGCACTTAACGAAAAATTAAAGTCATATGTATTGTTAATTTTTGATGTATAGTAGTTGTCACTTGAAAAAAGAGAGCTTATTGAGCTTGTCGAGGTAGTAGTTTTACGGAAGTTGTTAAATCCCCATTCAAAAAGTGTTCTCGTATCTTTAAAACGTTCATTTTCACCTGACTGGAAGCATACTGCTATAAGACGTATATCGCCTTTTTCAGCAAATGTCACAAGTGTGTTTCCGGCTTTGCTTGTATAACCGGTTTTTCCTCCCTTACAGTATTCATAGTAGTAATCCCTGTTTTTAAGCATCAAATGGCGGTGTCTGAAATATCTTGAAGAATCTGTTTTGTTAGTAGGTGGTATTTCATAAGTTGTATAAGTTGAATCGATATTTACAAAAGTAGTGTTGTTGTAGCAGCCTCTTGCAATCATTGCCATGTCATAGGCTGTAGTGTAGTGATTTTCATCGTGCAGCCCGCTTGCATTTGTAAAATGTGTATTTATTGCACCGAGCTCTTTGGCGCGCTGGTTCATAAGTTCAACAAAAGCATCAAGAGAACCGCTTGTGTGTTCTGCAAGTCCGTATGCGATTTCGTTGGCTGAGTGCAATAAAAGCCCGTAAAGAGCCTGCTCTACAGTGTATTGTTCCCCTGGGAGCGTACCCAGACTTGCGTCGTCCCATGCGACAGAGTTGGCGGCTTCCGTTGAAAAAGTGACAGTTTCATCAAGAGCACAGTTTTCAATAGTCAAAAGACCTGTAAGAATTTTCGTTGTACTCGCAGGAAAGCCTTTTTCGTGAGCGTTCTTTTCATAAAGAATTGCACCGGTATCAGCGTCGATAAGAATAGCACTTCCTGAATATATTTCAGGAGCCTCAGGCCAGTTTTTTGCGTTTTGGCTGCCGGCATCGGGCTGCACGGACTGTCCTGCCTGTACGGTTGTATCTGCCGCAATGGCAGTATTTATGTCCGCAAATAATGCAGTTGTTGTTAAAGCGATGGCACTAAAAATGACAGCCACGCTCTTTTTTAATAAATTTATTCTAAACATGGTAATCCTCATTTCTTTGAAAAGCAAATCTTGCAACGTAATTGTACCTTATGGGATTTTGTATGTAAAGGGAATTTGCTTGTAACTTTGAGCTGTTTCCATTATAATGCAAAGGAGTATCTGAGCGATAAATTATTGCGGCAGGAGGAGTAATTAATATATGAGACTTAGAAATGTTCCCGGGGCAAGGGAAGTTATGGTGGAAAGTAAATATGTGTTTACTGAGCCGGAGGGTATGAAAGGTACATGGCATGAGGTTTTTGGAAATGACAATCCTATTCATATAGAGATAGGAATGGGCAAGGGACGTTTTATATCGACACTTGCGTCACAGAATCCTGATATTAATTATGTTGGGATAGAAAAGTATTCAAGTGTACTTTTAAGAGCTGTTGAAAAGCAGGAGGAGCTTGAGCTGGACAATCTTAGATTTATAAGAATGGATGCCGAAAATATATGCGAGGTTTTCGATAAATATGAGATTGACAGAATATATCTTAATTTTTCAGATCCGTGGCCAAAGGACAGACATGCAAAGAGGAGACTTACATCAAGACAGTTTTTTGAAAGGTACAATATAATATTAAAAAAAGAGGGAAGGGTGGAGTTTAAGACTGACAATGTACCGTTATTTGATTTTTCCCTGGAGGAAGTAAAGGAATCGGGATGGCAGCTTACGACAGTAACTTACGATTTGCATAACGATTCAGAGCTTTCAGCCGGAAATGTATGTACAGAATATGAGGAACGTTTTTCTTCACAGGGTAATCCTATATGTAAACTTGTGGCTCAAAGATAGAAACGAAAAGATATAAATAGAAATATAGAAACAAAAGGCACATGGTTCATATACATATATTAACAGATTAAATGGCAGGCGGATTTTCAGATTGAAAGGTTCATTTATAAGAAAGATGTCCATGGAAATTTATAACCATAAAAAAATAAACCGGCGCATGATAAATATGCGCCGGTCATTTGAGGAAATAAAGAAAGTTCTGGGCTGTAAAAAGTAGAAAATTACATTTTATCTTCAGATTCATAAGGAATTACTTTTACATTTTTCTTATTTAATATAGCTTCAACAATAAGATTCACAATATATGCAATAACTGCAAAGCAAGGTGTTCCCAGGAACATGCCTACAACTCCGAACAGACTTCCGCCTATGGTTATTGAAAATATTACCCACAGAGGGTTGAGTCCGACTTTGTCGCCGAGTATGTGAGGCCCTAAGAAAAGTCCGTCAAACTGCTGTATTACAAGTATGAGCAGGGCAAAAAACAGTGCTTTAATCGGATTAACTATAATTATAAACAGGAATCCTATGATACCTCCGATGTATGGGCCAAAAAATGGAATCATATTAGTAAATCCAACGATAATGCTTATAAGCACGGCAAACGGAAAGCGGAAGATGCTCATACATACAAAGCACAAAATTCCTATAATGAGGGAATCAAGAGCTTTTCCAAAAATGAAATTGGAAAATATTCTGCTGCAATCTACAATTATTTTTCTTGTCTTGTCGGCAAATCTTGTAGGAAGTGCCGCATATAAAAGGCGTTTGCCATGATAAAAAATATTTCTGAAATCGGCAATCATATAAATTGATACCATTATGGCTATAATAAAGTTGAATATGGCTTTAACGATGGCAACCGATGTCGAAAATACCTTCGGGATAAGGCTCGACATAATAGATGAAAGGTTGTCTATTATAGCAGGAAATGAAGCCTGAATATGTTCATTTAAGGCATCAAAATCAATATACGAGCCTATTTCCGGATGAATTTGTTCAAAATCTTTTACGAACAGAACTACGTTTTCATACCAGATAGGAATTTGTACAGTTATCTCTGATATGCTGTCATAAATCTGAGGAATTACAAATACGCATAGTATGGCAATCACGCCTGCGGCGCAAAGGTAAGCCGAAATGATTGACAGCCATTTTGCAAGTTTTTCGGATTTTATTTTAAATAATCCCGTAAATACCTTATAATATAGAAATTTTACGAGAGGATATAGTATAAATGCGATAAATACACCTACAAGAAAAGGTGAAATTAAGTTTAATATATCACCGAGAAGTGACAGAGTTTGTCCGAAGTTACCTATTAACATAAATATAAGCGTTGTTCCGAAAACAAACAGCAGTCCGTAGATAACAATAGTGAAATATTTGCTGTTTGGTACGAATTTATTTTTATTTAAAATTTTTTCAGGCGTATCATTTTGGTTAGTATTATTAGTATTTTCAGTCATTCATTTATGTCCTTTCATAAGTTTAGAGGCAATAGTACTGCGCTCACAATATAAATTATAGATATTTTTTTAATGTATATCAACATGAATTAAAGAAATTATAAAAAAAGTAAAATTGTACTTAAA
Organism: uncultured Eubacterium sp.; assembly: GCA_900552795.1. GTDB lineage: Bacteria > Bacillota > Clostridia > Lachnospirales > Lachnospiraceae > Lachnospira. Next base: position 61,291 of record USBB01000011.1, read on the forward strand.
TAAATACAAAAAAGTGCTTGCAATTTGTAAAAACATGCCATATAATATCACTTGTGCTTGAGCAGTACAGAAAAGCACAACAGTTAAATAAGCGCGATTAGCTCAGTTGGTAGAGCACCTGACTCTTAATCAGGGTGTCCAGGGTT
>USBB01000012.1 GCA_900552795.1 uncultured Eubacterium sp.
TTCAGCAGGTTCACATACTATAACAAAGGCAAATACATCAAATCTTTTCTATATGGCATTTGCAGGAAGTACAGCAGAAGTGCCAACAGAAAAGCCGACAGAAGCACCTACACAAAAACCTACAGAGCCGGAAACAGAGGCTCCTACACAGAAACCTACACAGCCAGAGACAGAGGCACCTACAGAAAAGCCATCTGTATCAGGAAAGGCGGTTGTGCATAACTTTACAGAAAACGGAAAGACAAGTGATTTCTATACAATTACAGGTAATCTTTCAACAAGCAAGGGAACAGTATCATATGACGGACATAAGCTTACAAGCTGCTTAAAGATGGAAAGTTCAACATCAGTTAAGTTTACGGCAGCTGAAAAAGGAACACTTACACTTGTATTTGTTGAGAAAAATAAAGAAGGAGCAGTAAAGGTTGACGGAAAGTCATACAACAGTAATGCAAACGGTATAGTAGAGGTTGCTGTTTCAGCAGGTTCACATACTATAACAAAGGCAAATACATCAAATCTTTTCTATATGAGCCTGACACAGGGAAATTCTGAACAGCCAACAGAAAAGCCGACAGAACCACCAACAGAACCAGAAAAGCCGACAGAACCTGAAAAACCTATTGACCCTACTCCGGCAGCTGGGGATATTTATGTATCACCTTCAGGTAAATCAAGTGCATCAGGAACAGAATCTGATCCTATGGATTTGGTGACAGCTATTAATAAGATTGCTGCAGGAAAGACTATATGGATGCAGGCAGGAACATATAGATATACAAATACTATATTAATTCCTGAAAGCAACAGTGGTAAGAGCGGCAGCTATAAGAGTATTAAGAGCAAAGGCGGAGATGTAATTATTGATTTTGCAGGAATGGCAGAAGCAGGTTCTAACCGTGGTATAGTTCTTGATGGTTCATACTGGTATTTATACAATATTGATATTACTAACGCAGGTGATAACGGTATGCTTTTATCAGGAGATAATAATATTATAGAGCTTTGTCAGTTCTATAAGAACCATGATTCAGGTCTTCAGATAAGCAGATATAACACAAATTATGCTACAAAGGATTTGTGGCCATCAAATAACCTTATTAAGAATTGTACTTCATATGACAATAAGGACGAAGCTACAAGTGAAAATGCTGACGGATTTGCTGCAAAGCTTACATGCGGAGAGGGAAATGTATTCGACGGATGTATTGCATACTGCAACAGTGATGATGGCTGGGATCTTTATGCTAAGCCGGCTACAGGTTCTATCGGAGTAGTGACAATTAAGAACTGTGTTGCATTCGGAAACGGAAAGACAACAGACGGACAGGGCAGTGCAAATGGTGACATGAATGGATTTAAGCTTGGCGGAAGCAATGGAGCTTGTCCTACACCACATGTTGTTACTAATTGTCTTGCATTCTTTAACGGAGCTTGTGGCTTTACTGATAACGGAAACGGCGGTGCTATAAAGATGACTAACTGCACAGCTGCTAATAACGGTATATATTCATCAAAAGCTAACTTTATGTGTTACAGAACATCACAGAGTGCATTGTATTCTAACCTTCTTTCATTTGCTTCAAATGGTAAGTTAGGTACAGATAAGTTTAAGGGTGCAGTTGAGAAGACATTGTACTTTAATACAAGCGGCTCAGCATATTACTGGGTAGATGCTAAAGATACTTCTTCATTTACTGGAGCAGGCATCAAATATGGTACTCCTAATGCAAAGTCTGTATCAAATTCAGATTTTGTAAGTACTACGCTTGCAGGATATAATGCTTCTAAGGGAACATATGCAACTAATTATCATGAGATATTAAGAAATGCAGACGGAAGTGTTAACATGAACGGATTGTTCCAGCTTAAGTCTTCAAGTCCGTTATCAAACAGCGGTACTAACGGAAGAGCTTTAGGAGCAGCACTTTAAGGTTAATAATAATAATTATTGATTCGGTGATGTGATACTTTTAATAGTATTATTAACTTAAAAAGGATTTTCCTTAACTTCTGATTTAAAATCAGGGGCGGGAAAATCCTTTTTTAATCTTTTTTATTTGCTGAGTTCTCTGTCATTACCCATGAAAAAGAGAGCTATTGTGTCAGGGCCGACATGGCTTCCTGTACAATAATCATAAGTTGTGTTTATAAATTTACGTACTTTAATTCGTTTTTGAATTTCATTCATAACATAAACTGAGTCTTCATATGCGTCCGCATGAGCTATACCGATAATCTGATTTTCAGGGTCAACAATGTTATTGCATACAAGTGAAACAAGATTATTGAGAGCAGATTTTCTTCCTCTGCACTTCTTATACTGAACAATATATCCATCTTTGTCGCCTCTTAGTATTGGTTTAATGTTTAACATATTACCAACGAATGCAACAGAAGTATTAATTCTTCCGGTATGGGCTAAATACTTTAAGTCGTCAACGGTAAATACACCGTTCATTTTTGCAGGATAGCTTTCAAGTTCTTTTGCAGCCTCATCAATATTCATGCCTTTATCACGCATTTCACTCGCATATAGAGCCAAAATGCCCTGACCTAAAGAGGCGTTAAGCGCATCGATAAGTACTATTTTTCTGTTATTAGGAGGATTATCCATAAGCTCTTCTGCTGCAATTCTTGCAGAATTATATGTTCCGCTTATGTTTTTGCTTAATGAAATGTACAACACATCTTCATCTGCTTCCATTACCTGACGGAAACACTCTGAAAAGTCACCGCTGCTTATAAGTCCGGTTTTTACATTGAGACCTTTGCGCATTGCGTCATAATATTCCTTGCCTCTAACACGTTCTTCTTCTGGTGAGAGGCCAGGCTCAAAACAGGTAACAGGTTTTTCGTTAATATAATTAACAAAAGACATGACTTTAATATTATATTCTTTAACTATTTCGGCAGGTATGTTAGCTGCTGAATCAACAACAATCTGAAACATTTTTAAATTATTCTCCAATCGCATAAAATATTATAGGATTGTGGGAGTGCAAAGCACGAAACAATCCGTGTAATCATAATCAGGGCGTTTTGACACCCAAATCACTATATTTGATTATATGTGGTATTGAAAACTATGTCAAGCACTTTGAAATACCGCTTGGTGAAGAGCGCATAATAAAAAGCAGATAACGGGAATCGAACCCGCCTTTCCGGCTTGGGAAGCCAGCGTTCTACCGATGAACCATATCTGCATAGAAAATATTATAGCACTAATGAATAAAAGTTCAAGAATAAATATAAGAATGATAAATATCAAATTATAAGAAGATAAAAATGATAAAGTCCTATTGAGTATAAGATTGCGAAATGATATAATTTGTGCAAATTATGATGAACTTAAATCATGGAAAGTAAATATTTAAGGATAAGTAGGTATATTGAAATGGACAAGATAAAAGACTTTATAAGGCAAAATAAAAAGATTGTATTTCCTGCTGCAATACTGCTTGTGATATTTGTGGCAGCAGGTATTTATTTTATATCACAGTCAGATGCAGACAAAAATAAAAATGTAGCCGGGCAGTCAGAGCAAAAAACTGAAGTCTTAAACGATGAAAGTCGATCAGAGAATAAAACTGATGAGAGCAAAACACAGGGTGTAGTGACGGAAAGTCAGACTCAGGGAAGCGATGAAATTCAATTGGAGGAGAATGGGACAGGAAGTCAGGATTCGAATGACAAAGCTTCTGACAAAAATTCTAACAACAGTAATAATAGTAATAGCGTTAATAATAACAGTGGAAGTGCGGGAAACAGCAATGGCTCCGGCGACTGGTCGTGGGATTTTAATGAACCGGCTCCTGATCATGAGCACGTGTGGGTTACAAATACAGAAACTAAAGAGGAAACTTATAAAGAATGGGTTACAGCAGAGAAGAATTACTATACGTTATATCGTTTCTATTGGCATAATACTCACAAGTGGGAGGAATCACGTGATCACAAACGTTTTGATGAGTGGTATAAAAGTGAATACGGCGGATTTTTCTATGCCTATCATCCGTATGATAAGCCGGAAGATGACCCACTTTTCATAGAATATGACAGTAACGGCAATCCTGTATATACAAATGACCATGCTATTATCAGTAACCTTTTTGAGTGGGTTCCATGTGAACCATACGAAAAGACAGAGACGAGAGAAGTGACTGTTACAACTATAACCTGCTCAATTTGTGGAGCTGTTAAATAAGAATTATGTGTAAAAAATGTTGACAAAGAAATATTCTTAGTAATATAATATGAAAAAATTTAATAAGATATCACAAACCGTTGAAGTGGAGATAAAAATAAGATAAGAACTTACAGAGAGTGTGGGATGCTGAGAACCACGCAGTAGCACTGCTTATTAAATGGACCACAGAGGGCGCAGTCAAAGGCATATTGCTTAGTATTCTGCGACGTAAGACCTGCGTGATTGGTCAGGAATATGATAGTATTCCGTAAGTGCACAGTACAGCTATAACTGTATTGTGAAGCAAGGTGGTACCGCGGGTAAAGTATATACTCGTCCTTGACAAACTTATAGTTTGTTGAGGACGTTTTTTTATTTAAAGATTACAGTGTCAAAAGGTCTTGAGACCACTTGTGCTTGCACAATAGTGGGTGAATGACCTTGGGACACGCCCCTACATGAGCATAAAAGTGGAGCGTAAGCTTCACGATATGCGAATGTTGGGGGAGGATTGTGGGAGTGCGAAGCACGTAACAATCCGTGTAATTGTAATTAGGGTGTTTTGACACGGTAATCATTAAAAAACGTTCTCGGCAAAAGTCAGGAGGTTAATGTGAAAAATAATCTTAATATTTTTAAATTAAAGCCGGTATATCGCAGGCTTAAAGCGGATGGAAAAACACCGCTTGAAGTATTGTCAATACTTAAAAATGTGTCTAAAAACTGTTTTTTGCTTGAATCGGTTGAAGAACAGAAATTCTGGGGCAGATACACATTTATAGGATATGACCCTAAGCTTGAAATATCCGCTGTTAACGGATGTGTACAAATCAAGTCAGGTACATGTGTAGAATTTGAAGATGTTAAACCATCAGAGTATATACGTAAAATATTAAAGGAAAACTATAGCATTAAAGTTGATGGACTTCCTGCATTTACAGGAGGTCTTGTCGGATATTTTTCTTATGACTATATTAAGTATTCTGAAAATAATCTTAAGCTTGATGCGAATGACGAGGAGGGTTTTTGTGATGTTGATTTAATGCTTTTTGACAAGGTTATAGCTTTTGATAATCAGGAAAAGGAGATTATTTTAATAATAAATGTAAAACTTGATGATTATGAGATTAATTATAATAAAGCACTATTAGAATTAAATCAGATGGAGCAGTTGATTTTTGCAGGAAGCAAGAAAGAGGATGACAGAGGAAAGTTAAGAGAAAAACTTAAGCCTTTGTTTGATAAAGAAAGCTACTGCAATATGGTTGAAAGGGCAAAGTCTTATATAAGCGAGGGTGATATATTTCAGGTTGTATTATCAAACAGGTGGAAAGCTGCTTTTGACGGAACGCTTCTTAAAGCATATGAATACTTGAGAAAAAATAATCCTTCACCGTATATGTTTTATTTTACAAGTGACAATATAGAGCTTACAGGGGCTTCTCCTGAAACGTTGGTGAAGCTTGAAAATGAAAAGCTGTATACGTTTCCGTTAGCAGGCACAAGGCCGCGGGGAAAAACAGCAGAACAGGATAATGAGCTTGAAAGGGAGCTTTTATCAGATGAAAAGGAATGTGCCGAACATAATATGCTTGTGGATTTGGGAAGAAACGATATGGGAAAGGTAAGCAGAATCGGCAGTGTGAAAGTGGAGCGTTACATGGAAGTACAAAAATACTCCCATGTTATGCATATAGGTTCAACTGTAACCGGAAAAATACGTGAGGATAAGGATGCACTTGATGCAATAGAAGCGATTTTGCCAGCGGGAACACTTTCGGGAGCACCTAAGATACGTGCCTGTGAGATTATAAATGAACTGGAAAATAATAAAAGAGGAATTTATGGCGGAGCCATAGGTTATATTGATTTTACCGGAAATATGGACGTGTGTATTGCAATAAGACTGGCATTTAAGAAAAATGGAAATGTATATATACGCTCCGGTGCAGGAATTGTGGCGGACTCTGTACCGGAAAATGAGTATATTGAGTGTCAAAATAAAGCAAAGGCAGTTGTAAAGGCATTAGAGTACAGCACAGGAGGTGATTTTTAATGATATTGCTTATAGATAATTATGACAGCTTTTCCTACAATCTTTATCAGCTTATAGGAAGCTTTGATAATGATATCAGGGTTATAAGAAACGATGAGATGACAGTTGAACAGATAGAAGCTTTAAATCCGACGCATATCGTTTTGTCACCGGGGCCCGGAAAACCGGAGAATGCAGGTGTATGTGTTGAACTTGTAAAGAAATTAAAAAATAAGTATAAGATACTCGGCGTGTGTCTCGGACATCAGGCAATATGCGAAGCATTTGGTGCAAAGGTTACGTATGCAAAAACGCTTATGCATGGAAAAACATCGGTTATAAATGTAACTTATGATAATAGTGTTCTATTTAAAGAAATGAAAAAGGAAATTAAAGTGGCAAGATATCATTCGCTTGCCGCAGATAAAGAAAGTATACCTGAACAGCTGATAGTTAGTGCGCTGACAGATGACGGAGAGGTTATGGCAGTGGAGTACAGGTTTGGAAAGGTATATGGGGTACAGTTCCATCCGGAATCTATATTAACTCCGCAGGGGAAGAAAGTAATAAAAAATTTTTTGGAGGCTTAAATTATGATTAAAAAAGCAATTATAGAATTAAATGAAAAGAAAGATTTGTCTTATGATATGGCAAAGGAGGTTATGGAGCAGATAATGAGAGGTGAAGCTTCACAGGTTCAGATAGCGGCATATCTTACTGCTTTATCGATGAAAGGCGAGACTATTGAAGAAATAACAGCATCAGCGCAAGGAATGAGAAATCATGCGGTAAGACTTTTAAATGATAAGGATGTGCTTGAGATAGTGGGAACAGGCGGAGACCACTCGAACTCATTTAATATTTCAACTACGAGTGCGATTATTCTTGCTGCGGCAGGTGTTCCTGTGGCAAAGCATGGAAACAGGGCAGCATCAAGTAAATGCGGAGCGGCAGATGTGCTTGAGGCATTGGGCGTAAATATAAATATAACACCTGAGAAGAGTAAGGAATTACTGGATAAAATCGGAATATGTTTTCTGTTTGCACAAAAATATCATATGGCAATGAAACATGTGGCTCCTGTACGAAAGGAGCTTTCGGTAAGAACGATATTTAATATATTGGGGCCATTGTCAAATCCTGCAGGGGCGAGTATGCAGCTTATGGGGGTGTATGATGAGTCGCTGGTTGAACCGTTAGGGGAGGTCTTGTTCAGGCTTGGCGTAAAAAGAGGAATGGTAGTGTACGGAAAAGACGGATTGGATGAGATATCAATGAGTGCACCGACCAAAGTGTGTCAGATAAGAGACGGATGGTTTAAAACGTATACGATAAATCCTGAGGATTATGGATTTAAACTGTGTGATAAATCAGAGCTTGTAGGCGGAAATCCTGCCGAAAATGCTGAGATTACACTTAACATATTAAATGGTGAACAGGGACCAAAGACAGATGCAGTTGTTTTAAATGCGGCAGCAGCACTGTATATAGCAAAGCAGGATATAAGCCTTAATGAAGCGATAGAACAAATAAAGGAAGTTATAGCGAAAAAAAAGGCAGTTGAAAAGCTCAATGAATTTATACGTTATTCAAATGAGACAGATTAAAAGGAAAATATTCTGATGAAAGGGAAGGACGGTTGCTGTACGAGATAACCGGAATACAGGTGTGATTATGATACTTGATAATATAGTTGCTTATACAAAGAAAAGAGTTGAAAAAAATAAAGAACAAAAGCTATTTGAAGTTTTAAAAAAAGAGGTTGAAGCTCTTCCGATAAGCTTTGATTATCCGTTTGAAAAAGCATTGTCTAAAAATGGAATGTCTTTTATCTGTGAGGTTAAGAAAGCATCTCCGTCAAAGGGAATTATAGCACAGGATTTTGATTATATTTCAATAGCCAAGGAATATGAAAGGATTGGAGCGTCTGCAATATCAGTTCTTACAGAACCGGAATTTTTTAAGGGCAATGACATGTATCTGGCGCAGATACGTGAAAATGTACAACTGCCGATTCTTAGAAAAGATTTTATTATTGATGAATATCAGATATATGAGGCTAAGAACATAGGCGCAGATGCGATTTTGCTGATATGTGAAATATTGGAGGAGCAGGCCTTTAAAAAATTTCTTGAGCTGGCGCACAGTTTAGGCTTATCGGTTTTGGCAGAGGTGCATAATGAGGAACAGGTGAGCATGGCGGCTGCGGCAGGTGCAAGAATAATAGGTGTAAATAACAGAAACCTTACAAATTTTAAAGTTGATATCAATACGAGTTTAAGACTTGCAAAGTTAATTCCCGAAGAAGTGATATTTGTGTCAGAAAGCGGAATAATGAATGTTGACGATATTGTAAAGGTGAAGGAGGCAGGTGCGGATGCGGTGCTTATCGGAGAGGCATTTATGCGTTCGGATGACAAGGAAAAGCTTATAAAAGGGTTGAGATAATGAGTGGTGTGAAAATAAAAATATGCGGACTTATGCGAAGTAAAGATATTGAATATGTAAATGAATTTATGCCGGATTATATCGGTTTTGTATTTGCCAAGAGCAAACGGCAGATTGATTTTGATACCGCAAAGCGTTTAAAAGAAAAGCTGGATAAATCAATAAAAACAGTCGGTGTCTTTGTTGACGAAGATATAGAGACAATCGCCCAAATAGTAAATGAGGGAGTTATTGAGCTTGTACAGCTTCATGGCAGTGAGGACGAATCGTATATATTAAATTTAAGACAAAAGCTTAAATCTGATACAGGTATAATTAAGGCGGTGCGTGTTAATTCACTCAATAATAATATATTAAAAGATAATTTATTGAATAAAATATCTACAAATGCTGATTTCGTACTGCTCGACAGCGGTGCAGGAAGCGGAGAGGTTTTTGACTGGGATAAAAAAATTGTGTGCAATAAACCTGTATTTTTGGCAGGAGGGTTAAATGAATATAATGTGTCCGAAGCAATTAAAAAAATTCAGCCGTTTGCAGTGGATGTAAGCAGCGGAGTTGAGACCGCAGGATTTAAGGATATTGAAAAAATAAGAAGTTTTATTAAGAAAGTAAAAACGGAAAAATGAGGAAAAGGGGAAAAGATATGAAAAAAGGTAAGTTTGGAATTTACGGAGGTCAGTTCATACCCGAAACACTTATGAACGCAGTTATGGAGCTTGAGGAAGCCTACAACAAATATAAGGAGGATGATGAATTTAACAGGGAACTAACGGAGCTTTTTAATGAATATACGGGGCGTCCGTCGTTACTTTACTATGCGAAGAATATGACAGAGGATCTGGGCGGTGCAAAGATATATCTTAAAAGAGAAGATTTGAATCACACAGGTTCGCACAAGATAAATAATGCACTCGGTCAGGTGCTTCTGGCAAAAAAGATGGGAAAAACGAGAGTTATAGCAGAAACCGGGGCAGGACAGCATGGTGTAGCAACTGCTACAGCGGCAGCTCTGCTGGGGATGGAATGTGAAATATTTATGGGTGAGGAGGACACAAAGAGGCAGGCGTTAAATGTATACAGAATGAGGCTGCTTGGAGCCAAAGTACATAGCGTGACGAGCGGAACAGCCACATTAAAGGACGCAGTTTCTGAGACTATGAGAGAATGGACTTGTCGGATAGCTGATACTCATTATGTGCTTGGTTCAGTTATGGGGCCGCATCCGTTTCCTACTATTGTCAGAGATTTTCAGGCTGTAATTTCCAAAGAAATTAAGGAGCAGATACTTAATAAAGAGGGAAAGTTTCCTGATGCGGTTGTCGCATGTGTAGGCGGCGGTTCCAATGCAATCGGAGCTTTTTATCATTTTATTGATGATTCAGGGGTAAGGCTTATTGGCTGTGAGGCAGCAGGACGAGGGATAGATACAAAAGAGACGGCGGCAACGGTATCTACCGGAAGAATAGGAATATTTCACGGAATGAAGAGCTATTTCTGTCAGGACAGCTATGGACAGATAGCACCTGTATATTCTATATCGGCGGGGCTTGATTATCCGGGAATAGGGCCTGAGCATGCTTATCTTAACGACACAGGCAGAGCGGAATATGTGGCAGTCACCGATGATGAGGCAGTTGATGCATTTGAATATCTTTCAAGGACGGAGGGCATCATACCTGCCATAGAAAGCGCACATGCGATAGCGTATGCAAAAAAGCTTGCAAAAAGCATGTCAAAGGAACAGGTTATTGTGATTAATGTGTCGGGAAGAGGAGATAAAGATTGTGCCGCAATGGCAAGATACAGAGGAGAGGAAATATATGAATAAAGATGTGATATATAATGAGCAATCAGATAATAAGAGTTTTAATAATAAAAGATTTGAAGATGATAAAATTTTAAAAATAGAGAAAGGATTTATTCCTTTTATAACATGTGGGGATCCGAATCTTGATGTGACGGAGGAACTTATATATGCGCTTGCAGAAGAAAATGTAAGTCTTATTGAACTGGGTATTCCTTTTTCAGACCCGACAGCGGAAGGCCCTGTAATTCAGATGGCAAGCCAGAGAGCGTTATTGTCAGGAACAACGACTGATAAAATTTTTGATATGGTGGAAAGAGTACGCAAAAATACAGATATACCGCTTGTATTTATGACTTACGCAAATGTCGTGTATTCTTATGGAACTGAGAGGTTTCTTGAAAAATCAGCAGAGCTTGATATATACGGTATTATTCTTCCGGATGTTCCGTTCGAGGAAAAAGAGGAATTTGCGCCGATGTGCAGTAAATACGGAATAAAATTTATATCACTTATCGCTCCTACATCAGAGCAAAGAATTGAGATGATTGCAAGTCAGGCGGAGGGCTTTATTTATTGCGTATCATCAATGGGTGTGACAGGTGTAAGAAATTCATTTGCAGCTAATATAAAAGAAGTTGTGAAAAAAATAAAAGGGTGTACAGATATTCCGGTAGCTGTAGGCTTTGGTGTATCAAGGCCTGAACATGTAGCGTCAATCCATGAATATGCAGACGCTGCAATAGTTGGTTCTGCCATAGTTTCAATATGCGGAGAATATAAGGAAAAATGTGTTCCTAAGGTAATAGAATATGTAAGGGAAATGACTGAATTATTGTTAAAAACTTGACAAAATATTGTGATAATGAGATTATTATGCCATAATAAACTTTCATAAAAGTGGTTTGCAAAACTTTTGCGGTAAAAAGTTTATAAAGGTGTCATATAAGTGTAAAACACGATTATGAAAGAATTTATGAAGGAGTGGTGTAGTAATTATGAAGTACAAAAATCCAATTATTCCGGGATATAATCCCGATCCAAGTATTTGCAGGGTAGGTGATGATTTTTACCTTGTTAATTCAACATTTGAATTTTTCCCGGGAGTGCCTATTTATCACAGCACAAATTTAGTAAATTGGGAGATTATAGGTCACTGTCTTACAAGGCGCGAGCAGCTTGAACTTGAGGGCTGCCGTAACTCAGGCGGTATATATGCGCCTACTATACGTCATCATAATGGAAGATTTTATATGATAACGACTAATGTCACAGATAAGGGTAATTTTGTTGTACATACAGATGACATTAGAGGAGAGTGGTCAAATCCTGCATGGATAGATCAGGGCGGGATTGATCCGTCTTTATTCTGGGATGATGATGACAGGTGCTATTACTGTTCTACAGGAATTATTGATGGTGTAAGAGGTATTGTTGCATTTGAGATTAATCCTGATACCGGAGAGATACTTTCTGATAAGAAAGTGATAAGTCCGGGCTGCGGCGGTCAGTGTGCAGAGGGACCGCATATATATAAGAAAGACGGCTGGTATTATCTTATGATTGCAGAGGGCGGTACAGAATATGCTCATCGTGAAACTATGCAGAGGTCAAAAAGCATTTGGGGACCATATGAGGCATGTCCTCACAATCCTATAATTTCACATAAGGAATATAAAAAATCTGAGATTCAGGCTACAGGGCACGCAGATTTGGTGGAAGATAAAAATGGAAACTGGTGGCTGGTATTTTTGGGTATCAGACGTTTCAGCCATGCACTGCTTCATAATCTCGGAAGAGAGACATTTCTTGCGCCTGTAACATGGAATGATGAGGGATGGCCGGTAGTAGGTTATAACGGTAACGGTACTATAGAACTGGAGACAGATGCTCCGCTTCCGGGAACTCCTGATAAAGTAAGCCATGACATTGTTATTGATTTTGGAAAAGAAGAGCGCGATAAGAGGCTGTTTTATACAAGAAATCCGAAGATGTCCGATTATCTGTACAGTCCGGAAAATGCAACGCTTACTCTTAATGGAACAGAGGTTACGATAAATGAGCCAGGTGCTTCACCTACCATAATGAGCTTCAGACAGCCGCAGTTTACTACAACGGTTACTGCACAGATTTTGCTTAAAAATACTAATGCGTCAAGATGCGGATTGGCAGCATATTATAATAATGATTATCATTATGAGATATATGTAGGAAATCTTTCTGAAAATGAGAGCAAATCACTTGGATTTTCAAAATACATCGGTTTTTATAAGCATATTCACGATATGGGAGTTGAACTTGCAAGGGTTCCTGTTGTTGAAAAAGATGGATGTATTAACGACATACCGGCAGATGAAGCGGTTTTTCTTATAAGAGTGGATACTGACAGAGAAAAATATACATTCTCATATGCAGTGACATCTAAGGGACTGGCTGCTAAGACAGCAGATTTAGCAGCAGACGGAAAGGTTGATGAGAGCGGTATTACTTTTACACAGATAGGAAGCGGTCTTAATGCCGGGCTCAGCACAGAGGGAACTAAGACAATGACATTTACGGGAACATTATTTTCACTGTTTTGCGAAAACGGAACAGGAGTATTTAATGACAGAGTAACACTGACAGTAAATCCAGATGAGAATTATAAGCTGTAAAAATTACAAGTTGTAATCATTAATTTTAAGTCTTTGATAAACTAATATATATTTACTTATTTTTTTATATAAATTTACTTTTATTTTGTTGATTTTACGGAAAAATATAAGTAGTTTAAACTTTTTTGTACGATTTTTTAGTAGATATGGGCGGTTAAGAAATTTATAATAATAAAAGATAAGTTTGCAGACCTATTCACTAAAAACAGCTGATTGTCTGAAAAAAATATAAAAAATTTAAAAAAATCAGACACATGGCTTTTTGGAACAAAAAAGGAGGTAAATATGAGAAAAAAGATTATTACAGCTGCAGCAGTCGTTCTTGCTTTGATAGCAGTAGTTATGCTGGGCAGTTCTTTTTCAAGACCGGCACAGGCCGGAAGCAATGCTGACGGTTATGAGGCGTTGGATAAGTCAGATCCTATAGTATTTGGCGGAAGCTTTATTGAATATGGCGGAGAGACAATTCAGTTAGGACCAAAGGCTATTTATCTTGATGGTTCACTTTCAGATGAAGTGGCAGATAAATATGATTATGTATATAACGATATAACAGAGGCACTTAGTGCAAAGGCTCTTACAAATGGTACAGAGTCAGATCCTATGACGGTGTATGTTGCACCATACGTATATTGGATACATGATCCTAAAGCAACAGATACAGTAGACAAGACACCGGGATATGGTTCACCTTATGGTATGGTAGTAGACTGTGAGTGGCTTTCACTGAAAGGTCTTACAAAGGATCCTGCTAAAGTAGTATTTGCAGCAAACAGAGGCCAGTCGCACGGTGCAAACGGCAACTTTACAATGTTCCGTTTTAACGGTAATGATACAGGCCTTACAGTTAAGAATTTAACTATAGGAAATTACTGCAGCATTGATTTGGATTACAAGTTAAAACCTGAATTAAATGTACCAAGACGTACAAGTACAATCACTCAGGCACAGATTGCTGATTTCTCAGGTGATAAGATGTTTGCTGATAATTGTAATTTTGTCAGCCGCCTTAACCTCGATCCAATCAATGGAGGTAAGAGAAGTTTGTATAACAAGTGTCATTTCGAGAGTACAGATGATGCTATCAATGGTAACGCAGTATTCTTAGATTGTGATTTTGATTTCTATGGAAACAGACCATTGTATTCATCATACAATTCAGGTTCTACATTCTTAAATTGCCAGTTTAACTGCAAGGTAATGAATGTTGAAACTGAACCAATGCAGTTCTTTACAAAGGAAGGCGGTCCTATTACAGCAGTAGACTGCGTATTTACAAGTGATTTTGACATTCCTTTCGGAATAGCATGGACAAAATATCCAAGTGCATCATTAAAGTGCTATCAGTACAATATACTTCATAATGGCGAGCCTATTATGATTGCAGGCAAAGATGCAGCTGAGACTGTTGATATGACAGGTAAGTCAGTACTTAACGCTTACCGTGTGGAAAAAGGCGGTAAGGTATATTACAATACATATAACCTTCTTAAGGGTAATGACGATTGGGATCCTATGGGTGTAAAGGATATTGTTACAGAGGCAGGAGCTGCTGATATTCCGACAATCCTTACACTTAAGGCAGATACAAATGTTATTGAAGCTGGTGTGAATTCAGCAACAGTTTCAAGCAGAGCAGATTACTTCTACAATACAGAAAAGGATGTTGATGTAACATACTATGTTGAAGAAGAGTATAAGAAATATGTAAAAGTAACAGATAACGGTGATGGTACTGCAAAGGTAGAAAGTATCAACGATGAGGACGAGGCTAAGAAAGTTATTGTAAATGCAAAGACAGCTGACGGACTTGAAGCAGCTATAGAGTTTACTGCTAAGCCAAGTATACTTGCTGCACCATCATTTACAAAGAATCCTGTTATCGTAAGCGATGGCAAGGGTAACCTTAAGGTTGATTATACATTGGATTTAGGTTCAAGAGCAGACCAGTCACTTATTTCATGGTATCGCTGCACTGATAAAGATGGAAGTAATCCTATCTTAGTTGCAGTATCAAGACTTGATAATCCTGAATATGTATATCAGCTTACAGCAGGTGACGCAGGTTATTATATAATGGCTAAGGTAGCACCAAAGCATGTAAGAAGTAATCCGGGTGAACCTGTAAGTGCAGTATACTCTGAACCAGTTAAGGCTTCAGATGTAAGAACAATTAATTTACACACAGATTTCCATAATTTCCCTGTAACAAAGCAGGCAGAGATTAAACCGGGATTCTGGACAGTAGATTACTACAGACCAAAAGATACAGAGGTATTTGGTAAGTGGCAGGGTGCAGATACAGAAACACCTTGGGTATTTGGCGAAGCCGGTAACGGTTGTGTAGGCACAGGTATCTGGCAGGGTACACAGGGCGCAAGACTTATGTATACACCTGTTGAGGGTACATATGGAGATATGACTCTTAAGCTTGTAGTTGACCCTGCAAAGACAGCAGGTCAGGGCTTTGGTAGTGCAGACCAGTATATGGATGTATGTCTTAAGTTTGATACTTCTACATTGACAGGATATGGTCTTAGAATTGTAAGAACAAGAGCTGCTTCTAATGCATGTACATTTGTACTTGTAAAATATGAAAATGGTGAGACAAGCTTTATTTCTGATGAGGTAATTGCATCATGCTATATGACAGGATGTGAAATTACACTTAAGGCAGAAGGAACAAAGCTTACAGCACACGTAGAAACTCCTACGGCACAGCTTGCAGATCAGAAGGAATCAGGCTGGGTACATGAAGTTAATTTATCTGCTGATATTACACCTAACAACTTTGGTGGTGTACATATCCAGCATACAGGTACTCCAGGTACAGCAGGATGGCAGAATTCAACTATGCTTCATGATATAAGCGTAGAATGGGCAGGAGAGAACAATCAGAATCCTGTAAATCCACAGGAGCCAACAGACCCTGAAAATCCAACAGACCCACAGGAGCCGGTAAATCCACAGGACCCAACAAATCCTGATGATACAACAACTCCGGAAGGGCCAAATGGTTCAGTTCAGACAGGAGATGCTTCTAATGTTCTTTTATGGAGTACACTTTCAATTCTTGCAATCCTTGCAGGAGGAATGGTATTAGTGGCATATAAGAGAAAAAGAGCATAATAAGGCTTAAATATTTATAAAAATTAAATTACAGGACGTCCTTTTAAAATAAAGTTTAAAGGGGCGTCCTTTATTATGTGATAGGAATTTTTTTGATTGACATGGCAAAAGATAGTTAATATTCTATTATTATAGATTGAATTAAAACAGATAAGGTCAGATATTAAATTTGCGTTGTCTCTTCGCAACAAGTCGCTTAAGAAAAGAGGATTTATATGTATAGGATTTTAATTGTTGAGGATGATAGGGGGATTGCCGATGCCATAGCAAAACAGGCTCAGATGTGGGATTTGGAAGTAAAATGCGTAGAGAATTTCAGAAATGTTTTGCAGGAATTTGTACAGTTTTCGCCTCATATCGTGCTTTTGGATATTATTCTGCCATTTTTTAACGGATATCATTGGTGCAGTGAAATCCGTAAGGTTTCTAAGGTTCCGATTATTTTTATATCATCGGCATCGGATAATATGAATATTGTAATGGCAATTAATATGGGCGGAGATGATTTTATTATGAAACCGTTTGATATGAATGTCTGCATGGCAAAGATTCAGGCACTTATCCGCCGCACGTATGATTTTGCATCATCGGCACCGCTTATTGAGCATCGCAGTGCAATACTTAATACAGGTGATAATACGCTTACATATAATGGTGTAAATATTGAGCTTACTAAAAATGAGTATATGATATTGCTTACCCTCATGGAAAATAAAGGAAAAGTTGTTAGCAGGGAGAGCCTTATGGAAAGACTTTGGAAAAGTGACAGCTTTGTGGATGAGAACACATTGACGGTAAATGTCAACAGGCTGCGAAAGAAATTGGATAAAGCGGGATTGAATGAGTTTATTACTACCAAATTCGGGCAGGGGTATATTGTTTTATGAAAAATTTCACAAACTATATTAGAAATCGTATAAAAGTAATAGGATTATTTTTGTTGTTCAGTATGGTTTTTATATGCTCATTTATATTGTATCATCTTCCGTTGGGCGCAGTGATTTATCCTGCCTTTATATGTGCGTTTTTCGGTGTTGTGTTTATGGTAGCTGACTATCGTAAATTCTTAAAAAAGCACAGAATACTTACGGATATAAGCAGGCTTTCGGCGGAGCTTATAACAAATCTGCCTGAGGCAGTATCACAGTATGAAGAGGATTATCAGAAAATTATAGAGATGATAAGGCAGGAACATATGCAGCTTAAGCAGAATATGGATATGCAGATTGCCGATATGATAGATTATTATACAATATGGGCTCATCAGATAAAAACGCCTATAGCTTCCATGAGACTTAATCTGCAGAATGAAGATACACAGTTTTCTAAAAGGATTTCAGAGGATTTATTCCGTATAGAGCAGTACGTCGAGATGGTTCTGTGTTACCTGCGGCTTGATTCAAATACGACTGATTATGTGTTTGGTGAATATAATCTTGATGATATAATAAAACAGGTTGTGAAGAAGTTTGCTGCACAGTTTATAAGGCGCAAAATACGACTTGAATATGAGCCTGTAAATACGGTTGTTTTAACTGATGAAAAATGGCTGTCGTTTGTGCTGGAGCAGGTTATATCAAATGCTTTAAAATATACACAGTCGGGGACAATAGCTGTTTATATCGAAAAGGAAAAGACGCTGTGCATAAAGGATACGGGAATAGGAATTGCCCCGCAGGATTTGCCCAGAATTTTTGAAAAAGGATATACCGGTTATAATGGAAGAAGTGACAAGAAAGCGAGCGGAATCGGTTTATATCTTTGCAGACGCATCTGTAAAAATCTTGGCCATACTATAAGTGCGCAGTCATCTTTGGATAACGGAACATGTATAAGAATATGTATGCAGGAAAGAAAAATTAAGACAGAGTAGATTTCTTACAAAAATGTAAGAAATTCAGCGGGAAATGTAAGCCGATTCTATGGAGATACATTTCCCTTTTTTATATTATATGATTACAGATTAAATCGGTTTGATTTTATCTGTGCCTGCACAATAGTGGGTGAATGACCTTGGGACACGCCCCCAAAATTGGAGCATAATGCGAATGTTGGGGAGGATTGTGGGAGCGCAAAGCACGAGGCAAGCCGCACAATGATTAGAAAACAGGAGGAATGGAAAATGAGTATATTAGAGGTCAATGGTTTGAGAAAGGTCTACACGACGAGATTTGGAGGCAATAAGGTTGAAGCACTCAAAAATGTAACATTCAGTGTGGAAAAGGGAGAGTATGTAGCAATAATGGGTGAATCAGGTTCAGGTAAGACAACTCTTCTTAATATACTGGCGGCACTTGATAAACCGACAGGAGGTACAGTATGTCTTGAAGGAGTTGATTTATCAAAAATCAAGGAATCGGCGATTGCATCGTTTAGAAGAGAGCATCTTGGATTTGTATTTCAGGATTTCAATCTGTTAGATACATTTACACTGGAAGACAATATTTATCTTCCGCTCGTTCTTGCGGGCAAACGTTATTCACAAATGAAAGAGCTGCTTTTGCCGATTGCCGACAGACTGGGTATAACAGGTATATTAAGAAAGTATCCTTATGAGGTTTCGGGAGGACAAAAACAGCGTGCGGCAGTGGCTAGGGCACTTATTACAAGTCCGAAGCTTATTTTGGCGGATGAACCTACAGGGGCTCTTGACTCGAAAGCTGCAGATGAACTTCTGCGTCTTTTCGGCACAATAAATGATTGCGGAGAGACGATTCTTATGGTCACACATTCTGTTAAGGCAGCAAGTAATGCCGGCAGAGTTCTGTTTATAAAGGATGGAGAAGTATTTCATCAGATATACCGCGGGAACAGTACGAACGAACAGCTTTATCAGAAAATTTCAGATACACTTACTATGATTGCGACAGGTGGTGACAGAAAATGAAAAATATTTATCCAAAGCTTGCATGGAGCGGAATAAAAAATAACAGGCGTCTGTATATTCCTTACATATTGACATGTATAGGAATGATTATGATGTTTTACATCATGGAATTTTTGACATTAAATCCCGCAATTAAAAATATGCCGGGAGGACAAAGCTTACAGTATATTCTGCAGTTAGGCGTGTTAGTTATAGGTACATTTGCAGTGATATTTTTGTTTTACACAAATTCCTTTTTACTGCGCAGACGAAAAAAGGAATTCGGGCTTTACAATGTGCTTGGAATGGGAAAAAGAAATCTTGCAGCAGTTCAGGTATTTGAGAGTCTTATAGCTGCAGTTATTGCGCTGGCAGCAGGATTATTTTTAGGTATTACATTTTCTAAATTTGCAGAGCTTTTAATGCTTAATATTATGGGACAGGAAACGAATTTTTCTATATATATTGCATGGCAGTCAATCAGGGATACTATATGTTTATTTGGTTTGATTTTTGTATTGCTGTATTTTAATACTGTTTTTCATATAAGGATAACAAATCCCATAGAGCTTTTGCATAGTGAAAATGCAGGTGAAAAACCCCCTAAAGCAAATTGGCTTTTTGCTGTTATCGGAATAGTTATTCTGGCCGGTGCATATTACATTTCAGTATCAATTAAAAATCCGCTGGATGCGTTAATGTGGTTTTTTGTGGCAGTAATAATGGTAATCGCAGCAACGTATATACTGTTTCAGGCAGGTTCAGTTACACTTTGCCGGCTTTTACAAAAAAACAAAAAATATTATTATAAGACGAATCATTTTGTTTCGGTATCATCAATGGCATACAGAATGAAGAGAAACGGAGCGGGTCTGGCATCAGTATGTATTTTATGTACTATGGTGCTTGTAATGATTTCAACAACAGCATGTCTGTATTTCGGAAAAGAGGACAGCTTAAGAAATGTTTATCCGAGAGATATTAATTTTGTAATGTCGTTTGAAGATAATTCTTATATTAATTCCCAGGATAAGAAAAGCTTGTTAAATGTAGTGGAGCAGGTTATAGAGAAAAATAACAGGACAGCTGAAAATATATTTGACTGTCAGATGGCAAGTTTTGTAAGTTATATTGAAAATGGGGAAATAGAGACGGATTCGAAACATTTGGAAAGCTTTATGCAAAGTATGAGTGGAATGAATTTTGCAGATGTATGGCAGATAGGTGTTATATCGTTGGAGGATTATAATAAAATTACAGGGGAAAGTGAAATTCTTAATGCAAATGAAATAATGCTGTATACAAGTAAGGATACAGATTATGAAAACAGTACCATTGCATTTGGAGATGGTGAAGCATTTAATATTAAGAAAAAACTTAAAGCATTTATAAGCAACGGTACTGAAGACTATCAGCTTCTTCCGACTATGTATATGGTTGTTTCTGATTTGGAAAAAATAATACATCCATTGGCACAAATAAAAGATCCGACAGGAAGAAGTTTAATAAGTGTGGAATGGAATTATTGTTTGGATGTAAATTGCAGTGATGATGAGAAGATTGAAATATATAATGAGATGAAAGAAAATGTAAAACAGTTTTCAAGTCAGGATAAAACAGATGATATTCAGATACGATATAGCTGCAGGGCATTGGAAAGAGATGGGTTTTACAGCGGAAATATAGGGCTATTCTTTTTAGGCATTATGCTTGGATTAATGTTCTTAATGGCAACAGTTCTTATTATATACTATAAGCAGGTTTGTGAGGGGTATGAGGACCAGTCAAGATTTGAAATTATGCAGAAAGTCGGAATGACGCAGAAAGAAATAAAAAAGAGCATTAACTCACAGATTCTGACGGTATTTTTTATGCCTCTGGCTGTCGCAGGAATGCACCTTATTTTCGCATTTCCTATTATAAATAAGCTTCTTGTAATGTTTGCACTTACAAATAAAAATCTTCTTATTTCCATTACAGTAATTTGTTTTATTGTTTTTGCTCTGTTTTATATGCTTGTATATCATATTACTTCAAAGGCATATTATTCTATTGTCAGCGGGAATAAAGAGGATGAGTATATTGAATTTTAATATTTAAGTTTTCATATCTGAACGACTGATATTTTTTATGCAGGCCGGCTCACGGAAGTCAGAATAATCTGACACCGGGAGCCGGCCTAAGTTAAATTACATTTTTTGATATAAAAGTCTGAAACATCTAAGGCGTTTTACCAGATAAGAGTAAAGATTTAAATTTGCGCAAATTACCTTATTGGTGTAATATAATGATTAAAGTGTCAAGTGGTTAAATATAAATTCTTAGAGGAGCGGAACTTTCTTCGCTTTTTCTCAAGAAAGTCGCTAAAGAATGGAGATTATATGGGAAATATAAAAAACAATAAATTAAAGATTAAGCCAATATGGATAGGCGTGGCAGTAGTAGCTTTAACAGCTGCCATTGTGCTTATTATAGTGGCTGTAACAGGTTCATCTGACAAGGGTACAGAAAAAGTAAATGTAAATCTTAATAATGTAGATTTGAACAATGGGGCTGGTGGAGCATCGGTTGAAAATAAAGAAAAAACAACTGTTGAGATACAGATGACAGATTCGGCGGTGCTTGTTGGAAAGAGATTTAAGATGGTGGCAGTTGTGACACCGGCAAACACAGAGCAGGCTCTTGTGTGGTCCGTTAGTGACGACAATATTCTTGAAGTGACAAATGACGGTGTGGTTACCGTAAAGGCTGTCGGAACAGCTACAGTGAGTGCGACTGTGGGAGATGTTACTGATGCTGTAATTATTGAAGGAATTGCCCGGATTGAAGATGGCTCAAAAAACAAATTTCCTATATACACATTGGCAGATAATGCAGTTTCAGGTGACGAAAGCACAGGAAGCAATGGAGGAAACGGAAGTGCAGGAAGCAGCAATAGTGGAAGTATAGGAAGCAATGAAGGAAGCGGAAGCAGCAATAGCGGAAGCACAGGAAGCAATGGAGGAAGCGGAAGTGCAGGAAGCAGCGATAGCGGAAGTATAGGAAGCAATGGAGGAAGCGGAAGCAGCAATAGTGGAAGCACAGGAAGCAATGGAGGAAGCGGAAGCAGCAATAGCGGAAGCACAGGAAGCAATGGAGGAAGCGGAAGCAGCAATAGCGGAAGTACAGGAAGCAACAGCGAGAGTATAGGCGGACAGCTTCCCGATATGGGGTTTGACCAGACATATTCAAATGTATACGTGTGTAATGAGAACGGTACATATTGCGGTGAGATAATTACACAGCCTGATGTTACGATTATATATATCAAGGAAAGAAGCGACGCCTTTGATTCAAAGATAAAAAATGTTTTGATGACAATGCTTCCAAAAGAATATAATCAGGTTTGGAATAATTACATATCTGCTGCGACAGACAGAACGTTTACCGTTGAGGACAGAAAAGTAAGAATAGTTGCAGCTGTAAATGGAGGACATTCACAAATAGTAATATACAATTAGAAAAAAATGTGGTATATTATAATATCATTGACCATATAAAAGGTTTAATTTAAGTCAAAATGAGGTGGCATATTTTGTTAAATGAAAATAAGATTAAAATGATGACAAAAATGGCTATATATGAGAAAAATCAAGGCCGGCGGATGATTAAAACTGCAAAGTATTACAAAGGCGATTATGTGGCTCTTGGTGTTTTGAAAGGGACGATAGCAACAACGATTGCATATATTATAGTGTTGATGATGGTGATAATCTGCAATGTAGAAAAGATAGTTGCAAATATTGACAGCATTGATTATTTACAGATAGGTAAGACTGCTGTTCTGTATTATGTGATAGCACTTATTGTATTTTCTGTTATATCAGGTATCGTGTGCGCATATCAGTATGAGAAATCAAGAGGCGGCCTTAAAACATATTTTTCAAGATTAAATAAGCTTGAACGCTTTTATAACAAGCAGAGAAGCAGAAAGTAGTGGAGGATTTAAATGGCTTTTTTATTAGAATTAAAAGAAAATTTCAGCAAATTTTTTAATAAGTATGATGTATATTTGGTGCCTGCTTTTAAGTTTGCAGCTGCATTTATTTCATTCTGTCTGCTCAATTTAAGTATTGGGTATATGGATAAATTAAAAAATCCTTTAATATCGCTTTTTGTATCAGTTATATGTGCGTTTTTGCCAAGCGGCTTTACAATAGCCATATTAACAATATTTATGCTTATACATTTATTTGCAATATCAATTGAATTTGCACTTATAGCATTTTGTGTGGTTGTTGTAATGTATCTTTTATATTTCAGATTTGCACCAAAGCAGGGATATCTGATACTGTTAACTGTCGCGTTTTGTGCGATTAAGATGCCTTATATGCTCCCTGTTGCTATGGGACTGGGTGCAGGAATATTTTCAATAGTACCGGCGTCATTCGGTGTTATTATATATTATATAATAAAGACGGCAAGTGCATATGAAGCGGCAATAACAAATGAGTCTGTATCAGGTTCAATGCAGCAGATTTCATATATCGCAGAAACATTTCTCGGCAATAAGGATTGGCTTGTTTTAGTTTTGGCATTTGCGGTTACAATAGCTATAGTTTATTGTATAAAGAGACTATCTGTTGACAGTGCATGGACATATGCGGTTATTGCAGGTACAGTAGTGCAGTTTTTGATACTTATAACAGGAATAATTGTTCTCGATTCTAAGCTTAATCTGGTATTTGTAATTATAGGAACACTTGCCGGTGCTGTGGCAGGATATGTATGTCAGATACTGTTATTTAGTGTTGATTACAAAAGAACTGAGTTTGTGCAGTATGAAGATGATGAGTACTACTATTATGTAAAAGCGGTACCCAAAATAAATATTGCAAAAGAAGAACTCAAAGTAAAGAAGATAAATGCAAGAAATACAAAGAAAACCACGAGTGCGGATGACGTGAGAAGAAATTTACATGATTCGCAGGCTGCTTCATTGGAGCAGGAAGATGATTTTTATATTTGATATGATTACAGTGTGGGAGTGCAAAGCACGAAACAATCCGTGTAATTTTATTTAGATGAGGAGGTGATAAATATGATGTCATATAACGGGCCATTAAAAGATTATCTTACTAAAATATATGTGCCTAATATGCAGTGGACAGATTTTATAGAAATTGTGATTATAGCTGTGGTGCTTTATAACATTTTGGTGTGGATTAAAGATACGAAGGCATGGAGTCTGTTGAAAGGTATAATTGTCATCATATTTTTTGCCTTAATTGCATATATTCTTAATCTTAGGACAATTTTATGGATTGCCGGGAAGACGATAAGTGTTGGAATTATAGCTATTGTTATAATTTTTCAGCCGGAGCTTCGAAGAGCGCTTGAACAGCTCGGAAGAAAAAGACTTTTGTTGGGCTTTTTTAACTTTGGAGATGAGAAGGACAAGGGAGAGAGATTCAGCAGCAAGACGACAGATGAGCTGGTAAGGGCTGCATTTGAGATGGGGGCAGTAAAGACAGGTGCGCTTATAGTTATTGAGCAGGATATGATGCTTGAGGAATATATAAGAACCGGCATAGAGGTAGATGCTGTAATTACGAGTCAGTTGTTGATTAATATTTTTGAGCATAATACACCTTTGCATGACGGGGCAGTTATAGTAAGAGGAAATCGTATTGTTGCTGCAACATGTTATCTGCCTTTATCGGATAATGTAAACTTAAGTAAAGAACTCGGTACAAGACATCGTGCAGGTGTAGGTATAAGTGAAGCTACAGACAGCGTTACAATAATTGTTTCGGAAGAGACAGGGGCAGTGTCGCTTGCTGTTGGAGGCAATCTGATGAGAAACATAGACAGAGAGACTCTTCGCAATAAACTGGAAGATGTAAGACGTATTGCCAGTGTTGATGCAAAGGCATTCAAGAGATGGAAGGGAAGATTAAAGAATGAAGGAAAAGATATTTAACAATTTTACCCTTAAGGTACTTTCTGTATTGTGTGCCATTGTCTTGTGGGCAGTGATTGTAAATATTTATGATCCTACAACAGGTTTTACTATCAGCAATGTAACAGTACAGCTTATTAACACAGAAAGCCTTACGGATAAGAATTACACATACGAAGTTGTTGACGGTGGAAAAATAGCAGTTTATATAAGTGGCCCTAAGAGCGTAATTACGGATATCAAGTCGAGTGATATTGTAGCTACGGCTGACTTAAGCAAGGTTTCGGCATTTGCGGATTATGTTGATATTGACGTAAAGGTTGTAAAAGAGGGACGTACTCTTACGAATATTGAAGTTTCTCCAAGAACAAGTGCGGTAAAGTTAAAAATCGAAAACAGAGAGACAAAGGAATTTACAATACACATGTCAACGACAGGACAACCTGCAAATGGATATGTTGTGTCAGAAACATCTGTAAATCCTGCAACTGTTAAAATCACAGGCGCTTCATCTGTAATTTCACAGATAGATGATGCAAAGGTTATATGTGATATAGGCGGTACTAATTCGGACTTATCTAAAAATGTTCCTATAGTTCTATATGATATTGACGGTAATGAATACAGAGATGATAAAATTGAGATGTCTGCCACAGAAGTAGAATTTACTGCCAAAATAGGAGCCTCAAAGGAGGTGCCTGTAAAGATAATCTCTGCAACCGGACAGGCAGCAGAAGGCTTTATGATAAACAGTATTAAACCACAGACGGAAACGGTTCTTGTGACAGGCAAAAAGGAAAAGCTTGACGAGTTGACGGAAATAGTCATTCCAAAAGAAGCTATAAATGTGGATGATATTAACGAGGATAAGACGATTAACATTAATATTTCAGATTATATAGGGGAGGGGCTAAAGGTTATCGGTAATGCAATGGTTCCTGTATTTGTTGATGTTGACGCACTGTATTCAAAAGATGTGGAATTAAATACAGGAAATATTATTATGCAGAATCTGAGTGAAAACCTTGTTTCAAAGATTGATCCGAATTTTACGGTTAAAGTGAGTCTGCAGGGGGCCAAGAGTGTTCTTGATAATATAGTGAAAGAGGACATAATAGCGACAGCAGATTTGAAAGACATGACAGAGGGTACGCATGATGTAAAGCTTGTTTTTAAGCTTCCCGAGAACTGTATGGCTTCGGGAGAGTATTATGTGACGGTTGTGATTGAATCAAGAGATGACAATTAAGAAATTTAAGAAATGAGGATTATTATGGTTAGTGAAAAAATTCTTGTGAACAGTCCGTTAGGTATCCATCTGCGCCCGGCAGGTGCAATGTGTGATAAGGCTATAAAGTTTAAATCTAAGATATATTTTTCGTATGGTGAGGGAAAAGTTGCAAATGCAAAAAGTGTGATTTCAATACTTGCTTCAGGTGTAAAATGCGGTACACAGATAGAGCTTACGGCTGACGGCGAAGATGAAGAAAATGCGTTGAAAACAGTTTCTGAAGCATTTAAACTGGCTTTGAAGGAAGATTGATTTAGCGTGATAATTGTATTATAATTCTATTATAAAAAACCATTCAAAATTGGTTTATTGCAGTGAATATATTTAAGAAAGAAGAGGTAAAGACTATGGGATACATGGATGTTTACAAAGAATGGTGTGCCAACGAATATTTTGACGAGGCGACTCGTGATGAGCTTAAATCAATCGAGGGCAACGAAGCAGAAATTGAAGACAGATTTTATAAGGATCTTGAGTTTGGTACAGGCGGTTTGAGAGGGGTTATCGGAAACGGTACTAACAGAATGAATGTATATACTGTCAGGAAGGCTACACAGGGACTTGCAAACTTTATTATAAAAGAGAATGCAGCAAACCGCGGAGTAGCCATTGCGTATGATTCAAGAAGAATGTCTCCTGAGTTTGCAGATGAGGCAGCACTGTGTCTTAATGCAAACGGAATTAAGGCTTATGTATTTCCTACATTAAGACCTACACCTGAGTTATCATTCGCATTAAGAGAGTTGAAATGTATAGCAGGTATAGTTGTTACTGCCAGCCATAACCCGCCTGAGTATAACGGATATAAGGTTTACTGGGAGGATGGCGCACAGGTTACGGCACCTAAGGATGCACAGATTATTAATGAAGTTAAAGCAGTTACTGATTACAACGATGTAAAGACTATGGATATCGACGAAGCGAGAGCCTGCGGACTATACAATGTAATTGGTTACGATATGGATGATAAATACATAGCAGCGCTTAAGAAGATGAGTATTAACGGTGACATCATAAAGCAGGTTGCAGATGATATAAAGATAGTTTATACACCGTTTAACGGAACGGGAAATGTTCCTGTAAGAAGAATACTTAAGGAACTGGGCTTTAAGCATGTGTATGTTGTTGCAGAGCAGGAAAAGCCTGATCCGGATTTCACAACACTTGCATATCCGAATCCTGAGGATCCGAAGGCATTTGAACTTGCATTAAAGCTTGCAAAGGAAAAGGATGCAGATATAATTCTTGCAACAGACCCGGATGCGGACAGACTTGGAGTGTATGCTAAGGATACAAAGACAGGTGAGTATGTTTCATTTACAGGAAATATGTCAGGAATGCTTGTGGCTGAATACCTGCTTTCACAGAGAAAGGAAAAAGGACTTCTCCATTCAAACGGAGCATTTGTAAAGACTATAGTTTCAACAAATATGGCAGATGCGATAGCGGCAGAATATAATGTTAAGCTTATTGAAGTTCTTACAGGATTTAAATATATCGGTGAGCAGATTAAACTTTTTGAACAGCAGGGTACATATGAATATGAATTTGGTTTTGAGGAAAGCTATGGCTGTCTTGTAGGTACACATGCAAGAGATAAGGATGCGATTGTTGCGGTTATGGCACTTTGCGAGGCTGCGGCATATTATAAGTCAAAGGGTATGACTCTTTGGGATCAGATGATTAATATATTTGACAAATACGGATATTATAAAGAAGGTCAGAAAGCAATCACAATGAAAGGCGCAGAGGGTGCGGCTAAGATTGCACAGATGATGGATGATTTAAGAAATAATACTCCGACAAAGTTTGGTGCATGGGAAGTACTTGAGGCAAGAGATTACAAGAAAGATGAATGTATTATAATGTCTACAGGAGAGAAAAAGAGCACAGGACTTCCAAGCTCAAATGTACTTTATTATGCGTTGTCAGATAATGCGTGGTGCTGTGCAAGACCGTCAGGAACAGAACCTAAAATTAAGTTCTATGTTGGCGTTAAGGGCAGCAGCCTTGATGATGCAAATGATAAGCTTGAAGAGTTGACATCTGCTGTTATGGAGGTTGTCGGACAGTAAAGATAAAATATTCTGATATAGTTTAGTACAAATATCAGTTCAATTTTTTTTAACACGTAAAACACAATATGAACACATTTCGCTGATAGACTACAATACATAAGCGAGATGTGTTCTTTTTTACTTTATGGGATTGTGGGAGTGCGAAGCACGAAACAATCCGTGTAATCACGATTAGGGTGTCAAAATCACATCTTGGGAAGAAAGGAAAGGAGACGAAATATATGTTTGATGAAGAAAAAAGTGAAAATAATATAGAGGGTGTCATGCAGTCAACAGGCACTAACGACACAGTAAGCACATCACAGGAACAGAATATTAACACTAACAGTGCTGCGTCAGCATCACAGCAGCAGACACAGCAGCAATATGGCTATAATCAGGGGAATTATAATCAGGCATACAATAATTATAACAATTATCAAAGAGAGCAGTATTATAATAATACAACTTCACAGCAGGGGCAGCAGTATCAGTCTGGCCAGCAATATCAGACGGCGAAGCCTAAAGCAAAGAAAGAAAAAAAGAGCGGCGGTGCAGGAAGATTTTTTAAAAAAGCGGCAGCACTTGTGCTTTCAGGAATAATATTCGGATGTACAGCCGGAGGTGTAATGTATGGTGTGTATTATTTCGGTATGAAAGATTCCTTAGAAAAAGAAGTTAACATCCCTTCTGTCAGCGATACCATAAATTCAGTAAGTAATGTGGTATCACAGGGTAATGGTGGTGCTTCATCTTCTATGGATGTATCATCTGTGGCAAGTGCAGCAATGCCTGCTATGGTAGCACTTCAGGGAACTACTACGGTTTCTTCAGGTTCATATTTCGGATATGGTCAGGCATATGAGGCTGCAACAAGCGGAACCGGAATTATAGTCGGAAAAAATGATAAAGAACTCCTTATACTTACAAATGCACATGTTGTGGAGGATGTAAATGATTTGCAGTGTGTATTTATTGATAAAACAGTTGTAAAGGCAACTTTGAAAGGTTCAGTTTCAGATAAAGATATAGCTGTTGTGGCAGTCGCTTTAAATGATTTGCAGGATGAAACTTTGTCAAACATAGCGGTTGCAGAACTTGCTTCATCAGAAGACGTTGTTATCGGGCAGGAGGTTGTTGCGATAGGTAATGCATTAGGAGAAGGTCAGTCAGTCACTAATGGTATTATAAGTGCCATTGACAGGGAAATTACAGTAAATAACATAACTTTTTCAGGGTTGTTTATGACAAATGCAGCAATAAATTCAGGAAACAGCGGCGGCGCACTTCTTAATGCAGATGGAAAGGTTATAGGTATTAACTTTGCTAAGACATCTGAGGATGGCGTTGAGGGAATGGCATATTCAATACCTGTGTCAAATGTAAGAAATCTTATAGATTCGCTTATGAACAGGGAGACAAGAACAAAGGTTACGGGAGCTGAAGCATCACAGCTTGGTATACAGGGAGTTGATATAACAAGTTCAATATCAGAAGCCTCAGGATATCCAAAGGGAGTCCAGATACGTTCAGTTCTTACAGGTTCCGCTGCAGAAAAAGCTGGTCTTGAGAAGTATGATATAATTGTAAGCTTCGACGGACAGACCGTTTCATCAATGTCAGGACTTAAATCAATAATGCAGTACTATAGAGCAGGAGAAACAGTGTCCATAGGATATTATCATATTGAGGGTAACGAATATGTTAAGAAAACTACAGATGTTACGCTTGACTCAGTATCAGGAATAAAATAAATTATATTAAATAATTCACATATTAACATAATTAAGGGCGCAGGGAACGTATATAAAAGTCTCTGCGTCCTTGTATGTCAGGACGCAGGAGAAAAATCTCCGAATAAAAGATTATACGGATTGATTCGTGCTTTGCATTTCCGTAATATTGTCAAGTAATAAAAATTTAATTTGTAAATATGTAAATAAGTATGTATACTTGGACATATCAGGTTAATTTAAAATATTCTTATGACAGGATTAAATTCCTATAAGAGGAGGAGTTAATTAAAAATATGAGCGATATTGAAAATAAAGATACAAATAGGGATAATAATATAAGTAATACTGAAAATAACAGCAATGACGATAAGTATGAAAAGGTGTGTTATATTTGCAGAAGAACGGAAAGCAAAGCAGGAAAGATGATAGTTATGCCTGGAAACATGTATATTTGTCCGGATTGTATGCAAAAGACATTTGATTCAATAAATAAAAGCGGAATGAATTATGATGACTTATTTAAAAATATGCCGCCTATGGGAAATTACGGCGGTTTTATGTTTGGTGATATGAATGACCAGCAGATACCGAATAAGAATAAAATTAAGAAAAAGAAAGATGTAAAAGACAAAAATTCATCAGATGATGTTATTGATTTAAAAAAGATACCGGCACCGCATGTTATTAAGTCTATGCTTGACGAATATGTTGTCGGACAGGAATATGCCAAAAAAGTTATGTCAGTGGCTGTATATAATCATTATAAGAGGGTTGCATCGGCTGCTGATGATATAGAGATTGAAAAATCAAATATGCTTATGATTGGGCCGACAGGAAGCGGTAAAACATATCTTGTAAAGACACTTGCAAAGCTTCTTGAGGTTCCGCTTGCCATTGCAGATGCAACTTCTCTGACAGAGGCAGGATATATCGGTGATGATATAGAAAGTGTTGTATCAAAGCTTCTTGCAGCAGCAGACAATGATGTTGAAAAGGCAGAACATGGAATTATATTTATAGATGAGATAGATAAGATTGCCAAGAAAAAGGAGACAAGAAGCCGTGATGTAAGCGGAGAGTCTGTACAGCAGGGGATGCTTAAGCTGCTTGAGGGAAGCGATATAGAGGTTCCGGTGGGCGCAACAAGTAAGAATGCAATGGTTCCGCTTGTAACTGTAAACACAAAGAATATATTATTTATCTGTGGAGGAGCTTTTCCTGATTTGGATCAGGTAATTAAGGAAAGATTAAGCAAGCAAAGTTCAATTGGATTTAGTGCTGATTTAAAGGATAAATATGATAATGATCCGGATATATTAAAAAATGTTACTGTTGAGGATTTGAGAAACTTCGGTATGATACCTGAGTTTTTGGGCAGACTTCCTATAATATTTTCACTTGAAACACTTACAAAGGAAATGCTGGTGAAAGTTATGAAAGAGCCGAGAAATGCTATATTGAAGCAGTATCAGAAGCTCCTGGAGTTAGATGAGGTTAAGCTTGAATTTTCCGATGATGCGCTTGAGGCGATAGCATCAAAAGCTATGGAGAAAAAGACTGGTGCGAGAGCACTGCGTGCCATAATAGAAAATTATATGCTTGATATAATGTATGAGATACCTAAGGACAGCAATATTGGAAGAGTAACTATTACAGGTGATTATATAAATGGAAAGGGAGCACCTGTTATAGAATTAAGAACTGTAAATAATCCGGTTCTAACATGTGAACAAAATTCATAAGCTTTACAAAAAAAGCAAGGTGTTTTTAGTTGGAATGCAGTGAAATTATTACAGATGAGAACATATATGATTTTATTTTTGAAAATAACCCGAGAATATTGGACATAAATCCGATTACAGATCAGAGCTGTATAGAGAGGGTTGATGATAACTGGTCAGTGGGATACGGTACGCTTTGGCCAGGATACCAAATGAATGTAGGTGATTTAGGTTATCAGACAATTCCTAAATTATATGCTCCTGTTGATACTACAAGCATGGAAGATTCGGGTATTACCGCGACGCTAAACCAGCCATTTCTGGATGTTAAGGGGCAGGGAGTTATAATAGGCTTTTTAGATACGGGAATTGACTATTTGTCAGATGTTTTTAAATTCAGTGAAACACAGAGTAAGATTGCCGTAATATGGGATCAGACGGTAAAAACTTCGAATAGTGAAAGGAATGTTAACGGTGATCTTTACGATATGCAGAAGCCTTCATACGGAACGGTTTATACAAGAGAGCAGATAGACGAAGCGCTTAAGGCAGTTTCTGAAGGCAAAAATCCGTATGATTACGTAAGTACCACTGATGAAAACGGACACGGAACCTTTCTTGCAGGACTGGCAGCAGGAAATACAACGCAGGAATTTACAGGGGCAGCGCCTATGGCAGAAATTGCCATGGTTAAGTTAAAGCCTGCAAAGAAATATTTACGGGATTTCTTTTTGACAAATGAAGAGGCGGTATTATATCAGGAAACGGACATCATGCTCGGTGTCCGTTTCCTTTTAGATTATGCGGATTTAAGAAGGATGCCTATTGTAATTTGTTTAGGTCTTTGTACCGGAAGCGGCCCAAGATCAGGAGATACACCGCTTGGAAGTGTTCTGGCTTATGCAGCAAGAAGAACTAATGTTGCAGTTGTAACCGCAGTGGGAAATGAGGCAAATAACAGAGGCCATTTTAGAGGAATGGCACAAAGCAATACAGAGCCCGTGACAGTAGAGATAAATGTGGGGGAAGGCGAGCGCGGATTTGTGGCTGAAATGTGGGTAAATACGCTTGATGTATTGTCAATATCATTAATATCACCGTCAGGTGAAGTAATTCCGAGAATTCCGGCAAAATCAGGGGAAACCAATATATTCAGGTTTCTGCTTGAGGGTTCTGAGGTGACTGTTGATTACAAGGTTGTTGAACATTTTGTCGGAGAAGAGTTGATTTTTATGAGATTTATTACTCCGAGACAGGGAATATGGACGATAAAGGTCTACAGTCTTACTAATATATCCGGGGGATTTGATATATGGCTTCCTATGAAACAGGTGCTTTCGTCAGATACATTTTTTTTATCATCAAATCCTGATACAACACTTCTGGAGCCATCTGCCGATAAAGATGTGATAACAGCCGGCGGGTATAATCATACGACAGGAGGAGATTATATTGATTCAGGAAGGGGCTATACGGTACTTGGCGGTGTAAAGCCTGATTTAGCAGCGCCGTCTGTAAATGTGTACGGACCTAAGCCGGGAGGGGGATATACTTATATGACCGGCACGAGTGTTGCAGCCGCACATGTGGCAGGAGCAGCAGCACTTATATTTACGTGGGGTTCATTTTTTGGAAATATACCGCTTATGACGACAAGCGATATAAAATATATACTTATAAGAGGCGCAGATAGAAGTAACGATAAAAATTATCCCAATAAGATACAGGGGTATGGGAAAATGAATCTTATAAATTCATTTCTGCAGCTTAGGGAAACTTAAAAAATTCCGTTTTTAAAGCTTAAAATTTAATGACATGCGGCAGCAGTTATGTTAGATTAGATGTATGTGAAGATAAAACGTACTAAAACGTATTTGGAAAACGAAAGGTAAACATGAGATGAGTAAAAAGTATCGTGCTTTGGCACTTGATTTGGATGGAACGCTTATGGACAGCAACAAGGAGCTTTCTGAGG
Organism: uncultured Eubacterium sp.; assembly: GCA_900552795.1. Classification (GTDB taxonomy): domain Bacteria; phylum Bacillota; class Clostridia; order Lachnospirales; family Lachnospiraceae; genus Lachnospira. The sequence continues at coordinate 33,850 of USBB01000012.1, forward strand.
AAAACAGAGAGGCTATATGGAGAGCTATTGATGCAGGAACAGCGGTGATTCTTGCATCAGGCAGGCCTATGTTTGGAGTAAAGCCTGTGGCAGATGCGCTGGAGCTTGATTCAAGAGGCGGATATATTCTTGCATACAATGGAGGAAATATATTGGATTGTAAGACAAATGAGCTTATATATCAAAGGCAGATACCTGATGAATGTATAGAAGATATATGTTTATTTGCAAGAGAGAATGGTGTTTTTGCGCTTACTTATTATAAAGACAAAATAGTTTCGGAAAGCGATACTGACGAATATGTGATAAAGGAGGCTTTCTGCAACAGTGCGCAGATTATGAAAGTTGACAGTCTTGATAAGTTTGTCGATTATCCTGTGGCTAAATTTCTGGTGGTAGGGGAGCATAAAAAGCTTCTTCCGGTACAGGAAGCGCTTATGGATAAATATGATGAACAGCTTGATATATTTTTCTCAGAGGACTACTTTCTTGAGATAGTGCCTAAAAATGTTGGTAAAGATGTATCGCTTGACGCACTGCTTAAGCTTCTTAAGCTTGATAAAGATGAGCTTATAGCTTGCGGTGACGGAATGAACGATATATCGATGATAAGATATGCGGGGCTTGGTGTTGCGATGGAGAATGCATATCCTAAGGTGAAAGAGGCAGCAGATTATATTGCGCCTGCAAATGACGACAATGGTGTGGCAAAGGTTATAGAGAACTTAATTTTATTAAGTTAAAGCAATGAAATATTAATAAGTTTACTTAATTAAATTAAAAATATATAAAAAACTGATTTTTTTATAAATATTGATAAGAAAAAACTTGCCAAAATTAAGCTTGTTAAATATAATATCATTATGAAACCGCTACGGCGTGAAAAGAAAAAAGGAGTCAAAAGTTATGGGATACGTTGATGAAGTATTAGAACTTGTTTCTAAAAAGAATGCAAATGAGCCTGAGTTTTTACAGGCAGTAAAGGAAGTTCTCGAGTCATTGAGACCGGTTGTTGATGCTAACGAGGAACTTTACAGAAAGAACGCTATTCTTGAAAGAATTACAGAGCCGGACAGAGTTATTATGTTCCGTGTTCCTTGGGTTGATGATAACGGACAGGTACAGGTAAACAGAGGTTATCGTGTACAGTTTAACAATGCTATAGGACCATACAAGGGCGGCTTACGTTTACATCCTTCAGTAAACTTAGGTATTATTAAATTCTTAGGTTTTGAACAGATTTTCAAGAATTCACTTACAAGTCTTCCTATCGGCGGCGGTAAGGGCGGTTCTGATTTTGATCCTAAGGGTAAATCAGACAGAGAAATCATGGCATTCTGCCAGAGCTTTATGACAGAACTTTGTAAATATATCGGTGCTGATGTGGATGTGCCTGCAGGTGATATCGGTACAGGTGCAAGAGAAATCGGTTATATGTTCGGACAGTACAAGAGAATCAGAGGTATGTTTGAGGGCGTTCTTACAGGTAAGGGCCTTACATACGGCGGTTCACTTGCAAGAACAGAAGCCACAGGATATGGTCTTTTATATATCACACAGGAGCTTATGAAGTGTCATGGTCAGAGCATGGAAGGTAAGACAGTTGTTGTTTCAGGAGCAGGTAATGTTGCTATCTACGCTATTCAGAAGGCACAGCAGATGGGTGCAAAGGTAGTTACATGTTCGGATTCAACAGGCTGGATTTATGATCCGGAGGGAATTGACGTAGAACTTCTCAAGGAAGTTAAGGAAGTTAAGAGAGCAAGACTTACAGAGTATGCTGCTGCAAGAAAGAGTGCTGAGTACCATGAGGGACGCGGTGTATGGCAGGTTAAGTGTGATATAGCTCTTCCATGTGCTACACAGAATGAGTTATTGTTAGAAGATGCAAAGCAGCTTGTTGCAAACGGATGTATTGCAGTCTGCGAGGGTGCTAATATGCCTACAACACTTGATGCTACAGAGTATTTGCAGGAGAACGGTGTATGGTTTATCTGCGGTAAGGCTTCAAATGCGGGCGGTGTTGCTACATCAGCTCTTGAGATGAGCCAGAACAGCGAAAGACTCAGCTGGTCATTCGAGGAGGTTGACTCTAAACTTCAGAATATCATGGTAAATATTTATCATAATATTGATGATGCTGCAAAAAGATACGGTATGGAGGGCAACTATGTTGCAGGTGCCAATATCGCAGGCTTTGAAAAGGTTGTAAATGCTATGCTTGCTCATGGTGTTTGCTGATAGAGCTTTATAATAATTTAATATCTATAATGGGCTGTAAAATTCTACATTGAGTTTTACAGTCCATTTTTGTATAATATGATGTGGATTGCGCGTAATTTTAAGATAGAATACAGGAGGGCATTATGAACATTTTTGAAGATATAAGAAATATGACAGATGAAGAAATAAAAATGCAGATTGCAATGCTTAACTGTATAAATCTTGCAAATGCGGCAAAGGAGACGACAGACAAATTTATCGGCGGACTTGCAGAATTTGCAAATAATCTTATACGCACGTTCGGAAAAACGACGGAATTTGAGTATCAGATAACTTATATTTCTGATATGATACAGGACAGTTTAAGTACAATGAAAGATAAGGATAGACAGTGGCTGTTAAGTGAATTGAAATCGCAGATTATTAAAAAGTGCGGTATAACTAATAATGATATAAGTGAGGAGAAGCTGACTTTTGTAATGATAAATGAGGCGGCTTCGGCATATAAAATAAATAAATATGAAACTTGTGCTAATAAATTGAAAAATGTCTGCATAGAATATAATAATGCACTGCTGCGTTCTTTGCATATTCACCTGCTTAAGCAGGAAAAAGATGCAAGGCAGGAGACAGATTTAAAAATGCAGAAACGGTTGGATGAAATATCTATTGAAGAAAAAAGAAATATTTATAAGGCGGTAATGCCGAAGGAATTTAGCGGAATAGGATTTGGCAGGGTAATAAGAAGTGAGACGGGTACTAAATATCTTGGAATAGTTGCAGAGTATTTGGGATATGAATGTTTTGATTATATACGCTGTTGTGTAATGACTTCGCTCAGGGGCCTAAAAGAGTTAAAAAAAGTATCGCAATCATTGCTCGCACAGCTTTTATTTAAAATGTATTATAAAAATGAAGATAAATACATAGTTGATAAAAGGATTCTTCCATCATATGTAAGTCCTGACAAACAAAAGGAGCAGGACAGGCAGTTTCAGCTTCTTATTAAAAATCGTCTTGATACAGAGCAAAAGATAAAAAGAGATGAAAAACAGGCGGAAAATATAAATGGACAGCTTGAAGCAGCTAAAGAAAAATCAGAGCAGCTTAACGCCAGTTTTAACGAAATTTCCGAGAAGTTTAAAAAGCTTGAGAAAATAAAAGAGGAATATGTAAAAAACAGGCATACAGAGAGTGAAACGAAGCAGTATTACAGTGATGTAAACGAGACAAAAAGGCAGCTTGATTACGCCGAATCACAGTGCATAAAACAGGAACAGAAAATAGATTCTCTTGAAAAGGAAAAGTCAGAAAAAGAAAAAGCACTTTTTGAGAAAAAGCAGGAGTACGAAAATATAAAAGCACAAAGTGATGGTGAAGTAAAAAGACTGACAGAAGAGATATCAACAAAATGGCGTGCATTTTATTACAGATTTATGTTTGATGAAAGTATTTTTGGCAAAATAGTGCTTACCTTTACATCGTCTGAGAGACTCAAGATAGAGGAGATGCTTAAAGAGATGCATGTCTGCAGTGATATCTGTGCCTTTGAGACAAAACCAGGATGTACATACTGTATAGTGTCAAAAGGGAAGAGTGCTGTTATTCGTATTCAAGAGGGAAAAATAAATGGTATTGACAGATTATAATAAAAAGCTTAGATATCTTGATAAAATTCCGCAGTTTGTGACGGGTACGGGAATTTCCCGTGCAGAAAAAATGCTTGATAAGGCAGGAACAAGATATGATGGATTTAAAATAATACATGTTGCAGGGTCTAACGGAAAAGGTTCAACCTGTGCCTATCTTGAGAGCATACTCAGAAGCAATGGTTATAAGACAGGACTTTTTACATCTCCGCACCTTGCGGATATACGTGAAAGAATAAGAATTGACGGAAATATTATATCAGAGGAGCTTTTTGAAAGGTGTTTTGACTATATATATGATATAGAAACGAAGCTTGCGCAGGATAATGTGAGATTGGCATATTTTGATTATCTGTTGGGGATTGCTTTGGAAGCATTCAGGGCAGAGAAAGTTGATTATGTAATTCTTGAGACTGGGCTTGGAGGAAGATTTGACGCAACTAATGCAGTAAAGGGAAAGGTGCTTAGTGTTATAGCAACTATAAGCCTTGAACATACTGCAATTCTTGGGGATTCGTTAAAAAAAATTGCTTTTGAAAAGTCTGGGATAATAGCAAAAAAGGTTCCGGTTGTGTATTTGGACAGCAGCAAAGAGGCATCAGAGGTTATTAAAAAGATTGCTGATGATAATCAAGCAGAAATGTATCCTGTAAAAGATAAAGATATTGCAGTAGATAAAATAGACAAAAACCATATTGATTTTTCATTACATAATGGGTATCATAAAGATAATTGCTATAAAATAGCAACCTGTGCAGTTTATCAGACTAAAAACTGTGCCCTTGCATTATGCAGTGCGAAAGTTCTGCAAAAACAGGGACTGATAAGCTTATCAGAAAAAGATACTAAGACTGCGGTATGGCAGGCATTTTGGCCGGGAAGGATGGAGCAGTTTTCGGACAGGATTTATGTTGACGGTGCTCATAATCCCGAGGGAATTAAGGCATTTATACAGACATTACAGACGGTATTTAACGGTTCAGGTCATACACTGCTTTTTTCTGTAGTTAATGATAAGGCATTTGAACCGATGATAAGACAGCTGTGCGAAAGCGGTCTTTTTGACAGGTATGTGGTTACGCAGATACAGGGGGACAGGCTTTTGGCAGGAAAGTACATACAGGACATTTTTAAGAAATATACGGATAATCCCGTTTATGAATATGAGGATTTAGAAGACGCCTTTGTAAGTGCGGTGAAGCTTTCACATGATAATGACGGGGATTTGTTTTGCGCAGGTTCATTGTATCTTACGGGTGACATTAAAAAAATAATGCAGAAAAAGAAAGGGTTTACGGATAAATGATAGATTTTGAAGAAGAACTTAAAAAATTCCAGCCAAGTCTGGAAGTAGATGATGCAGAGGATGCAATTTACAATAATGACGTTCCTGATATAACAGAGCTGATAAGCAAAATCGTGGATGATTTATCAGATAAAAAGAACTGATAATTAAAATGAGAAGTATCTAAATCAGTCTGCTTAAGGAAAGTTGGTAAAATTATGAAATGTTATAAGTGTCATGCACAGTTATCAAGTGACAATGTATGTCCGCAGTGTGGTGCGGATGTTTCTTTGTATAAAAAGGCTGTTAAGGCATCAGCTGCATATTACAATAAGGGACTTTTAAAGGCACAGGTAAGAGATTTGTCAGGTGCGATAGAAAGTCTTAAGATGAGCATTACAATAAATAAAAACAATATAGAGGCAAGAAATCTTTTAGGCCTCGTTTATTGTGAGACCGGAGAAGTTGTACAGGCATTAAGTGAGTGGGTTATGAGTAAAAATCTTTGTCCTGATGATAACATTGCTGGTGAATATATAGAGAAGATACAGTCTAATCAGACGAAATTTGAGATGGTTACTACCATGATTAAAAAGTACAACCTTTCGCTGCGTTACGCAAAAGAGGGAAATTATGACATGGCATTAATCCAGCTTAAGAAAGTTACATCATCAAGTCCTAATTTTATAAAGGCGCATCAGCTTCTTGCTTTGCTTTATATAAAGGACAGAGACTATCAAAGAGCAAGACGCCATCTTAATATAGTGTTAAAGATAGACGCCGGAAATACACTCGCAAGATTATATGTTTCCGATATTGAAGCTGAGCTTGCTGCTAAAAAGAAGGAAAGTAAGGGAGCAGGGTTTCTTCCTAAGAAAAAAGCCAAGGATGAGCAGTACAAGCCTCTCAGCGGCAATGATGTTATTATTCCGAGAGCGTCTTATAAAGAACCGAGCAACGGTGCAATAACTGTTATAAATATATTGGCCGGAGTTGTTATAGGAGCTGCACTTATATGGTTTTTGATAACGCCTGCACGTTACAAAGGTCTTACGGAGGAGTATAACAAAAGCATAAAAGAGTACAGTGAACAGCTGTCTAACGGAAATGTTGAAATAAATTCCTTAAATAAGCAGATTGAGCAGATTACGGCAGATAAGGAAGCTTTGGAGGAAAGACTTTCACAGATAAGCGGAGACAGCGGTGATAATAAGCTGTTAACTGCGGTAATAAACGCAGCTAATTTATATATTGCAGATGATAAGACATCAGCAGCGGTAGCTCTTTTAGATGTGGATGTAAGTTCACTTCCTACTGATGAGGCAAAGAGTCTTTATAATACGATTGCGAGCCTTACAATGTCTGATGCAGCAACAGCACTTTACAACACAGGCAGAGCTTCATACCGTAAATCTGATTATAATAATGCCGCAGACAGTTTTGTAAAGTCATTTAAGTGTGACAGTGCTAAGGTCGAGTCGGCTTACTATGCAGCTAAAAGTTATGAGGCGTTGAACAACACAGAAGAAGCAAAAAAATATTTTCAGTACATCGTGGATGAATTTGTGACAAGCAGTTATTACGGTGAGGCAAAGACTTATATAGAGACTCATTGATATATGCAGTTTGTTTAAAGTAAGGTACTTTTGATGGCCCCCTGACAGATAAATTTCTGTCAGGGGGTTTTTATAAAACAGTCAGACGGACATTTAGTAGAAAATGAGAGGTATAGGGCGAAAAAATGGAAAATGAAATCAGTTATGCAGAAGAGAAAAGAAGTACAGATTATATTTATATGGTTTCAGGTACGAGACTTATAATCAGCATGGCAGCTGAACTTGACCATCATCTTGCAGATGAGATGAGGGATGTTATTGACAATATAATTGATGAGAGAGGTGTACGCAATATTGTATTTGATTTTGGCAGGATTGGATTTATGGATAGTGCGGGTATAGGCCTTATTATGGGCAGATACAAAAAAATAAGAGAAAAAGGTGCTATTTATATAGCGGGGGCGAATGAGAGTATTAACAGAATACTGCTAATTTCAGGACTACATAAGCTTGTTGTATGCTGCGAGGATACAAATGATGCAGTAAGACAGATTGTAAAGAGAGGTGAGAATTGATGAAAAATGAAGAAATGAAAAATGCAGACAAAGATACGATGGAACTGATATTTACTTCCAAATCAGAGAATGAAAATTTTGCGAGAGTTGTTGCGGCAGCATTTTGTGCACGTCTCGACCCGACAGTAGAAGAAATTTCAGATATTAAAACTGCGGTATCGGAAGCCGTTACTAACTGTGTTGTGCATGGATATGAAAATACAATAGGGCAGATATATATGAAATGCAGTATAGATGGTGATGAGGTGACAATTCAGATTCACGATGATGGTGTCGGAATTGGTGATATAACTCAGGCTATGGAACCTCTGTATACATCAAAACCGCAGCTTGAGCGGTCAGGCATGGGATTTTCCTTTATGGAGGCTTTTATGGATGAATTAAGGGTTGATTCTAAAAAAGGCAGAGGAACAACAATAATTATGAAAAAAAGGATAGGTGTGAGAGATTAGTGGATAGGGTGTGGTTATATGGATCATACTAAGGAACTGATTGAAAATGCACATAATGGAGATAAAAATGCAAGGGACCAGCTTATATTGGAAAATATGGGGCTTATATGGAGTATTGTTAAACGATTTTTAAACAGAGGCTATGAACAGGAGGATTTGTTTCAGGTAGGAAGCATAGGGCTTATAAAGGCGGTTGATAAATTTGACATGTCCTTTGATGTTAAATTTTCAACGTATGCCGTGCCGATGATAGCCGGGGAGATAAAAAGGTTTTTAAGAGACGATGGAATGATAAAGGTGAGTCGTAATTTAAAGGAGATAGCGTATAAATCGTATCTTGCAAAGGAGGAGCTTGAAAGAGAGCTGAAAAGAGAGCCGACTTTGGCTGAGATAGCGCAGAGGCTTGATGTGTCTGCTGAAGACATAGTTCAGGCGATGGATGCATCATCTGAGATAGAATCTCTTCACAAAGTAATATATCAGGGTAATGGCAGCGATATCTCTCTTATGGACAGGCTTCAAAAGGATGGGGACGACTGTGAGGAGGTTATGGACAGGATGCTTCTTGAGCAGATGATGCGCTCACTTGACTCAAAGGAAAGACGCTTTATCTATCTTAGATATTATCAGGATAAAACCCAAAAACAGATTGCTGTCGAATTTGGTGTGTCACAAGTTCAAATTTCGCGTATGGAAAAGAAAATTCTGCAAAAAATGAAAGTAGCAGGAGGATTTTTATAATGAGTGAAACAGTTTATTTGCAGATTAAAAGAAATATTGAAGTTGATAAAAGAACGGTGACAATAGGTGATGTTGCTCATATATTGTGCAATGACAACGCCATGGCAGCTAAAATAAAGACACTTAAGCTTATAAAAGTAGATGATGTCAAAAAGAAAAGAATATGCTTTTCATGTATGTATGTAATTGAGCTTATAAATCAGGAGTACCCTGATGTTGATGTGAATAATATAGGTGAAAGCGATTTTGTGGTCGATTATATAAAGCAAAAAAAGCATTATAAGTTTTTGCAGATACTTCTTATAGCATTTGTCGCGTTATTTACATTTATCGGCAGTATGTATGCTGTTATGGCCTACAACAATGATGTTGGAACGATTGAAATTTTTGACAGAGTATACAGTCTTTTTGGAAACAGCGGGCTAAAGGATTTGAAGCTGCTTGAGATTACCTATGCACTTGGCCTTGCAGGCGGAATAATACTATTCTACAACCATTTTGGAGGTAAGAGGTTTGGTACGGATCCGTCGCCTATAGAGGTGGAGATGCAGAAGTATGAAAAGGATGTCGATGATACTCTGATAGAGAGAAGCGATGCAAAGAATGAGGAGAAAATGCTGTGAATAACTTTAGTGTTTTTTGGGAGGCAGTAATTCTTATTATGTTTGGAACGAGTGCCGGAGCACTTACGGCGGCCGGTTATTTTGCGGTGATAAACAGTATAGGAATGATTAATCGTGTTGCTGCGGTTACAAAAACGACAAAATATATTTTTTATTACGAGGAAATTATTATAGCAGGGGCAATAATAGGAAATATACTGTCTTTATTTGATATAAGAATAAATTTAGGCATAACGGGGATAATCCTACTGGGAGCTTTTGCCGGAATGTATGTAGGATTATTTGTTGTGAGCCTTGCTGAAACTACGAAAGTTATGCCTATTTTTGTAAGAAGAGTAAGAATAGGCGGAGGACTTGGAATAATTGTGCTTATGATAGCACTCGGAAAGGCAGTGGGACATTTAATCTACTATCTAATTTTATACAGATAAGGAGGTTGGTCTTAAAAATGCCGAAGTATAATGATGAAGCAAAAAGAAATGAAAAGTATAACAAGTACGTTGAAAATGTGACACCGAAAGCAAATTGCAGCGTTAACTGTATAAAAGCATTTATAGTCGGAGGGATTATATGTGCAATAGGACAGCTGCTTACAATGGTGTTAATGAAAATGGGAATTTCAAAGGATGAGGCTGCGCTGTGGACAACGGTGGGACTGGTTTTTGTAAGTGCACTTCTTACCGGATTAAATATTTATCCTCTTATCACAACATGGGGTGGTGCAGGAAGCCTTGTGCCGATTACAGGATTTGCAAACAGTGTGGCGGCACCGGCTATAGAGTATAAAAAAGAAGGACAGGTATTTGGTATAGGCTGCAAAATATTTACTATAGCAGGCCCTGTTATTGTATATGGGATACTTACATCGTGGATTGCAGGAATAATTTATCTCATTGGAAAGGGGTTTGGTATATGGTAAAAGGAAAGCAGTCGGTTCTGTTTGATAAACCGGTATATATCGAAGAGACAGCCAGTGTTGTAGGGCAGAAAGAGGGTGAGGGACCTTTAAAGGATTATTTTGACATAATAGAAAAAGACCCTGTTTTTGGTGGAAATGACTGGGAAGAAGCTGAGAGTAAACTGATAGAAAAAACGATAGATAAGCTTTTAATAAAGGCAAAGCGTTCAATAGACGATATAAGATACATTTATGCAGGTGATTTGCTTGGACAGCTTATTGCAAGCTCGTTCGGCTTAAAGAAGTATGATGTTCCGGTATTCGGACTGTATGGAGCGTGTTCGACATTTGGAGAAGGCTTGGGGCTTGGTGCAATGTCTGTAAGCTCAGGCTATGCGGACCGCGTGATTGTATCAGCGTCAAGCCATTTTGCCAGCGCCGAGAAACAGTTCAGATTTCCGCTTGAATATGGAAACCAGAGACCGCCTGCTTCGACATGGACTGTTACAGGCTGCGGGGCTGTCATACTTTCGAGTGATATGGGCCAGATTAAGGTAAGCGGCATGACAACCGGCAAAATTGTAGATTACGGAGTTAAAGATTCTATGAATATGGGAGCATGCATGGCACCTGCGGCAGCAGATCTCATAATGGCAAATTTCAGGGATCTGGAAGTTGATGAAAAATATTATGATCTCATAATTACGGGAGATTTAGGAACAGTAGGAAGACAGATACTTCTTGATTTATTAAGGGAAAACGGATATGAGATAAGCAACAGATATAAGGATTGTGGAATAGAGATGTTTGACAGCGAAAGTCAGGATACAAATGCAGGAGGAAGCGGCTGCGGATGCAGCGCTGTTACGCTTTGTTCATATCTTTATAAGAATCTTAAATCTAAAAAGTGGAAGCGGATTTTGTTTGTTCCTACGGGAGCACTGTTGTCTACTGTAAGCTACAATGAGGGAAGGAGTGTTCCGGGAATAGCACATGGTGTAATACTGGAGAGTGTGTGATATGGAATTATTAAAAGCATTTATAGTCGGTGGGCTTATATGCGCCCTTGTACAGATACTTATGGATAAGACTAAGCTTATGCCGGGAAGAATAATGGTGCTGCTTGTGTGCAGCGGAGTGGTCTTGGGAATGGCAGGAATATACGGGCCTTTTCAGGAATTTGCAGGTGCAGGAGCATCAGTCCCGCTTTTAGGCTTTGGAAATGTGCTTTGGAAAGGGATGAAGCAGGCGATTGACAGCGATGGTCTGATAGGGCTTTTTAAGGGTGGTTTTACTGCAGGAGCAGTCGGGATATCGGCGGCGCTTATATTTGGATATATAGCTTCGTTGATATTTGATCCTAAAATGAAGAAAAAGTAATTATGTAGCAAATGTCAATTAATAAAAGAGCTGTTTAACGCATATCACTTTGCGTTAAACAGCTCTTTATATCTATCAGTTATTCTTTACTGTGTCGGTCTGTTAGGCCGGTTATTGGGCTTTGTAGTCTGCTCTTCGGTATTATCCTGCGAGGAAGTGTTATTGTCATGACTTGAACCTGTGCTTGAGTTATTAGGCTTGAAGTTGTGTTTTATAGTACATAAATCTGCCAGTTCTTCGTCAGTAATGACATATTCACTGTCTTTGGTTTTGTATTGTGCAGCTTCACCATCAAGTGCTGTTGACGCAGCTTTCTTTATATATATTTTACTTGAAGTATTTGTACATCCTGATGAAGCTATTTTTCCGGAATCGTTGCATATGTTTACATTTACATGAACATTACATGTCTCGGTAGGAGCAGTATCTTCTGTGAAGTATTCAGTTATAATCTGACTTCCGCGCGGATCGCAATCGCAAAGACCCTCTACAGGAAGTTTGCCTGACTGTGAACATACTGAAACTTCTACAATTCCTTCAGGTTTTGTGAAAGAACCTCTTTCAAGTCCGTCGTGACACTTTTCCATAATCTTTTTCCAGATAGACAAATGAGTTGCATTCTTAACATTTTTAGAATTATCATCATATCCTACCCATATTACGCCTGTATAGTAAGGTGTATATCCGCAGAACCATTTATCGAGATCGTCCTGGGATGTACCTGTCTTTCCTGCGGTAGGCTGGCTGCTAAGATGTGCTGAGGTACCTGTACCTCCAGAAGTTACGGATTCCATGGCATTTGTAAGAAGCCATGCACTCGTTTCTTTCATCACAGTGTTTTTCTTTGGCTGGGTCTTGTCAAGAATAACGTTGCCGTCACTGTCAGTAACAGTTGTGTAATATGTCGGCTCGATATACTCTCCTTTATTTGCAACTGCAGCATATGCGGCAGCCATATCAATATTTTTAACACCTTTTGTAAAACCACCCAAGGCTATTGAAAAGTTGACATCGTGAGCACCGTTAATTGCGTTCTTAGGGGCAACAAGAGTTGAAAATCCAAATTCTTTAAGATAATCAAAACCTATCTGTGCAGAAGTTGAAGCCAAAGCCTTGATGGCAGGTATATTCTGTGACTTTGCGAGAGCCCTTCTTACAGTCATTAAACCCTCATAAGAACCATCTGTATAGTTTGTTACAAGTATTGATGTTCCCGGATAATAGTAAGGAGCATCATCAAGCGGAGTTGCAAGTGTTATTGCACCTGTATCAAGAGCAGGACCGTATGCAACAAGCGGTTTAATTGATGAGCCCGGCTGACGTACCGAATCAACGGCTCTGTTTAATGTACGGTTTCCTGTCTTGTCACCGCGGCCGCCGACTAAAACCTTGACCTGTCCGGTTGACTGATCAATTATAGAAAATGAAATCTGAGGCTCTATTGTATAATTTATACTTTCCTGAATGACAGTTCCACCCTCAGCCGTGAATGATTCTTTATACTTATCAATATAAGACTGTGCTTTGTCTTTATTGTTAAAGGTTAACTTAAAGCTCTTATTTCCTGTTATTTCCTGACAGAACTCAAGAAGTGCATAATGTGAGTAATATGAAATATTTCCATTTGCATCCTTTATTCCGAGAGAGTAATTTGTTATGCTGAAATCGGATGATTTCGGATAGTTGTTTTCATCATTAATAATTGAGTCTGCAATGGACTGCATGGAGCTGCTCTGTGTTGTGTTGATTTTTAAACCGCCGCGATAGATAAGATTAGATGCCTGACTTTCAGTGTATCCTTTACTTTCCATAAGGTCTTTTATCACAACGTCAATTACTGTATCCACAAAATATGAATAAGTATTATCGGCAGTTTCTACGTCAAGACCCTGAAGGCGTGTGTATACATCATCTGCCAAAGCTTCATCATATTCTTCCTTTGTTATATATCCCTGTTCATACATATTTAAAAGAACATATGACTGACGTTCCTTATTGTAATCAGGATTTTTGATGGGGTTTAACTTTGAAGGATTCTGGGTTATGGAAGCAATGACTGCACACTCGCTTAAGGAAAGCTCTGACACATCCTTGCCGAAATAACCGTTTGCGGCAGCCTGCACGCCATAATAACCATTTCCTAAGTTGATTGTATTCATGTAATTTATTAAAATATCAGGTTTATCCATGACAGTTTCAAGCTTTATGGCGAGGTACTGCTCCTGAATTTTACGTTTGATTTTCTGCATTGTATCTTCGTTATATGCCTGAAAAACATTATTTTTAATAAGCTGCTGTGTTATGGTACTTGCACCCTGTGACAGACTTCCTCTTGTGACAGCTACCATGGCAGCTCTTAAAATACCTGTGATATCGATACCATTATGATCATAGAAACGTTCATCCTCGATGGCAACAAATGCGTGCTGCAGATTTTCAGGAACCTGATCGATTTTAACGGAAATTCGATTTGCCTCTACGCCGGCAAGCGTCTGGATTTCGTTTCCTTCATTGTCATAAATTTTAGTGGCAAAACCGTCCGGTGATACATCAATTGTAGATATATCCGGAGCGCTTGCGATGATACCGTGAACAGCACCGAATGCAAGACCGGAACCGCCGGCCATAATTGCAACTGCTAATATTAGTATAATTTTAAAGGTGGTTGTACCGATTTTACTACCTATTTTTGAAGCGGCAGAATTAAGCAATTTTTTCTTTTGTTTTATGCCTTTCATGCCATAATTCATATATAGTCCTCCTTATAAAAGTCGTGTTAATCGCCGTTTCAGCGGCGTAAGGCGAAAAGTCGCCATGAATTGCATAAGTGCAGTTATTATACCATATCCTTATGTCTTTGACAAATTGTTATTACCTATTATAAACTAAATGCAGATATAAATATATGGTTTTGAAAGGTATGGTAAAGTCAATGAAAAGAATAAGAGTTTGCGGAACGGGGGAAGTGGTTGAAAAAAAATCCAGATTTATAGCGAATGTATTTAATATTGAAAATGAGGATGAGGCAGCTCAGATTATAATTTCTGTAAAAAAGAAATATTGGGATGCAAGACATAATTGCTATGCATATGTGTGCGGGGAAAATAATGGACAGCAGAAGTTCAGCGATGACGGTGAACCGGCTGGAACAGCAGGAAAGCCGATATTGGATGTGATTATAAGAAGCGGTATTAGTAATTGTCTTATAGTTGTCACAAGATATTTCGGAGGAACACTTCTTGGAACAGGGGGGCTTATAAGAGCATATCAGGCTGCAGCAGTTGAAGGGATAGCACGCAGTGAAGTTATGGAAGTGTTTTCAGGTGAAAAAGCAGAAGTCATAACAGATTATAATAATCTTGGAAAGCTTCAATATATCTGCAGCGATATGAATATAAATATACTTGAAACAGAGTATGGTGAAAATGTAAGTATAAAGCTTATTATAAATGGAGATATATATGAACAATTTGTAAAAAGAATCACAGAAGCATTTTCTGGAACAATGAATCTTACAGATGTACAAAAATGCAAATATGCCTTAATAAATGGTGAAAAAGTGCTGGAAATATAGCACATATGTCATAATTATAAGAAATGAGGCAATTTGTACAATTATCAATTTCATGGCGGAAGCAGATAAAATGTATTATAAAGAAAGTAAAATTTGTGAATTTTATGTAAAAGATAGTAAATAAGCACAATTAAAATGTTTCTGGATTAAAATAAGTGGATTTATTGTGGGATTTAATGTAAAAAATACATAGTTTTTTAAAAATATTAGTGCATATTTAACATAAGCATGAGATTGTTTATGTGGTGTATACAGCCTTATATGAGGTATAAATATTAACAAAAATTGAACATAATTTAAATGGGTAAATGCTGTGTAATGCAGATGAATACTGGGCTTTCGCAGAAAATACAAAAAAAATACAAAAAATGTTCAAAATTCTCTTGTTAAAAACATACAAAAATGGTATTATACATGTGTCAAAAATAAAACAAGGATGCAATGCGTCCTGTAAAACCAATAAGGAGGGTTTAAGGTTTATGAAAAAGACAGTTAAGAAGCTTACTGCTGTAGGTCTTACTCTTACATCAGTAATGGGCCTTGTAGCTTGTGGCGGCAATAAAGACGGCGGCGACAAGAACGTAAGCAAGGAGGTTAAGAAACCGGAAGTTATCACAATTATGGTTGATAACACAGTTGTTAACGAGAACAACGGTGCTAAAGAATTTGAGGCATATCTTGAAGGCTTGTTAGAAAAATATGGCGATGCAGGCAAGATTGATCTTCAGTTCACACGTCCTGACCACAGCGGTTACTATGATGCTGTTGCCAGAGCATTTAACGGTAAGGAATCAGATATTCCTAACGTAGTTCTTCTTTCATCTGATTACTATGCTCTTTATGCATCAAATGGTATGCTTTGGGATATGACAGATGCTTGGAACAATTCTGAGACAAAGAAGTCAGGCAGACTTATCGATGCTGCTGATAAGGTTCTTTCAGGTCTTTTAGTTAACGGTGAAGACGGAACTAAGTCTATGTATGGTTTCTCACCATACCGTGGTAACGGATGCTGTACATATCTTAAGAAATCTTGGCTTGACAAGGCTGGTATTGATGTAGCATCAGTAGAAGGCAAGACATTAACATTCAACGAGTATTATGATATCTTAAAGAAGATGAGAGATACAGTTGGTCATTATGTAATTTCTGCTCCAGACTTTATCTCAGCAGAAGCTCCATATACTAACTACTTACCAGAATTCTATCAGAAGGCTCAGTATACATTCTATAAGAGCGCTGATGGCAAGTATGTAGATGGTTTCACACAGCAGGAAATGAAGGATGCTCTTCAGAGAATCCAGACAGCTGTTAAGGATAACGTAATTGATAAGGCTTCTCTTGGTCAGAAGACATCAGATGCTCGTGATAAGTTCTACTCAACAGATCCTGCTAACGAATCAGGTGTATTTACATACTGGGCAGGTACATGGGCTGATACATTAAAGACAAACCTTGAAAGCAAGGGCTTAGACAGCGAATTGATCGCTATCAACCCAATCAAGGAACTTGGTACTTATGTAGAAAGAATTGCACCAGCTTGGTGTATTACAAATTCTGCTAAGAATCCAGAAGGTATCTTTAAGTACTTCATCGACACAATGCTTGATGGCGGCGACGTTCAGATGGCTTGGGAGTATGGTGCTAAGGGTACACACTGGGATGACAAGGCTGAAACAGTTACATTAGCAAGTGATCCAGAAGGCAAGAAGACAAAGACTTATACAGAAGGTCAGTTCCACTTCCTTCCATCACCAGAGAAGCCAAACACATTAATGAAGAAGAATCACATTGACCCAACTCTTGCTTTAGCTACATTCGGCGATAAGGAAGATCCAGGTAACAAGGCTATGACAGATGTTGTTATGGAGAATGCTAAGTTCTTCGATGCTAACTCTTCAATTGCTGTTCCTGTTCCAATGAATGAAACATTTGGTAATAACATCACAGATATCAACAAGACAAGAAACGAAGTAATCGCTAAGGTTGCTCTTGGTGACTGGACAGTTGATGATGCTATGAAGTATTATACAGATACAGTTGGTGCTAAGGTTAATGAAGTTCTTGAATCATTAAACGAGGCTAAGAAGTAATTTATTTTAAAACACTTTTAAGAATCCTCTCTCGGGTGGCATCAGCCACCCGGTCGGGGTTCTGATTTTTGGCTTATTTGTGACTAAAGTAGGCTTAGAATCTACAAAATTATTAGGAAAGAAGGTATGAAGATGCAATGTAAGTCTTGTAATACAGAGTTACCAAAACATGCTAAAGTATGTCCGAAGTGCGGAACAAAAGTTAATGACAAGCAGAGTGATAATATTAAGGTAATTGCTGTAGCTGGTTTGATTATTGCAATGTTAGGCGGGCTTTTGCCTTTCGTTCAGAATACAACAGAGATTAGAGATGCCTACAGTTACATGAACATTGATTTATCGTTTGTATGGTATATTGCTCTTGTAGTTGGTGTTGCCGGATTAGTTCTTTTGGCAACTAAGAAAGATAAACTCGCTTTAATTCCGATTTCACTTTACGGTGTAATCAATATTGTCGCTATTGTGGCACTTCAGTTCAGACATTATAAGGGCAGAACAACATATGATGTTGTATCATTAACAGATTTGCTCAGCAACGGTTCAGGCACTGATACTTATACATTAGGACTTGGTTTCTATGTGTTAGTTATTGGTATGATTTTAGCTGTTGCAGGATGCTTTTTTGATGTATTAAAGTATTTCAAGAAGGAATCAAAAGTAGATAAGAGATTCTTATCTAACTCAATAAATAAGAGTGTATGGACAAAGATTAGATATTATAAAGGCTTCTACATTATGTTCCTGCCTGTATTAATATTTATAATACTTTTTAACTACTTGCCAATGGCAGGTTGTCGTTATGCTTTTACAAAATTCGTAATTAAGGGACCTTATTATGTTGGTCTTATGCATTTTTCACAGATGTTCCAGCATGATATTTATTTCTGGCAGTCATTCAGAAATACTCTTTTCCTTTCGATTATAAAGCTGATTTTAAATACCGGTGCTGCCGTAATTATCTCACTTCTTTTGAATGAGATTGTTAATTTAGCATTTAAGAAGACAGTACAGACTATCGTTTACTTACCACACTTTATGTCATGGGTTGTTGTTGCTTCTGTATTTAAGATGATTCTCGACCCTAACCCTACAGGTGTTGTTAACAGTATTTTGTTAAACAGTGGTTTAGTTGACGAACCTATATTCTTCCTTGGTGATACAAAGTATTGGACAGGTACGTTCTTTATGATGAATGTATGGAAGGATACAGGATGGGGAACAATTCTCTTCCTTGCTACTTTGTCAGGTATCAGCCCTGATTTATATGAAGCAGCTCAGATTGATGGTGCTAACCGTTGGAAACGTCTTATTTACATAACATTCCCGGCATTAGCAAACACAATCATTACAGTATTCATTTTGAACCTTGCTAAGGTTATGAACCTTTTCGAATCAGTATTCGTTACTATGAATGCTGCTGTTACAAGTGTTGCTGACGTTTTACAGACATATATCTATAGTAAGACATTCGGTGGCGGTAACTCGGATTATGGTTATTCTACAGCGGTAGGTTTGTTTAAGTCATTCGTCGGTATGATTCTTGTATTTGCATGTAACTATGCAAGTAAAAAGGTCCGCGGACGAGGTATTGTATAGGAGGGATAGACAATGAGTGATAATCAGATTGTTTTAAATAAAAAGAAGAAAAAATTCAAAATCTTCCCACTTGTCAATGGACTTATATTCATTTTGATATCGTTGGCAATTATGCTGCCAATTTGGAAGGTTATAGTAGATTCACTTGATGCAGCTTCAGCTTACAGTTTTAAGTGGTGGCCAAATTCATTTACATGGCGTGGTTATACAAGTATTCTTACAAGAGTGTCTTTATACAGACCATTCATTATTTCTTGTATTACTACAATTGCCGGTACATTTATCGGTTTGTTGCTTTCAACACTTGGTGCTTATGCATTAATACAGTGGGAAATGCCGGGTAGAAATTTCTTTGCTTACATGTTATTGTTCACAATGATTTTCGATGGCGGTATGATTCCTAAGTTCCTTGTTATCAAAGATTTAGGTTTAGTTGATACACTTTGGGCTGTTATTTTACCTATGTCAATCAACGTATATAACCTGGTACTTATGAGGAACTTCTTTGAGGGTATACCGGAGTCACTGTTTGAAGCGGCGCAAATTGATGGATGTTCGCCTATGGGTACGTTCTTTAGAATTGTACTCCCACTTTCAAAGGCAGCTCTTGCATCAATCGGTTTGATGTTCGCAGTACAGTTCTGGAATGACTATACAAACTTTAAGATTTATATCAATAACAATGCTTTGTTTAACTTCCAGATCAAGCTTCGTAACATGGTTATGGATAGTGATATCCCTGATGATGATACAGTTAACCCTAAGACTATTTCGAGTGCAGCCGTTATCGTTGCGGTATTGCCTTTCGCGGTAATTTATCCATTCTGTCAGAAGTATTTCGTACAGGGTGTTAACGTAGGTGCTGTTAAGGAATAATTTTGAATTTAAAATATGTGGCGTGCCACAGTTTATATCTGCTCCATGTTTTATGTGACATGGGGCAGATTTTTTACTTTATAAAAAATGCGTCTTTTACGACGCTTTTTTATGTAAACAATTCAGTATTAATAATTGTAAAGACGTGGAAATATGTAGAAAATCCAGAGGGAGTCATGGTATAATAATTGCACAAAGTGCAATTCAAGGTGCCAAGGCACCTTGCGCCGCAAAAGCGGCGATTATACCTGTGACCCATGGCTTGAAAAGTAAATGCCCTTACGGGCGCTTCCTTTTCTGCGCACATGGTATAATAATTATAAAATGTGCGACGAGGAGGATACAGTATGATGTCTATTAAGGATGCAATTTATCTTGAAAATATTGCGGAAGTTAAAAGAATTCTTGAAGATAATCCTGTTCTTATAGATGAAAAGGATGAACATGGTATTATGATGCCTTTTTTAGCTGCTAAAACCGGTAATCTTAAACTTCTTAAATATATAGTTGAATATTCAAGGGCAAATATGGATATTCATGATAAAGAACATAAGAATATGCTGCATTATGGAGCAATGTCCGGAAGTGTAGAGGTATGTAAATATCTTGTTGAACGTGTCGGTTTGTCACCATTGTCAGGTGATATAAATCTTCTTACACCTATTGAGATTGCTAATCAGAACCGTTTTTTTGAGCTTCAGCAGTATTTTGAAGCGGTTATCGGAGCAAAATTTGAGAATTTATATCATAATCCTATAAGGACAGGTATGTATCCTGACCCTTCTATAGTACGTGTGGGTGACGATTATTATATGGTAAATTCTTCATTCATATATTTTCCGTGTATACCGGTCTCAACTTCAAAAGATCTTGTTCATTGGAAAATAATTGGTTATGCAATAACAAATCCGGAGTGGGCTGCACTTGATAATCTTGAAGGAGGACGCGGTTACTGGGCTCCTGATATTTCGTATTATAATGGCAGATTCTATATAACTGCTACATATAGATTAAATGATGACGGAAATGTTTACAGAAAGCAGATTGTTGTAAGTTCTGACAGACCGGAGGGGCCATATAGTAAGCCTGCAATTATAGATGAGGATGGCATAGACCCGTCTATATTTAATGATGATGACGGTAAAAGATATATGCTTCTTAACCGCGGAGCAAGAATATTTCAGTTAAATGATGATGCAACAAAGCAGATAAGCGAAGCGAGTCTTTTGTATTATGGCGATAATAAGAGGGCACCTGAGGGGCCGCATCTTCTTAAAAAAGACGGATATTACTATCTGTTTGAAGCGGAGGGCGGTACAGGGCCGGGTCATAGAATTACAGTCTCAAGAAGCCGCGAGTTGTTTGGACGCTATGAGCCATGTCCGTATAATCCTATTATGCGTCAGAATGATGAGGGTGCGATTATACAAAGATGCGGACATGGGAAGCCGGTGCAGACACAAAATGGTGAGTGGTATATGGTTTACTTATGCGGCAGGAAGATTGGAGACGGATACAGCATGCTCGGAAGAGAAACTGCATTGGACCCTATAACATGGACTGCAGACGGATGGCCGATTGTAAATAATCTTGACGGGCCGAGTGCTATGCAGATTAAGCCGAATTTGCCTGAGACAATATGGGAATCGTCATTTGACGATGATTTTAAAGCAGAGTCGTTAAGCAGTGACTGGACATTTCCAAGAGCACCGGAAAATGACGGTATTGCTTTGGAAAATTCTTATGTGACAGTTAAGGGAAGCAAATTTGATTTAAATTCAATGCATGCAAGAAATATTCTTCTTAGGAGACAACAGCACTTTAAATTTGAAGTGGTCTGCAAGATGCTGGTTCCAAAGCTTTTAAAGGGTCAGGATGCCGGAATTACATGCTACTATGACGAGAATACATTTGTAAAATTCGGTGTTTTTGCGCCTGAAAGCGAGGAAGGCACATTAAGCTGCAAAGTTATGGAATATATAGATAAATGGATTCCTGGTAATTCTGTAGAAATTCCAAAAGACTGTGAGCATATATATTTTAAGATAGAAACTGACGGTCTTGTAAGGACGTTTTACATAAGCTTTGACGGAAAGGATTATAGTAAGGTACAGACACTTGATAATGTGTATTATCTGTGTGATGAGGGCTTAAAAAAGGGCAAGAGATTTACGGGAGCAATGATCGGAATGTATGCTTATTCAGGACAAACTGACGAATTGTATGTAAAATTTGACTGCTTCAATTATAAGCCGCTTTGAAATTGTCATGTCTGTGTGTAATAAATAGCATTTTTGCGTCGCCTCTTCGCGACGAGTCGCTCGGAAATTAAGATTATTATGGAGGATACTTAATTGATTAAACGAAATGAATTATTGGAAAATCAGTTTAAAAGCTGGTTTGAGAAGGTTGATTATGATAATTGTGATGTTTGGGACAAAGGTCTTATTCTTAACGCATTAAAGCAGCTTGCAAAGGCAACGGATGATGATTTTTATAAAGAATTTTTGGTGAAGCTTGCTGATAAGGAAGTTTCAGCGATTGATTGCGGGTGCTGCAAAGAAAGTACATACAAAGATCAATTTGATACTGCTTATTTTATGGTTGGAAGTGCGTTATATTTTACAGCTAAAGTTACAGGAAGCGGGAAATATGCAGAAGCAGCAAAAAATATTGCAAAGAATTTAGATGATTATTCTTATGAAATGGATAATATATGTGAATCTTATTGCAGCCAGCCATTTTATATGGAGTATGAGACATTGGATGGTGGAAAAGAGCGTTATAACGATATTATAGCAAGATATAATTCTATGAGAGAAAATAAATATGAAGATTATGCAAAAAATCTTGATGACAGTGAAAATGCAGTTCAGACAGCTTATTATACAGCTTCGCTTATAGATACGATGGAAGTTACAGAGCAGCCTGTATATGAAATTTTCAGAAGAATGCAGGATTTGTTCAGGGAATCGGTAAAAGAGCTTATCAAAGCAGAGGTTTATGATGTTAAAAATTCTGATGACG
This sequence comes from uncultured Eubacterium sp., assembly GCA_900552795.1. Taxonomy (GTDB): domain Bacteria; phylum Bacillota; class Clostridia; order Lachnospirales; family Lachnospiraceae; genus Lachnospira. The sequence goes on from USBB01000012.1 coordinate 56,398, forward strand.
ATTCTGATATTATCGCGTCGCTGTTACTTTCATACTGTATATTAAAGGGCTGCAGAATGAAAGCACTTCATACAGAAAAATACGAAAGTATTGCGCTTAGTGCATTGAAAAATCAGACAGGAGATGCAAAATTGCAGAAAGTGGCTGATATTGCAGATACAGAGTGTTTTGCAGCACTTTGTATCGCTTATGCGGAAAGTCTTAAAAATAGAGAATATCAGGACTATGGAAGAGGAAAAGGAGGCGCATTATGGAGTTAATTTTAGTTGCCAATACAGCCAGAAATGCAGTGGTTGAGCTTACGGAGTCAGGTAAATATTATACCCGAAAGCCTTATGAATTGTATGTAAATGGTGAAAAATATATGGACAGCGATAGGGTTGTTACTTCAATTTACGATTTAAAGCCGGATACAAAGTATGAGATTAAAGCTGTTTACGATGGTAAAGAGACAAATACAGTGAAATTTAAGACTGATTATGAGTTTGTAACACTTAATGTTCGCGAATTTGGCGCATATGGCGACGGTGTTCACGATGATACGAATGCAATCCAGTGTGCAATAATGGCTTGTCCAAAGGATTCAAGAGTCTATGTACCTGAGGGAACATACAAAATATCAAGTATTTTCTTAAAGGATAATTTGATTCTTGATTTAGCTGAGAACGCGGTGCTTTCAGCATTTACTGACAGAGAAAAATTCCCTGTTTTACCGGGAATTATTGAGTCATATGATGAAACAAAGGATTACAATTTAGGTTCATGGGAGGGTAATCCGTTAGATATATTTTCTGCGATTATATGCGGTATAAATGTAAAAAATGTTGTAATTACAGGAAGAGGTACTATTGACGGATGTACTACATTTGAGAACTGGTGGAATAACTGCAAGGTTCGTGATATAGCATGGAGACCGAGATTATTCTTTATAAATCACTGCAGTAATGTGACAATGCATGGAATTACAGTACAGAATTCACCTTCATGGACAATTCATCCGTATTTCAGTGAGCATCTTAAATTTATAGATGTTAAGATTAAGGCTCCTGCAAATTCGCATAATACAGACGGACTTGATCCTGAAAGCTGTAATGATGTACTTGTACTTGGTACATATATTTCTGTTGGAGATGACTGCATAGCCATAAAATCAGGAAAAATATATATGGCTAAAAAGTATAACACACCTACATCGAATATGATTGTAAGACAGTGTTGTATGCGTGACGGACATGGAGCAGTGACAGTGGGAAGTGAGATAGCGGCAGGCGTTAAGGATGTTCATATAAAGGACTGTCTGTTTTTAAATACTGACAGGGGACTCAGGGTAAAGACAAGAAGAGGACGAGGTAAGCTTTCTGTTCTTGATGACATATCATTTGAAAATATTGATATGGATAATGTTATGACACCTTTTGTTGTAAACAGCTTCTATTTCTGTGACCCTGACGGAAAAACAGAATATGTAGGCTCAAGAAAGCCGCTTCCGGTAGATGACAGAACGCCATCAATAAAGAGACTTTTGTTTAAGAACATTAATGCAAAGAACTGTCATGTGGCAGGTACTTATATTTATGGACTTCCTGAAAGTAAAATTGAAAAGCTTACATTTGAAAATATTAGTTTTTCATTTGCAGAAGATGCAAAACCAGGTGTTGCTGCAATGATGCTGGGCTGCGATGAAGCAAAAAAACAGGGGCTTGTAGTAAACAATATAAAGGAACTTGTCTTAAAAAATGTAAATATTGAAGGCTGTGAGGGAGAAGCAATAGTGGCTGACAATGTTGACAAAGTTATAGAGGAATAGTGTGAAAAATTATGTTGATACGATGATTTTTCACACAGCTATTTGTTTTTGAGCAAAAACAAATAGCTATTATGGCAAAAGAGAAATCGCCTGCGCGAATTTCTCTTTGTCTCTTCGCAACAAGTTGCTTAAGAAAAGAGGAATAGGATTAGATTATGAATTTACATGCACCTAAAGGAATAGATGTTGAAAACTGGTTTATAGAGTGTTACAGGAAACACAAAGGACATCCGCTTAAAATATTGCTTGGTCTGTATAAGGGCAATTACAGCAAATTTTTTCTTGCGGTAGTATTTTTCTTTATAAAGCACTGTCCTGTGTGGGTGCTTCCTATTATAACTGCAAATATAATAAATGATATAACGACAGGCTCGTCTGATACACCGCGAAATATCATAATCAACGTAGCTGTTATGATAGCGCTTATATTGCTTAATATTCCTATGAATTATTTGTATACAAGATATAAGTCGCTAGCGACAAGGTATGCGGAAACAGGACTTAGAAAAGCACTTGTGAGGAAATTGCAGCAGCTTTCGATATCTTATCATAAGGAGACGCAGTCGGGTCGACTGCAGTCTAAGATTATGAGAGATGTCGAGGCGGTTGAGATGCTGTCTACACAGATGTTTCTTAGTATATTAAATATTGCACTCAATGTTGCAATAGCTTTGGCGGTAACTGTATCAAAAAGTATGCTTGTATTTACTTTCTTTCTTCTTACGACACCGCTCGCAGCTGTTACTATGGTATTTTTCAGAAATATAATGCGTAAAAGAAACAGGGAATTCAGAAAAGAAATGGAAGAGACATCGGCAAGAGTTATGGAAATGGTGGAGCTTATTCCTGTTACAAGAGCGCATGCGTTAGAGGAAGAGGAAGTCGAGAAGATGAGCGGACAGCTTTTTGCTGTTGCCGAAAAAGGCTATAAGCTTGATGTAATACAGTCTCTTTTTGGTTCGGTAGGCTGGGCGATATTCCAGATATTCCAGGTAATTTGTCTTGGATTTACAGGTTTTCTTGCTTTGAGAGCAACTATTCTGCCGGGTGATATAACGCTTTATCAGAGTTATTTTGCAACTATAGTGGCTCAGGTGTCCTCACTTATGTCGCTTATACCTACAATAGCTAAAGGTGTTGAGTCTGTAAACTCAATAGGTGAAGTGCTTCTTGAGGAGGACGTTGAGCATAATGAAGGTAAAAGTACACTTGACGATGTAGTCGGAAGATTTGAGTTTAAAGATGTTAAATTTAAATACAATAATGCTTCAAATAATATTCTGCACGAGTTAAATCTTGTTGTTGAGCCTGGCGAGACGATTGCATTGGTAGGAGAATCCGGTGCCGGAAAATCAACGATACTTAATCTTGTTATCGGATTTAATTTTGCGACAGCGGGACGGGTATTAGTTGATGGAAAGGATATGAGCAAAATAGATTTGCGCTCATACAGAAAGCATTTAGCTGTGGTTCCGCAGACTTCAATACTCTTTTCAGGTACAATAAGAGATAATATAACATACGGAATGGAAGATGTAGATGAGGATACATTAAAAGAAGTTATAAAAGCTGCAAATCTTTCTGATTTGATTGATTCACTGCCGAATGGAATAGATACAGTTGTAGGAGAGCATGGAGGAAAGCTGTCAGGAGGTCAGAGACAAAGAATTTCAATAGCAAGAGCTCTTATAAGGCATCCTAAGGTGATAGTGCTTGATGAAGCGACCTCTGCGCTTGACAGCATATCAGAAAAGCTTATACAGGAGGCATTGGGGAATCTTACAAAAGGGCGTACAACATTTATTGTGGCCCACAGACTTTCAACTATACGTGATGCTGATAAGATTGCGGTTATTGCAGACGGTCATTGCGTGGAATACGGAACTTTTGACGAGCTTATGGCTTTGAAGGGTGAATTTTATAAAATGAAAGTTATACAGAGCTGATAAAAGATTGCACATTTAAGTACATAAAAAGCCTTAGAATTTCGGAAATCAACCGAAACTCTAAGGCTTTTTTGTGGTAGGAAATTTCTATGAAATTATAATTTTTGACCTATAGGACAAAATGTGTTGATAAGAACCGCCTTTAGCCCTTGAAATACAAG